>UQPB01000017.1 GCA_900542835.1 uncultured Pelosinus sp. | reverse complement strand
ACTTTTTCGGTTCCTTTTTGGGCAATGCAAAAAGGAACAAGCGGATTCTGCTTTGCCGAAAAGCGGCCATTGCTCCGCAGCAAGATTACTTCTTTACTTTTTCAATTGTTGTAAACCGGTAAAAGGCCGCAGTATAGAAACCGGCCGGGCAGCAAAAACAGGAGAACCGCAAACGGCTTTCTAAAAGAACCGGTTGCATTTCTCCTGTTTGCAATCACATCAATGGCGGATAACACCCTTCTCCGCGTACTGGCTCAGCAACTGGCCAACCGGAACAATCTGATAGCCCTGCTCGTTGATTTTTTCAAGCAGGATGGGCAGCGCCTCGGCTGTCTGCAGCGGTGTATCGGAAGCATGCAGCAGGATAATCGCTCCCGGCTTCAGCCTTTTTACAACCCGGTCAATAATCACATCACGTCCCGGGTTTTTCCAGTCCAGTGAATCGGCATTCCAGATAATCGTTTTATAGCCCATCTCCTCAGTGGCCTGCAGCGAAGCACGGCTGTAATGGCCGTTGGGTGGACGCAGCAGCACAGGCTCGACGCCGGTAGCATCTTTAATCTGTTCATGGGCCTTTTTGATGTCGTCTTTTACCCATTCGGGCGTCCTGTCTCCATAGTTTTCATGCTTATAGCCATGACTGCCGATTTCATGACCATCGGTAACCATCCGTTTCGCCACATCGGGATACTTCTGCGCCCACGGCCCCATGATAAAGAAAGTGGCCTTAATGCCATTCCGCTGCAAGGTATCAAGGATCGAGGGCGTAAATTTATTGCCCCAGGAATGATCAAACGTCAGGGCTACGACCTTCTGCTCCGTCCGGGTACCGGCAATGGCGACCGGACCGTTATTGGCATATTCGGCGACCTGCACATAGAACGAGCTGATCGCAAACAGGCCGATGACACTATAGAACCAATATCTGCGGTTGATCCACCGCCGCAGGTCAATCAGCATACAACCACCCCCAGCCAGACTACAGTAGTATGTATGCAGCAGACGCAGCCAGTATGACTCGAAAGCGCTTACCTGGCAAATTGCCGGCTGCTTACGCAGTCTTGGTTCGCGGTGGCAGCGGCAAGGCCAGGTTCACGCTTGGCTAAAGGCCTTGCCCCATAGCAAAGAGGCCGCCCAAAAGTTCAATGAACTGATGAACGGCCTCTGCTTTTAACGTAGCGCAATATCAGCGTTTGGACATTACCGGGTAATCAGGCACCGAAGCCCGTGTGTACGGGCTTTCAGGCTGATTACATCATGCCCATGCCGCCCATACCACCCATGCCGCCCATACCGCCCATGCCGGCAGCAGCAGCGCCATTATCTTTTTCCGGTTTATCGGAAACCAGCGTTTCAGTGGTGAGAACCATAGCCGCAATGCTGGCAGCGTTTTGCAGGGCAGAGCGGGTTACTTTCGCCGGATCGACAATACCGGCTTTAATCATGTCTACATATTCTTCAGTCAGCGCGTTGAAGCCGAAGCCGGCGCCGGCTTTCTTAACGCCTTCCACAATAACGGAGCCTTCATGGCCGGCGTTGTTGGCAATCTGGCGAACCGGTTCTTCGATAGCGCGGCGAACGATCTGAATGCCGGTTTTAATTTCGCCGGTTGCTTCGATTTTGTCAAGAACCGCCTGGATATCAAGTAAAGCCGTGCCGCCGCCGGCGACAATGCCTTCCTCAACTGCGGCGCGAGTGGCATTGAGAGCATCTTCAATGCGGAGTTTCTTTTCTTTCAGCTCAACTTCGGTAGCTGCGCCGACTTGAATAACGGCTACGCCGCCAGACAGCTTCGCCAAGCGCTCCTGCAGTTTTTCTTTATCAAAATCGGAAGTGGTTTCTTCGATCTGGGATTTGATCTGGTTGACGCGAAGCTTAATTTCCTCATCTTTACCAGAGCCATCGACAATCGTCGTTTCCTCTTTGGAAATGCGAACCTGGCGGGCAGTGCCAAGGTCTTCCAGTGTGACGCTGTCAAGCTTGCGGCCCAGTTCTTCGGTAATGACTTTACCACCGGTAAGGATGGCGATATCTTCGAGCATAGCTTTGCGGCGGTCGCCGAAGCCGGGGGCTTTAACCGCAACAGCGCGGAAGGTGCCGCGAAGTTTGTTGACAACCAACGTCGCCAGCGCTTCGCCTTCCACATCTTCAGCGATGATCAGCAGTTCTTTACCCTGCTGCACAACCTTCTCCAGGATCGGCAGCAAATCAGCGATAGCGCCGATCTTGCGGTCGGTGATCAGGATATAGGGGTTGCTCTGAACGGCTTCCATCTTGTCAGGGTCGGTAATCATGTACGGAGAAATATAGCCGCGGTCAAACTGCATGCCTTCGGCAAATTCCAAACCGGTAACCATGCCTTTGGATTCTTCAACGGTGATAACGCCGTCTTTACCGACTTTGTCCATCGCATCGGCGATCAGCTTGCCGATTTCAGCGTCATTGGCGGAGATAGCCGCGACCTGGGTGATCGCTTCTTTAGTTTCCACTTTCTTGGCGGTTTTCTTAATTTCGTCAACCAAAGCGACTACAGCCGTTTCGATGCCGCGTTTAACAATCATCGGATTGGCGCCGGCAGCAACATTGCGCATGCCTTCGCGGATCATCGCCTGCGCCAGAAGCGTAGCGGTGGTCGTGCCATCGCCGGCGACATCATTGGTCTTGGTGGCAACTTCTTTAACGAGCTGAGCGCCCATATTTTCAAACGGATCCTCAAGATCAATGTCACGGGCAATCGTTACGCCGTCATTGGTAATCGTGGGAGCGCCGAATTTCTTGTCGAGAACCACATTGCGGCCTTTAGGGCCAAGAGTGACTTTAACAGCATTGGCGAGAGCGTTGACGCCTCTCTCCAGCGCGCGGCGGGCTTCTTCATCAAACAGAATTTGCTTTGCCATTATGTATTCCTCCTCAATATTTAGTCATCGTTGTTGGCAATCTTATTCAACAATCGCCAAAATATCGCGTTCGCTAAGAATCAGATAGTCCTGATTGTCGATTTTAATTTCGGTGCCAGCGTATTTCGAGAAAATAACTTCCTGGCCTTCTTTGACCTCAAGGGCTACACGAGTGCCGTTGTCGAGCACTTTGCCAGTGCCAACCGCAACGATTTTGCCCTTTTGCGGCTTTTCTTTGGCAGTATCCGGCAGCACAATACCACTTACTGTTTTTTCTTCTTTTTCCTGAGCTTTGATGACTACCCTGTCGCCTAACGGCTTAATCATTGAAACAACCTCCCTTTTTTTATCAGGTACAGCTTTATTTGTTTTTTGTTAGCACTCACTTGTCATGAGTGCTAATTACATGATTTATCATATAAAATCTGGCGGCAAAAATCAAGAGGGTAACGAAAAAAAATCGCTGTCCGTCGGCAAACAAAAAAGACGGCGCTTGGACGCCGTCCGCGAAATTCATCATTTGGTAGCCGCATTGATGATCAGTTCAGCTACCTCGCGAATCGATTTGCGTTTGTTCATGCTATATTGCTGAATCCGGCGATACGCTTCATTTTCCGTCAGGCCATGCGCCTCCATCAGAATGCCCTTGGCCCGGTCGAGCAGCTTCCGGTTGACCAGCGAATTCTTTACATCCTCCAGTTCTTTCTCCAGTTCCATAAATTCATTGAACCGGGACATGGCGATTTCCATCGCCGGAAATAAATTCGCCTCCTTGACCGGCTTGACCAGATAGGCGAGAACACCCGAATCCTTGGCTTTTTCCACAATTTCTTTCTGGCTGTAGGCTGTCAGCAGCAGCACCGGCGCCAGCCGTTCGCCGGAAATGATCTTTGCTGCGGTAATGCCGTCCATCTCCGGCATCTTGATGTCCATGATGATCAGGTCTGGCGAGTACTTCCGGGCCAGCTCCACCGCCTGCACGCCGTCAAAGGCTTCCGCCAGCACTGTATGTCCGGCTTCCTCCAGCAATTCTTTGAGATCCATGCGGATAATCGATTCGTTATCGGCAATAATAATGCGCAATGCTTGCATGCTTAACCTCCTCCGGCAATTCTGGGAATAACGATTCTGGCACGGGTGCCTCCATGGGAAGACAAGGTAAACTGGCCGCCAAGATCGTTTTCCACCAGGGTTCTGACAATCTGCAATCCCAGGCTGCGGGTCGACTGAGGTGTAAAATCAGCAGGCAGGCCGACACCATTGTCATAAATTTCAATTTGATAGAAGTCCTTGCCGGAGGCGATGTCAATGCCGATCACGCCTTCGCTGAGGCCGACAAAACCGTGCTCCAGCGAGTTCTGGATCAGTTCATTGACGGCAAGCGCCAGGCTTGTCGCCTGTTCCGACGGCAAGATTACCGTAGGGCCGGTAAAGACGGTCTGAATATTGAAATTCGGCTCCAGCATATTTTGAATGATTAAATCCAGTATGTTCTTGGCAACTTCGGCAACGTCAATGATTTCCTTGTCCTGCTGCGACAAAAACTCATGAACGACCGAAATACTGAGAATCCGGTTAACACTTTCCCGCAAAGCGGCTTTTACCTCCGGAAAAGCGCTGCGCCGCGCCTGCAGCCGCAGCAGACTGGCAACCGTCTGCAGATTGTTTTTTACGCGATGATGGATCTCCTGAATGACGGCCGATTTAATCAGCAGTTCCTTTTCTTTCTTTTTAATATCGGTGACGTCGGCAATGAGCAGGATAATCCGCTCCGGCTGCCCTTTCTGCAGAACCGGAATCGCCCGCTGCAGCAGTGTGGTACCGCCGAGCTCCAGTTCATACTCCTGCTGCTGCTGCGTGTGCAGCGCCCTTTGCGCAATGCGGGCATTAAGGCTGCGCTCATAAATGCGCCGTCCGACAATCTTGCCGATCCCCAGCATTTTATAGATGCTGACCGCAGCGGCATTGGCATAAATAATCTGCCCATGCCGGTCGATGAGCAAAATTCCCTCCCGCGGCGCCAGCGGCTGCGGACTGCCGCCCGCCGATTCCGCCGAGGCCAGCAGCATTTTCGCTGTCTCGACCAGGCTGTTGGCATTGCCGGCACCGGAATCATCAACGCTGGTTTCCAGACTGACGGCGGCAACAATCCGCCCCGCCTGGTCATACAAAGGAAACGTATGCATCACCAGCGTTTCCCTGCCCCATGCCCACTCACGCTGCCCGGTAATCGGCTTGCCGGTCGAAATCGTTCGCCAGACGAGCGGCTCCTCCGAGGAATGCAGCGTCGCCCCCAGCAAGTTGGTTTTGTAGTCGATAAAACTGGTATGCGGTTTTGCCTGGGCTACGATAACTAAAAAATGATCGTCAACCGCATTGGCATAAACCGTTATCTGTGCGCCGGCAATATCGGCAGCCAGCTCCAGCATCGCCTCGATCGCTTCCAGTCCGGCAATCTGTTCTGAAGACAGGCCGGTTGTCTTGCGGCATATGTCTGCCGTAACGCCCATTTAGACCACCTACAGTGTACAGTAATAATATAATCAAATTATATTCCATAATGATTAATAAAATCCTGTTTTATTATAAAAAAAATGTTGCCAGGCATCGCTGACGAAGCAGAGCCGGCAGCGACTGCCGGCCTATTCACAGGTTGTCCATATGTTTTACCCATGTTTATCAACATATTCAACAGCTTTATCCACAGCTTTAACCGGGGGCAGCGGCCAAATCCGGCTTAATTACACACAGTATCCACAATTGTAGGACAAAGGAGCAACCCAGGCCTTGTCAGGGACAGCTTCCCAATTTCAGGGAAGGGACTGCGTTCAAGCTCAGATCCGCAGTCTGTCCGGCGAGCAGTTGGTAATAGGCACGGCTGGCAATCATCGCCGCATTGTCGGTACACAGCGACAGCGGCGGAGCAAAAAAGCGAAGCCCTTTCGCCGCGCAAGCTGCTCCCAGTTGCTGCTTTAAAGCTATGTTGGCAGCCACGCCGCCGGCGATAACAACAGTACCCACCGCCGCTTTTTCAGCGGCGCATAAGGTCTTATCCACCAGCACGGAAACAACACTGGCCTGAAAACTGGCGGCAACATCGGCCAGCACCGCAGGCTCACCCTTTTGCGATGCGTTATGCAGGTAATTCAACACTGCCGATTTCAAACCGCTGAAGCTGAATTCGAGATTATCCTTTGCGGCTAAAGCGCGGGGAAATTCGATCGCCCGCGGATTACCCCCGGCTGCCAGACGTTCGATTTCCGGACCGCCGGGATAGGGCAGGCCCATAACCCTGGCGATCTTATCGAAAGCCTCTCCGGCGGCGTCGTCGCGGGTTTGTCCCATTAGCAGAAACTGGTTGTAATCCCGTACATGAACCAGCGACGTATGGCCGCCGGAAACTACCAGTGCCGCAAACGGCGGCTCCAGCTCAGGAAAAGCCAGCAGATTGGCAAATATATGCCCTTCGAGATGATTAACGCCCAGCAGCGGTACATCCAGGGCAAACGCTAGCGCTTTGGCAGCGGCAACTCCCACCAGCAGCGCGCCGACCAGCCCCGGTCCATAGGTTACCGCCACGGCGTCCAAATCGGCCAATCGCTTGCCGGAGGCTGTCATCGCCTCGTCAATAACGCCGATAATGTTTTCAATATGCTTGCGGGAAGCGATCTCAGGCACAACGCCGCCGTACTTGCGGTGCAGCGGCACCTGGGAAGAAATAACGTTGGAACAGATTACACGGCCGTCGGCAACAACCGCCGCCGAAGTTTCATCACAGCTGGTCTCCAGCGCCAGCACCAGCCGTCGCGCCTGGCTATCGGCTTGCATACGATTCATTGAATTTTCCTCCTCACAGTAACACCAGGCAGGGCTGCGGCATATTGTACTACACAATCACCCTCAGCCACGAAAGTGGCTTTTTTTTTGCCGGCCCCTCAGCCTCTCAGATCCTCCAGCCAAAGCAGCAGGGCGTCCTCACCGTTGTCGGTATAGTAGCCGGGCCTGACGCCGCCCTCGATAAAACCGCAGCCGGCATAGAGGCGCCTGGCTACCTGATTGGATCGCCTGACCTCAAGCGTCATTTTCTCGGCACCGGCAGCGGCAGCCAGTTCAATCATCCGCCGCATCAGCGCCTTGCCGCAGCCGTGGCCGCGCCAGGCTGCCCCGACAGCCACATTCATAATATGCGCCTCATCGATGACAATCCACATACCGGCATAACCGGCAAACTTACCGTCCGCCTCCATGACCACATAGGTGGCCAGCGGATTCAGCTCCAGCTCACTTTCAAACGAGTCCCGGCTCCAGGGCATGCTGAAGGCAGCCTGCTCAAGGGCGACAACGGCGTCAATATCCGCCGGCGTCATCGGCCGGAACGACAGCTTATTCACAACCGCCGCCATGCCGCGCCTCCCACAGGACTTCCGCCTCCGAACGGCGGATATAAAGCGGCTCCAGGGCTTCAATATCATCCCGCTGTCCCCGGGCCAGCCGGTCAAGCCCCAGCATTGCCACGCTGCCGGCGCGTGAAATTACACAATGGGCCGGCGGCAGAGACAAATGGCGGTATGCGGCCGCTTGCCCGGCAAACATAACGGCAGCTTCTCCCAACAGTACCACCGGCGTCTCCAGCCGCTCCAACTGCAAAAACAGAGACTCGGCCGCGGCAACTGCCGGCGGCGCCAATTCGCTAAATCCGTCCTGACGCCATTGATAGAGCGAATAATAGACATTGCCCTTTTGCGCGTCCAGCATTGGCGCCAGCGTAACCTGCGGCGCATAACAGCCATACGCCAGCGCCGCTAAGGTTGGAACTCCCAGCAGCGGCAGCTTCAGAGCGTATGCCAGAGCCTTGGCGGTGGCAAGACCGATGCGCAGGCCGGTAAAGGAGCCTGGGCCGATGCTGACAGCGATCGCCGTCAAATCCGCACGCGTCTGCGATGCTTTGACAAGCAGATCGGCAATATGCGGCATCAAATGCTCGGAATGGGTTTTCTTCGTTTGCAGAGTGATTTCAGCCAGCAGCTGTCCCGGCTGCGCCAAGGCGACACTGGAGACAAGCGTGCTGGTATCAAGCGCGAGTATGCTCATTGCTGCTGCAGCTCCTTTATCAAGTCCTGATAACGCTGGCCGCGAGGTTCGACCTGAATCGTCCTGCCCTGTCCGTCCTGGGCCAAGGACAACTGCAGCCACAGAGCCTCTGCGGGCATCATCTCGCTAAACTTATCAGGCCATTCAATCAGCGTCACGCCTGCCGCTCCGCTGTACTCCTCAAAGCCAATGTCGATCAATTCCTCCGGCCGGCGCAGACGATACAAATCGTAATGATAAACCGGCAGCCGCCCCTGGTATAACTGCAGCACGGTAAAGGTCGGACTGGTAACCGGCTCGGTTACCGCCAGGCCGCGGGCAATGCCCTGGCTCAATACAGTCTTGCCGGCCCCCAGCGATCCGCTTAGACAGAGACAGTCCCCTGCCTGCAGCCGGCTGCCGATGCGAAAACCCAAATCCTCCGTTTCCGCGGCTGACCTGGTTTGAAAAATCAGCACATGCATTCTCCTCATCTAACGAAAGTGGTTGTAGCCTCTCGGCTTCAATAAGCTTGTCGAGCCGTCCGGCGCAAGCAGCACTACCTGACGACCGGCACAGACCTCGCCAATCACCCGGCAGCTGCCGGCTGTTTCCGCAGCCAAGAAGCGCGCGGCAGCCTCGGGCGGCATGGTAAACAGCAGTTGATAATCCTCGCCGCCATACAGCCCATACTCCAGACAAGCCGTATCCGAGCCGGCAAACTGCCGCAGCGCCTCGGAAAACGGCAGGCGGTCGGCGTAAAGCCGCAGTCCGACCTGGCTGGCAGCGGCAATTTCATTGGCCTCACTGGCCAAACCATCGCTGATATCATCCATTGCGCTGGCACCGGCCGCGGCCGCAGCCTGTCCCAGCGCAACCTGCGGCCGCGGCGTTAGGTGCGCCGCGGTCAGGGCTGCGGCCTGTTGCAGTGGTCTGCCCGACTGCAGCCAGGCTAATCCGGCGGCCGAATCGCCAATACAGCCGCTGACCAGCACCAGATCGCCCGGGCGGGCGCCGGAACGCCGGAGCATGCGTACCGGCGCAACATCGCCGGTCAGGGTTACATTAATGACCAGTGGTCCGGGACTGGCAACAGTATCGCCGCCGACAATATTCACACCGTATTCACGACCGATCGCCTTCATGCCCTGGTACAGCTCCAGCACGAATTCGACGCCTGTAGACGGCGGCAACGCCAGGGAGACCGCAGCCTGGCGCGGATCACCGCCCATTGCGGCAATATCGCTGATATTGACAGCCAAAGCCTTATAGCCAAGCTGCCAGGGGGTTGTCCAGCGCAGATCAAAATGGATGCTTTCTACCAGCATATCGGCGGTCAACAGCTGCAGCCGGTCCGGCTGCGGCCAAAAAGCGGCGGCATCGTCGCCAATCCCGACGGCGATACTGCTTGCATCGCTAATTGCGTCCTCTTTAATTAGATCAATCAGGCCAAATTCGCCGATTTCTTTTAATTCCATCGCTATCACCTATTTGTCAAAAACATTTGTATCGTATATCATAGGGTTAGTATAGCACAATCAGGAAAAAAAATCGCTAGTCGCGCGCCAGTGCTGCGCCGCCTTTGAAATCAGAACCGGGGAGGAACCGGAGCAGGCCAGGTGCAGGCCAAGACGCAGAGAGGAAGAATAGCATGAGACCAACAGCAGCTTACATCGATTTAGCCGCTATCAGACACAATCTACGGACAATCCGCGAGGCGACGGCACCGGCAGCAAAACTGATTGCCGTTGTCAAGGCAAACGCCTACGGTCATGGAGCGGTTCCTGTCAGCAAAGCCCTGCTTGCCGCCGGTGCCGACGCACTGGCAGTCGCCATTCCGGAGGAGGGGGCCGAACTGCGTCAGGCCGGTATTACCGTGCCGATACTGATCCTGGGTTTATCGCTGCCGGCTGAGGCGGCTTTCTATATTCAACAGGACTTAACCGCGACAGTCTCGACCAGGGACGGCCTCGAAGCGCTGGCAGCGGCGGCGCGCCGGGCGGGCAGCAAGGCGAGCGTTATGATCAAATGCGATACCGGCATGGGACGCATCGGTCTGCTGCCTCCGGATGCAGCAGAATTTATCCGCCAGGCAGCACAAATGCCTGACATTGAGCTGCGTGGCCTGATGACCCATATGGCAGCCGCCGATGCCGCCGATAAAACATCTGCCCGCCGGCAGCTGGCTTCCTTTCGTGAGCTGTGGCAAGACCTTGCCGGCAGGCAGATTCCGCTGCCGATTCTGACAGCGGCCAACAGTGCCGCCATTATCGACTTGCCGGAGGCCCATCTGGCGGCAGTCAGGCCGGGAATCATTCTATACGGACTGCAGCCCTCCGGCCAATTACTGCACCACTTAGACTTAAAACCGGCAATGGAATTGAAAACGAAAATTGTTTATATCAAAAAGGCTGCGGCAGGCACGCATGTCAGCTACGGTGAAACCTACACGGCCAGCCGCGATGTTTATCTGGCAACACTGCCGATCGGCTATGCCGATGGCTACAGCCGCCACCTTTCCAACCGGGCGTCGGTCCTGATCAACGGTAAACGCCGGCGGCTGGCCGGCCGGGTTTGTATGGACCAGATCATTGTCGAGCTGGGCGAAACCTGTGATGCCGCCGTCGGCGATGAAGCTGTCCTGTTTGGCCGTCAGGGTAGCGAGGAAATCAGCGTAACCGAACTAGCCGAGCTGGCCGGCACCATCAATTATGAACTGGTATGCGCCGTTAGCCGGCGGGTGCCGCGAATCTACCTTAACGAATGACGAATGAAAAAAAGCAGCCGGCGATTGAGTCGCACGGCTGCCTTTTTCATTTGGCTTTTTTTATCATGCTTTCCGATCGGCTGAGAGGTTCGCTGACATCGAGATGTCCGCCAAGGCTGTCAACCTTTTTCCCCTCGACCAGGATTTGCACCGACTTAATTTCCGGAAACTCGGTCAGTGTATTGACAATGGCGGCCACCAGCAGTATTTCATTAGCCGAGCCGCCGCCAAAGCGGCGTATATTCTGGCTGAAATTAGCATAGGCCACACCGTTTTGAATCTTTAGGCCAAGCAGCGCCGTATTATAAGGAACGACGCGTACCAAGCTCTTGTCCAGCGGTTCAGCCGTCAGTAAGCCAATCGCCGTTTTGGCCGGATTATCATTTTTATCAACGACATGGACTTCCGGTACCAGATTCATAGCGTCTTTCGTCGCCCGGTATACAGTAATGCGCATGCTGTCCTGGGGCTTGACCGCTTCGGCCGGTTTCGGCTTATCCGTCTCCTGCGCAAGCCTGACCGGATCGGTGTCCAAAACGGGAACCGCGTCAGAGCAGCCAGCCGCCAGCAGGAGAACGGTACACAACAGCAACGCAATCCATTTGTTTCTTGCGGTCACTACTCTTCACCTCCCTGCTTCGATGCCTGCACGAAGAACTTCTCGATGCCGCGGACAATTCCCTGCGCCATTTTCTGCTGAAATTGCGGCGAACGCAGTAATTCTTCCTCGCCTTTGTTGGAAATAAACGCCATTTCAACTAAGGCAGACGGTACAATCGTGCGTTTAATCACGTAGAAATTCGCCGAACGCACGCTGAGATCCGGCCGGCCGCCAGCCTGCAGCATTTCTTGCTGTATTGCCTTGGCCAGCATCAGGTCATAGGGAGTTTTTTGATAATAGTATGTAGATGTCCCGGCGACATCACGGTTTACCGACGAATTGGCATGGATGCTGACAAACACATCCGCTTTTTGATTATTGGCAGCCGTCGTCCGCGATTTTAACTCTTCCACATCACTGGCGTTGGGGCCAAAGACGTCAACATCGGTTTCACGGGTCAGCGTCACCTTCGCCCCTGCTTTCTGCAAAAGCGCTTTCACCTGCAGCGCAACCGCCAGGTTAACATCCTTCTCCCGCAGGCCGCCGGCGCCGATGGCACCGGGATCGCTGCCGCCGTGCCCCGGATCGATGACAATCACTTTCTTGGCTAAACCCGGACTGAAGCTGAAGCTGACCGGCGGAGTTTTCTGCTTCACATCCAAAACCACACGGAACGGCCTGTCCGCCTTGGGATCAGCCGGCAGCGTGAACAGTTTGTAATCATCCGGTTCCAGCATGAGCGGCAAATCAACAACCAGGCGGCTGCCGCTTCCGCCAGTTCCCGCCGTAATTGCCGCCCGGTCAATAATGCCGCCCTCCGGCTTATACTCACGTTCAATTTTTCCCGGCACGGCTCCTTTCACATCCACCAACAGCCGCGGCACAGGCGTCGCGCTAAACGAAGCGGATGCCGCAACCGGAACGCCGGTATCCAGAACCAGACGCATTGTCCGTTCTCCCGTCACAGCGTCAACATGCGTATACGAACGCAGCTGCAGCAGCTCGGCTCCCGCAGCGGCCGGTTTTGCCGGCTGTACAGACACGGGTCGGGGCGTACGGTTGATATCGACGACAACCCGAAAGCCCTTTTTGGCGGCGGCATTAGCCGGCAGGGTAAATACTTTAAAATCGTGACGGCTGATCGGCTGCTTCAAATCGAGCAGCACTTGCGTACCGCCGGCAACGCTGCTGACAGCGGTGCGGCTGACAATGCTGTCAGCCAGATTCAACTCTGCCCCTGCGGCTGGTACAGCGCCTTTCAGCAGCAGCGACAACCGCGGCGTCGAGCCGCCGGTGACGATAAACGCTTCGGCCGCCACCGGCCGTGAAACATCAAAAACATATCTCATCACATCTGTGCCCAATGCATTATCAACAAACGGACCGGAGCGAACAGCGGTGATCTCGGCCTTAGCCGGATCGGCCAGTGACACTTGCGGCAGCATCAGGCACCAAAGAAGCAGACACCAGATTCCCATCCGACGCAAATAGCAACACCTCCCAAATTGCGACGCACAGTATACATATTCTGCTTTTACCGTCAAAATCCTGCAAAACCTGAAAATCTAGCCACAGACGCAAAAAAAACGGCGGAAATCGCCGTTTTTTTGCAGAACTATTTTTCCGTATCCCCCAGCAGCTGCCGCAGTAAATCCTCGCTTTCCTGCCTGGCAGCACGGGTTGACTCCCGGTCCAGTTGAAAATCAAGCTTCAGGTAATCACCTTCGGCCGCTCCCGGCGGCAGGAAGCAGCGCGGCCATACGACCTTCACCTCGTCGGCGCCAAGCAGCAGCACCGCCTTTCCCTCTTCAAACCGGTCAACCACAGCCCGCAGCTTCATCGCCCTTTCTCCTTTGTCACCGTATAGGTTTTGCCGTCGCTGCTGATAGTCACAGTCCCATCATGATCGGTGCGATAAACTGTCAGCTTCGCGTTCTGGTACCGTTTCATGACCGCGGCATGAGGGTGGCCGTATTCATTCCCCGCACCCGTTGAAATGACAACAGTCTCCGGCGCAACCGCTTTCAAAAAGGCCGGCGACGAGGAGGTCCGGCTGCCATGGTGCGGACTTTTCAATACACGGCTTTTCAACGCACTGCCAAACCGTTTGACCATAATCGCCTCTGATTCGCTTTCGGCATCACCGGTCAGCAGCATCGAAAAATCGCCATACGACAATCTGGCAACAATCGAACTATTGTTTACATCGGAATTGCTGCCTTTAATAAACTCCTTTTCCGGCGCCAAAATCCGCAGTTCGGCTCCGCCGCCCAAATCGACCTGATCGCCCGCCCGTAAACGGGCAAAGGGAATCTGACGTTTTTTTACCAGCGTCAGATAATTGCGATAGGTTGCCGTTGTTGCCGGAAAGGCGCTGTCATAGATCTGCCTGACCGCTATGTTCTCGATAACCGCAGTCATGCCGCCCAGGTGATCGGCATGAGCGTGAGTTATAATCACTTTATCAAGGCTGGTTATGCCCTGGCTTTTTATGTAGGAAACCACTTTATCCTTTGTTGCCGCATCGCCGGTATCAATAAGAATGTTTTCCCGGGGCGTACGGATCAAAATAGCATCGGCTTGCCCGACATCAAGCACTTGAACCACAAGCCGGGATGGGTTAGACTGCTGACCCGCTCCTTCCACCCCGGCTGTCTGACGGCTTCCGCAAGCGCCGGTCAGCAGCGAGACCAGCAGCATCAGTCCAACCAGCAGGGTGCTCATTCGCCAATTACGCATGACGGCTCCTTCCAATCACAGCTGCCGCCGCAGCCTCCTGCCGGCTATAGCTGAACAAGGCCGAGGCTGATGCAAATCGCTTCATCCACTTTTGTCATTGTTTCGTCCGGCAAATGCGTGATTTTTTCCTTGAGACGGCGTTTATCAATCGTGCGGACCTGCTCCAGCAGCAGGACCGAATCTTTATCCAGATTACACTGCTTGCCGCTGATCTCGACATGTGTCGGCAGCTTGGCTTTGGAAATCTGTGAGGTGATAGCGGCAACAATAACCGTCGGACTGTATTTATTGCCAACATCGTTTTGGATGATCAGCACAGGTCTGTGCCCGCCCTGTTCCGAGCCGACAACAGGATTGAGATTCGCGTAGTAGATATCGCCGCGCTTTACCTGCATAGTCATTCACGCTCCGCAAACAGGGCCGGCATCACGGCGAACACTTCATCATCGGCGACCACACCTTCTTCCGCCAAGGACAAATTAATAACAGCCATTTCCTGATAGCCCTTTTTCATCATATCCCGTACCGCCTTACGTTTTCGGTCCTCAATATACAGCCGCATCGCCTCACGGATAAACTGACTGCGGCTGAGCTTATCCACAGCGACAATTCCGTCCACTTCCTGCAGCAGACTATTGGGAATACTAATCATAATACGTTTTAATTCAGCCACGCCAACACCCCCGCCAACATACGACCCTACAGTATAGCGTATTTGCACAAATCACGATATACCATTGTCAATGTTTATATATATTATACGCTTCTCTGCTAAATTCCTGCCAGAGCTGTCAGTAAAAAAATGGGGGCTACTTACTCAGTATGGACAACTGGCTTAATTTTATGCCCGTGCGGCGTCATTCCTCAACTGTACAGCGGCCGCGATGCCAGGCCATGCAACGCGGCCGGAATAGCCGCAGCCAGATCGCCGGCCGTCATGCCGGCCATCCCGCCGGCAGCGGCAATGTCGCCCGCCAGCCCGTGCAGATAAACGCCGGCAACGGCCGCGTCATGACTGGACATTCCCTGGGCGATAAAGCCGGCGATAACGCCTGCCAGAACATCGCCGCTGCCAGCCGTAGCCATACCGGGATTGCCGGTGGCATTCAGGTAGATGTCGCCGTCGGGAAAGGCAACCACGGTTCCCGCTCCCTTCAATACAACTATGCAGCCCCAGTCAATCGCCGATTGCCGGGCTACATAGATACGGTCCTGGCTGATTTCCTCAACCGTCAGACCGGTCAGCATCGCCATTTCACCGGGATGCGGCGTCAGAACCGCCAGCGCTTCTGTCTGCTGCAGAACCGACAGGTCAGCCGCCAGTGCCGCCAGTGCATCGGCATCAATAACCAGCGGCCGGCGGGCAGCCTGGATAAACTGCCGGACAGCATCCTGGGTTTCTTCCCTCCTGCCCAGGCCCGGGCCGATTAGAATGGCGTCACTTTCCGCGGCCAAGGCTTCCATATGCGGCACCGCCTGTAGGTCAAGCGCGCCAGCAGAGCTCTCCGGCCACAGACGGGTCATCACCTCGGTCAGCTTTGCCGCCAGAATCGGATTGAGGCTGGCGGCCGCACCAAGCGTAACCAGACCGGCGCCGCAGCGCAGCGCGCCGGTTGCCGCAAGCGCCGCAGCGCCGGTCATTCCCGCCGAGCCGGCAATCACTCCAACCCGGCCGCAGCTGCCCTTATGCGCATCTGCCGCCCGTGCAGGCAGCATCGCCGTAATCTCAGCCGGTGTTGCCGTATTCTGTTTAATCTGCCGCGAAGCTAACAATGCCGACGGGAGGCCAATATCAGCCACCGTCAACGCGCCGGCGCAGCCAGCGCCAGGATGCAGGTACAGGCCCGGCTTCGGCAGGCCAAAGGTCACCGTCCGGACTGCCCGCACCGCCGTACGAGCAATGCAGCCGGTATCGGCTTCAACACCGGAGGGAAGATCAACGGCGACAACCGGCTTGCCGGATGTATTCATCAAATCAATCGCTCTGAGCATATGTTCGCCGGGAACACCGGCCAGCCCCGTTCCCAGCACTGCGTCAACCAGACAATCGGCAAAGGAAACGGCAACTTCAGCCTTATCCCAGTCGCGGGCATCGGCAATCTCCAGGATATCGGCATTCAGCTTTCGCAGAACAGAATAGTAGCGCAGTGCATCTCCCCGCAGGGAGTCGGCAGCGGTCAGCAGGCAGATTTGCACCCGGAAACCGTGATTAAGCAAATAGCGGGCGGCAACGAAACCATCGCCGCCATTATTTCCCTTGCCGCAGAACAGGCAAATCTTCCTGCCGGCTGATGCCAGCAGCGTTTCCACCGCCGCCGCCACCGCCGCGCCAGCGCTTTCCATTAAAACGGCGCCGGGAATTTCATATTCTTCCATAGCCGAAGCGTCAATCTGACGCATCTCTGCGGCTGTGGCAACTTTCATTATTCATTCCTCCCCATATTATGGCCTGGGCAACGGCAAACTGCCGGCAATGACTCAGAGAAATTTCGATCTGAGCAGTTCCCATTTCCCGGGCAATGGCGGCGAAATAACCCGTCAACCGCACTGTCGGCTTAGTATCCACTGCCGACACAATCTCGATGTCCAGCCAGCGTCCGCCAGCCAGCCCTGTCCCCAGCGCTTTCATCACCGCTTCTTTAGCGGCAAAGCGGGCGGCATAGGAGCTGACCCGCTGCGTCTGGCGGGAGTCACAGTAGGTCTGTTCCGCCGCGGTAAAAACCCGTTGCCGGAAACGCCGGCTTTCCAGAGCGGCAGCAATTCGCTGAATTTCAATGATATCAATACCGCTGCCCATTATCATTATAACACCACCCCGTCATAGGATTACATCCCCGTAATAAAAATAGCGTCATAGCACCAGCCGGCAGTAACCGCGCGAGTGTCAGACAGCCCCGAAAATCCAGCCTTGCAAACACGCAGGCAACAGAATTTCGGGGCTGTTGTCAACCTCATCAATCATATTCGAATACCGCACAGGTCACTGACCAACCGCCGCTATTGCCGGTACTGGCGCTGAATCAAAATTTCTACACGGCGATTCTGACTGCGGCCCTCGGCTGTCTCATTCGGTGCGACCGGGCGGTATTCACCATAGCCGGTAGCGTTAAAACGGGCAGGGTCAAGGCCGGATTGCTGGCCCAGAATAAACCGCATGAAATTCAGCGCACGCTTTGAACTCAGTTCCCAGTTGGAAGGAAACTCAGCCGTATTAATCGGAACAATATCAGTATGCCCCGCAATCATCACTTTTTGCGGCACAGCCAGCAGCAATTTAGCGATTTCGCCGCCCAGCCGGCGCGATTCAGGCAGCAGCTCCGCGCTGCCCGAAGGGAACAGGGAGGTATCGCGAATACGCAGCATCAGCCCGTCACCGGTCAGCATGGTACGAAGGTCGCCGCTTAAATTATTCTGCTGAATATAGCTGTCAAGCGCCTGCTTAACCTCCAGCAGTTGTACGGTTTCGCGAATATATTGCTGCTTCTTATCGCCGGAAATGATCGAATCCATCTCCGGCGGCGGCGCAGCCGGCATGCCGGTGGTCACCGTCGGCGCCGCCCGGTACTCGGGCATAATCGAATTGGCGCCCATGCCAAAAGCGGAACCGAAGGACTCCCGGATCTGCTCCAGCTTTTTCGAATCGACCTGAGCCGAAGAAAACAAAACAATGAATAATGCCAACAATAACGTCAGAATATCGGCATAAGGAATGAGCCACGACTCGTCGACATGCTCTTCATGATGCTCCTGATGTTTTTTCTTCGACATATTAAGCCTCTTTCCGCCTCAGCGCATCCCGCTCTGCCTGCGGCACAAACACCAGCAGCTTGGCCTCAATTGCCAGCGGCGAATCGCCTGCCTGCAAAGAAAGTATGCCCTCGATCATCATCCGCTTGACTTCCGCCTCTTTCTTCGAAAGCATTTTCAGTTTATTGGCAAACGGATGCCACAGTACATAACCGGTAAAGATACCGAGCAGTGTCGCGACAAAAGCAGCCGCGATCGAGTGCCCCAGCACTTCGATATCATTGAGATTGCCCAGCGCGGCGATCAAACCCACAACCGCGCCCAAAACGCCGAGCGTGGGGGCGTAAGAGCCGGCCTGGGAAAACATCAGCGCGCCGGTGCGATGCCGGTCCTCCATTGCCGCGACATCGGCATCGAGAACGTCCTGGACAAACTCCGGGTCCATGCCGTCAATAACCATGCTCAGTCCATTTTTCAGGAACGGATCCTTTACTTCCCCCAGCCGGCTCTCCAGTGCCAGGATCCCTTCACGCCGGGCTGTCTGGGACAATTCCACAAATAGCGCCAGCAGTTCCGGCTTTGGCAGGAGATTCTGTTCTTTAAATAACTGCTTGAACAGAGCAGGAAACTGCTTCATCTGTGCCATGGAGAACGCATTGAACAAGCTGGCCGCGGTTCCTACCATTATAATTAAAAAAGCCGCCGGATTATATAGCGCTGCCAGACTGGCCCCTTTTAGCACCATGCCAACGCCAATGGCCAGAAACCCGATAATCACCCCAATTATGGTTGACTTTTCCAAATCATACCCTCCTATAAGTCCAGACCACTCGGACACAATAGTTCCTTGCTCTTCAACAAAATTCTCCGTCTGTGCGGCATTTCCTGCCTTAAAGCAACTGCAATCGGCAAAAAACAACAGGATTTCGTTAACAAATTGTCATTTTAGGACTATTTGACTAGTCATAAAACTGGAAGTGACGTGGCAATTAATTATCAGCGAGGACGGCGGCTGGCGGAAACTGGGCTGTCATTAATTGCGGTTTTCCGGGTTGTGCACCACGGCAGGTATTATGCAGATCCAGTCTGGTTATCCTAAAGCTGGAAATCACCTGAAGGGAGAGAAGCAAATGGCAAAAAAATTGGCCGCCAGTCTGGCAGCAGCCGGATTTTTCGGGATGATGCTTGGCGCCGCTCTCTGGCACTGGGCGCCGTCCTACCTCCAGAATGCTGCCGCCGGCAGCCGCTTCCACGACCGCTCTGTCATCACTGCCATTGTCGAGGATAGTATTTATAATCCCGAGGTACAGCAACTGCTGCATGCTCAAATCCTGCTGTTTCTGAAATCGCCGGAAGGCAAAGCCAAACTGGCTGAGATGATGAAATCGCCGGAAATGCTGAAGGCGACGGCGGATAACCTGCAATCTCCCGAAATGCGTCCGGCCCTGCTGCAGCTTGTCAATGATCCGGCATTTCGCGATATGCTGATCAACATCATGCGGGAAGCGCCGGAAATGCGGGTGCTGCGGGCGCTGGATTCGGCGATAGAGTGGCAGGAGGACGGCGAAACCGACGGCAGGGACTGACTAGCTGAAAATGTCGATAAAAAAACTGTCCCGGCGGCCTGCAACGCCGCCGGGACAGTCAGGGCCGGCGGCTCAGTCGCGTCCCCGCTTGCCCAATTCTTTATCGAGGTAGACCAGAGCGCGATCGCCGGTCATGCGGATTTTTTCCAGAACCTCGCTGGCCGATGCCTCTTCCTCCACCTGCTCGCTGATAAACCATTGCAGAAAGACCTGGGTCGCGTAGTCCTTCTCCGCCAGCGCCAGCTCGTACAAGGCGTGAATCGAAGCGGTGACATGCTGTTCATGCGCCAGCACCTGTTCAAACAGCTGCAGCGGCGTGCCGAATTCAGCAGGCGGCGCTTGAAGCGGCAGCAAGGATACCGTACCGCCCCGCTCCAGTAAATAATCATATAGTTTCAATGCGTGGCTGACTTCTTCCTCGTACTGCAGCCGCAGCCAGGCAGCGAAGCCTTTCAGATTCTTTGACTCACAGTCGGCCGCCATCGCCAGATATAAATAAGCGGAAGCGTATTCCTTCTGAATTTGCGTATTAATCGCGTCCCGAACCTTGTTTGCAATCATCCTGGATTCCTCCTTTAGTGTGCAAGCGCCGGAGACCGCCGCCGGATAAAATCTCCGGGGTCATAAAGACCGGCTGTCTCCCGGCTTGTCCTATGAATCTATTATACAACAGACGCAAATAAATTCAAGTTATTTTTATCAAATAATAATTATTATCTTTTATCATTTTACCCGCTTTGCCTGCTTCTCCGCTTCAGATTTGCACGAGCAGCGGGTGCCGGCGTTTCTGGACGCCTGGTCTAACCGCAGCGGAGAAACCACTGCCACTTGACAAACCAGCCGGCTACACTAGCCGGTCTGGAGAGAGCGGCAATAAGACGCAGCCGGCTGTTGTCAGTCAACATCGTATTAAAATTTGCCGGAAACCCCGAACGAGATACCATGAGCGTCATAGCCCGGATTGCGGGATTGCAGGCCATTGGAAACATGCATCAGTGTATAGCCGAGATTGACGGAGGTGTCTGCGTTGATTTTATAGATAAACTGCGGCCCGACCCGCCACATGAAGTTATACCATCTGCCGCCGGCCGGAAATGAGCGGTCATAAATCATGAAGCCGCCGCTCATATCAAAAGCGGCTGACCATTTATCGGAAAGGGTCTTCTGATTGCGAATCAGAAAAGTCGGACCGATGCCGGTTCCGGGACTGTCTCGCTTCTGCTGCTCAAAAAAGATGCTGCCGTAGGCCCGCGTGATCGTAAGCCCCCGGTAGACGGACCGGTTGCCTTTCTCAGCAATTTTTTCAAGCACATGCAGCGATACTGTATTCAGATCACGGTCGCTCCCGTGAGGCGTCAGGTAGTCCCAGTTCAGTTCCAGCTCGGCAGCTTCCGCCTGTCGCGCGGAAACTCCCGGCAGGACAAGCAGCAAAAAAGCCAGCAGCAAATAGCTCAGGCTATGTACAATCCGCCTCTCCCGGCGTGGTTGCACATGGTTGCAGTGCTGATCTTGAGACAAGGTTGCTTCAACTCCTTCATTTACTTAAAGTCTGAAATTGCTGTGTAGATAGTCTCACTATTCCGGCACGCGTTTAAACGCAATGCGGGCCAACACCTCGTCCATTGCATCGGCAATCAGCGGTTCAGGGCCGCTGTTTACCGAAAGCGGCTGGCTTTGCTGGCGTTTCACCCTAAAAGCCTGATAGGCTTTCGCGCTTGCATCATAGGTCTTTATCGACAGTTCCAGCCGAATATCCTGCCAGGTTTCGGAGTCGTCCCACAGCCCCCGCTGGTAGGTATGATCATCCAGCCTGACAATTTCAGCCGCCGCAATAATCTCTGCCTCACTGGCACGGGCCAGCTCCGCCAGATCCGCCTCGCCGGCCGCCGGTACGCCGCGTAATTCAGCCACTACCTCATAAAACGGGTAACGAAACACCCGTTTCCAGGCGCCGCTGATCAGGGCGTCGACTGCCTCACTCTTGTACCCGGCGGTATCGACCGGGCCGACAAGCACCACCCGCCTGGTCTCAAACGCCAGCGCCGCTGGCGGCAGAAGGCTTTGATAAAGCAGCACGGCCAAGACGGCCAGCAGCCAGCCAGCTTTTCTCATCATTTCACCTCCCGTACAAGCGGTATCTATACCAAAAGTATAACACAAAATACCAAAACCCGGCTGTATCGCCGGGTTTTTTTGTTCATTTTGCAGGTTTGAAGGTACGGCAGTTGGTCTGATCGCTCTGGCGGGCTTCGCGGGCGCCGCTTTCCACGTCGACTTCGATCGCAGAAGCATCGCAATGATTGCCTTTTTCCCAGTAACTACAGTTGGAAACCATGCATTTTACTCCCGATAATGGCATAAAGGGCCACCTCCACTTTGATTTTGCCGGAACAACCGGCGCACTACTATTATGCGAACAAAAACAGCCGCCTATCCTGGAGGAAAATGCTCATAAATAGCGTTTGAATCCTTCAACAATGCCTTTGGCATAGCCAATACGGGCATAAAACTGATGCGCCTGCTTGCGTTCGGCCAAAGAATTGAACATTAGATAGTAGCAATCACGGTCACGGGCCTGTTGTTCAATCGCGGCAACCAGCATTCTGCCCGCGCCAAGGCCGCGTGCTTTTTCCGCTACAATCAGGTTTTCCATCACCGCAAAAGGCCGGCAGTCACCGACAATGTCCAGACAGATAATTGCCATGACAAAACCAACCAACCGCTGCTGAGCATCTTTAGCCCCAAGCAGAATATAATCGTGATTGGCCAGCATCTTCTCAACAGCATCCCGCAGCCGCGCCATATTTACAGTGCGTCCGCAGAGTTCGCGGCTTAAAACGGCAAGCTGATCCAGGTCTGACGCCTGAACCGGAACAATTGTCAGCACGGTAATCCCCCTCATCGCTTTGCCTGTATCCCTTCTACGCCTGCGGCTAGAGCCCTGTGCTTCGGCGGTTTCCCGACACCTGGCGCGGTTGACGGGGCAGGCTCACTTATCAAACAGTTTGCGGAAGGTGAATAGGTTGACCTGACGGTTAAGTTTGGCAATGGCACCGGTTAAGGGAATTTGCTTCGGACAAGCGGCGGCACAGTTCTGCGCGTTGCCGCAGGCGGCGATACCGCCGGAACCGGCGAGGGCATCCAGACGCTCGTCTTTTTGCATAGCACCAATCGGGTGGCTGTTAAACAGCTGTACCTGGGCAATAGGGGCCGGGCCGAGAAAAGCCGAGCCGGCATGATAGTTCGGACAAGACTCCATGCAGCAGCCGCAGGTCATGCAGCGGGAAAGCGGATACACTTCCTCCTGCGCTGTCTGCGCCATGCGCGGCCCCCGGCCCAGCGGCATGGTACCATCAACCGTCACCCAGCCTTTAACGGTTTTTAGCGCATCAAACATCCGCTGCCGATCGACGATCAAGTCACGCACCACCGGAAATTTGCTCAGCGGCGCCAGCCTGACCGGCTGCTGCAAATGAGCAATTAACGCCGAGCACGCCTGCCTGGCCCGGCCGTTGATCAGCATGCTGCAGGCGCCGCAGACCTCCTCCAGGCAGTTGCACTCCCAGACAACCGGATTTACCGTCACCCCTTCCCGCGTTACCGGATTTTTCTGAATTTCCATCAGAGCAGTTACAACATTCATATTATCGCTATGCGGCACCAGGAATTCCTGGACGTAAGGAGCGGCGTCCGGCTTATCCTGCCGGGTAATGATAAGGTGCACGCGCTTCATTCACTTGGCCCCCTTCCCGGCGGCTGCCGCATTATCAACATCATAGCGGCGGGCTTGCGGCTGCAGCAGCGACGTATCCACCGCCTCATAGCGCAGAACCGGTCCTTGCGGCGTATATGACGCCAGTGTCGTCTTCAGCCAGTTTTCATCATCCCGCTGGGGAAACTCCGGCTTAAAGTGCGAGCCGCGGCTTTCGTTGCGGTTGAGAGCGCCGACAGTGATTACTCTCGCCAGTTCAAGCATGTGCCTGAGCTGGCGGCTGAACAGAACCGCCTGATTGGCGTAACGGGACTTATCAGCTACCCGAACCCGCTGCCAGCGCTCTTGCAGCTCCAGCAGCTTCTGATCGGTTGCCGCCAGCTTTGCATTGTAACGCTGGATTGTACAGTTTTCAGTCATCCAGTCACCCATTTCCCGGTGAATCACATAGGGATTCTCCGGTCCGTCCAGCTTCAGCAGCTGCTCGTAGGCGTCAATTTCCTTCTGTTTGTATGCGGCAACTGTGCCAGCAGTGATCTCCTTACGCTGACGTCCCTTGACGAAGTTGACCGCCGCCGGACCGGCGACCATGCCGCTGTAGGTAGCCGACAACAGTGAATTGCCGCCGAGACGGTTGGCGCCATGATACATATAATCACATTCGCCGGCCGCAAACAGTCCGGGAATCAGCGTCATATGACCGTAATCCGTCCACAGCCCGCCCATCGTGTAATGCATGGAAGGAAAAATCTTCATTGGTACTTTCCGGGGATCTTCACCGATAAATTTCTCGTAGATTTCCATAATACCGCCCAGTTTGCGGTCAAGCTCCTTAGCATCAATATGCGATACATCCAGATAAACAATATTCTTCCCATCCACGCCCAGTCCCATTTCGGTGCAGACTTTAAAAATTGCCCGGGCGGCGACATCGCGCGGCACCAAATTACCATAGGCCGGATACCATTCTTCAAGGAAATACCAGGGCTGGCCGTCCTTATAGGTCCAAATGCGGCCGCCGTCGCCACGGGCCGATTCGCTCATCAGCCGGCGTTTGTCCTCACCGGGCAGAGCCGTCGGATGAATCTGAATAAATTCACCGTTGGCGTAGGCGGCACCCTGCTGGTAGGCGATGGCGGCAGCGGCGCCAGTGGAAATAGTACCATTGGTACTGCGGCCAAATACCATGCCGATGCCGCCGGTTGCCAGAATGACCGCGTCCGCCGGAAAGGCTTCAATCGCCATATCGGTAAGACATTGCGCGACAATGCCGCGGCATTCGCCGTTTTCATCCAGGATGTTGGCTAAAAATTCCCAACCCTCGCGTTTTTGCACCAAGCCCCTGCTTTCATAGCGCCTGACCTGCTCATCAAGCGTATTCAGCAGCTGCTGGCCGGTGGTTGCACCGGAAAACGCCGTCCGTTTATGCTTAGTGCCGCCAAAGGGACGCAGATCCAGAAGCCCTTCCGCAGTCCGGGTAAACATCATGCCCATGCGATCCAGCGTATAGATGACCTCCGGCGCGGCATCGCACATCGCCTTCACCGGCGGCTGATTCGCCAAAAAATCACCGCCAAGAATCGTATCGACAAAATGCTGCCGCGTCGAATCACCCTGGCCTTTGGTATTAAGTGCGCCGTTCATGCCGCCCTGGGCGCAACCGGTATGCGACCGTTTGACGGGAACAATCGAAAACAGCTCGACATTCTGACCAAGTTCGGCAATCCGCAGCGTCGCCATTAAACCGGCGGCACCGCCGCCGACAACAATAATCTTCATGTTCTCCCTCCTAGCCGGCAAAACGCAGCAGCGCCGCAAGCCCGGCAATATTCAGCAGAGCAAACAAACACCAGCAGGCATACTGGCTGATTTGCTGCGAACGCGGACCGGTTGTAATCCCCCAGGTTATACCAAATGCCCACAGACCATTGGTAAAGTGAAAAACGGTGGCAACCAGACCGACTGCATGTGCTGCCAGGACAGCAGGATCAGCCATTACCCCGGCAAGGTCCTGAAAGGTTGTTGCCGGCCCGTCTCCCGCCCCGCCGAAGCGCAGCAGCCACACATGCCAGACGATGAAAACCAGGGCAATATAGGCACTGATCCGCTGAGCGTAAAAAGTCCAGTTGCGAAAATGGGAATAGGTGAGCACATTATGTTTGGCAATAAAAGCGGCGTATAAGCCGTAAACGCCGTGAAACAGCAGCGGCAGCGCGATAAGGCCGATTTCCAGCGCCGCTTTCATCGGCAGGGTTTGCAGAAAGGCGGTAGCGGCGTTAAACGCGGCCGGACCGGCAATAGCAAGGGATACGGTAAAAATATGTTCCAGCAGAAAAAATCCGATCGGCACAATACCGGTTAGAGAATGCAGCCGACGCAGGTAAAATTCAGTCTGGTTCACGTTTACAACCTCCGGTACTGTTTTTGACCTTCCTCATAATAGTTTCTGCCTTCACTGTCAATAACGACAATGGCCGGAAAATCTTCGACTGTCAGCCGGGCAATCGCCTCGGTGCCAAGATCCGCGTACGCGATTACCTCATAGTTTTTAATGCTTTTGGCAATCAGCGCGGCCGCGCCGCCGGTAGCGGCAAAGTATACCGCCCCGTGCTTTTTCATTGCCTCAACTACGGCAGGGCTGCGATAGCCTTTGCCGATCATTCCCTTCAGCCCCTGCGCAAGCATTGCCGGCGTATAGGCATCCATTCTGCCGCTGGTGGTTGGTCCGGCCGCCCCGATCGGCTGTCCCGGCTTGGCAGGCGACGGCCCGACATAATAGATGATTTGGCCGGTGAAGTCAACCGGCAGCGCTTCGCCTCGCCCCAGCGTCTCAGTCAAGCGCTTGTGCGCTGCGTCGCGCCCCGTATAAATCGTGCCGCTGATCAATACACTGTCGCCCGCTTTCAGATTGCGGGCCGCCGCTTCCGTCAACGGAGCGGTAATCCGAACTTGTTCCGCCATTGTATCCATCCTCCCTACAACGTTATTTCCGCATGCCTGGTAGCATGGCAGTTGATGTTAACCGCCGCCGGCATGCCGGCGATATGGGTAGGGAAAAACTCGACATTCACACCCAGGGCGGTAGTCGTCCCGCCCAATCCCTGCGGGCCCACCCCGGTCTTATTGACCAGATCCAGCAATTCTGCTTCCAGGTTGGCATAAACGGGATCGGCATTATGCTGATGCAGCGGCCGCAGCAACGCTTTTTTAGCCAAAAAAGCGGCTTTTTCGAAGGTACCGCCAATGCCGACACCGACTACAATCGGCGGACAGGGGTTCGAGCCGGCGGCTGCGACTGTATCGGTGACAAACTGCTTCAGACCGGCGACGCCGGCGGACGGGGTCAGCATTTTAACCGCACTCATATTCTCACTGCCGAATCCTTTCGGCGCCAGGATAATATGAATGCGATCGCCGGGAACGATATCAATGTGCAAAATAGCCGGCGTATTGTCATTGGTATTTTTGCGGACAAACATCGGATCGTCCACGACCGACTTACGCAGATATCCCTCGCGGTAGCCTTTGGCTACGCCGGCGTCAACCGCGGCCTTGAGATCGCCGCCGGCAATATGCACATCCTGACCGATTTCCAAAAAGACAACCGCCATGCCGGTATCCTGACAGATCGGCATTGCCTCTTGCCTGGCAATACAGGCATTTTCCACCAGTTGTGCGAGAATCTCCCGGCCAAGCGGCGACTCCTCACTGGCTTCCCCTTGTTTAAGCGCCTGAAAAACGTCCTCGGCAAGGTAATAATTGGCGTCAATGCATAATTGGGCAATCGCCTCGCTGATGACGCTGGCCTGGACAGTACGCATATAGTCCCCTCCTCATGAATTGATCCCTGTCTTTATACTCCCGTTTCGCGTTTTGCCGGCGTTTTCCTCCAACCGTTCAGCCGGTTTTGAGTTTGTTAATTTAAAAAAGTAAAACGCAGTTGCCCATAAAGAAGCGCAAGCCCTGAGTAGGCTTGCGCTTCTTTGCCGGCAGGTAGTAAAACGGCTTCTGGCGGCTTATTTCCCCAGCAGCTTCAGCGAGGCTTCGACGATCGCCGCAGCCGTAAAGCCAAATTTTTCAAAGAGCACTTCCGCCGGCGCCGAAGCGCCAAAGCGGTCGATGCCAATGGTCACGCCGGCTTCACCGGTATAACGGCTCCAGCCGAAGGAAACGCCTGCCTCAACGGCAACTCTGGCCGTAACTGCAGCCGGCAGGATCGCCTCGCGATATGCGGCCGGCTGGCTTTCGAAAATTTCCCAGCTCGGCATGCTGACAACCCGGGCGCTGATACCGCGCTCCCGCAGCTGCCCGGCCGCGGTAAGCGCCAGATGCACCTCGGAACCAGTGGCGAGCAAAATCAAATCGGGACGGTCGCCGCCGCGCTCAATCGCATAGGCGCCCCGCGCCGCATCACCATCGGCAGTATAGCGGCTGCTGTCGATGGTCGGCAGGTTTTGCCGGCTGAGAATCAGTGCCGCCGGTCCCTCAACAGTCATCGCCGTTTTCCAGGCTGCCGCCGTCTCATTGGCATCGGCGGGGCGGAGCACTGTCAGTCCGGGAATAAGCCGCAGCGAAGCCAGGTGTTCAACCGGCTGATGCGTGGGGCCGTCTTCACCCAGACCAATACTGTCATGAGTGAAAATGTAAATGACCTTTTGCTTCATTAACGCCGCCAGCCGGATAGCGGGACGCATGTAATCGGCAAATACCAGGAAGGTCGCACCGTAGGCGATAAGGCCGCCATGCAGGGCTAAACCGTTCATGATCGCGCCCATCGCATGCTCGCGTACACCGAAGCGTAGGTTGCGGGCGCCGTAATCCTGCGCCGAGAAATCGCCTTCGCCTTTGATCAGGGTCTTGGTTGACGGCGCCAGATCGGCGGACCCGCCGATCAGATTGGGTACGGCGGCGGCAACGGCCTGCAGAATATCGCCGGAAGCGACGCGGCTGGCCACGCCTTTGGCATCGGCGGCAAAGCGGGGCAGCGATTGCTCCCAGCCTGCCGGCAACTCGCCCTTAAGCATCCGGCTCCACTCGCCGGCTTCAACCGGATTCGCTTTCGCATAAGCGGCAAAAACGCTGTTCCACTGCTGTTCCGCTGCTGCTCCCCGGCTGACAGACTGCCGGAAATGTTCCTGTACAGCGGCCGGAACATGAAACGGTTCGTGCGGCCAGCCATAGAATTGTTTGGTTAGCTGCAGTTCGTCTGCTCCCAGCGGCTCGCCGTGAGCGCTGGCCTTCCCCTGTTTATGCGGACTGCCGTAGCCGATCTCAGTCCGTACGGCAATAAAGCTTGGCCGTTCCTGATCAGCCTGCGCGGCCCGGATTGCCGCATCGATGGCAACCAGGTCGTTGCCATCCTCGACAACCAGTGTCTGCCAGCCGTATGCCTCGAACCGTTTCACGGTATCTTCAGTAAAGGCTAAATCGGTGCTGCCCTCAATAGAAATGTGATTATCGTCATACAGACAGATCAGCTTGCCCAGTTTAAGCGTTCCCGCCAGGGAGGCGGCTTCATGCGTAACGCCTTCCATCAGGCAGCCATCGCCGACGAGAGCGTAGGTATAGTGGTCGACAATTTCCCCCTGCGCTTTATTGAACCTGGCCGCCAGAAAGCGTTCGGCCATGGCCATTCCCACCGCATTTGCCAGCCCCTGCCCCAGCGGTCCGGTAGTTGTTTCCACACCGATCGTATGGCCGTACTCAGGATGCCCTGGAGTCCGGCTGCCCCACTGCCGGAATTGCTGTAAGTCCTCCAGAGCTAAATCATAACCGCTTAAGTGCAGCAGGGAATATAACAAAGCCGAACCATGACCAGCGGACAAAATAAACCGGTCGCGGTCAGGCCATTGCGGATTGCGCGGATTGTGGCGCAGGATCCGGGTCCAAAGCACATACGCCATTGCCGCCGATCCCATAGGCATGCCGGGATGGCCGGATTTCGCCTTTTCGACAGTGTCAGCGGCCAGCACCCGGATGCTATTGACGCAGGTTTGATCTAATTCAGTATATTGACTCATTGTTTTCCTCCTGTTGACTCAGTCATTTTGCCGCCTGCCTCGTGTAATCGCAGTGAATCGGCAAGAAATTTAAGATACCAATGTTCGAGCAACCTTGAAAACAGAAATTGCTGACGGTCAAAAATTCACCATCAGCTTCCTGTTTCAAATTGGCGCAGCAACTGACGCAGTAATAGTGTATGGCAAGCGGCCGGAACTCATACCCTCCGTCAGGACGCAGCCGCGGCTTATCCGGCCGTCAATTGCCGGCTGCAAGCACCAGTTGCATGCGGCCAAGTGCCGTAACGATTGACAATGCCAGCCCCGGCCCCGGCAGCAGCGTTGCCTTTCCGACCGTCTGCGGCATCATTCTGGCATCGCCGCCCCGGTTGACAACAGCAATGCTGAACATGCCGTTATGCAAGTTTAGGAATTCAGCCGCTGCGTCAAGCGCCAGCTCATCCACAGCTTCAATCGGCTCGCCGCTGTAGGCAGCGGCGAGCTGCACCAGCGTCGCCGCAGGCAGCAGCAGTCCGGTTTGCAGTTGCTGGCCGTCAATACTGATTACCTGTGAGATAAACCAATCAGAAGCAGTCTGATCCAATGGCCCCGCAGCTTCCAGCACCGGCGTCGTTTGCAGGAAGCGGACGGCATTACGGAGAAACAAGCCTGTATAAAGCGAATAACGCTCCCGCTGACCGGATTCGAGGCTGCTAAGCGCAATAACCGATTGCGCGACAGCATCAAAACCATCCTCGTCCCTTGCCAGCGCGGCTTGAGCTTTATATAACGCCAGTACCGGCGTCAGTTCGGCCAATGTGAGATAGCCGCTGTCCAGAATAGCCTGGCTCAGCGATAGATGGCGGGAGCGCTGCGACTGCAGCAGTTCGTCCACCTGAGCCGGAGTCAAATAGCCTTTGCTGACAGCCAGATCGCCAAAACGAGTGTCCTGGCTTCTCTGCAAAGTGTGCAGCTCATGCACCTGGGCGGCGCTCAGCCAGCCTTTGTCAATCGCCAGCACCCCCAGCTTTACACGTGCCGCCGTTTCTTTTCCCAATGCACGGCACAACTGCTCAGCGGTCAGCAACCCTTTTTGCAGCAGAAATTGTCCAAAAAACTGGTCGTACATGCCCATCACCCCTAGTTACCGATTGACAGGATAATTTGGTGAATGTCCTCTTTTGTGTACGGCTTTTGAATAAAGCTGAACGCGCCCAGCTGCAGAGCTTGCTTGACATGGCTGGCGGTAGCGGCTGATGAAACCATGACAACCTTCGCCCGGCTGTCGCCGGTTAAGATTGCCTGCAGCGCGGCAATGCCATCCATTTCAGGCATGACGATGTCCAGGAAGACCACTTGCGGCTTTTCGCGACGGTATAGTTCCACTCCCTCCAAACCGGTTTTGGCCTCCAGGACAGTACAACCCAGCGTTTCCAGCAAATCTTTCAATTGCTTGCGGACCAGAATCGAATCATCGCAGACCAAAGCAGTTACTTGCCTGTCCTCCATTGACACCATCCACTTCTTTATCAATATTGGTAATATCCACTTTATTAGTTCTGGCAAGTCCCCTGTTTTCCTGCCTGCCGGCAGCTGGCAGCGGCTGATTTTACAAGAAAATAACGATTGCTGTCCTGGCAAAAAGAAATCCGCGCTACGCGCGGATCAAGCTGAACAGGATCATACTATTGCAAAGGCAGGCTCGTTTCCGGCTGCGAACGGCGGCTGTGCCGCTGCTGCCGCGGACTGGCGGCGCAACGGATATCCATAAACTCCGCCAGTTCGGCTTCCACCGTAACAAGATCGCTGCGGTCAAGCTCGCGCAGCGCATAGCGGCCTACAGCCTGTGCCGCAAGCTGCATTTCCACTTTGCAGGAGGCGAGGAAGTTAGCCAGGTGGCGGGCGGCATGGTCGATATCCAGACGATCCGTAAACTTGCCGTTATAGAGGGCCATCTGTACCGGCGGCGCTTGCGGCGTTGTTTTGATCACCTGCGCCTGCAAAGCGGCCATCAGTGCGATCGTACCGATGTAAACGGCATCGGCGCCAATGGCCAGTGCCTTGAGAAAATGGCCCGGCGTCGTCAGTCCGCCAGCGGCAATTACGCTGATACGGTCACGGATGCCTGCTTGCCTCAGCCAGTCAATGGTCCGGACAAGCGTGTGCAGCGTCGGCAGGCCTACATGGTCCTGCAAGGTAGGGTTGGCGGCGGAAGTACCGCCCTCAGAACCGTCGACGACGAGGTAATCCGGCTTGCTTCTGGCAATAACGGCCAATTCGTCTTCAATATAATCCGAACCGGCGATTTTTATGCCAACCGGAACTCCATAGTCGGCTTTCAGCCGTTCAACCAGGCTGACCAGATCTGCATCCTTATCCGGCAGCCGGGCATAAATGACAGTATCCTCGTTCGGTGCCAACCGCCATGCTTCGCGTAAATGCTCGCCGATTTCAGCTGCGCTGATTGGCTCGTCGACGGCGCCGCCCCAGGCGCCCTGCCCCAATTGAATCTCGATGGCATCCAATTGGCCTAACTGCTCCGCACCGCTTAACCAACCGCCGCGATGATACTGTCCAATTAAAAATTTAGCGCTTTCGCGCTCTTCACTGGTCATCGCCGACTCACCGGTATTAGTCGCTGTTCCCGCCTGGGAGGCGCCTTTGGCCAAAGCGATTTTCAGCGGCAGGCTCAGCGACCCGCCATACGACATGCCTGTGATCAGAACCGGCGTTTCCAGCGACAGCGGCCTTTTCGCCAGCGGTCCGATGGTCGTCCTCGTATCAACCTGCGTATAATCGGCAATAGTTGGAGCAAATACCTGCTTGGGATTCAGCAGCAGCTTGTCCCAGGGCGAAAGCACAACCGGGCTGCCTAAGGGACGGGCCAGCGCCTTGCCGCTTTCAGCCCGCATACCAGCCTCAATCAATGCCCGCGGCCCCAGTTTTTCGCCAACGGTAGCCATCAGGAAGGGGTTGTCTGTATAGTCGGCGGTCAGCATCTTCACGGTTGCCTCATCCAGCATGGGATTCAGCAGCTTCATTGTCAGCCAGTTCATCAGCATGAAACTCACCTCGTTTTTTACTTTCAATTAGTATAACTGAAAAGAGGCGAAAAGATGACAACAGTAGCGGACATTATTAAACCCCGTCTGCGTATTTTATTTATTGGCTTTAACCCAGGGCTGCGTTCAGCCGAAACCGGTTGTCATTTTGCCGGCCATTCCAACCGGTTCTGGAAATTGCTGGCCGCGGCAGGCCTGACGCCCCGGCAGCTGCGGCCAGCAGAAAGCCGCCAACTCCTGGAGTGGGGCTGCGGCATTACCAACATTGTTGCCCGCCCCAGCAAAGCGGCTGCCGAAATCAGTAAGCAGGAATACCGGCAGGGCGCTGCAGTCCTGAAAGCAAAGCTGACAGACTATCAGCCTGCCATTGCCTGCTATGCCGGCATCGGCGTCTACCGCGAATTTTCGGGCAAAAAAGCTGTCGCCTGCGGTTTGCAGAGCGACAGCGTAGTTCCCCCTATTGACGACTTTGTTGTTCCGTCTCCCAGCGGCCTAAACCGGATCGCATATAATGAACAATTATACTGGTATCTGGAATTAAAAAAACATGCGGAGTGCCTGTGTAAGAACACCAGGCTTGTATAAGAGAGCGATTGCCCGGCTCTGGCTCGTTAGATCTGCCGGATTGACTGCGGTACCTTCAACAGCTGGCCCGGCTGAATGCTGCCATTGTGATCGAGTTGATTCAACTGCCTGATGATGGCAACCACTTCACGAATGTCTTGCCGTTCAGTTGTATGATCGGCGGCAATTTTCCAGACTGTATCGCCGGGACGGACCTGAATAACGCTTATCTGCGGCTCAGTCAACGGATCGGCGTAGACGCTGCCCAGATAAAAAAGTACAACAATAATCATGCCGGCCAGAATTTTCATTTCCCCATCACTGCCCTTCGGAACATATGTTCTGTCGTCTTGATAATATACCAAACACTCGTTCGTGTCAAGTGGGTGATACGAACTTTTGTTTGTTTTTATGATGGTTCGTGCTATAATAGCGATGAGGTGATCGTATGCCGGCGTTGCTAAGCGACAAGCAGGAAAAAATTCTTGCCTATATTAAACAGAACGTGCAAACCAAAGGCTATCCGCCCTCGGTAAGAGAAATCGGCAAAGCGGTCGGGCTGAGTTCCAGTTCCACGGTGCATGCGCACCTGGCAAAAATTGAAGCGCTGGGCCTTATCCGGCGGGATCCGACCAAGCCCCGCGCAATTGAAATCACCGCCGAATCCCGACGGCAGCAAACACTGGTGGAAGTGCCCCATGTTGGCCGCGTTACCGCCGGCCAGCCGATTTTAGCGGTGGAAAATATTGAGGCCACCTATTCGCTGCCTGCGGAACTGGTTGGGCGCAGCGATGACGTGTTCATGCTCGACGTACGTGGTGACAGCATGATTAATGCCGGTATTCTCGATGGCGACTATATTGTGGTCAGAGAAGCCCGCACCGCCAATAACGGGGATATTGTCGTCGCGCTGCTGGATGAAGAGGAGGCCACCGTCAAGCGATTTTATAAGGAAAACGGCCGTTACCGGCTGCAGCCGGAAAACGACGCCATGCAGCCAATCTATACGGATGCGGTCGAGGTAATCGGCAAAGTCGTCGGCTTGTTTCGCCGCTTCTAGCTACACTGAGCGGCCGGAGACTGCTGTACGGAATCCATAGACAGAGAGAGCCTGACGCGCTCCCCATGCGCGTCAGGCTCTCTCTGTCTATCTGTGATCCGGTAGACGTACATCGCGTTTTCTCTGTGGGAAATTGCTTACTCCTCCTGGGCGCCGTTATAGACGACAGAAGCCGGAAATAAATCGATCACCTTATCCTGATAACGGCTGTAGCGGCCTTTGATTACCGCCATTGTCCCCTGGGCCAGGCTGATCGCTTCTGTCTGATCAGGCATAAACTGGAATCGCGCCCGCATGACGCTGTTCTTCTGATCAGCCAGCAGCAGCGTCACATGAATACGGCCATTTTCGCTGCGTTCCACGCTGTCGACAATACCGACCATCTCCAGTATTTTGCCGCGATACTTCGTATCATAATAGGATGAGTTACCTGCAAAGCGCTTGCCAAAGCGGCTGACATCGCCGGTTTCATCCGGAACGGCGGTCCTGACGGCGGCAACGGCGGCAACTGCCGGTTCAGCCTCAGTCGGCGGTGCAGTATCCAGGCCGTAACGGTAAGCAGCGGCAATAACCACGGCAAAGAGTACTCCCAGCAGAACCGTCTTATACACCAGCCGCCTGTTGACGACCGGCCAGACAGGCGGCTGCGGCTCCGGCCGCGCCGCTGATTGGTCCGCTGCGTTTTCTATTTGTTCCGGCAGAGACAGCTCCTCAATAAGCAGAAGCAGCTGCTGAGCATCCAACAGTTGCTCGGAAGCTGCCGGTATCTTCAAGGCAGTCTCAATTTGTCCGGCAGGCTGTTCAGTCTCCGGACTGGCTGCGTCCCGGCCACCGGCAAAACGAGCCAGTGCCAGCGCTGCCAATTCGTCCTTGGTCAGCAGAGGCGCATCAGCCCGGGCCTGGCGCAGGTACGCAAGCAGTTCCTCTCTTGTTGGCGCCATAAAAACCTCCGGCAATCATTTCTAAATTATAGTATTCTACATGCCGCTGCGTTTTCCTTTGCCGTTTTCAGCTCTGCACGGAAAAGGCGCTTGCGCAACGCGCAAACGCCTTAAAGGGTTTCTTGTCCGATAGGGAAGACAGCTTATTTGAAATAGTTCGTTATCTGAGTCCAATCACCGCGAGACTGCAGTTTGCCATCAACGTCCGACTTAGCAACCCGTTCCATTACAAATTCGCGAATCAGGGTATCGGCGTTGATCTGATTGGCATTCTTGACAACGCGCCCCTCCTGCACAATATTAAACGATATCAGCGTGTAGTAGCCCTGGCGGTCCGAAGTCGGCGCCTCTTTGATCACTGCTCCCAGCGTAATCTCCGGCTTGCTCTCGACAAAATGAGCGGTAATCCGGTCGTCGGTTGCAAAGATCACCGTGTCCGGCGACAATAGCAGCTGATGGATCTCCGGGAACAATGCCTTCATTTCGCTAAGCTTAAAGGAGTTTTGCGGGGTAAAACGCTGGATTTGAACGACGGAATCCGCTTTAGCGGTTTCGTAAGCGACAACCATTTGAAAGCCCTGGCCATTGCGCCAGAACTGGTGCCACAGCGTCGCTTCCTTTGCATAGCGATTGCCGGACTGCTCCCAATCCAGCTTTGTCCACATCTGATTATCCGAATCAATCACAATGCGGTACTCTCCATAAAGAGCGGCTGTATCGGAGCGGCTGTCCCCAACGGCGGCAAACGCGGTCGAGGCAGCCGTTGTCAGCAACAGCAGCAACGCAAATACAACAACCTTCTTCATGATGTTCCTCCTCCATTTTACTCCTGAATATACTTTATATTAGACTCTCAGGGCACTATTTCCTGCCGCAAAATAACAAATCCCCCAGGATTTTTACAAAACCTGAGGGACTTGGCTGTGTTTTTCTAGCGTTTGGAGAACTGAGAAGCTTTACGGGCTTTCTTAAGACCGTATTTACGCCGCTCTTTCTCGCGCGGGTCGCGGGTAAGGAGACCTGCCTTTTTTAACAAAGGCCGATATTCCAAATCCACCTTCAGCAGAGCACGGGATATTCCATGGCGCACAGCACCGGCTTGTCCGGATACGCCGCCGCCTTCAACCTTAGCGAGTACATCATATTTGCCAACCGTATCCGTTAATGCCAACGGCTGTTTGACAATCAGTTCAAGCGTCTTCAGACCAAAATAATCATCAAGAGCGCGATCGTTGACAACGATCTTGCCTTCTCCCGGAACCAGACGAACTCTGGCAACCGAAGTTTTTCTCCGACCAGTTCCATAGTAAACGACTTGTGCCACTAGCTGTTCCTCCTTTCCGGTTATCGAATATTCAATTCAAGCGTTTCCGGCTGCTGCGCAGCATGCGGATGCTCCGCGCCGCGGTAGACTTTCAGTTTGCGGAACATGTCGCGTCCCAGGCTGTTCTTAGGCAGCATGCCTTTGATAGCGTGTTCGACGACTTTTTCCGGCCGGTCTTGCATAAGCTTTCCAGCAGTGGTAAAGGTAGTGCCGCCGACATAGCCGGAATGGCTGAAATAGGTTTTTTGCTGCAGTTTCTTGCCGGTCAGTTGTACTTTAGCGGCATTCACGATAACAACATAGTCGCCTGTGTCGACATGAGTGGTGTAAGTCGGTTTATGTTTACCGCGCAGAACCTTGGCGACTTCCACCGCCAGTCTGCCCAGCGTTTTGCCTTCAGCGTCCACGAGATACCACTTACGTTCTATGTTCGATTCGTTGGCCATAAACGTAGTTCTCATCCAGTTATCCCTCCTTGCATGAAAATCGTAGAATAGCAGAGTAATTTAAGCTTAGGTCTAGATCTTCACCTTGATTTCCGGGGCTAGTGGAATCGTGGCAAAATCTCATAAGGATATTGTAATGAATCAACGCAGCAATGTCAAGCGGAAAACCTGTAACAAGCACAAAAAGGAATGGCGCCCGCAAAGCGTCACTCCTTTTTGTGTTTTAAGGCCGTAGCACGATCTTAATCGCTGTATCATCCTTGTCGGCCAATTCAAACGCCGCTTTGATCTCACTGAGCTTGAACTCATGGGTGATCAGCGGCTTGACCTCGACATCCCCCTGTACCACCGGACGCAGCGAGGGCGGCGTCCATACATAACGCTCGCGCCAGGTGTGATGCACCAGACAGGTATTGATAAACTCCAGTCCGTCGTCATGCCAGCGGCTGATATTAAGCGTAATCGGCTGGGTGACCCAGCTGTAGAAGACAAACTTGCCGTTATGCCTGATAATTTCCGACGCGGTATTGAAGGAGCTCTCGCTGCCCGCCGCTTCCACCACGACATCGGCGCCCTGTCCTGCCGTCAGGTTCTGCACGATTTGATTCAAATCCTGTTTCTTCAGGTTGACGGCGAGGTCCGCCCCCAGCTTCCGGGCCAGTTCCAGCTTACCGTCCAGCACATCGGCGACAACCACTTTGTGGGCGCCCTTCTTTTTGGCGCACTGGGCGATTACCTGGCCGGCAAAGCCGCCGCCCATTACGACGACAACGTCTCCCAGCTGAACGCCAGCGTGGAGGCCCGAGTACATGGCGCAGGCCAGCGGTTCCCCCAGGCTCGCCAGGTCCATATCCAGCCCTGCCGGCACGGGCTGCAGTTGGAAGGCCTTAGCCATGAAATAATCGGCGTAATTATTGCACCAGCCAAAGGCGATAACCTGGTCGCCCGCCTGGTATTCACTGACTTTGGCGCCGACTTCGACTACCGTACCGCCGCTTTCATGCCCCAGCCAGAAGGGAAATTTCGGATCCTGACGGAATTCAGCCGTTTTGGGCGGCATTTGTCCCCGGTAAAAATTTTTATCCGAACCGCAGATGCCGATCAGGTGATTTTTGACGATAATATCGTCCTCGCCGCATACAAGTTCCTTTTCCACAAGTTCGATATCATAAGGCGCTTTTAATAAGGCTGCACGGGTTTTAACCGACATAATTCTTCCTCCTCATTATCATTGATTGAGTTTTAGTTAGGCGGTCATCGTGAATAGCGGCTCATTCTCAGGGTATCCCCAGCAGGGAAAACGCGATCCAGGCGACGACGGCGCCTACTGCCGACATGCTCAGTCCCCAGATAAGCATGTTTTTAAACAGCCTGGCCTTATCCGCGCTGGAATGGGCATTGGCCAGATAGATGGCGCCGCTGGTGGACAGAGGGCTCATATCGACTACAAAGCCGCAGGATACAATGGTCGAAATGAGCGGCAGCAGTTCGCCGGCCGACGCTCCCACCTTTTGCAGCAAAGCGGGCGCCATCGGCACGAAGGTAGGCAGGATCACGCCGGTGGTACTGGCATAGGCCGATATCAGGCCGGACACGAAACCGGTGACCGGGATGATGGTAGCGGCGGAGGAAAATCGCGCGATCAGGCCGGCAAAGAGATCAATGCCGCCGACCTTGGTCATCAGCGTAATCATCACCGTGACGCCGGTAACCATCAGGATGGCCCCCCAGGGCATCGCCTTGATCGCCTTGTCTTCATCGGCCGCCTTGAGAAAGATTAGGACCATGCCGATCAGAAAGGCGCCCAGGCCGATGTCCAGCTTGAAAACCATCACGCCGATAATATAGGCCAAAAGCCCGATAACCGTATAGCCCTGCTGCCTGGTCAGAGGCTCAACCTGCAAGCCGGACAGCACACTGCTTTCTCCCGGCTGGCGGTTTTCCAGCAGCTTCATGCCGCCAAGCACAAAGAAGGCGACAATCGAAGCGACGAAATGGACCAGCACGTTATTCAGCCAGATCAGCCCGCTGACGTCGCTCAGGCCCAGCTTGGCAGTCAGTCCGGTGGTAATAATGCCGCCGATGGCAATCGGCGACATGCCGCCGGCGTGACCGCCGTTGCCAGCCATAACCGCCAGCAGCAGCGGATTGATGTTCAGCTCCTTGGCCAGCAGCATCACCGTAGGCGCCAGCAGCGCCGCCGTTACGGTCGGACCGGGGCCGGCAGCGCCAATCACCAGGGCAATGAAAAACAACAGGATCGGCAAAAGCGCCACATTGCCCCGGATCCCCTTAATCACGTACTTGGTGATTTTCTCCAGGGTGCCGTTGATCTGGGCTATGCCAAATAGAAAGGTGGTGCCGGCCAGCATGATAAACAGGCTGGTCGGATATCCCCGCAGAATCTCGTCGACCTTCATGCCGCCTAAATAATGGCCGATGATCAGGGCCACCGCCAGCGCCATAATGCCGATATTCCGCGTCGATATACAGCTTACGATGATGACGGCAATAAGCGCTGCCAGCGAAATCACAGCCAAAGACATTCCCATCCCCTCCTCGCATTGTATGGGTGAATTCCTGTTAAATCAAAACCGCAGCATTCACCTCCCCGCCTATTCAATAAATTCCGTCAATAATATGCTGCAAAATTTATGCCAAAAGAAAGTACCGCCTGCCGGACCCTATTTTGCGGGTCTGTCAGGCGGTACTTTTGGGGTGGTTGTTTCATTGCGACTGTTTCCCGTTTCACGAAACACCGATTTGAAACAGTTTACTATTTTTTTCCCTGCGCCAGCCGGCGCCACAGGGTTGTCCGGCTCACGCCCAGCAGTTCGGCCGCTTTGGTCTTATTGCCGTTAGTCCGGCTGCAGGCATCCCGGATACTCTCCTCACTCAGATCCACGGCTTGGGCCTTCCTGCTCTTTTGTCTCAGTCTTGCTCCCGGCGTCCGGCTTTCCTGCCCGGCTTCCAGCACTTTCACCACCTCCGCCGCCTCAATCTGTGAGCCGCCGCTGAGAACCGCGAGGCGCTCGCAGACATTGCCAAGCTCCCTGACGTTGCCGGGCCATGAATACTGCAGCAGCATTTCTGCCGCCGCCGGTGACAGCCCGGTGATATTTTTGCTGAATTTTTGACTATAAACAGAGAGAAAATGGCGGACTAAAAGCAGACTGTCCCGGTCCCTCTCCCGCAGCGGCGGTATTCTGATGTGGAGAACGTCCAGCCGGTACAGCAGGTCCTCCCGGAAGCGGCCCATCGCCGAAAGCTGCCTGATATTTTTATTGGTCGCCGATATCACCCGCACGTCCACCGGAATGACCCGGTTGTCCCCCAGTCGCATGATTTCCCGTTCCTGCAGCACGCGCAGAAGGCGTCCCTGCAGGGGCAGCGGAATTTCCGACACCTCGTCCAGCAAAATCGTCCCCCGGTGGGCCATCTCAAACAAACCCGGCTTGCCGCCCTTGGCCGCGCCGGTAAACGCGCCCTCCACGTAGCCAAAGAATTCGCTCTCCAGGAGATTTTCCGGCAGAGCCGCGCAATTGACGGCTACAAAGGGCCCTGACCGGCGGCGGCTGGCATTGTGGCAGCTCTGGGCGATCAACTCCTTGCCAGTGCCGGTTTCACCGGTCAGCAGGATATTGGAATCAACGCCGCTGAATTTGCGGCTGTCCTCGATCACATCCCGCAGCGCCTGGCTGACGCCGATAAAATCGGCGAACGAATACTTGGCGGTCAGCCCCTTATGGTGGATCTTCTCCCGGATGCGCCCTTCCATTTCCTGCAGTCTCGCCGCATTCTGGAAGGTAGCCACCGCCCCGGCAACCCTGTCCTTCACTTTTACCGGCACCCGGTTTTTCGCCACCATGACGCCGTTGATTTCCTGCAGCTCACCCAGCTCGGCCATGCCGGTTGCCAGCACCCTGAGCAGCCCGGTGCGGGGCAGCACGCTGCGGATGTGTTTGCCCAGCACTGTTTGGGCCTTCACCTGAATGATTTCTTCAGCCGTTTTATTAAACACGGTGATGATGCCTTTCTCATCAATGGCTACAATGCCCTCATAGGCGTAGTCCATGATCGCCTTGACCCGGAAGGCCGCTTCCTGGTTGAGCCGGGCAACACGCGCCGTGCGGACGGCCTCCCGCACGGCCTGAAAAATCGCCTCCTTGCCCGATTCAATCAACACCGCGTTCATGCCCAGCTTCCCGGCAATGGCTACCGTCATAGCGCCGCTGATCACCGCTTCCGCGCCTTCCTGCCGGGCCGCTTTCAGACATCGCTCGGCGTCCTCTTCCCGTTCTACCGGGTAACAGGCAATTTCGACCGCCAAAACAGCAGCGATGGTTTTAGCGCCGTAAATCATCGAATCCGAACCAATCACGGCGATCTTGCGCGCCTGAAAGCGCTGCCGGCACTGATGCACGGCATGGATTACGTCATAACCGGTAACAGGCAGGTCGATGACCGGAATCGCCGTATAGGCCTGACGCAGGGCCGACGCGGTAACGCCCCTGGCAATGACAGCGTCGCATTCAAACTGCCGGGTTTCGATAAACTTGACGCCTACCGCGGATATCGCCTGCAGTTCAACGTCTTCTTGCGCAAATCCGGCGAACGCCTCTTCGGCGAATTGCTTGTATTCGTTATAGGGAGCGAATAAGATCACCTTAATCACAGCATGCCTCCTTGTCGCCGGCAACCAGCAATTTACACAATACGGCATGTGAAAAGAACCGGGCAGGCCACAGCCCGGTCAGCTCCCCCAGCTTGTCCAGCCGGAAAATCAGGGTGTTCCGGTGGATGTACAAAGCTTTAGCGGTATCCGACACATTCAGGTTATGCGCCAGGAGACATTGGATCGTGTGGCGCATATCATAGGTTCTTTCTATTCTTATCGACAATTTTTCCTGTAAATATTGAAAAGACAGGCAGGTTTGCACCGCGCCGGGCTCCTGGATGAGGTAATCGGCCAGGGCGTCGAAATCATAGACCGAGATCACCCGCTCCCGGCCTGTAGCACGCTGCAGGATGGACTGCGCTTCCCGGTAGGAATGATAAAGCTGCAGCGGCTGCAGCGCCAGGCTGCCCAGGGCCAGCCGCTGCAGGGACACAGACTGTTCCCGCCCCAGCGCCGCAGCAACCTGACCGCCCCACGCCGCAAATGCTTCCGGCTGGCTGTCCGCGGTAAAGGTCTTGAGCATAATCAGCTCATTATCACCAAACACAAATAAGTCCTGCGGCATAAACAGGCCGGAAGCTTCCAGCAGCTGCGACAAACGCTCCCGGTACCGCGCGAAGACCAGTTCCTTTGCCCTGCCGGCAGTCCCTGCCGTTTCTCCCTGCGGTTTTAGACCGGCTACCGCCGTCAGGCGCGGCAGCGAAGGATCGATCCGCAGCAGGCCGGCAATTCTGCCGATTTGCATCTGCTGCTTTGATGCCTGCGGTGATAGCAGCAGGTGGATAAATTGTTCTTTTAAGCCGGAATAAGTTTTAAACTCTTCAATCAGCAGTTCCCGTTCCAGGATAAGTTCAGCGACCATGGTGACCAGTTTGGCCGTATCCCGGACCTCATCCGGATTGCCGGAGACGCCCGCAACACCGACGTTTCGCCCCCGCAGCACAATAGGGCGGTTCACCCCCGGCTGCGACCCCGGATAACGTTCCAGTTCCTCCGGATAAATCTCGATGCATTCTCCGCTTTCCAGGACTGACATGGAGCCGCGGTGAAGCGAGCTGATCCGGTGCGGCTGGCCGGAGCCGATGATCCTGCCGGTATTGTCCATAATGTTGATATTCTGCCGGACAATCGGCGAGATTGTGTCGACAATCTGCTGGGCCAGTTCATGCGTAATAATCACTGCCTATCACCCCTAGTTTCATTGTATATATTATATAACAGCAACATAGGGGAAAATCCAGTTTCGCCTCAATATTGTGCAAAATGTCTAATCTAGCCTCAACCGGATAAAATTCTATTGTAATGTTCAATCATTGAATTTTTTGATCTTTCACCGGAAAATGAAGCTATACAATGTTTTTGTACCAGTAGCAGAAAGTGGAAAGGAAGTGCCAGTATGCTATTTGTAGTGGCTCCCGATTCTTTCAAGGGCAGCCTGCCGGCCACAGCAGTGGCCAATGCCATGGAACGCGGCATTTTATCGGTTTTCCCCGGCGCCCGGGTCCGCAAAGTCCCGATCGCCGACGGCGGCGAGGGTACAGTGGAAGCCCTGGTCGCGGCAACAGGCGGCAGAATAATGGCCGAAACGGTTACCGGACCGTTGGGAACGCCGGTGGAATCTTTCTGGGGGATTCTGGGCGACGGTGAAACCGCCGTTATCGAAATGGCCGCCGCGTCGGGCCTCACTCTGGTTCCGGCCGAACAGCGCGATCCCCGCCGCACCACGACCTATGGAACGGGGCAGCTCGTCAGCGCCGCCTTGCGGCAGGGGCTGCGCCGGCTGATCATTGGCATCGGCGGCAGCGCCACCAATGACGGCGGCGCCGGCATGGCTCAGGCCCTCGGCGTGCGTTTCCTCGATGCAGCGGGCCGCGAGCTTCCTTGCGGCGGCGCGGCCCTGGCGAAGCTGTCGTCCATCGACATGGCGGATCTTCATCCCCAGCTCGCCGAAACGAGCATTTTGGTGGCTTGCGACGTCGATAATCCATTATGCGGCGAAAGAGGCGCGTCCGCCGTTTATGGCCCGCAAAAGGGAGCGACGCCGGCAATGATTCAGGAGTTGGATGCCGCCCTGGGGCGGTTCGCGGCTATTGCCGGACAAGCCACCGGCAGAAATGTCGCCGGCCTTCCCGGCGCGGGAGCGGCAGGCGGCCTGGGAGCGGGACTGATGTACTTTACCGGCGCCCAACTTCAGCCTGGCGTTGATATCATTCTGTCCGCCACGGATTTCGCCGGCCTGGTCCAGGAAGCCAACCTGGTCATCACCGGCGAAGGGAACACCGATTTCCAGACAGCCTACGGCAAGGCTCCGGTGGGGGTCGCCAAAATCGCGGGGCAGTATCAGGTCCCTGTCGTCTGCCTCTCCGGCGGGCTGGGCCGGGGCTACGAGAGCGTCCTGGAGCAGGGCATCGGCGCCGCCGCCAGCATTGTTCCCGGTCCCATGGCTCTGAGCGAATGCATGGAAACCGCCGCTGAACTCATTCAGGCGGCGGCAGCCAGGGTCTGCCGCCTGCTCCTGGTCGGACACACCATGTCTTTTGATAAAAGACTACCGGCCATGAAAGCGGGCTTATGCTAACCGCTGTCGCCAATAACTAGTGAAATAGGTAATCGAGAGCCCAAATAGCAAAATTGCTTCGAAAGGGCTGCAAAGCGTTAACAAATTAAAAAGCAGGGCTCTTTTGTGATATTGTTTAATTGCTAAATCAAACAGACCACAAGGAGAACCCTGCTTTTACTTTTATATTCGCCGCTTCTGTTACTTTCTGCGGTAAATTGCCTATAACAATTCGAGGCCTTAATCGGCCTCTCTTTTAGCATGCGGCAAATTATTTTTACAGAATTTCTACAACAAGCCGGCTTCATAACGCACTTCCTGCAAATACAGGCCCTGTGCCGGCGCTGTCATCCCAGCCCGGCGCCGGTCGCGTGAATCGCGGATAACGCGCATATCGTCAACAGTCCGTTTGTGACTGCCGACATCGACTAATGTACCGATCAGATTCCTCACCATGTGGTAAAGAAAGCCGGCTCCGTGAAAGTAGCAATCAATAACAGCCCCGTTCTGGCGGCACTCGGCAGAAAATATTTCCCGGACAGGGTTTACCGGCGGACCTCCACTAGCGCGAAAAGCTGAAAAGTCGTGAATACCAATGATGTGTGCAAGCGCCCGCTGCATCCTATCGACGTCAAGCTGACGCCGGATATGCCAGGAATAGCGGATCAACAGGGGGTCAGCCACCGGATAGTTATAGATCCGATAATAATAAAGCTTGCTTTTTGCCGATAAACGGGCATGAAAATCTGCCGCTGCCAGAGCAGCGCTGCGCACAACGATATCCGGCGGCAATATCTGACGCGCAGCCTGAGGTATGCGAGCCACGGGAATACTGCTGCCGGTTGTAAAGGTCACGACCTGGCCGTGGGCATGTACGCCGGTATCCGTTCGCGCCGCACCGGCAATCTTAAGCGGGTGCCCCAGCAGCCGGCCGAGACGTTCCTCCAGTACTTCCTGAATGCTCAACGCGTTAGTCTGGCGCTGAAAACCGTGATAGGCAGTGCCGTCATAGGCGACGGTCAAACAAATATTACGTTTTTCCATCAGCGCAGCCAAGCCAGAACCAGAATCAGCGCCAGCAGCGCGGCCATTGCCAAAGCGTCTCGCCCCGCCAGACGCAGTTCTTTCATCCGGGTGCGGTTATCACCGCCGCGATAGCAGCGGGCTTCCATTGCGGTCGCCAATTCATCGGCGCGGCGAAAGGCGCTGACAAACAGCGGCACCAGCAGGGGAATCATATTCCGGGCCCGCTTGAGCAGCGATCCGGATGAGAATTCCGCGCCGCGGGCAATCTGGGCTTTCATAATCCTGTCGGTCTCCTCAATCAGGGTGGGGATAAACCGCAGCGCAATGGTCATCATCATCGCCAGTTCATGCGCCGGTACGCCAATCCGCTTGAACGGGTTGAGCAGGCGCTCAATGCCGTCAGTCAGGACAATCGGCGAAGTGGTAAAGGTCAGCAATGAAGAGACGGCGATCAGAAGCACCAGCCGCAGCGCCATCAGAATGCCCTGCCGCAGACCGGTATCAGTTATGCTGAAGGGGCCGGCAGCGGCAATAACCGCTCCGGGAGTGCTGAAAAGATGAATTAAAAAGGTAATCAGTACGATCAGCCATAGCGGCTTTAACGACTTGACTACCAGCCGCGGCGGAACCCGTGATATCCCGACCAAAGCGACGGCAAACAAAACAAGCAGGCCGTAGGTAAAATAGCTGTCAGCAAGGAAAATACTGCTGATGAACAGGACCGTACCGACAATTTTCGTGCGGGGATCAAGTAAATGAATAAACGATGTTCCGGGGAAGTACTGTCCCAGGGTGATATCGCTAAGCATGGTGATCGCCTCCCATTGCTGACACAATTTCTTCAGTTGCCAGTTCAGGGGTTAGCGCTTCGCCGCTCACTGCCAGACCGCCAGCTTTCAATTTTCGCAGCAGGGCAGTCACGCCCGGCACATCAACACCGGCCGCGCGCAGGCGGTCAATGCTGCCGCCGAAAATGACCTCTGGCCGGCCGTCCAGACTGACCTGGCCGTCATTCATGACCAGCAGGCGGTTAGCCATGCGTGCAATATCTTCCATGTTATGAGTAACTAAAATAACGGTAATATCGGAAGTCTGATATAGATTGACGATTTGGCCGAATATCTCGTCACGGCCACGCGGATCCAGCCCGGCCGAAGGCTCGTCCAGAACCAGATAACTGGGTTCAAGGGCAATGACACCGGCAATAGCCACCCGGCGCATCTGCCCGCCGCTCAAGCGAAAAGGCGACCGGCGGGCAAAAGCAGCAAAATCAAGGCCGACAAAATCCATCGCCCGCCGAACACGCTGTTCCACTACATCCGGATCAAAATTTAAATTGCGGGGTCCGAAGGCAATATCGTCAAAGATGGTTTCCTCGAAGAGCTGCTGCTCAGGGTATTGAAACACCATGCCGACTTTTCGTCTCGCCTGCTTAGCCTCGTCCGATTTTGCCTGCAGATTAACGCCGTCAACAGTCACCTGCCCCTGCGTCGGCTGCAGCAGACCGTTAAGGTGCTGGATCAGCGTCGATTTACCGGAACCGGTATGGCCGATGATCCCGACAAACTCTTTGGGCTGGATCTCAAGTGTAATGTCGCGGATAGCGTCTTTTTGATACGGTGTTCCCGGCATATAGGTATAGGTTACATGATCTAGCTTTATCGACATAGCGCTGTCACCAGTTCCTCGTCAGTAATGACCTTTTCGCCAACCGGGATGCCGCGTTTGCGCAGACGGTGACCGATTTCCGCGGCGACAGGCACATCAAGGCCGATTGCTTTTAAACGCTCGACCTGGCAAAAAATTTCGTCCGGTTTCCCCTGATCGAGCACAACCCCGTCAGCCATGACAACTACCCGGTCGGCCGTAACCGCCTCGTCCATAAAATGGGTAATATAAACAACAGTCATGCCTTCCTCTTTGTTCAGGCGGTGCGTTGTCGCCAGTACCTCGCTGCGCCCGGCCGGATCAAGCATCGCAGTCGGTTCATCAAGCACCAGGCAGGCAGGCCGCATGGCCAGCACACCGGCAATGGCAATACGCTGCTTCTGGCCGCCAGACAAGAGATGGGGAGCATGCGCGGCATACTCAAGCATGCCGACCGAGCGCAGCGCATCATCGACCCGCCAGCGGATTTCCTGGGGTGAAACACCTAGATTTTCCGGTCCAAAGGCGACATCTTCCTCCACGACTGCTGCTACAATCTGATTGTCTGGATTTTGAAAGACCATGCCGACCGACTGCCGGATCTGCCAGAGCAGCTCCGGATCGCCGGTATCCATGCCGCAAACCCGGCAACTGCCGCTCGTCGGCAGCAGCAATGCGTTAAGGTGCTTGGCCAGGGTGGATTTTCCCGATCCGTTGGCGCCGATAATAGCGACAAATTCGCCTTTGGCAACAGCTAGATTGATTTGATTTAATGCAACCTGGGGCTTGCCTTCCATATCAACGTATTCATGCCGAACATGATCTAAATGGATAATCTCCTCTATGTCTGTCATGACGTTCCCCATATCCAACCCCCATGCCGGAGTATGCACACATAGGGCGACCCTGCGGCCGCCCCTCATGCCCGTTATATGACGGAATTTATAACCGGATAAAACCCGGTCAGGTGCTTACACCAATTCCAGGATAGCCATCGGCGCGGCATCGCCCCGACGCGGTCCGAGTTTCAGCACGCGGGTATAACCACCCTGGCGCTCCTGATATTTCGGCGCAATTGTATCAAACAGTTTTTTCGTCACTTCTTCGTCCATAATGAAAGACAATACCTGGCGACGGGCATGCAGATCGCCCCGTTTGGCCAGAGTAATGATCTGATCGGCCAGACCACTGATCTCTTTGGCTTTGGCTTCCGTCGTCTCAATCCGTTCATGGGCAAAGAAGGAGGTCAAAATGCTGCGAAACAGCGCCTTACGGGCACTGGAGTCACGTCCAAATTTACGGTAGGCCACAAATTTCCCCCCCTTTATTCCTCGTTTTCAGCGAGTGAAAGTCCCAGCTCGACTAATTTCTTTTTGACTTCATCCAGTGACTTGCGTCCCAGATTGCGGACCTTCATCATATCGTCTTCTGATTTCTGCACCAGCTCGGCTACGGTGTTAATTCCTGCCCGCTTCAGGCAGTTGTAAGACCGAACCGACAACTCCAGGTCTTCAATGTTCATTTCCATTGTTTTGGAACCGCTGTCCTCTACAGGCTCTGCGACAACGCCGTCGGCAGTGTCGTCCTCAACAGGAGCACCGGCGAAATTCTGGAACAGTTTTAATTCGGAAATCAGGATCCGGGCCGCTTTGCTGACGGCCTCCGACGGTTTAATACCGCCATTGCTCCAGACCTCCAGGGTTAGTTTGTCAAAGTTGGTGACATTGCCGACACGCGTATCGGTTACACTATAACTGACCCGCTGGATTGGTGAAAAAATGGAGTCAATCGGAATTTCGCCGATCAACTGATCCGGCCGCTTGTTCTTGTCTGCCGGCACATAACCGTAGCCAGGCTGAACGGTCATTTCCATTTTGAAATTGGCATCCGAATTCAGTGTAGCGATATGTTTGTCAGGATTGAGAATTTCCACATCCGCGTCGGCAATAATATCGCTTGCCTTAATTTCTCCCTCACCTTGCGCTTCAATCCGGATTACCCGCGGCTGGTCGCCGTGAAGTTTCAGATAAAGCTCTTTCAGGTTGAGAATAATATCGGTTACATCTTCCCGCACGCCGGGTATTGTGGAAAACTCATGAAGCACGCCATCAATTTTTATCGAGGTAACAGCAGCTCCCGGCAAAGAAGACAGAAGGATTCTCCGCAAACTGTTGCCCAGGGTAATGCCGTAGCCACGCCTTAACGGTTCGCAAACAAATATTGCATGCTTATTGTCTTCACTTTGTTCCACAATTTCGATCTTTGGTTTTTCGATTTCCATCATCCGGAAATGCCCTCCTCCTCGTGCGCTAGTGCGCCCCTAAGGGACAAAACTGTGTTACGCTTTGCAAAAGCAGGCGCCGCGCAGCAGCCTGCTGCGGCGGACGCCGCCTCAGCCCGCAAATTACTGTTACAGGGACTATCTTGAATACAATTCAACAATCAGATGCTCCTGAACCGGTAAATCAATCTCTTCGCGGGACGGAAGTCTTGTCACCTTACCGGACAAGTCCGCTGCGGACAATTCAAGCCATACCGGCACAGATTTATGCGCCAGTCCTTCCGCCAATTCCTTCATAATCGGGGACGATTTGCTGCCTTCGGCAACCTGAATCACATCTCCGGCTTTCAGTAAAGCGGAAGGAATGTTCAGGCGGCGTCCGTTAACGGTGAAATGGCCGTGACGCACCAATTGACGGGCTTGAGGACGACTGGAGGCAAAGCCGAGACGATAGACGATATTGTCAATTCTGCGTTCCAGCAGAACCAGCAGGTTTGTACCGGTAACGCCTTTTTGCCGTTCAGCCTTCTCGAAATACTTGTGGAACTGACGTTCCAGAATGCCATAAGTGCGGCGAGTCTTCTGCTTTTCCCGCAATTGAAGGCCATATTCGGAAACCTTTTTCCGTGCCTGTCCCTGACCGTGCTGGCCGGGCGCATAGGTGCGCCGTGAAACAGGACATTTATCACTATAGCATTTATCGCCTTTCAGGTACAATTTTACACCTTCGCGGCGGCATTGTCTGCAAACAGGTCCAATGTATCTTGCCATTCTTATAACACCTCCCGGTTTATACTCTTCTACGTTTCGGCGGACGGCAGCCGTTGTGCGGAATCGGGGTTACGTCCTTAATCAGGCTTACCTCAAGTCCGGCGGCCTGCAGTGAACGGATCGCCGCCTCGCGGCCCGATCCCGGTCCCTTTACAAAGACCTCGATTTGCTTTAAGCCGTGCTCCATCGCCGCTTTGGCAGCTTGTTCGGCGGCCATCTGAGCGGCGAACGGTGTGCTCTTACGCGAGCCTCTGAAGCCCATTTCGCCGGCGCTGGCCCAGGAAAGCGCATTGCCTCTGGTATCGGTAATTGTCACAATCGTATTGTTAAACGTCGACCGAATGTGCGCAACGCCAAATTCGATATTTTTACGCTCTTTGCGTTTAGTACGAACCACTACTTTTTTTGCAGCCAATCAATATCCCTCCTTACCGCTTACTATTTAGTCGCTTTCCGCTTGGCGCCGACGGTTTTTTTCGGCCCTTTGCGGGTACGGGCGTTCGTTTTGGTCCGCTGTCCACGCAATGGCAAACCAGCGCGATGACGTTTGCCCCGGTATGATCCGATTTCAATCAGGCGCTTGATGTTGAGCGATTCTTCGCGACGCAGATCGCCTTCAACCCGGTAGTTTTTATCAAGCGTCTCACGGATCTTGGCAACCTCTTCCTCAGTAAGGTCGCGAACGCGGGTATCAGGATTAATACCCGTGGTCGTCAGAATCTGGCGGGACAGAGTCAAGCCAATGCCGTAAATGTATGTCAGGGCGATTTCGATACGTTTGTCACGCGGTAAATCTACACCGGAAATACGAGCCATTCAATACACCTCCTATCCTTGTTTTTGTTTATGCTTGGGATTTTCACAAATGACCATGACATGTCCATGGCGTTTAATAATTTTGCACTTCTCACAAATCGGCTTCACCGATGGTCTGACCTTCATAGAAGCAACCTCCCTTACTTACTCCGAGCCTTAGGTTATTTGAACCGGTAGGTAATTCTGCCGCGCTTCAGGTCATAAGGCGTAATTTCGACAGTGACTTTATCGCCAGGCAGAATGCGGATAAAATGCATCCGCATCTTGCCGGAAATATGAGCCAAGACTACATGCCCGTTTTCAAGCTTCACCTGGAACATGGCGTTTGGCAGCGCTTCGATTACCGTACCCTCTACTTCGATAACATCTTGCTTGGACACGCTATCTCCTCCTCATCCTCTTCACGAATCCGGGTTGCTGACATGGGTCCGGTCCATCATGCCCGCTTACAGACGGGTTAAGATCTCCGGCCCGTCCGGCGTGATGGCGACAGAATGTTCAAAGTGAGCGGACGGCTTGCCATCCGCAGTTACTACTGTCCAGCCGTCATCCAGTACCTTTACCAGGTGTGTCCCCATGTTAATCATAGGTTCAATCGCCAGTGTCATGCCAGTCTTAAGCCGGGGTCCGTGACCAGGAATGCCGTAGTTGGGTATTTGCGGATCCTCGTGCATATTCCTGCCTATCCCGTGGCCCACATAATCGCGCACAACGCCATAGCCATGCTTTTCCGCATGCGTTTGTACGGCATGGGAGATATCACTGAGCCTGTTGCCCGCGATTGCCTGCTCAATTCCTTTATGGAGTGACTCCTCGGTTACGTCAAGCAGCTTTTGCACTTCGGCGTCAATTTCACCAACCGGAACTGTGAGCGCGGCATCGCCGTGATACCCATTTATTACCGCTCCTATATCAATGCTTACAGTATCACCATTTTTTAACTTTTTTACACCGGGTATGCCATGGACAACCTGCTCATTGACAGAAGCGCAAATATTGCCGGGAAATCCATGATAGCCCTTAAACGTCGGAACCGCACCGCAACTCTTGATATAATCTTCGGCGACATGATCAAGTTCGAGAGTCGTAATCGAAGGACACACGGCTTTCTTCACTTCCTGAAGTGTTTCGGCAACAATCCGTCCCGCGTCTCTCATATAATTGATCTCTCGCTCTGATTTCAAGATAATCATGCCGAAACGCTCCTCAGTATGGCAATAATGTCGTTAAATACTGTATCCATGGACTGCAAACCATCAATCTCGCGGTAAATTCCATGCTGCTCATAATACTCGATCAGAGGCCTTGTCTGAGATTGATAGACCGCCAGCCGCTTTGCCACCGTCTCTTCACAGTCATCATCCCGCTGGTATAATTCGCCGGCACATTTATCACAATGCGCCGGGTCGGCCGGCGGAAAGTTTACCGCGTGATAGGTAGCGCCGCATTGACGGCAAATCCGTCGCCCGGTTATCCGGCTGATCAGTTCCTGCGAAGGAACACTGACATCAAGGACGCTGTTAAGTGATATCCCCAGTTCGGCGAGAGTCGTATCAAGAGCCCGCGCTTGTTCAAGCGTCCGCGGAAACCCGTCAAGGATAAAGCCAGTTTTGGCATCCGGTTTCAATAACCGTTCCTTGACAATGCCGATGGTTACACTGTCCGGTACAAGCTGACCGGCATCCATATATGCCTTGGCCTGCTTGCCCAGTTCGGTTTGTTCCTTAACCGCAGCTCTGAACATATCTCCGGTTGAAATATGGGGAATGTGATAATGTTCTACCAGCTTAGCCGCCTGCGTGCCTTTGCCCGCTCCCGGCGGCCCCATTAACAGGATATACATCCTGCCGCACCTCCTATTTCATGAAACCTTGATAGTGCCGCATCAGGATGAGCGATTCAATCTGTTTCATGGTGTCAAGCGCCACGCCGACTACGATCAAAAGCGCAGTGCCGCCGAAATAGACACCCTGGATATTGGTGATGGCGCCTACGAAGTTCGGCAATATGGCAATGAGAGCGAGGAAGACAGATCCGGCCAGGGTTATGCGGCTCATAACCCGCTCTAAATAATCGGCGGTCGGCTTGCCGGGACGCAGCCCGGGAATAAAGCCGCCGTATTTTTTCATGTTCTCTGCCATATCCGGGATGTTTAAGGTAACCGCAGTATAGAAATACGTGAAAAAGATAATCAGCAACGCATACAACAGCGTTTGCAGCGGCGTTCCCCACGCAAACCATCCTGCCACCGTTTTAACCCATGCCACTTCAATAAACTGGGCTATGGTTACCGGAAACATGAGCACGGATGACGCAAAGATAATCGGAATAACGCCGGCCTGGTTGATCTTAAGCGGGATATGAGTGGAATGCCCGCCATAAGTTTTGCGGCCGACAACGCGCTTGGCGTACTGAACCTGAATTTTTCGCTGGCCCTGCTGAATGGCGATAACGAAAATAATCATGGCCACCGCAATGATCAAGAACAACAATACATTGAAAATGTTGATCGTTCCTGCGGCGAGATACTGATACATAACATACAATCCGTCCGGCAGGCGGGAAACAATGCCTGCAAAGATAATTAATGATATGCCGTTGCCAATGCCTTTTTCCGTAATCTGTTCGCCCAGCCACATCAGAAATACCGTACCGGCAGTGAGTGTGAGGGCAATCAGCAGAATTGAAGCAACACCGGGATTAAGGACAGCCACCCGCAGTCCGTACGCCATGCCTAGGGCCTGAATGAAGCCCAGAACTACCGTACCATAACGGGTAATCTGGCTGATCTTTTTGCGGCCTTCCTCACCTTCCTTGGCCCATTGCTCAAGCTTAGGCACAACGATGGTAAGGAGCTGCATAATAATTGAGGCGTTGATGTACGGAGTGATGCTCATCGCAAATATCGAAAACTTGCTTAATGCGCCGCCGGCAAAAAGATCCAACAGACCGAACAAATTGCCGGACGTAAACAACTGTTCAATAACCGAAGCATCCACACCTGGTACAGGAATATGGGCCCCGGCCCTGAAAACGATGAACATCGCTAAAGTAAAAACTACTTTTTGCCTGAGTTCCGTGATTTTCAGCACATTGGACAGAGCTGCCAGCATCCTTAGATCACCTCGACTTTGCCGCCAGCGGCCTCGATTTTCTGGGCAGCTGATTTGCTAAAGCCGTGAGCTCTGACAGTTAATGCTTTTTCCAGGTCACCATTACCCAAAATCCGCACACCGTCAAGAACGTTTTTCAAAATACCTGCTTCAACCAAAGCGACCGGATCAACAACCGCGCCGCTATCAAAGCGATTCAAGGTAAAGACGTTAACTTCCGAAAACTCTTTACCAAATTTATTGTAGAAGCCGCGTTTCGGCAGTCTGAGATACAATGGTTTTTGACCGCCTTCAAAACCGGGACGAGTACCGCCGCCGGAACGGGCATTCTGGCCCTTATGACCTTTGCCAGCCGTCTTGCCGAGACCGGATCCAAGGCCGCGGCCTACACGGGTAGCTTTTTGCTTGGAGCCGGGAGCCGGCGATAATTCGTGTAGTTTCATCAATAGCACACCTCCTTGGACTAATCTTGGACTTCCACTTTAACCAGATGCTCCACTTTGCGGATCATACCTTTAATGGCAGCAGTATCTTCCTGGAGAACAGAGCTGTTTGTCTTGCCAAGGCCTAGCGCCTTAACAGTGGCCCGCTGGTCTTCGGGACGGCCGATCAAGCTTCTGGTCAGTGTAATTTTCAGCTTTGCCATGACCTTTCCTCCTTACCCCAACAGTTCCTGAACGGTTTTGCCGCGAAGTTCGGCTACCTGTTCGGCGCGTTTGAGCTGCTCAAGCCCTTTAAGGGTTGCCCGGACTGCATTGTTGGCATTTGACGATCCCAAGGATTTGGTCAAAATGTCATGAATCCCGGCAAGCTCCAGCACGGCGCGGGCCGGACCGCCGGCAATAACGCCAGTACCTTCGGAAGCAGGCTTTAACAGGACACGGCCTGAGCCGAATTCGCCAATAATCTGGTGCGGAATCGTCGTATTAACAAGGGGAACATGGATTAGATTCTTCTTGGCATCCTCAACGCCTTTGCGAATCGCCTCAGGCACTTCCCCGGCTTTGCCCAATCCGGCGCCGACATAACCGTTGCCATCGCCGACAACGACTAACGCGCTGAAGGAGAACCGCCGACCGCCCTTAACAACCTTGGCAACCCTGTTGATGTAAACAACTTTTTCTTTAAGATCTAATTTCGTATGGTCGATTCTGGCCATTGATTTCCCTCCTTTTCCTAAAAGTCGAGTCCAGCTTCACGGGCTGCGGCAGCTAAGGCAGCCACCCGGCCGTGATAAATATAACCACCGCGGTCAAATACCACTTTATTGATGCCTTTTTCCAACGCCCGTTTGGCAACGGCTGCGCCAACGGCTTTCGCCGCTTCGCTGTTACCGCCGTAAGTCAAGGCTCCCAGCACGTCTTTTTCCACAGTACTGGCGCTCACCAGTGTTGCGCCGGTCTCATCGTTAATAATCTGGGCGTAAATGTGATGCAGACTGCGGAAAACATTTAAACGCGGACGGTCCACCGTACCATGTACAGTTTTGCGAACCCGCAGATGACGTTGTTTGCGCAATGCATTTTTATTTGCTTTACGAATCAAAGTATCCACTCCTTTCCGTCAAATTCACGATGCCAATACGCTATTTCTTACCTTTACCGCCGGCCTTGCCGACCTTACGGCGGATAACTTCGCCTTCATATTTAATGCCTTTGCCTTTATACGGCTCCGGCTCGCGATAACCGCGAATCTTAGCGGCCAAGGCACCAACCGCTTCTTTATCAATTCCTGAAATGACAATTTTATTGGGGGCGGGAACATCAATGCTAATTCCCTTCGGCGGTTCAACCTCAACCGGATGGGAAAAGCCCAGGGTCAGATTGAGTTTGCTTCCCGCTTTTGCCGCTCTATAACCAACGCCGGCAATTTCCAGAGTTTTGCTAAAGCCCTGGGTTACGCCGGTAACCATGTTATTAATCAGCGTACGGCTCAGGCCGTGCAGCGCCCGGTGATTTTTCTCTTCACTCGGCCGTTTGACATTCAGCACATCGCCATCCAGTTCCAAAATCATATCAGGATGAATAGAGCGGCTGAGTTCGCCTTTAGGCCCTTTGACTGATACCAGATTACCGTCAATTTTTATCGTTACGCCTTGCGGCACGGTAATCGGCAGTCTTCCAATTCTCGACATTTGCGCACCTCCTATTGCCTGCTGTTACCAGACGTATGCGACAACTTCGCCGCCCAAGCCTTGCTTGCGGGCTTGCTTGTCGCTCATAATCCCGTGAGAAGTTGAGATAACGGCGATACCCAAGCCACCCAGAACTCTAGGCAGTTGGTCTTTCTTCGCATATACCCTGAGGCCGGGCTTTGAGATCCGCTTAATGCCTGTGATTACTTTTTCACGGTTGGGGCCATATTTCAGGCTGACCCGGACGGTCCCCTGCTTAGCATCGCTGATCACTTCGAAATCCTTGATAAACCCCTCTTCTTTGAGGATCTGAGTAACCGCCTGTTTCATTTTCGAAGCAGGGAACTCAACTTTATCGTGATAAACCGAATTAGCGTTGCGAATTCGAGTCAACATATCTGCAATCGGATCGGTCATTACCATGGATTGTAAACCTCCTTCCTGTTGTCGCCTATCGCGCTGCCGGTTACCAACTTGCCTTGGTAACGCCCGGAATAGCGCCTTTGTAACTCAGTTCCCGGAAACAAATCCGGCACATTTCAAACTTACGTAAATAGCCGTGCGGACGGCCGCAAATCTTGCAGCGATTATACTTGCGCACACTGAATTTGGGCGCGCGGCTCCATTTCTCAATCAAAGCCTTTTTGGCCACGAAGTATTCCCTCCTTTTATGCGCTAAACGGCATTCCCATGAGTTTGAGCAATTCCCGCGCTTCTTCGTCGGTATTCGCCGTAGTGACAATAATAATGTCCATACCGCGAACTTTATCCACTTTATCGTACTCAATTTCCGGGAAGATAAGCTGCTCTTTTATACCAAGGGTATAATTGCCGCGGCCATCGAATGCCCGAGGGCTGACACCGCGGAAGTCACGCACGCGCGGCAGCGAGACGTTCAGCAATTTATCCAGGAAGTGATACATCCGCTCGCCGCGCATGGTAACTTTAGTACCAATTGCCATGCCCTGGCGAATTTTAAATGCGGCAATGGATTTCTTTGCTCTGGTGACTACAGGCTTTTGGCCTACGATGATCGTCAAATCGGCAACAGCTGCATCCAGCGCTTTGGGATTGCCGACCGCTTCACCAACACCCATGTTGATAACAACCTTTTCTACTTTCGGAATCTGCATGACATTTTTATAGCCAAACTTCTGCATCATCGCAGGAGCTACATCGGTCATATACTTGTCTTTCAATCTGCTCATAGCGACTTACCTCCTTTCCGCGCGCTTACTTGTCTTTATCAATAATCTCGCTGCAGTGCTTGCAGCTGCGAGCCAGCTTGCCGTTAGCCAAAGCAGCTTTTTTAATCCGGGTCGGCTTATTGCAGGCGGGGCAAACCAGCATCACATTCGATGAATGCAGCGCCGCTTCCTTCACAATGATACCGCCCTGAGGCAATTTCTGCGACGCTTTCGTGTGGCGTTTAACTTTGTTAACACCCTCAACGATAACCTTGCTCTTTTTCGGCAATGATTCAAGAATCTTGCCTTTCTTGCCTTTATCTTTACCGGACAGAACCAGGACCGTGTCGCCCTTTTTAACATGCATTTTTACGGCTTCGGACATAGTAGACACCTCCCTTTATCGAGTTAAACAGCGGCCAACCGCGCGGTCCGCTTTCTCAGAGCACCTCAGGCGCAAGCGAGATGATTTTCATGAAGTCCTTCTCGCGAAGCTCTCTCGCTACTGGTCCGAAAATACGGGTTCCTCTAGGGCTCTTATCCTCTTTTATAATAACTGCCGCATTTTCATCAAACCGGATATAGGATCCGTCCTGACGGCGCAATCCTTTGTGAGAACGAACCACTACCGCTTTGACTACGTCGCCTTTCTTGACAACGCCACCGGGTGATGCATCTTTTACGGAAGCAACAATGACATCGCCGATATTCGCATAGCGGCGATAAGATCCGCCCATGACTCGGATGCACATAAGCTGCTTAGCGCCGGTGTTGTCTGCGACAGCCAAAATCGTTTGCTGTTGAATCATCGTTTTCCCTCCTTCTCGCTATGCTGTACATAAACGCCATCTATTTCGCCCGTTCGTTAATCTCCACAAGTCTCCAGCGTTTATCTTTAGACAGAGGACGAGTTTCCATAATGGTAACAGTATCACCAGTACGGCTTTCATTGTTTTCGTCATGAGCCTTGAATTTGGTCGTTTTCTTTACCGGCTTGCTGTAGAGTTTATGCTGTACAAGCCGTTCGACAGCGACGACTACCGTCTTATCCATCTTATCACTGACGACTTTGCCGATCCGCACCTTGCGTTCATTTCTTTCAGTCACCTTCAATGAGCCTCCTTCCACTTATCGCTTGGCCGCCACTCAGGCGTGCTGTGCTTTGATTTCGTGTTCGCGCTGAATGGTTTTGATACGGGCAATCGTTTTTTTGACTTCGGAAATCCGTTTCGGATTTTCGAGCTGCCCGGTAGCCAACTGGAAGCGCAGATTGAACAGTTCATCCTTGAGAGCGGCGACTTTCTGGTCGAGCTCGGCAGCGCTCATTTCGCGGATGTCTTTAGCTTTCATCGGCCACACCCACTTTCTCTTCAGCTTGTTGTTCCCGCTTGGTCACAAACTTGGTTTTAATCGGCAGTTTGTGGGCGGCAAGCCGCATTGCTTCTCTGGCGATATCTTCAGCAACGCCATCCATTTCGAACATAACCCGGCCGGGTTTGACAACGGCTACCCAGTATTCAGGCGATCCCTTGCCGCTGCCCATGCGGGTTTCAGCCGGCTTCGCCGTAATCGGCTTATCCGGGAAAATCTTGATCCAGACTTTACCACCGCGTTTAATGAAGCGGGTCATGGCAATACGGGCGGCCTCGATCTGACGATTGGTGATCCAGGCCGGTTCCATTGCGACCAAGCCAAAATCACCATGAGTAACCGCATTGCCTCTATTAGCCTTACCGGTCATGCGACCGCGGAATTGCTTACGGTGCTTAACTCTCTTCGGTATCAGCATCAGCCTTCGCTCCCTTCGGCAGCGGCAGCGGCGACAGGCTTCTTGGCTTGCGGCAGAATCTCGCCTTTGTAGATCCAGACCTTAACGCCAATTACGCCAAATGTGGTATGCGCTTCCGCCGTACCGTAATCAATATCGGCGCGCAGGGTGTGCAGAGGAATGCTGCCCTCGCGGTATGATTCGGTCCGGGCAATTTCAGCGCCGCCCAAACGGCCGCCCACCATGACTTTAATTCCCTTAGCGCCCATGCGCATCGTCCGCATAACAGACTGTTTCATTGCGCGCCGGAAAGCGATCCGCTTCTCCAACTGCGCCGCGATGTTTTCCGCAACCAGTGTGGAATCCAGTTCTGCCTGCTTGATTTCCGCTACATTGACGTCAATGGTTTTGCCGGTCAGTTTTTTCAAGGTTTGTTTCAGGTCCTCGATGCCTGAACCGCCGCGGCCGATAACCATGCCCGGCTTGGCGGTATGGACAGTAACCTTTACGCGATTGAGCGAACGCTCAATCTCTATGCGCGATACACCTGCCGCATAAAGTTTCTTTTTAATCAGCTTGCGCATTTTGATGTCTTCATGCAAGTTTGCGGCATATTCTTTATCGGCATACCATTTTGCGTCCCAGCTTCTGATAATGCCGATTCTAAGCCCATGCGGGTTGACTTTTTGCCCCACGTAGTTTCCCTCCTTCGCTAATTATCGCTCTTTGACGACTACCGTCACATGACTGCTGCGTTTCAGGATTTTAAACGCCTGGCCGCGGGAACGCGGGTGAATGCGTTTAAGCGTAGGTCCCTGATCGACATACGCCGCAGAAACGTAAAGATTATCTGCATTCATATCATAATTGTGCTCTGCGTTGGCTACGGCCGACTGCAGCACTTTCTCAATAACTTCCGAACCAACCTTCGGAGTAAATTTCAGAATAGCCAAAGCCTCAGCCACATTCTTGCCACGGATCAGATCAATAACGATGCGAATCTTACGAGGCGCGATGCGGATGTATTTGGCGATCGATTTAGCTTCTTTCGCTTCCATGGGTAGCCCCCCTCTCTTCGAAAATTCCCTGTTGCCGTTTCTTACCGCAGAGACGACGACCGCTCACTGTGGGCGTGACCTCTGTAGGTACGCGTCGGAGCAAATTCGCCCAGCTTATGGCCAACCATATCTTCCGTTACATAAACAGGCACGTGTTTGCGGCCATCATGCACGGCAATCGTATGCCCGACAAATCCCGGCAGAATCGTGGAACTTCTCGACCAGGTCTTGATGACTTTCTTATCATTTTGATCATTCATAGCCTCAATTTTTTTCAAGAGACTTTCATGAACATACGGTCCTTTTTTTATCGATCTGGACACCTAACAGGCCTCCCTTCTTACTCGATTATTTACGGCGCTTGACAATCAGCTTATCAGACGCAGATTTCCTGCGGGTCTTAGCCCCCATTGCATGTTTGCCCCAAGGCGTAACCGGATGTTTGCGGCCAACAGGCGAACGGCCTTCGCCGCCGCCATGCGGATGGTCAACCGGATTCATCGCTACGCCGCGGTTAGCCGGGCGGATGCCAAGCCAACGCGAACGGCCGGCTTTACCAATGGTGATATTTTCGTGCTCAAGATTGCCAACCTGACCGATGGTCGCCCGGCAAAGCACGTGAACCTTGCGGAGTTCACCGGAAGGCAGCCGCAGCAAGGCATGATCGCCTTCCTTTGCCATCAACTGAGCCGAAGCGCCGGCGGAACGGACAAGCTGTCCTCCCTTGCCGATCTTCATCTCAATATTGTGAAGCAGTGTGCCAACCGGGATAAATTTCATCGGCAGAGCGTTGCCGACTTTAATATCGGCGGTTTCGCCGCTGACAATCACATCACCGGTTTTCAAGCCATTAGGAGCAAGAATATAACGTTTTTCGCCATCCGCGTAGTGCAGCAAGGCAATCCGCGCGGAACGGTTAGGATCATATTCAATGGACGCAACCTTGGCAGGAACATTATCCTTGTTGCGCTTAAAATCAATCAACCGGTACATGCGACGATGGCCGCCGCCCTGATGCCGGACAGTCAAAGTGCCTTGGTTATTACGGCCGGCATGCTTTTGCAGCCGTTCGATTAATGAACGCTCCGGCTTGTCGGTCGTGATCTCGGCAAAATCAGCTACGGTCATAAACCGACGGCCGGGAGCATAAGGTTTAAATCCTTTTACTGGCATGTGTTTACCCCTCCTTTTCCGCTAAACTATACGCCCTCAAAAAATTCAATCCGCTGACCTTCAGCCAGCTTAACAATCGCTTTTTTGAAATCGGGGCGTTTGCCTGCCGTCCGACCCATGCGTTTGACTTTTCCCATTACGCGAATCGTGTTGACAGCGAGAACTTTCACTTTGAAAATCTGCTCAACCGCCTGCCGAACCTCAACTTTCGTCGATTTCAACGGCACGATAAACGTATATTTGTTTTCCTGCATCATCGCCGTCGTCTTCTCAGTAATCAGAGGGCGAATCAGAACATCACGCGGGTTAGTCATTATGCAAGCACCTCCTCGATCCGGGCAACCGCGTCCCGGGTGATCAGAAGTTTGTCATGATGCAGAAGGTCAAAAACATTCAACCCGCCGGCAGTCAAAGCTTTGACGCCCGGAATATTACGGGATGACTTTTCAACATTGTCTTCAACATCCTTAGTGATCAGCAGCGCTTTGCCTGATTCAAGCTGGAATGCCTTCAGAAGCTCGACGACCTGCTTGGTTTTCGGCTGTTCATACTGAAGTGTCTCCAAAACGACCAGTTCGCCGCTTTGCACTTTCGCCGTCAATGCGGATTTAATCGCCAGGCGCCGGGCCTTACGGGGCATCCGGAACGCATAGCTGCGCGGCTGCGGTCCGAAAACCGTGCCACCGCCCACCCATAGAGGCGACCGGATCGTGCCTGCACGGGCTCTGCCGGTGCCTTTTTGTTTCCAGGGCTTTCTGCCGCCGCCGCGCACCATGCTGCGCGTCTTAGTGGCCGCGGTGCCCTGGCGTTGGCTCGCCAACTGCATAACCAGTGCCTGATGAACAACGGCTTCATTGACATCAACGCCAAATACCGCATCATTTAATTCTATTTCACCGACCTCCTGGCCGGCAATATTATATACTGCTACTTTCGCCATGTAACGCATCCTCCTTTCCTACCCACAGGGCTATTTGCGAGGTTTAACCGTACCCTTGATGACCAGATGGCTTCCTTTAGCACCGGGAACAGCGCCTTTAATCAAAAGCAAATTCCGTTCGGCGTCCACTTTCACCACCGTCAGGCGTTGTACAGTTACTTTTTGTCCGCCCATGCGGCCAGGAAGTTTTTTGCCTTTAAAGACTTTGCCGCCGCCGCCGCTGATGCGAGGTCCGATCGAACCCGGCTCGCGATGCGACTTGGAACCGTGAGCCATCGGTCCGCGTGCGAAATTGTGACGTTTGATACCGCCGGCAAACCCCTTGCCTTTGGACGTCCCCACAACATCAATCAATTGGCCCTGTTCGAATACATCGCAGGCAACAGTCTGCCCAACGCTATATTCAGGTGCAGCTGCCAAGCGAAGCTCCCGGATGAATTTCACCGGTTTAATGCCAGCTTTGGCAAAATGCCCTTTCATCGGTTTGCTAACTTTTTTATCCTTAACAACGCCGTAACCGAGTTGAACGGCATTATAGCCATCGGTTTCGACTGTTTTAATCTGCAGCACAACGCTGGGGTTGGCTTCAACAACGGTCACAGGAATTAATTTTCCTTCCGGAGAGAAGAGTTGCGTCATACCCAGTTTCTTGCCCAGAATTCCTTTCGCCATTATCTCCACCCCCTCTACAGCTTGATCTCAATATCGACACCGGCCGGCAGATCGAGGCGCATGAGAGCGTCAACGGTCTTGGGCGTCGGCTCGATGATGTCGATGAGACGTTTATGAGTCCGCATTTCGAATTGTTCCCGCGAATCTTTATTGACGTGCGGGGAGCGCAAAATCGTAAAAACATTTCTTTCCGTCGGCAGCGGAATCGGTCCGGACACCATCGCTCCGGTCCGCTTGGCGGTTTCAACAATTTTCACCGCGCTTTGATCCAGGGCTTTATGGTCATACGCCTTGAGGCGAATACGAATTTTTTGTTGTTTGGCCATATTAGATTCCTCCTTATCGTCCAGTTTCAAGAACGGACATTCTCTGCGGAAATCTCCCCGCGACGCGGGCAACCTTCCGCATCATCGCATTGGGGGAACAATCCTGTCCGGCACCAGCCGGACAGGACGCACCATTTTTCCAGTTATTCGGCAATAGCGGTAACGACACCGGCGCCGACAGTACGGCCACCCTCG
>UQPB01000016.1 GCA_900542835.1 uncultured Pelosinus sp. | reverse complement strand
CCTCTGCGACCTCTGCGCCCCTCGGTGTCCTCTGTGGAGAACGTTCTCTGTACCCTCAGTGAAAACTCCGTGCCCTCCGTGGCTCGTCATCCCGGGCTGGAATCCAGAGACAACGGGGGAGGGACATTCCGTATTCTCCTTGCTTTCTGGCTATGCTATAATGGAGGAGAAAAACGGATGATTCCCTTTTGCCCGCAGGCGGCTGTAAAGGCGCGGATAGTCGTAATCCGGCTGATTGATAAGGAGGAGGCTTGACGATGGAGAGGCTGCTACAACAGCTGGTCAGCGAAATGAGCCTGCTGCGGCGGGAGCTGGCTGCGGTCCAGGCGGAAATGCAATTGGGCTTCTACCGGCTGGATCAGAAGCTTGGTCAGGGCGATGAGCGATTCGATCAGCTGGATCAAGCGTTTGGACAGATAGACGGGCGTTTCAGGCGGAAACCGAAAACGCCGTTCTGATACAGGTAAAATAGGCGAGTGGAGGATGGACTATGCTGTATGGGGCCGTAATTGGCGATATAATCGGTTCGCGCAAGCTGGCGGACAGGCAGGCGGTGCAGGAAAAGTTCCTGGCGCTGGCCGCAAGCGCCAACGCTTTATATGCCGCGGATATTGCTTCGCCGTTTACGGTAACGATCGGCGACGAGTTTCAGGTTCTGATTAAAAATCTCACGGCTGCGCCGGCGATGATTGACTATGTGGCCCGGGAAATGGCGCCGGTGGGGCTGGTATTTGGCGTCGGCCTCGGCGAGGTCGTTACCGCCATTAATCCGGCCGCGGCGATTGGCATGGACGGGCCGGCGTTCCATTTTGCCCGCCGGGCGGTTGAACTGGCGAAGCGGAAGCGGCCGCGGGTGGTCTATCAGGCCGCTTTCCCCGGAACCGAAATGATCAATGCGTTGCATTATTTTATCGAATCGTGCACACGGCGGCGGACGCGGCGGCAGCGGCAGGTACTGGCCTACGCGGAGGCCAGCTTTACGCAGGAGGCGATCGCCGGCAAGCTGGGCATTACCCAGCAAAGTGTATTCGATATTATCAACGCCGCCTATTATTCGGAAGTGGAGACCGCTAAACGTTCGATTCTGACCTATTTACAGGCAGTTAGTCAAACACAATAAACAGGTTTTAAATCCTGTAAAATAAATTAAAGGGATAAGAGCCTGTGGTTTGTGGGGATGGCACAGGCTCCGCGGGAGAGGGGGGGATGGCCGATGCAGGCGCAATTGCTGGCGGCTCTGCTGCTATTGGGTTATGTGATGACCGCTTTTTCCCGCCGGGAAGATGCGATTGCCGGCGGACCGGGCCTGCGGCCGCCGCTGCGGCAGGCCGGCCGTTATGGGCTGATCAACGGACTTTTGCTGCTGCCTTATCTGGGGACAGGCAATCCGCTGTGGTGGCTGCTGGTGCTGCTGGCGGCGGCGCACGGCCTGTTTGCCTGGCTGGCGTATCGCTATGACCGCAGCCGGGAGGGACGCAGCCTGGAGGTGTTTGCCGCCAGGCTGACAGCACAGCTGGTTTGCATCGGCGCCTGTTATCCGCTGTTGGCGGCCGCGGAACTAAACCCGCTGGGGGAGCGCCTGGCGGCCTGGGCTGCCGTCTATTCGCCGCTGTTGAATGTTGGCAGCGCCTATAGTGCCAGTATCGTCATTGCCGGTTATTGGTTTAATGTCCGGGGCGCGACCGTTATCACCACGCTGGTGCTGGAGCGCTATTTGCACTTAAAGGAACCGGTGCGGCCGGCGGAGCCGCGAAACGCCGGTGAAGCAATCGGCAATCTGGAACGGCTGCTGATTTTGACGCTGGTGCTGCAGCAGCATTACGCTACGGTCGGCCTGGTAACCGCCTGCAAAACAATTGCCCGCTACAAGAAGCTGGAGGAGAAAAACTTTGCCGAGTATTTTCTGATCGGCACCTTAACCAGCATTACAATCGCGATTCTGACCGGCGTGGCCGTCAGCGCCTGTCTGCAAGCTGTCTGACCGCCGACTGGCGGCGCTGTTGGCAGCATATAGCGTTGGGAATTTTTATTTTTGCGGAACGGAAAAATCGAGAGGATTTAGTCTGAATTTGTCGTAAGTAAATAATATGGTTTGAGGAATTCAGCGGGCGCCGCAGGCGGCTGCAGGGTTCTTTCGCCATCTGACTGCTGGATAACACCGCATGCCGGGTGTTTCCGGCTTTTTTAGATAAGCGCTGATTAAATGGACCGTGCGTGCCCTGACTCAATTTTGCGGTGGCGGCCGGCGGATCGTCCGAAAGCGGTGCCGGCAGACTAATCGGCGCCGGCGCGGCATAAGATAAAAAAACGATATTGATGCGAGAGCTGGGACAACAAGTGTATGAACTGTATCTGCGGAGCGAAAGCCGCATAAGCGAGATTTTCCACCGGGCCAAAAGACATGACTGGCTGTTGATTTTGCCAATCGTGCTGTTGGCCCTTGCGCGTACTTTGACGTTTTTTTTCTGGCTGCGCTCCTCCGGCCGCGGCTTTCCCCAGGCGGCTGACAGCCAGTGGTATCTCGCTTACGCCGGCGGTCTGCTGGAGAATTTTCGCATTGGTCTGCATATGAACGATATTTTGTATTTTGGGTACAATACGCTGCTGGCCCTGCTGCTGGCCGTGTTTAAGGATCCGGTCGCCGTTTTGTTTGTCCAGGCGGTTATTGCCGGCCTCAGCGTTATCCTGGTCTATAAAATCGCGGCGATTCTATTCGGACGTGTTACGGCCGTACTGGCGGCGTTGTTTTATGCCACCCGCTGGGAGTTGACCCTGTGGTCGATGTATATTCTTTCCGACAGTCTGTTTATCAGTGTTTTGCTGTTGTGCGTGTATTTTCTGCTGATGGCGTTTGAGACAGGCGGAACCGGCTATAAAGGCTTATTCGTCCTGAGCGCGGTCTATATGATGCTGTTCCGGCCGACCGGGGTCGCGGCGATGGCGGTTATTCTTCTCTATATTGCCATCCGGCTGGGCTGGCGGCGGCTTGCCGCCGGAGCGACCCGCTATCGCGGCTGGGGTGTCGCGGCGCTGACGGCCGCGGCCGCCGGCTGCGGCTATCTGTATAGTCAGCAGCTGCTGGACCCGCTGCTGCAATCGCTGCAGGTGAACGCCAAAATGGTTTTATATAATGTGTACGCCAAAGGCTGGCTGTACGATCTGGCGACACCGTATGATCACGGCTTTCGGCCGGATTACCGGGTTACGGTTTTTGACAGTCTGGTTTTGAGCTTTATTGTGAACAACTGGGATCATGTATCGGTTTTATATGTAAAGCGGGCGATTGCTTTTTTAGGCAAGTGGGTGTGGGAAATCGACTTGCGCAGTCCCGCCGGCATTGGGCAGTTTCTCTATAACGCGGCGCCGACCTTTTTGTTTGCGGTTGGCAGTATTGCCGCCCTGCGCGATGGCCGTTTCCGGCAAACGTCGATTGTCTGGCTGCTGATAGCGGCGGTCTTTGCTTTTTGTTTATTGCTGTTTATTGACTGGATGTACCGGTACCGCTATCCGGCAGTACCGTTTATCGCGATCGCGGCCGCTTACGGAGCGGAGCAGAGTCTGCGCTGTTTGCGGCGCTGGGCAAATAATTATGCGGAGTTGTGACAAAATGGCAAGAACACTGGTTGTCATACCGGCCTTTAATGAGCGGAACAATGTCGTACAGGTGATTCGCGATGTCCAGACCAGCCTGCCTGAGGTCGATATTCTGGTGGTGAATGATTGTTCCAGTGACGCTACCTCCGCGGCGGCACGGTCGGTTGCCGGCGTTAAGGTTGTTGATCTGCCCTGCAATCTCGGCATTGGCGGCGCGGTTCAGACCGGGTTCAAATATGCCCGTGACGCCGGCTATGATTATCTGGTGCAGATTGACGGCGACGGGCAGCACATTGCCGGCGAGGTGCGCAAGCTGGCGGCGACGATGCGGCAAAACGGCTGCGATATGGTCATCGGCTCACGGTTTCTGGAGGTGCGCTCGTTTCGCACCACCTGGGCCAGACGCTGCGGCATCAAATTCTTTGAGTATTTATTTCAACTGCTGATCCGCGCCAGGGTCAGCGACAGTACCTCGGGATTCCGGCTGTATAACCGCCGCTGCATCGAACTGCTGTCCTGTTTTTACTCCAATGATTATCCGGAGCCGGACGCGATTATTCTACTGCATAAGTACGGACTGCGGCTGTGCGAGGTGGGGGTGGCGATGCGACCGCGGCAGCAGGGCGAATCCTCGATTACGCTGCTGAAGAGTCCGTATTATATGGCTAAGGTGCTGCTGACGATTTTTTGTTCCTGTACGCGCAGGGGAAGGGCCGGATAATGACAGGCTTAATTATTGACCTGATTCAGCTTTTGGGCATCGGCTTCAGCCTGCTGCTGCTGGTTTCGGTGCTGCTGCTGGTCCGGCAGCGATTGATCAGAGAGAAATACGCGCTGGTCTGGTTTTTTGTCGGCATGTTTATATTAAGCTTATCGGTCTATCGCGAGCTGTTTGACGATATATCGGCGTTTCTCGGCGTTGGCTATGCGCCCTCGGCGTTTTTTGCCATCCTGATCGCGTTTGCCTATTTGCTGCTGCTCAATATGAGTGTCAGCATCACCAGTTTGAATCAGAAAAACCAGGCTCTGACCCAGGAACTTGGATTGACCAAGCTGCGGCTGGAAGAGTTGGAAAAGAAAGTGGATCAACAACGATGATGAATTATGTGTGGCTTTTGATCAGTGTCACGCTGACAGTGGCGGCCAGCACCCTGCTGAAGCTTGGCAGCCGCGGCATTAATTTTGAAGGCGGTCTGACGGCAATTGCGCTGGGCTATTTACTGTCGCCGCTGATTATTGCCGGATTTGTCAGCTACGCGCTGGCGGCGGTGCTGTGGGTATACTGTCTGTCGCGGTTTGACCTCAGCTATGTAACCTTTGTCTCCAGTATCCAATATCTGCTGCTGCTGGCCGTGTCGCTGCTGATTTTCCAGGAGCAGATCAGTGTGTCGCGCTGGATCGGCTGCGGCTTGATTATGACCGGCGTCGTTTTTTGGCTGAGAGGATAAGATATGGAACTGTTCAACTGCGTTGCTTATCAGCCGTCGATGGCCGGGGAATGGGACCGCCTGGCGGCGGCAGCGGGCTCGATTTATCATACCACCGCCTTTCGGCGGATTCTGCTGGAATCATTCGGCTATCGCTGTCTCTATCACGCTGTTCTTGACCGTGATGAACGGGTCTGCGCGCTGCTGCCGCTGGTTGAAGGGCGCAATCTCGGCTTGCGCCGGGCCGCTGTCTCGCTGCCATTTGTCAATTATCTCGATATTTGCGCCGTCAGCGGGGCGGCGCGGCGGTTTGCGCAAACCAGCCTGCCCGCTTTGTGCGCGCAGCGCCGGCTGGCGTATCTGGAAATGCGGCTGAAGGACCAGGACTGGGATGAGCCGGGCTGGCAGGCGGCTGCCGATCAGTACAGCTTCAGTCTGCCGCTGGCGGCGGACGAGGAGCAGGTGCTGGCGCTGTCGACCGCGGGCAACCGCAATCATGTTCGCAAGGTATACCGCAACAACTGGTTTGCGGTTTCGTTTGATCCGGGGCATCTGGAAGCTTTTTACCGGGTTTATGTGAGACGGATGAAGCAGCTGGGATCACCGGCGCCGGCGCTGGCCTTTTTTGAACGGTTTTTTCAGTATCTGCCGGACGCGGCCCGGCTGCTGTCCGTGCTTGACCGCGACAGCGGCCGGGTGGTGGGCGGTATGCTGCTGCTGCTCAGTCCGGGCGACCAGACCCTGTATTATCCGTATGGCGCCAACGCCGTCGAGTATAACGCCAAATACCTGAATAATTTTATGTATTGGGAGGCGGTGCGGCTGGGAATCCGCTGCGGCCTGCGCCGCCTGGATCTGGGGCGGTCACCGGCGGGCTCGGGGACCTACGCCTATAAGCGGCAGTGGGGGGCCGAACCCTGCCAGCTCCGCTACCTGCTGTATAGTGAAAGCGGTTATGCTCCGCCCGGCCGCAGCCGGTTTGATTTGGCCGTTAAATTGTGGCGGGCGGCGCCGGCGTTTATTACCGGCCGGGCCGGCCCGCGTCTGATCCGTTATGTGCTTCCGTAAGCGGCTATTTGGTTTGGGGAGATGACAGCAATGAGCAACAGCAACTGGCAACACTATTTCGACCAGAAAGCCGAGCGTCACGGCGCGTCAGTAAAGGCGTCCGATTATTTTGACGATAAAAGCTTTTTCATGCAGCGGGAGCATATCCTGCGCTGGCTGGGGGAGCTGCAGGGGCAGCAGATCCTTGACGCCGGCTGTGGCGTTGGCGCCTTCAGTGAACCGCTGACCGCCGCCAACCGCGTCTGTGGGGTGGATTTTTCCGTGAATAGCCTGCAATTCGCCGCCGCTCGCGGGCTCGAAACCTCGAATGATGATTTAACGGCGCTGCACTTTGCCGACAATAGCTTTGATCTGGTTTTATGCATCGGCGTTATCCAGCTGATTGAAGCCTATCAGCCGGTGATCCGGGAACTGGCGCGGGTTGTCAAGCCGGGCGGGACGCTGCTGGTGCAGACGCTGCATCAGCAGTCGCTGCAGCGCCGCCTGCTGCGCCTGTTTGAGCGGCAGAAAAAATTTGACCGCATGTACGGTATGGACGAACTGTGCCGTTCCTTTGCCGCCTGTGGCGTGGCAGAGGTCGAATTTCTTAAATACTATCATCCGTTCCGGTTTGTGAGCGCCAGCCGCGACAGCGGCGGCTGGTCGGATTATTTCTGCACATCGTTTGCGATCAAAGGGCGCAAGCGGCGTGAGTAGCGGGGAAACGGCGGCCAATATCCTCACCTTTGATGTGGAGGAATGGTTTCACGCCAATTATGATACGGTGAATCCGGACGCGTTCCGGGGCCAGGGCTCGAATTTCCGGGCCCAGATGGAAACGCTGCTGCGCATGTGCGACGACAGCGGCGCCAAGGCGACCTTCTTTGTCCTTGGCTGTATCGGCGAGGACTATCCGGAGGTGATCAGGGACATTGTCCGGCAGGGACATGAGGTCGCGTCCCACGGCTACAGCCATCATCTGGCCTATCGGCAGACACGGGCCGCGTTTAAGGCTGATGTGCAAAAATCGGTCGCAATCCTGGAGGATGCCGCCGGTGTGCGGGTTCAAGGCTACCGGGCGCCGTCCTGGTCGATTGTTGAGGCGAATCTGGATTATCTGGAGGCGCTGGAGGAATTGGGGCTGACCTATGACGCCAGTATATTTCCGGTCAAAACCTTCCTCTATGGCATACCGCAGGCGCCGCTGGCAATTCACCGGCCGCGGGTTAACGGCAGGCAGCTGAATTTGTACGAGGTGCCGTCGTCGGTTTGGCGGCTGGGCGGCAAGAATATCGGCTTTGCCGGCGGCTTTTACTTCCGCTTTTTCCCGGCCTTTTTCATCAAGCAGGCAATCCGCGCCGTCAACCGCCAGGGCCGCTGCGGTATCGTTTACCTGCATCCCCGCGAAATCGACCCGACGGAGCGGCGCTTAACACTGCCGCCACTGGAAGCGTTCATCCACTATTGCGGCATCGGCGGCACTAAATCCAAACTGGCAGCCATGCTGCGAACCTTCCGCTTTACCTCGGTGGCGCGGCATCTGGAGGCCATGAACCAGCTGCCGCCAGGCTGATGGAGCCGGGATAGGAGACTAGCCGCGGAGAAGGGCGAGGCATCGAACTGTCGCCGTGATGAGGAAGAGGCAAAGAGCGAAAGCATGACTCCACGGAGGACACGGAGGATACGCGGAGGGCACAGAGGGAAGAGCCTGAGATTCTACCTATTGATCAACGATGCGGCAGGATGACGGACGCTTTGTAGCTGGTTGAAAAAGGATTGGCAAGCTATATGACCCGGTAACGTTTTGTGCTATAATAAAGCAAAATGGAACGGCATGAAACCCAAAGGGGGATGGGCATGGAAAAAATACTGCAGCAGCTGCTTGACGGGCAGAAGCAGCTATTTGACGGACAGAAGCAGCTATTTGAAGAGGTCAGGCAGATCAAGACCACGCTGGATGAGAATGTCCAGGTCACCAAAGGGCTGGTCAACTGGACGGAAGAGATTAATGCCCAGGTACACGGTATGGGGCATACGTTGGCCAAGCTTGAGGGTAAGGTGAATCAGCTTGAGGGTAAGGTGGATCACCTCGGGGCGAACGCGGCCAAGACGCATGAACAGGTTGAGCGTATGGCGAGCGATGTCATATTCCTTGTCCGTAAAGCGAGTGAACACGAACAGGATATCAGACAGCTAAGTCGGGCAAAGTAAATAAACATACCCAGGGGCGCGAATCTTACGGTTCGCGCCCTTGTTTTTTTCAATAGGGTACATATGTACATAAATCCAAAAAACAAGGCCGGGACAAAATGCTGTCCCGGCCTTGCCGTTGCTGATGGTGGGGCAATATGAGGAAAGGCTATAATCACGCCCGTTTCATAAAAACAGGAAAAGCCGAAGAAGCAAACCGTCGTCCAACAAACAAGAAAGCAGATGAGATTTGACGCTGGATTTAATGCGGTGCTGCGCAAGGTATCTCTTGTGAATCAGCAGGGCAAGCTTGCGAAAAGCGTTTAGCGTTTTATGGCCGTTTTCAGAAAGGATTTTACATTCATCTTCCGAAAATACAACATCCAGCATCCAGTGTAATGACTCAATCTTCCAGTGTTCACGGGCAATTTGCATTAAAGCCTTGGCAGATTTGTCTAGATCGGAAATATAGTAACACGTCTCATCGCTGATTCTATGCTTGGTCTGGATAATCCGCCTTACTTCAAAAACGGTTTGCAGCCCCGCCCAGTTTTCCCGCTGCTCAAGCCATGAGATATCCGTGATCTTTCGACATATCCGCTCCTCAATCCGTCCGGCATTTTTCTCTATTGTCCGAAAGGATTCCAGGTCCTCCTGGTTGATTTGACTTTTGAAAAACAAGTCCACATCGTCAAATAACCGTTTGTGATTTTCCTTCAGGCCAAACACATAGTGTCCGCCACCCTTGATGATTTTGCGGCAGGTTTCTTTTTGGCAATGCATGGCATCGGCCGTAATCGTCTTACCTGAAATATTCAGAACATCTAACATTTCTTGAAAAACCGGGATTTCATTCGTCTTTTCATGAATAGATTGTTGGCCTAATACAACGCCGCTTTCCGTGAGATACGCCGTTAAAATTTGCAGCGCGGAATGGGGGTTGCCTTCTTTTACTGTCCGACGAATAGTCTTTCCGTCTACTGCCAAAACAGCTCCGGTATTCCCCGCTGTTTCGCGCATGATTTCCACGATGACACCGCCTACAACTTCACCGTCAACCATGTTCAGAATCCGGCTTAAGGTCGACTTTGACGGGGTTCTTTCAATGCCAAACTGCTTGGTGAAAAATTCTTGCCGCTTTTGTGCATACAAAACGATATCTCCAAGTTCATCTAACCCACAGAGTACCGCACACATAACGATTATCAGCACATCCGACAGTTTATGCTCCACGTATCCTTGATGCCGTGTATCAAAGAGTTTATCACTTCTTGGACGTTTTGGATATTTATGAAACGGCCGTGAGGCTATAATGGTTACAGCTTGAATTTTATATAGAAACTTGCTATAATATCAATTGCGAATAAGAGTCACCGGGTGAGCACCTACCGTATGTAAGGCTAATCTTACATACGGTAGGTGCTTTTTATCATAAGAAAAATTCTTTGTTCTGATACCAATACGATTATTTGATAAAAGGAGGAATGGATTTGGAGTAGACCTCAACGTGGTTGGCTGATTTGGTTGCCACTTTTATTAAATGTTTCATCAAAGCAGAAGCAACGAATCGCGATTACCCGTTCACTTGCAATGGAGCCGGAAATAATGCTTTTTGATGAACCAACAAGTGCTCTTGGCCTAGAAATGGTAGGTGGTACCGTTTCTGAATTTGCGGCGCTATTACAGAAGCTGAATAATTCACGAAGCGGGTGAGGCCTCTGTATCTAATATTGAGGCATTCCACCAGGAAATGAGAAATGCTGTTCAGGTTTATGCTTTTTCAATGTTAAAGTATTTTTCAATGGAGATAATTTGTATGGCAAAGGATATGACACAGGGCAGTCTTTTAAAAGTGCTGGTTCAGTTCAGCCTTCCTCTGTTTCTTAGCGGATTGCTGCAGGAACTGTATAGTTGGTCGGATGCATTTATGGTCGGTAATGTTGAGGGCGAGCTCTCGCTTGCTGCCATCGGATCAACTACTCCTATATCTAATCTCATCATTATGATGATTACGGGCTTTTCATTGGGCATCTGTGTATTGTCCGGCCAGTTATACGGAAGCGGAGAGCATTCAGAACTAAAAAAGGTCCTGTCCTCTTTTTCAGTCGTTCTGAGCGGAGTGTTTTTACTTGCGGTGATTGCGGGCATTATATTTATGAAACCACTTCTCCATCTCCTGCAAACGCCTGACGCTATTTTTGCGAACGCAAGCAGCTACTTGCTTATTATATTGCTGGGGATTCCCTTTCTTGTAGTCTACAATGTGTATTCTGCCGTACTGCGTGGTATGGGAGACAGCAAAACGTCATTTTGGGCTATCGTGATCTCTTCTTTGATAAATATCCTAACTGATATTTTATTTGTTGTTGTATTACGGTATGGCGTGATTGGGGCGGCAGTTTCGACTGTGATCGCACAGGTATTAATGGCTGTATTTATAGTTTGCTACTCTACAAAAAAATACACCCTCATGAGATTCCGTATTGGGAAGCATTGCATAGATGGGAAGATACTGCGACGGGGACTTTCATTAAGCTTACCGACCGCGATCCAATCCAGCGTCCATTCAGTGGGAAATCTCACGCTGCAAAACTTCATGAATGGGTTTGGTGCGCAAACCGTGGCCGCTATTACAGCCGCCTACAGAGTAGATGGAGTAATTATGCTGCCGATTATTAATCTCGGTTACGGTATTTCCACAGTAGTAGCCCAAAATACAGGTGCAAAAAACCATCAGCGGGCAAAAAGAGGGGCCTTTGTTGGCATGGGCGTCATGGTAGTTGTTGCGACTATACTTACGGTAGCAGTAGCACCAAGTGGTGGTAATTTGGTTTCCATGTTTGGTGTAACAGAGGAATCAGCAGCTATCGGTAAAACCTTTTTTAGTATCATTGCCCCGTTCTATTTGCTGTTTGGTATCGCCACCGCGGTAAGAAGTTTTCTCGAAGGTGTTGGGGACGTAGTGTTTACCGGTATCGTAAGTATTGCAGCATTGGGAGTACGAGTCCTATTGACTTATACTCTGTCCGCACAATACGGAAATAGCATTATTGCTCTTGCGGAAGGCTTGTCATGGGCAGCTTTGCTCCTGATGTGCCTTATTCGATTTGTATGGAAACACAGAAAAACAACCTCTGCCGCACCCCAATTTCCTGAAAATGAGATGGAATATCATGGGCCTCAGGAGGCTGCAACCGAAGTTCCGGATGGGCAATCATGAGATTAAAGTTATACCTGAAAACCCTGATCTGCTTCAGCTCAAGATTTCGGGTCAACCCCTCAATATAGTGCCCCTGTCGGGTAGACAGAGTAAAAAAGAAAAGTTTAAGCAGTCTTGGTTCGAAACTTCATCGGACTAAGACTGCTTGTCTTTTGTAGACGTTCGTAGTTATGAAAGTAGATATATTGCTCAATGGCGTTGTTAAGATCCTCGAATGAAAACGGGGGAGCAAGAGTCCGGAATGCGGGAGAATATAGGCCACGGAGTGCACGAAGTACACACGGGGGTTATGAAACCAGCGTGCTGTTAACAAATTGTCGGCGCAACCGGAAAATACCCTTCCGTGAAAGCGGGGCTTTTGGGGCAACAAGCCCCTTTGGTTACAGGGCTTCTTACGCCGAGGCTTCCAGCACCGAGGTGCAATGGGGGCAGCGGGTCGCGGCCGGCGGGATTTGCGAGCAGCAGTAGCGGCATTCCTTGACCGCAGGCGCTGCCGGTTTGGTTTGAAACCGCAGCAAGAGCTGCTGAATGAAAATAAAGATGACGGCGGCGACAATTAAAAAGTCGATGACATTATTAATAAACAGTCCGTAGTTAATTGTCGGCGCTCCCGCCGCTTTGGCCTGCGCCAGCGTGGCGTACGGCGTGTCCGAAAGATTGATAAACAAATCGCTGAAATTCACTCTGCCCAGCAGCAAGCCGATTGGCGGCATTAAGATGTCGTTAACAAAAGAAGTGACAATTTTGCCGAAGGCGGCTCCGATAATTACCCCGATTGCCAGATCGGCAACATTGCCTTTCAAGGCAAATTCTTTAAATTGTTTCAACATGGCATAACTGCGCTCCCTTCTGTCGCCTTGTTAATTAAGTAAGCGCTGCTTAAATGAACCAGTCGCTAACCAGTGCTTACTAAGGCTCTACTCTGTATTATACTGCAAACAGGCCCGGTGTACAGCCTGTAAAATGCAGCGGTGCCGGCGGGCTTAAAGAAAAGTGTGCAAAAAACAGTTGACAAGGCAGGAACTGGCGAAGGCGGAAACGAACTCCCTTAGTAGTTGGCAGAACTAACCAGGTGATGCCGGGACCAAGTCTCTTGACGCTGCGGTGCGGCGGCAGAGGCTTTTTTCCACTTAACAGTATTCTGAATTTTTTAAACTGTTTTTTAATTTAAAAAAGAGGGGGAGGATTATGCAGGAAATTGGCGCTATCGGCTTACTGCTGGGCATCGCGTTTGTTTTTCCGATAGTCCCGCTTATTCTTTCGCGGCTTTTGCAGACACGCCGTCCGACACCGCAAAAATTATCCACTTATGAATGCGGCATTAAACCGGCCGGACCGGCCTGGATTCAGTTCAAAGCGGGCTATTTTCTCTACGCGCTGGTATTTGTCGTTTTCGATGTGGAGACCATTTTCCTTTATCCCTGGGCGGTGGCCTTCCGGTCGCTGGGCTTGTTGGCTGTTGTTGAGATGCTGGTGTTTATCGGCGTGCTGCTGCTGGGATTGGCCTATGCCTGGAAGAAAGGGGCGTTGGAGTGGAAGTGACTGCGCAGGAATGGTTGAAACAGAATGTGATTGTGACAACCGTCGATACCGTGCTCAACTGGGCGAGAGGCAACTCGCTCTGGCCGTTGACGTCAGGACTGGCATGCTGTTCGATTGAGATGATGCATGCCTCCGCCAGCCGCTTTGATCTGGCCCGCTTCGGCTATGAAGTGTTCCGGCCCTCACCGCGGCAGGCGGACGTGATGCTGACTACCGGTACGCTGACCTGGAAGATGGCGCCGGTATTTGTGCGGCTGTATGAGCAGATGGCGGAACCGAAGTATGTGGTGGCAATGGGGAGCTGTGCGATTTCCGGCGGTCCGTTTGTTGATTCCTATTCGGTGGTGCCGGGAATTGACAAGGTGGTTCCTGTGGATGTGTATATTCCCGGCTGTCCGCCGCGGCCGGAAGCGTTAATTCAGGCGATGCTGGCCCTGAAACGCAAGATTAACCGTCCAGCGATTGTTGAAGAACAAAAAATAGAAAGGTTGAACGGCCATGGCTGGTAACTATGTGTCGCTGGCCGCGCTGGAGGCGTTAGCTGCCGAAGTCAGCGGCCTCGAATTGGCGGGAGCGCGGCCGGAGCTGCTGGTTGCGCCCGCGGCGCTGATGGCGGCGGCAAAACGGCTGCAGACGGGGCCGCTGCTGCAATTTGATTTTTTACGCAGTGTGACAGGTGTGGATTACGCTGATTACCTGGAACTGGTCTATCATTTTTATTCGCGTTCTTTGAAACATGAACTGGTAATGAAAGTCCGCACTGCCAAGCCGGCCGCCGCGATGGCGGAAGTGGCTTCGCTGGCTTTGCTTTGGCCTACTGCGAATGTACAGGAGCGGGAAATTTATGATTTGCTGGGCGTGTGCTTCAGCGGTCATCCCGACTTGCGGCGAATTCTGCTGCCGGCGGATTTTAGCGGCTATCCGCTGCGCAAGGATTTTCAACTGCCGGCGCAGCGGGAACAGGAGGCGGTCAGGTGTTGAGAACAGAGACGATGACGCTGAACATGGGGCCGCAGCATCCCAGTACCCACGGCGTTTTGCAGGTCGTGCTCGAACTGGATGGCGAGACGGTGGTGGGAGCAAGGCCGGAGATCGGTTATTTGCACCGCGGTATTGAAAAGCTGGCGGAAGGCCGCAGCTATCAGCAGATAATCCCGTATACAGACCGGCTTGACTATATCAGCGGCATGAGCAATAATTTGGCCTATTGTCAGACGGTGGAAAAGCTGCTGCAGGCTGAAATCCCTGCACGGGCGGAGTATCTGCGGGTAATTATGGCCGAGCTTAACCGCATTGCCAGCCACTTTATCTGCATCGGTTCACTGGCAATCGATCTCGGCGCGGTCACCGGCATGATCTTTGCCTTCCGCGGCCGGGAGCGGGTGCTTGATCTGTTCGATCTGATCTGCGGTTCGCGGATGACGTTCAATTACATTCGTATCGGCGGGGTCATGGCTGACACCACGCCGGCGTTTTTAACGGCGCTGGAAGCGTTTATCGCCGATTTTCCGGGATTAATCGGTGATTATGACCGACTGATGACCGGCAACGAGATTTTTTACCACCGGCTTTACCATACCGGCTGTCTCCGGGCGGAACGGGCTTTGGCGCTGGGGGTCACAGGTCCGGTTCTCAGAGCCTCGGGCCCGGATGCCGACCTGCGGCGCGACGAGCCCTACAGCGTTTATGACCGGTTTCGCTTTGCCGTTCCCTGTGGCCGCAATGGCGATAACTGGGATCGCTATATCATCCGCATGGAGGAAATGCGCCAGAGCATCGAAATTATTAAACAGGCCTTTGCCGGCCTGCCGGACGGGCCGGTGATGGCGAAGCTGCCGCGGCAGATCAAGCCGCCGCCGGGGGATGTTTATCACCGGATCGAGAGTCCGCGCGGCGAACTGGGCTTCTATCTGGTCAGCGACGGCAGCCCGAAGCCTTACCGGCTGCATATACGGCGCCCCTCGTTTATAAATTTGGCGGCGCTTGAGGATATGTGCCGCGGCAATAAGGTTTCGGATGTAGTGGCCGTGCTGGCGACGCTGGACCCGATTCTGGGCGAGGTCGACTGCTGAAGCGGCTGCGAAAGGGGGAGAACGCATGGAAGCAAGTCTGTTTGTCTGGCTGGCGGATTGGCTGCGCCGGCTGCTGGGGCAATTCCTGGATCCCTTTTGGACGGATACGGTCATGGTGTTTGTCAGAATTAACGCCCTGCTGGGCTTGATCAGCACGGCAGCGGTTGTTTTCGTCTGGATGGAACGGCGTGTCGCCGCGTTTATGCAGCTCCGCAGCGGTCCCAACCGGGTCGGGCCGCTGGGATTGCTGCAATCGGTCGCCGACAGCATTAAGCTGCTGGGCAAAGAGGATATCCGGCCGGCGGCGGTTGACCGCAAGGTCTGGGCGCTGGCGCCGGTACTGCTGTTTGTTCCGGCCTTGGCCGCTTATGCGGTGATTCCGTTTGACAACGGCGTCATTTACGCCGATCTGTCTGTCGGTGTCCTGTACTTTATCGCGGTCAGTTCGCAGGCGACGCTGCCGTTCTTAATGGCCGGCTGGGCCTCGAATAATAAATATTCGCTGCTGGGGGGCATGCGCACGGTCGCGCAGATGGTCAGTTATGAAATTCCGCTGGTGTTTTCACTGACAGGCGTCATCATGCTGGCCGGCTCGCTGCGGCTGAGTGAGATTGTCGCCGCGCAAAGCGATGTCTGGTATATTGTCCTGCAGCCGCTGGCCTTTGTGATTTATATTATCGCGGCCGCGGCTGAAACCAACCGGGCGCCGTTTGATCTGGCTGAGGCGGAGTCCGAGCTTGTCGCCGGCCCGTTTACCGAATACAGCGGCATGCGCTGGTCGCTGTTCTTTATGGCGGAATACGCCAATCTGCTGGCCGTTTCGGCAATTGCCGCCGGTTTGTTCCTGGGCGGCTGGCAGGGACCCTGGCTGCCCGGCTGGCTCTGGTTTGGACTGAAGACGCTGGCGATGGTGTATCTGTTTATGTGGTTTCGCTGGACCTTTCCACGCCTGCGGCCGGATCAGCTCATGCAACTGGGCTGGAAGGTGCTGCTGCCGGCGGCGCTGGTCAATATGCTGGCGACCGGCCTGGGCATTAGTCTGGCCGGCATGATGAGCTAGATAACCACTGCCATGAGCCAGTCAGGTTGACGAAAGATTTTTCATCTGGCAAGGCAGCAAAAACGCAGGAATAGCAACGCTGTTTCGCTGACGCTGCCGGGTGGAAGCAGATCCGTCAGATACGCTGTGTGAATTAACCAGTGGTTATCTGGGCAAGGGGGTGCAAATATGGTTGGAAAAGGGTTGTTGACCGGGCTGCGGTTTACGCTGCGGGCGTTCTTCCGCCGCAAAGACACACTGCAGTACCCGGAGGAAAAAATAGCAATGACGGAGCGGTATCGCGGCGGTGTGCTCGCTCTGGACAGCGGCAAATGCATTGCCTGCGGTTTATGCGCGCTGGCCTGTCCCAATGCGGCGATCCTGGTGACAACAGAAAAGTGCGCCGATAATAAGAAGCGGCTGGCAGCCTACCGCTATTTGTCCGGCTATTGCCTGTTTTGCAATCTTTGTGTGGAGGCTTGTCCGGTAAAGGCGATCGCCTGGGATCAGAATTACGAAATTACCAGTTATCATAAGGAGTTTCTCAACTATGACTGTCTGGCGCGGGCGGCTGGCCGCGAGGCGCCGCCGCGACAGCCTGAGGAGGGAGGGAACGCTTATGGCGGCTGAATGGATCCACGATTTGGCATTTGTCGTTTTGGCACTGCTTTGTCTGGCAGGGGCTGCCGGTGTCGTGTTTCAGACGAATCTGGTGCACAGCGCATTGTGTCTGGCGCTCAGCTTCAGCGGCGTCGCCGGCCTGTACGGTCTGCTGCAGGCCGGCTATCTGGCCGCGGTCCAATTGCTTATTTATAACGGTGCTGTCGCTGTCATTATCGTAATCGGCGTTATGCTGACACAGCGGGAGAGCGTGGACGACGGCAGCGGCAGTTCTTCCAAGCGGCTGCGCGCGGCGGCGGCCTGTGTCAGCGGCGCTTTGCTGGCTGTATGCGGCTGGGCTGTGCTGGCGACCGACTGGCGGACGGCCATTGCGCCGGACGCTTCCGTGCCGGCGTTAGCCGGGCTGCTGTTCCGCGATTACGCTATCGCGCTGGAGGCCGCCGCCGCGCTGCTGCTGGCGGCGCTGGTCGGCGCGGTCATGCTGGCAAAGGGAGATGAAGAAGGATGATCGGACTGGAACCGTATTTAGGCGTCGCGGCGGCACTGTTCGCTTTAGGCTTGTACGGCTTGCTGACTAAACGCAATGCGGTGGCACTGCTCATGTCGGTCGAACTGATGCTGAACGCGGCTAACTTGAATCTGATCGCCTTTTCACGGTTTACGGCTGCAGCGGCAGCGGACGGTCAGATCTTTGTCCTGTTTACGATCGCCGTGGCCGCGGCTGAAGTGGCGATCGGCCTGGCGCTGGTCTTTGTGGTTTACCGCCGGCGCCGCACGGTTAACGTCAGTGAGTTAAACCGATTGAAGTGGTAGGAGGCGTATGAGCATGGACTGGCAGATTGTCTTACCGTATCTCTGGTTGATTCCGCTGCTGCCGGCACTTGGCTGCATCCTGATTGCCGCTGCGGTTTATTCCCGGCCGCGGCTGGCGGCGCTGACCGCCCTTGCTGCCCTGGGCAGCGCGTTTCTTCTGTCAGCCGCGGCGGCTGCGGCCGTCGTTAGCGGCGGTATCAGCATGGAAACGCCGTTTATCCGCACCGTCAACTGGTTTCAGGTCGGTTCGCTATCGGTAAATTGGGGCGTGCTGCTTGACCCCCTGTCGGCGCTGCTATTGATCGTCGTATCTACAGTGGCATTGCTGGTGGCCGTTTATTCTGTCGGCTATATGCGCGGCGACGCGGGTTTCTCGCGCTTCTTCTGTTATATTTGCCTGTTTGCGGCAGCGATGCTGGGGCTGGTCCTTGCGGCAAACCTGCTGCAGCTGTTCGTGCTGTGGGAACTGGTTGGCCTGTGTTCGTATCTGCTGATCGGATACTATTTTTTCAAGCATTCGGCTGTAGAGGCAGCCAAGAAGGCGTTTATGACCACCCGCATCGGCGATTTCGGCTTGCTGCTGGGAATCCTGCTGCTGCAGACCGCGTTGGGAACGCTGGATTTCCCGCAATTGACCGCGCGGCTGCCCGTCTTTCTGACTGCCGGCGGCAGCGGCTGGATAACTGTCGCCGCCGTGTTGGTTTTCTGCGGACCGCTGGCTAAATCGGGACAGTTTCCGCTGCACGTCTGGCTGCCGGACGCGATGGAAGGGCCAACGCCGGTTTCGGCGCTGATCCATGCGGCAACCATGGTTGTGGCCGGTGTGTATCTGATCGCCCGCTGTTATATGCTGTTTGCGGCAGTGCCGGCCGTATTGGCCCTGATTGCCTGGTGCGGCGCGTTCACCGCCTTGTTTGCCGCCGTAATTGCTTTAACGCAGCGGGAGATTAAGCGGATTCTCGCCTACTCGACCATCAGCCAGCTGGGGTATATGATGCTGGCGCTGGGTGTGGGCAGCCTGAGCGCGTCGATGTTTCATCTGATGACGCATGCGTTCTTTAAAGCATTGCTGTTTTTAGGAGCAGGGGCAGTTATGCATGCCCTGCAGGATACAGCCGATATTTTTCAAACCGGCGGTTTGCGCAAAACCATGCCGTTTACGCACCTGAGCATGGGGATTGCCGTTCTGGCCATCGCCGGCATTCCACCGTTTGCCGGTTTTTTCTCCAAGGATGAAATTCTGGCGGCTGCGGCGGCGGCCAGTTTGCCTTTATATGCAATCGCGGCGCTGACGGCTGTTTTAACCGCTTTTTACATGGGGCGCATGTTCTTCAGCGTTTTTTATGGCAGTCCGGTTCATGGGCAGCAGCCGCATGAGGCTGGCGGCTGGATGCTGACGCCGCTGCTGCTGCTGGCCGTTTTGTCCGTTGCCGGCGGTATTGTGCCGTTCTATCTGGGCTTTGGTGAATGGGTGCGGTTTGGTCCGCCGCAGCACGCGGCAATCGATTGGCAGATTGCCGGCGTCTCGACACTGCTCTCACTGGCGGCGCTGGGGGCTGCCTGGCGCATGTACGGCAGTGGGCAATGGCCGGCCGGGGCAGTGGCGGCAAAGTTGCCGCTGTTGTACCGTCTGAGCCGGCGGGCCTTCTATATTGACGAATGTTATGCCTGGAGCCGGCGGGTGTTCATCGACGGACTCGGCCGTATCCTTTACTGGATCGATATCCGGATTATCGACGGTCTGGTCGATAATCTGGCGCGCAGCGTCGCTGCCGCCTCCGCCTTATTCCGACGCCTGCAGACCGGGCAGGTGCAACACTATATCCTCGTCTATTTTGCGGCTGCCGTTGCGCTTGTCGCCTGTCTGGGAGGTGCGAGATAATGAAACTGCCGCTGTTAAGTCTGATACTGCTGACGCCTGCTGCGGGAGCGGCGGTGATTGCCGCGCTGCCGCCGCATGCCGCCGGTGCGGTTAAACGGATTGCCGCACTGGCCACCGGCATCACGCTGGCTCTGGCACTGACTGTCTTTGCCGGGTATGACTGGCTGCGGGGCGGCATGCAGTTTACCGAGCGGGTTCCCTGGATCGGCGATCTGGGGGTGGATTACTCGCTGGGCGTTGACGGCATTTCTGTGCCGCTGATGCTGCTGTCCGCGCTGATCGGCTTTTGCGCTGTCTTTTCATCCTGGTCGCTTGAAGAGCGGCCGAAGGAGTTCTTTCTGCTGCTGCTGCTGCTGGTCACCGGCGTAACGGGAACGTTCATTACCCGCGATTTGTTCATATTTTTACTGTTTTATGAGGTTGTGGTTATTCCCATTTATCTGCTGGTCATTCTCTGGGGTTCATCGAAAAGGGTCACCAAGGAGTACGCCGGCATCAAGCTGACAATTTATCTGCTGCTGGGCTCCGCCTTTATGCTGATAGGGGTGATGTCACTATATCTGACGGCTTATCCGGCCGGCGAGCGTACGTTTGCCATGGAGGCGCTGACGGCCGCCCGTGAACTGGGCCGCTTTTCCGAATCGTTTCAGATTTGGGCGTTTTTTCTGCTGCTGCTTGGCTTTGGTTCGCTGCTGTCCATGTGGCCGTTTCACAGCTGGTCGCCTGACGGTTATGCCGGCGCTCCTACCGCTGTTTCCATGATTCATGCCGGTGTTTTGAAAAAAATCGGCGGCTATGGCTTGATCCGCATCGGCATTCTCATGCTGCCGCTGGGAGCAAAGTTCTGGGCACCGCTGATCGCCGGCCTTGGCGTGATCAATGTCGCTTACGCCGCGTTTATTGCGCTGGTGCAAAAAGACTTGAAGTATGTGGTTGGCTATTCGTCGGTGTCGCATATGGGCTACGTGCTGCTCGGCATTGCCGCTTTGAATCCGTTGGGCATTGCCGGCGCTGTGGCTAATATGTTCGCCCATGGTGTAATGGCGGCTTTGTTTTTCGCCATGATCGGCTTTGTTTACGAGCGGACGCATGTCCGTTCCATTTCCGAGCTGGGCGGCCTGGCGCATCAGATGCCGCGCGCCGCCGCCGGTTTTATGGTAGCTGGCATGGCTTCACTGGGGCTGCCGGGACTAATTGGTTTTGTCCCGGAATTCACGATCTTTCTCGGCGTGTTTTCCCGTTTTCCGCTGCCGGCGATTCTGGCGATAGCCGGCATTATTCTTACCGCCTTATATGTGCTGCGGACGCTGGCGGCGATCTTGTTCGGACCGCGAATGCCCCGGTTTGACGGCTGTTCCGATATCACCGGGCCGGCTTTAACACCGTTGCTGCTGCTGGCAGGAACCGTTGTTTTGTTCGGGCTGTTTCCGGCGTTGCTGCTGCGGGTAGTAGACAGCGGCGTTATGCCTGTGCAGCCGCTGCTGGACAGCCTGCAGGGCCACGACGGGCTGCTGCCGCTGACAAAGCTGCTGGGAGGGAAGTAAGGTGAATTTCTCGCTGTTAACCGTGGAAATGCTGACCGCCGGACTGGCGCTAAGTCTGCTGCTGGCCGATTTGCTGCTGCCGCCCGGGCAGCGGCGGCAGCTGGGCTGTCTGGCTTTGGCCGGACTGGGAGCGGTTCTTGTTTATGCCCTGGGCTTATACGGCAGCAGGGAAACGTTTTACCAGGGTTTGTTCCGCCTGGACGATTACGCCGTGTTTTTTAAGCAACTGTTCCTGCTGGCGGCGATCTTAACGATTGGGTTTTCCTTTGATTATGTGGAACGGCTGCAGCGCCGGCAGGGGGAGTTTTATTTTCTGCTGCTGCTGACGGTGGTGGGAATGATGCTGATGGCTGCCGCCAACGATTTTCTGACGCTTTATGTCGGCATGGAGCTGATGGCGGTGTCATTTTTCATCCTGACCGGTATGGGCAGCGGCTGCCTCTCAAGCGAGGCAGGCTTGAAATACCTGCTGATCGGGGCGGCGTCCACGGCGGTATTTCTCTTTGGCGTCAGCCTGCTTTTCGGCGCTGCCGGCTCTTTCGCCTGGCCTCAGCTTATGAGCCGGGCTGTCTATTCGCCGGCGGCGCTTACCGGAATGGCGCTGGTTTTTGCCGGGCTTTTGTTTAAAGTCGCGTCTGTCCCGTTTCACATGTGGGCGCCTGATGTCTACGAGGGTGCCCCGGTTCCTGTCACCGCTATGCTGGCAATGGCTTCAAAAGCCGCCGGCTTTGCCGCGCTGACGCGGCTGGCAATGCAGGCGGCGGACATTGCGGTGTTTAACTGGCCGCCGCTTATTGCCGCTTTGGCCGCTCTCAGCATGGTAGCCGGCAATCTGCTGGCAATTGCCCAGACAAACCTCAAACGGCTGCTGGCCTATTCTTCCATTGCCCAGGCCGGTTATCTGCTGGCGGGTCTGGCGGCGGCGGGAGAGGCGGGCGTTAAAGGCCTGCTGTTTTACGCTATGGTTTACGTTTTTGCCAATGCCGGCGCGTTTGCGGTTGTGACAGCGGTCCATCTGAACGAACAATCCGACGAGATTAGTGCTTACAGCGGGCTGGCGCGGCGGGCGCCGCTGCTGGCGGCGGCAATGACGGTATCGCTGCTGTCAATGGCCGGGATTCCCGTTTTGGCCGGTTTTGTCGGCAAGTTCTATTTATTCAGCGCCGCTGTTGACAACGGCCTGTTGTGGCTGGCGTTTTTGGGGTTTGTGATGTCGATGCTGTCCGTATATTATTATTTGATGGTGGTTAAGAGCATGTATCTGGGACAGCCGCCCGCAGCGCATTTACCCTATAGCGGCGGACTCGGCTGGGTCGCTCTTGTGAGCATGACGCTGACCGTTCTCTGCGGACTTTATCCCGAGCCGCTGGCCCGGCTGGCGGCCGGTGCGGCCAAAGCCCTGTTTTAAGTAAGCGCTGCTTAATGCCCGCAGCGCAAGTTGACTGGCTCATTTAATCATTGCTTGCCCAGGTAAAATAATACTGGTTAAAACGCCTAGAACGCCGCTGCAAATGCACGGCGTTTTAATATGCCTGTACGTAAAAAAATCACCCTCCTTGCCCTGCCTACTGACTTGAAGACAGGCCCGAGGGCAATACTTTAGATAAAGTCGGCTGCTACAGAGGATTTTGACGGTTGAGTCCAGAAAATGAAGAGAAAAGGAAAAGGGAGGCAACTGCATGGAACGCGAAGCATTGGCTGGCGCAACTCTGGCCAAATACGAACAGTATATTAATCCTTCCATGGCCCGCCTGTTCAGGTTTATGGGCTTGTCCACGGTTGAGTGGCAGGCTGACGGGGCGGTCATTACCGATAGCGACGGCAAGACGTATATCGACTGTTTAGGCGGCTACGGCGTATTCAGCCTGGGACACCGCCATCCGGCGGTTATCGAGGCTGTCAAAGCGCAGCTTGACCGGATGCCGCTGTCAAGCAAAATCCTGCTTGATGCGCCGATGGCCGATTTGGCCGAATTGATGGCGCAGATCACGCCGGGTGATTTGCAGTACAGCTTTTTCGGCAACAGCGGCACCGAAGCCGTAGAAGGGGCGCTTAAGCTTGCCCGGCTGCATACCGGACGCAAGAAAATTGTCGCTGCCGTCAATTCATTTCACGGTAAAACGATGGGAGCTCTCAGCGCTACCGGCCGCGATTTGTTCCGCGAGCCGTTTCTGCCGCTGCTGGAAGGGTTTTGCCATGTGCCGTTTGACGATTGCGATGCACTGGCGGCAGCAGTTGACCAGGAGACGGCGGCGGTCATTCTTGAGCCGGTTCAGGGAGAAGGCGGCATCATTGTTCCGCAGGATGAATACCTGCCTGCCGCCCGCGCTCTTTGCGACCGTTACGGCGCATTGCTGATTTGCGATGAGGTGCAGACCGGTCTCGGCCGTACCGGCGCCATGTTTGCCTGCGAGCATTACGGGGTTGTGCCGGACATTATCGCCACCGCCAAGGCGCTGGGAGGCGGCGTGATGCCGATCGGCGCGTTTACGGCCCGGCCGTTTGTCTGGGACAAGCTGATCGACAGCCCGTTTTTACATACCTCCACTTTTGGCGGCAATCCACTGGCCTGCGCCGCGGCGATTGCAGCCATTACCGTTCTGCAGCAGGAGCGGCTGCCAGAGCGCTCCGCCGCTGCCGGCAATGCCTTGCTGAAGCAGCTGCGGGCGTTGGCGGACCGCTATCCCGCAGTTATCAAGGAAGTACGCGGCAAGGGTCTGATGATCGGTCTGGAACTAACCAAGGAAGGCGTTGGCGGTATGCTGATGAACGAATTGATCGCCAACGGCGTGTTGGCGGCTTACACGCTGAACAACCCCAAAGTGATCCGGATGGAACCGCCGCTGACCATTTCCGACGCCCAGCTTGAAACCGTGCTGACTGTGCTTGCCGGCGCGGTGGCTGCCGCCGATGCCGTTATCGAAGATTTGTAAGGAGTGACGACAATGCCGTATGTGGAAGTGAAATTGCCGGTCGCCAGCAGCGCGGCCGCTATTTACCCCATTATCAAGGATATGGAGAAGTATCCGCAGTTTATGCCTGATCTTGTCAGTGTCGAGGTGCTGGCGCGAACCGATACGACCACAGTTACCCGCTGGGTTTCGAATGTTGACGGCCGGATCATCCGCTGGACGGAGGAGGATGTCTTTGACGACGTCAATAAGCGTATCCGTTATAAGCAGACAGAGGGCGACCTGAAAAAATTCGAGGGCGAATGGGCGCTGACCGAGCTGGGCGACGGCAATACGGAAATCATGCTGACCGTTGATTTTGAATTCGGCATTCCGATGATTGCCGGCCTGTTGAATCCGCTGCTGAAGAAAAAGGTGCGGGATAATAGCATGAATATGCTGCAGGCAGTCAAAGCGCGGTTGGAACAGGAATAGCAGATTGCGTGTCAACCCCGGAATTCGCCTAAAATTGCCTGAAATAGGGCTTGTTAATTCTCACTAAAATACTTATAATTAAAACAGAGATAGAAAAGGAGGCGATTTCCCGCGAAACCGACATAACTTCCTTGACGAATCCGTACAAATAGTATATGTATAGCAACTATGGAGGTGTTCGCTTGAATTCGTTAAAAACGACGTTTTTGCTGGCGCTGCTGACGGGTCTGCTGCTGGCTATCGGCAATATGTTCGGCGGCCGCAGCGGCTTGATGCTGATGTTGATATTCTCAATCGGTATGAACTTTGTCAGCTACTGGTATAGTGACAAGATTGTGCTGAAAATGTACAATGCGCGTGAGGTTGATGCCTCAAGCGCTCCCGATCTGGTCCGGATGGTGGCGAAGCTGGCTCAGAAAGCCGGCATGCCGATGCCCCGTGTGTATGTAATTGAAACCGATACGCCCAATGCTTTTGCTACCGGCCGCGATCCCGAGCATGGCGCTGTCGCGGTGACGACGGCGATTATGCGGGCGCTGAGTTATGAAGAGCTTGAGGGCGTTGTCGCCCACGAACTGGCGCATATTAAAAACCGCGATACGCTGATCAGCACGGTGGTTGCCACAATTGCCGGCGTAATTACTACGATCGCCCATATGGCGCAGTGGGCGGCGATTTTTGGCCGCAGCAACGATGAAGACAACGGAATTGGCGGTATTCTCGAGTTCGTGTTCCTGGTCGTTCTGGCGCCGCTGGCCGCAACCCTGATTCAATTGGGTATTTCCCGTTCCCGCGAGTTCGAAGCTGACGAGACCGGCGCAAAGCTGTCCGGTAAGCCGCTGGCACTGGCCAGCGCGCTGCAGAAGATCGAGCACTACGCGAAAAACCGGGTGATGCCGCAGGCGACGCAGGCTACATCCCACCTGTTTATTATCAATCCCTTCAGCGGCTTGGGCGGCTGGATGTCGAGCCTGTTCAGCACGCATCCCACGACCCAGATGCGGGTTGCCAAGCTGCAGGAACTGGCTAATCAGATTCGCTAACCGTTCAAGACCTCCCCTCTGCATGTGCGGGAGGTCTTTTTTTCCCCGCACAGCAGGAATGCTTCGGTTGGCATTGAATAGTAAGAAAATAGTGGCAAGTTAGCGAGTGCCTTGAAACAATTATATCTTCAGCTTAATGACAGCCAAAAGGACAAATGGCGGTGTCAGCAGCTCCTGGCAGACTCCCTTCAGGAGTGCGGCGTCGGCACTTCTTTGTCTTTTAGTGTACTTTTCATTGAAACCAAAATATAACACTGCCGGAACACGGGGTGTCAATGAGGCTAATAACGTCTGTTTTGATTTATACTAGTACAGTAATTACGTAAAGGGAGGGTTTGGCATGAAAAGAACAAATTCGTGGCTGAAGCAGCTGACAGAGGCTGCCGGGGTATCGGGATACGAGCAGCAAGTTAAGGAACTGTTGAAGGGGCGCCTCGCGGGCAAAGCCGAAGTGTCATATGATAAAATCGGCAGCGTTATTTTTAAGAAAACCGGCTCGGGCAGCGAGCCGAAAATCATGCTGGCCAGTCATATGGATGAGATTGGCTTCATGATCAAGTATATTACAAAAGAGGGCTTCTTGAAATTTACAACGCTGGGAGGCTGGTGGGAGCAGGTCATGCTGGGGCAGAGAGTAACTATTCATACCGGCAAAGGCGAAATTCCCGGCGTGATCGGCAGCAAACCGCCGCATATTCTCAGCCCCGAAGAACGGAAAAAAGTCGTGGAAAAGAAAGATATGTACATTGATATCGGCGCGCAGGACGAGCAGGAGGCTAAGGAGCGTTTCGGCGTCCGTCCCGGCGATGCGGTCGTGCCTTACAGCGAGTTTACCGTCCTCGCCAATGAGAAGATGCTGATGGCCAAAGCCTGGGATAACCGGGTTGGCTGTGCCGTCATGGTTGAGGTTATGGAGAGGCTGGCGCAGATCAGTCATCCCAATACGTTTTACGGCGTGGGAACGGTGCAGGAGGAAGTGGGGCTGCGGGGAGCGATGACCAGCGCCAGTGTAATTAAGCCCGATATCGGCTTTGCGATCGATACCTGCGTTGCCGGTGACACCCCCGGGGTCAGCAGCGACCAGGCGTCGAGCAAGCTGGGTAAAGGCGTCGCGATCTCAATTTTTGATTCCAGCCTGATCCCCCATGCCAAGCTTCGCCAGTTCGTCACTGCCATTGCCGAAGAGAGAAAGATTCCCTATCAGCTCGAGTTCACCGAAGGCGGCGGCACCGACGCAGGCCGGATTCACTTAAACGATGCCGGCGTACCCAGCTTAGTGCTGAGTATTCCCACCCGCTACATTCACAGCCATAACAGCATCATTCATTGGGATGACTGCCAGGCGGCAGCCGATCTCTTGGTCGCCGTCGCCGAAAGTCTTGACTATGAGAAATACAGGGAGCTGATTGAGTAGAATGGCTTACAGTCTTTTTCCGTTCAAGGGGGTCTGGCCCCAGATTGCGGACGATGTTTTCCTGGCTGAAGGCGCCAGAATCTGTGGTGATGTGAGGATTGGCGAGTCCTCCGGGGTTTGGTTCAACGCCGTCATTCGCGGCGATGAAGCCGCTATCCAGATCGGACGGTTTACCAATATTCAGGATAACGCCGTTGTTCACGCCAATTCCAGTGTCGGCGACTATGTTACCGTTGGCCATCAGGCATTGCTGCATGGCTGCCGGATTGGCAACAATTGCATTATTGGCATGAATTCGGTGCTGATGGACGGAGTGGAGATTGGCGAGAACAGTATTGTCGGCGCCGGCGCGCTGATTACGCTGAATAAGTCTTTTGCCGCCAACTCGCTGATCGTCGGCTCGCCCGCCCGGGCTATCCGCCGGCTTGAACCAGCCGAGATTGAAAAAATCCGCCAGTCGGCCTTGCATTATCAGCAGCAGGCGGCGGAGTACTTACGCTATTTACACACTATTGCGATAAAGTAAGATAAGGAGTGGAGTTATGGAAAAAACATTGGTGCTAGTCAAACCGGACGGGGTTAAAAAGGGATTAACGGGGGAAATTATTCGCCGCTTTGAGCAGAGGGGATTGAAGCTGGTTGCTTTGAAAATGCTCTGCCTTTCGGCGGATAAAGCCCAAATTCATTATGAAGAGCATAAAGATAAACCGTTTTTCGGTGAATTGGTTGACTTCATTACCTCCGGGCCGATTGTGGCAATGGTGGTTCAAGGTGAGAAGGCCGTCAAGGTTGTCCGGAGCATGATGGGAACCACTAATCCGGTCGAGGCCGCTCCGGGAACTGTCCGCGGTGATTTTGCGCTGTCGATGGCGCAGAATATTATTCACGGCTCGGACAGCGATACAAGCGCTGCCAGAGAAATTCAAATCTATTTTTCCGCCGATGAGCTTTGCAGTTAATTCGTCATTCGGGGAGGGTTTGCGGTGAAAATTTACACAAAGGCTGGCGATAAGGGCACGACCGGGTTGTTTACCGGCGAGCGGGTTCCTAAGGACAGTTTGCGGGTCAACGCTTACGGTTCGGTTGACGAAACGGATGCGGCGCTGGGGGTGGCGCGTTCTCTCTGCGAGTGGGAGGATGTAAAAACCAGCATCTATGAGACGCAAAAGCTGTTGTGGTCGCTGATGGCTGACCTGGCGAGTACGCCGGAGAAGGCGGGGCGGATTACCCAGGAACAGGTTACGGCCATTGAGAATATGATTGACCGTTATGACGCCCAGCTGCAGCCGCTTAATCATTTTATTATTGCCGGCGATAATCGCGGCGCCGCCGCGCTGAATCTGGCGAGAGCAGTTGTGCGGCGGGCGGAGCGGATGGCGCTGGCTCTGTCGCGGGAAGAGACCGTACCGGAAATGGTATTGATCGCTCTAAACCGTTTATCGGATTTGTGCTTTATTTTAGCACGGGCCGAAAGTGAGCGGCAGCAGTAATCCGCTGCTGCCGCTCATGATGGCGCACAGACTATCGCAAAGATTTGTCACACCCTTGACGGCGTTACATATACTGAACTATACATATGGCTGCAAGGGGGCGGATGCGATGAGCCTTAAGGTGTTTGTTATGTCGTTGCCACTGCCGTTGCGCAAGTTGCTGCGATATTTTCGCAAGTAGCCGGCAAGGCGGTCACTGTGCGGGAAGACAGAAAAATCCATAGAAGAAGATTGCCGTGCTGCCTGACTCAATGGTCACAGTGCGGTGATCTTCTTTTTTTTGACGCTGCGGCAACCGGCTGCAACGCGGATTTGGTGTCCTGGCTAACGAAAAAAACGCGGAAAAAGCTGCCAGTGGCGAAGCAGGAAAATTTTTAGTTGACAGAGAATTAAAAAAACAGTGTAATCGGGCCTAGTACCGTGACCGGATTAAGGGTTAATGTAATCCGGTTACGGTACTAGTCAATACGTTGTAGGAGGGATCTGACCTTGAAGGAGTACAAAAGCAGCACTATCCGGAATATTGGTATTGTGGCGCACGGTGGAGCCGGCAAGACTTCTTTGGCGGAAGCGTTTCTGTACAATGCGGGCGCGGTTAACCGGCTGGGCCGGGTTGACGATGGCACGGCAACAACTGACTTTGAACCGGAAGAAGTGAAGCGCAAAGTAACGATCAGCGCGGCTTTGGCGCCCAGCGAGTGGCGCGGCTATAAGATCAATTGCATTGATACTCCCGGCTATGCTGATTTTGTCGCCGAGGTCAAAGGCATTCTCCGGGCGGTTGACGGGGTGGCCGTCGTATTATGCGCAGCTTCCGGCGTGGAAGTGGAAACAGAGAAAGTATGGCGCTACGCGAATGAGGCAGCTCTGCCGCGAATCGCTTTTATCAATAAAATGGACCGGGAAAATGCCGATTTTGATATGGTTGTTGAGGAGATGAAACAAAAGCTGGGCGGTGGTGTTGGCATTGTGCCGCTGATGCTGCCAATCGGTGCTGCCGACAGTTTCAAGGGTGTTATCGATCTGGTGACAATGAAGGCGTATTTGCCGGCTAATCCGCAGGCAACGCAGTATACGGAGTCGGATATCCCCGCCGACCTGGCTGATAAGGCCGAAGCGGCACGGCAGGCGCTGATTGAGGCCGCCGCCGAAACGGATGATGAACTGCTGACAAAATATCTGGAAGGGGAAGAACTGTCCGATGCCGAGATTCAAAGCGGTCTTTGCCAGAGTATTGCCAGCGGCAAGGTTTGCCCGGTATTCTGCGGATCTGCCGTGAAAAACATCGGCGTAAGCATGTTTTTGGACGCGGTTGCCAGTTATATCCCGTCGCCGGACAGCCGGGCTGCCGCAGGAGTGCATCCGGTGACGAAAGAAGCGCTGCGGCGCGCTGCCGACGATCCGTTTTCGGCTTTGGTATTTAAAACCAACGCCGATCCGTTCGTCGGCCGCTTAAGCTTTATCCGGATTTTTTCCGGGGCGCTCAAGCCTGACGGCAATCTGTATAATGCATCACGCGATAAATCGGAGCGAATCGGCAGCATTTTTACGCTCCGCGGTAAAACCCAGGACCCGTTGTCTGTGGCTAATGCCGGCGATATTGTTGTTGTCGCTAAACTGCAGGAAACGGCGACCGGCGACACGCTTTGCGACAAAGACAAACCGATTCTATTCGAACCGATTGCCTATCCTAAGCCGATGTTTACCATGAGTATTGAGGCCAAGAATAAAGGCGATGAGGATAAACTGGGCAACGCCCTGTTCAGAATGCAGGACGAAGACGCGACTTTCCGGGTGGAAAAAAACACGGAAACGTTCCAATTGCTGGTGAGCGGTCTCAGCGATATGCATCTGGAGGTTGTTGCCGAACGGATGAAACGGAAATTTGGCGTTGACGTTAAGCTCAGCGATCCCAAGATTCCCTACCGTGAAACAGTACGCAGCAGCGTTAAGGTGGAGTATAAACATAAGAAACAGAGCGGCGGCCACGGCCAGTACGGCCATGTCTGGCTGCAGATTGACCCGCTGCCGGCGGGAAGCGGCTTTGAATTTGCCGAAAATATTTTTGGCGGCGCTGTGCCACGCCAGTATTTTCCTGCGGTCGAAAAGGGGATTCGTGAGGCGATGACCGGCGGCGTTCTGGCCGGTTACCCGATGACTGATATCAAAGTTACGCTGGTTGACGGCTCTTATCATGATGTTGATTCCTCGGAAATGGCATTTAAGATCGCTGCCTCCAGTGCGTTGAAAAAAGGGGTTCTTCAGGCTAAGCCGGTTCTGCTGGAGCCTGTCTACAGCCTGTCTGTCACTGTGCCGGAAAGCAGTATGGGTGATATCATCGGTGATTTTAACAGCCGCCGCGGCCGTATCCTCGGCATGGAACCGATCGGAGACGGCTTGGGCAGCGTGCGGGCCCAGGCGCCGCTGGCGGAAGTTTTCCGCTACTCGATTGATTTGCGCTCGTTAACGCAGGGAAGAGGCAGTTTTGACATGGCCTTTGACCATTATGAGGATGTGCCGCAGCGCATTGCCGACACGATTATCGCGGCGCATAAGAAAGATAAGGCGGACGAGGAATAAAGACAATGACGAATGAAAGGTCTATCGGCAAACGCCTGGTGTCGCGTTTGCCGATAGACCTATTTCCGTTTGGCGCCGCAGTCCAGACAGTATTGGTGGTTCTGGCCCAGGGGAGCGCCGCATTCGGAGCAGTGTGATGTCAGTTGAATCTTTGTGCCGCAATCGGGGCAGAATTTGACGCTGGCCGGCAGCAGCGCCTCACAGTTGGGGCAGGAGGTGAATAATTTGCCTGCTGCACTTGGCGAAGGAAGTGGCTGCTGCCATTCTTCGCTTGGTTCGCTAAAGCCGGTCGCTGGCAGGGTGTCAATGCCAAAATCAGGAGAGCAGTCTTTGCATAGTGATTTTTGATTATTCCAGCAATTTTTACGGCAAACCCAGCGGCAGCAACGCGGACATTGGATGAAGTCGGATCTGGCTTCGACGATAGCGCGGTGAAACGCGCGTTCGTGTGCCTGACGCCAGTGCGCTGAGGCGCGTACCGGCGTTAACGGGTCCGGATCAGGGGAAAAGCGTACGCCTGATCCGCCGTTGTCCGTGCCGAATAGGAGATCATCTCTGAACGGGGATTGAAATTCAATGCGGAAGGTCGTGCCGCAGCGGTCGCAGTAAAATTCAAACTGGTAGCCGCGTTCGCTGCTAAAGTCATCATAGTTGCGGACAAAATTGTACGGTTCAACCATATGACTACCCCCTCGGAATGGCGGCTTTTTATATGGTTTCGTTGTTTGGCGAGTAAATCCTGCCATTGCAGAGAACCGGGCGCAGGGTAAATTCTGTCGCGTCGCAGGCGACCAAAGCAAAAGCGGTGTGATTGCGGCAGCCGGATGGGCCGTATTTGGCGGCATCACCATGCAGATGGCCGTAAACGCACACGGAAACGCAGAATTCATCCAGCAAGTCGGTAAAGCCGGTTTGCCGCAATCTGGCATCACTAGGCGGATAATGCAGCATGACAATAATATTGGCAAAGCCAGCCTGCTGCGCGGCCGTCAGCGATAAACGCAGTCTGGCCAGTTCCCGCTGATAGATAGCCAGGTCTGCCGCGCCGAAGTCGCTGTCGCCGGGGCAGGTCCAGCCGCGGGAGCCGCAAATGGCCCATTCACCGGCTTCCACAAAGCTGTTTTGTAAAAAAGTGAGACGATTGTCTACCGCTCGCGACATTTTGCTGACTGTTTGCCACCAGTAGTCGTGATTGCCTCTTATCAGAATTTTTCGTCCCGGCAGTGTCATGATTTCCTCTAAATCCGGCAGCGCTTCCGACCAGCGCATACCCCAGGAAAGATCCCCGGCCAGCAGGACGATGTCGGTTTCAGCGACTTTCTGCCGCCAGTCGGTTTTGATTTTTTCCCAATGGCCGCTCCAGTGGCTCCCGAAAACGGTCATGGGTTTGGCGGGGGGGGATCCGGAAAGATGCAGGTCGGCAATAGCATAGATATTCATAAAAATGTTCCTCTCAACGCTTCTGCTTCTATAGTACAGAAAAATGCCGATAGCCGCAAGCCTGACTCCTGTCAAAATCGCGGGACAACTGTGCCGGAAATGACGCAACCCGGCGTTCAGGCTGACCTGAATGCCGGGTTGCAAGCCAGTATCTGGCCAGTTATAAACGACGTGCACGGCAAGCGTTTGCGGCCGCGACAAGAGAATACCCATAACCTATAAGGGTGTTGCAAAAGTAAGCAGGGAACGATGCCATGAAGGACACAGAGTTATGTTCGTGCGGACTCCGTGTGCTCCGTGGTCAACTGCCTCCCGCATGCCCGGCTTTTACGGCCGTCCCGTATTTGTCGTTTTAACCGTCATCAAATCTAAAGGATAACGTTGACAGAACACTAAGCCTGTTTAAGCCAGGAGGAGAGTTCGGTAAGAACTTTGCTGCGGGCTGCTTCCACTTCCGAGCCATGCCATTGCTGGCCGCTGTCGTCGTCAACCCAGGTATCGGGGCCCGCCGCGCTGGCACCGAGAATTTCTTTGGCGGCGCTTAATACGCTGTCATACATGCTTTGCTTCAATGTTTTGCGGCTGGCGCGGACGCCAGCCTTTTCCGTGACCTTAACACTGATTCCGTCGCCGGATTCAAAAATATCGATTTGGCTTAATTGCTTGCCTGCTCTTGCGGCTTTTTGCACCTCATCCTGAGCGGCGATTATAGCTTGATTCCGGGCTATCGTGTCATCGTGAACGCTGATTCGCACATTGCCGATAATTAATTTGTACATGATACACCTCCTCAGATAGTACAGTTTATGCTTGTTTAACTGCCGGCTAGAACTTTTCGGCAGATGTTCATGAACAGCAACAGATCGTTTTGGCTGCCTGGTGCGTCGAGCGCAGCGCGCCGGGGGCTTTGGCGGATTCAGTTCTGCGTCCAGCTGCGTTCACGGAACCGTTTTTTACCGGTTCTTTCGGGCCTGTTGGCGGCAGCTGGCTGCCCGGCGCATGCGGCAATTGACTTTTTTCGCTTCCGGGTTTATACTAGTAGCGAAAATCCTGCGATGCAGAGTAGTAAGCAATTGCCGGCGGCACAGAAAATTGGCGGATGATGCAAGCCAATGCGCCAGTTTGCCCAACTCGCTGCTGAGGAGCATCGGCATCGATGCCGTCTTACCGTCGTTACCGGTCGCAAGCGGGCGGCGCTGGCCGTCAAACAGGGTGGTACCGCGAGAGGAAAATCTCGTCCCTGGCAGAAACGCCGGGGGCGTTTTTTTAAAATTTTCATTGTACATAGGAGGACAGTCTCATGAACGAAAAGTACATACCTCAGGAGATTGAAGCGAAATGGCAGCGGGTATGGGCTGAGGAAAAATCGTTTGCCAGCGAGATGAACCGGCAGAAGCCGGAATACTATGTGCTGGAGATGTTTCCGTATCCGTCCGGCAATCTGCATATGGGACATGTCCGCAACTATTCCATTGGCGATGTCATCGCCCGCTTCAAGCGCATGAAAGGCTATAACGTCCTGCATCCGATGGGGTGGGACGCATTTGGCATGCCGGCGGAAAACGCGGCGATTAAGCACGGTATTCATCCCTCAAAATGGACCTGGGAAAATATTTCCAATATGCGCGGGCAGCAGCAGAAGCTGGGGCTTTCCTACGACTGGGACCGGGAAGTGGCCACCTGTCATCCCGATTATTACCGCTGGACGCAATGGCTGTTTTTGCTGATGTATAAGCGGGGACTGGCCTATAAAAAGAAAGCGGCTGTCAATTGGTGCGACGAATGCAATACCGTGCTGGCAAATGAGCAGGTCATTGACGGTCAGTGCTGGCGCTGTGATTCGGTTGTTGTCAAGAAAGAACTGGAACAATGGTTTTTTCGGATTACCGACTACGCGGATAGATTGCTGGCAGATCTCAGCGAGCTTGGCGGCTGGCCTGAGCGCGTAAAAACAATGCAGGAAAACTGGATCGGCCGCAGTGTTGGCGCCGAATTTGCATTTAAACTCGCGGAGGGCGAGGGAGAGGTCTCTGTATACACTACCCGCCAGGATACGGTATTTGGCGTTACCTATGTTGTTCTGGCGCCCGAGCACCCGTTGGTTGAGCAGCTGATTGCCGGCCAGGAGACGGAAGCCGCGGTACGGGCTTTTGTCGAGAAGGTCAGAAACCTGAGTGAGATTAGCCGGACCTCGACCGATACGGAAAAAGAGGGTATGTTTACCGGTTCGTATGTGATTCATCCGTTCACAGGTGAGCGGATTCCTGTCTGGGTTGCCAACTATGTGCTCTACGAATACGGTACCGGCGCTGTCATGGGCGTGCCGGCGCACGACGAGCGGGACTGGCAGTTTGCCGGCAAATACGGCCTGCCGAAAAAGCTGGTCATTCAGCCGGAAGGGCAGTCATTACAGCTTGCAGCCATGGACGGCGCCTATGACGGCCCTGGCGTAATGGTCGACTCAGGCGAATTCAGCGGCAAGGATAATGAAGCCGGCAAGGAAGCGGTCGCCGACTGGCTGCAGCGGCGCGGCATCGGCAAGCGCCGCGTTAATTACCGCCTGCGCGATTGGCTGATTTCCCGTCAGCGCTACTGGGGCGCACCGATTCCGATCATTTACTGTCCTGACTGCGGGGCGGTGCCGGTGCCGGAAAAAGATCTGCCGGTGATGCTGCCGGAAGATATCTCGTTTGATACCGGCTCGGTATCGCCGCTGGCAAAAGCGGAGCGGTTCGTAAAGTGCCAGTGCCCGGTTTGCGGCAAAGACGCCCGGCGCGAAACCGATACGATGGATACCTTTATTTGTTCTTCCTGGTATTATCTGCGCTATACCAGTCCGGATACGCAGACGGCACCGGTGGATAGCCAGAAGGCAAATTACTGGATGCCGGTGGATCAATATATCGGCGGCATTGAACATGCTATTTTGCATCTCTTGTATTCCCGCTTCTTTACCAAAGTGCTGAAAGACGCCGGTATTGTCAATGTCAATGAACCGTTTAAGAATCTGCTGACCCAGGGGATGGTCATCAAAGACGGCGCGAAGATGTCGAAATCGAAAGGCAATGTGGTGTCGCCGGAGGAGATTGTCCGCAAATACGGCGCCGATACCGCCCGTTTGTTCATTCTGTTCGCAGCGCCGCCGGAACGGGATCTGGAATGGAGCGATCAGGGCGTTGAGGGCGCTTACCGTTTCCTCAGCCGCCTCTGGCGAATTGTGGCTCACTATGCGCCGCAGTTTAACGGCCAGGAAAGTGGTGAAGCCAGCTTAACCAAGCCGGAAAGAGAATTGCGCCGCGTTCTGCATGTTAGCATTAAACGGGTTAGCGACGATATTGGCGACCGCTTTAATTTCAATACCGCTATCAGTGCCATTATGGAACTGGTTAACGCCATGTATCAGCTGAAGGACGAGCCTAACGTCAACCCCGGCCTGCTCCGGGAAACGGTTTCGGCCCTGCTGCGGCTGCTTGCCGCTTTCGCACCGCATATAACGGAGGAGTTGTGGCATGAGGCTGGTTTTACCGGCAGTGTGCATAAACAGGAATGGCCTGTTTATGATCCCGAGGCAGTAAAGGTGGACGAGATGGAGGTTGTGCTGCAAATTAACGGCAAGGTCAGAGACAAGATCCTGGTTCCCGCCGGCATTGATGCGCCGACCCTGGAGAAGCTGGCTTTGGCTCAGGAAAAGGTACAGTCTCTAATTGATGGTAAACAAGTTGTGAAGGTTATTTGCGTTCCGCAGCGTCTGGTGAACATAGTCGTAAAATAGACTGTTTTGGAGGCGAGCATGGAACAGTTCCGGAAGCGGCAGTACTTGTTGGGGGTTCTGATACTGGCAGTGGTCCTGTCAGGGGCGTTAGCTGTGTGGCAGCAGCAAAGCCGGTCCCTGGAGCCAGCAGGGCCTGTTCCGGTTCTGCCTGTTGACAATGCGGCGCCGGAGCCCGCTGCCGAAATTGTTGTTTATGTAAGCGGTTTTGTCGTCCGCCCCGGCGTGTACGCGCTGGCAGGGACGCCGCGGGCGATTGACTGTGTAAATGCCGCCGGCGGCTTTGCCGGCGGCGCCGATACCGCCGCGGTGAATTTAGCGCAAAAAGTACGTGACGGCATGCAGATCCATGTTCCCGGCAGTCTGGCGTCGGCTGCCGCCGCTCCAGCCGCCGGGTCTGCCCGGAGCGGCGGCAAGGTCAGCCTGAACCAGGCAGATAAGCAGCAGCTGGAGTCGCTGCCGGGAATCGGACCGGCTCTGGCCGACCGGATACTGGAATACCGCGCCACGCAGGGCAGTTTTCAGGCCATTGAGGATTTGAAAAACGTATCCGGCATCGGTGCAGCCAAGTATAATGCTCTGAAGGATAAAGTCTCCTTGTAGTCAGGCCGCGATCCCGGCCATCAACTGAAAAAAGCCGGAAGCAGACCGCGTCTGCTTCCGGCTTTTTTGGTTCCCCAGGTCAATTTAAGCTACGGTATTTACAGGCTTGCCCTGCAGCCAGGCGGCAATATTGTCTGCCAGCAGGCCAATCAGTCGCTGTCTGGATTCCAGTGTCTGCCAGCCGATGTGCGGCGTGAGCAGAACATTGTCCATCGTGAATAACGGGTTATCGAGCGCTGGCGGTTCCGGATCCTGGACGTCCAAGGCGGCCCCGGCCAGACGCTTATTTTGCAGGGCGTCGATCAGGTCGGCTTCGTGGATAATCGGGCCGCGGGCGGTGTTAATAATATAGGCTGTTGACTTCATTTGCCCGAAGCGGTGCCGGTCCAGGAGGTGGCGGGTTTCTGGCGTCAGCGGACAATGGATGCTGAGAAAGTCGGCAGCTGCCAGAACTTCGTCCAGACTGACGAAAGCGGCGTTGAGATCGGCCCAGTCCTTGCGGCTGCGGCTGTAAACGAGAATATTCATGCCCAGAGCATGCGCGACCACCGCTGTCTGGCGGCTGATGGCGCCCGCGCCGATAAGCCCCAGGGTTTTAGCGTTCAATTCAAAGTGGGGAACTTGTAAATGACGGGTAAAATTACTGAAATCCTTGGCCTGCAGCATAGTTTTTTGCAGGCTTAATGAGGAGCTGAAATTGAGAATGCAGGCGATTGCCAGCTGGGCAACAGCCCCGGTGCTGTAGCCGGGAACATTGCAGACCGTGATCTTTTTCTCGCGGGCGGCGGTGATATCGATGTTGTTGTAGCCGGTTCCGGCTTCGCAGATCAGCTTAACCGAGTCCGGCATCTTCCGGATCAGTTCACCGCCAAGCGGCAGTTCCTTGCTGATAATGACCGTTTGATCCTGTACCCGGTCAAGAATGTCGCTCTGGCTGCTGGCTGCGTAGCGAGTGAGGTCGGTCAACTGCGTTAACGGCGCAAAAGCCAATTTACCGTCAAAATCCAGCTTTCCGGCATTTAGGGCAACGGTTTTTATCATACGCTAACCTCCAACTGTTTACTGTCACGTTTGAGTATAGTCTGCCGGCCGTTCCTTGTCAACAACCCGCAGCGGCAGGTCAGGGCAAGCTGCCGGTCGATCCAACAATTGCGATTGTCCTATGTTATGCTATCTTGTGTATAGCATTTAGGGTGGTTTCGCGGTATTATAGTTGTATACGCAATCGGATACAGGGTTTGTTATTTGCCCGCAATGCGAGGGATCATCGTGGAGATCTGGAAGCGAAACTTATATGTCTGTTGGTTTGGCGTGCTGGCAACCTCGGCAGGAGTCAGTCAGCTAGCGCCGGTTTTACCGCTTTATATCGGCCAGCTGGGCGAATTTTCCCTGCCGGAGATTGAACAGTGGGCCGGAATCAGCTATGGCGTCACCTTTATCTGCATGGCGGCGTTTGCGCCTCTATGGGGCAGAGCCGCCGATAAATACGGCAGAAAGCCAATGCTGCTGCGGGCAAGTCTGGGTATGGCCATTGTCATTACCGCGATGGCGTTTGTGCAGAATGTGTATCAACTGGTAGGGCTGCGCCTGCTGCAGGGAACGATATCAGGCTTTTATTCAGGGGCAATTACCCTGATCGCGACGCAGACGCCACGGGAGCAGGCCGGCTGGGCTTTGGGCACACTGTCAACCGGCGCCGTCGCCGGTATGCTGCTGGGGCCGCTTTTTGGCGGTTATCTGGCTGCAATTGCCGGCATCCGCAGCAATTTTATCGCTATTGGCGTTTTATTGCTGATCGCCTTTTTCGCGTCACTGTTTTTTGTCCAGGAGCAATTTACCGCTTCGGACCGGCCGACGCTGAATCTGTCTGAGCTGTGGCAGCGGCTGCCGCAGCCGCAGGTCACAGCCGCGATGTTTGTCACGACTCTGGTTATGCAAATGGGACTGATGTCGATCCAGCCGATTATCACCGTCTATGTTGATCAGCTGCCGGCAACCGGCACCGATGTTGCTTTGATGTCGGGGATGATTTTTTCCGCCTCGGGGCTGGCCAGTATCCTGGCCGCTCCCAGGTTGGGCCGGCTTGCGGATCGCATCGGGCCGCAAAAAATTATGCCGGCCGCCTTGCTGGCCGCGGCGCTGCTGTTTATTCCCCAGGCGATTGTTGATAATCCCTGGCAGCTGATGGGGCTGCGGTTTTTGCTGGGAATTGCAACGGCGGGGCTGCTGCCTTCTATCAACAGCTTGGTCCGGCAGCTGACGCCTGATGAATTTGCCGGCCGGATTTACGGCTATAATCAGTCAGCCCAGTTTATTGGCTCGTTTGCCGGTGCGCTGCTGGGCGGCACAGTGGCGGCCTGGCTGGGGATCCATTACGTGTTTTATCTGACCAGCGGCTTGCTGCTGCTAAATGCGGTCTGGGTTTATAAAATGGTTTGCCCCGTCAGTCCTGCCGAACGCAACTCATTATCCTGCCATCGGTAACCGCTGCTTAAAGAAAGTCGTCAAGCTGGCGGGAGATTTTTTGCCTGGCAAGGAAGCCAGACCACAGGAATAGCGGGCTCTTACAAGGGCTGTCTGATGCCGTCAGGCGGAAAAAATCAGCCTGCGCTGTGTGAATTAACCAGTGGTTACATAGGTGAGAATTATGCATCTGGCCGCGCCTGTGCTGTCGCTGGCAGCCGGGATTTGGGCCGCCGGCGCGGCAGCCATATCCTCCGTTGTTCCGCTTGCTGCTGCGGGTGTCTGTCTGCTGGCCGCTGTCTGGTTAAGGCAAAGGCGGCTGGTTTGGCTGTTATTGCTTGTTTGCTTTTTTACCGGTTGGGGCAGGGGGCTGCAGGAGCAAGTTGTGGCAGGCGACGATGTCAGCCATTTTACCGGCCAGTCCGTAACGCTTTACGGGATAACGGAAGGACCGGCGACGGTATTGCGTCTGGACGAAGCGACGGTAGTCGCCCGCTACCGGCTGCGGGTAGCGGCGGTGGCAGGATCGGCCGGCCAGCCGCGGCCGGCGACCGGTAAAGTTTTTACCTCAATTCGTCAAAAAACCGGGAGTCCTGTTTATCCGTACGGCTCACACCTTGTTGTCGCCGGCGAGCTAAAGCCGCTGCATGGCTATCAGAACCCCGGTGCTGTCGACCAGGTGGCAGCCTGGCGGCGGCAGGGCTTTACCGCCCGGCTGGCAGCCGGCGGCGAACCGCGCTATGCCGGCCGCAGCGAAGCTGGCTGGCAGGGAGCCCTGCTGCGGTTGCGGTCGGCGATGACTGCGGCGATGCAGGCGGTCATGCCCCCGCATGATGCCGCGGTATTGACAGGAGCGTTGTTTGGCGGCTACAGTGGAATTCCCGCCGTTACGGTCCAGGAATTCGCGGCAACCGGTATTGTCCATATTTTATCTGTATCGGGGTCACATATTGCCCTGGTTGCCGGAGCGGTCTATTGGCTGGCGGCAGTCGCGGGACTGCGGCCGCGGCCGACGGCACTGGCAGCCGTCGCTGCAATTTTGTTTTATGCATCCCTGGCCGGTTGGTCGCCGCCGGTTGTCCGTTCAGCAGCTATGGGAACGATTGCGCTGCTGGCCGCGGTCTGGGGCCGTGAACGGGAGGCATTGAACGCACTGGTTCTGACAGCTGGCGCTATGTTGTTATGGCAGCCGGGTTTGCTGGCAGATATCAGTTTCCAGCTTTCGTTCAGCGCTGCCGCCGGGTTGGTATTGCTGTACACAAAAACGCAGGCCCTGCTGGCGTTTATGCCTGCTTGGCTGAGCAGGCCCCTCGCCGCCACCGCAGCCGCGCAACTGGGGGCTTTGCCGGTAATGGCCTGCTATTTCAACAACCTGCCGCTGATGTCGTTTGCCGCCAATTTGCTGGTGGTACCGGCGATTGAACTGACGGTTGTAATGGGATTGGCTGGAGGGATTAGTGCGCTGTTCCTGCCTATTGTTGGCAAAGCCCTGCTGGTTAGCTGCAGCCTGCTGTTAAGCGCTGCTACCCATATCAATTCAGCGCTGGCACTGCAGCCGCTGGCGGTCTATCTGCCTCCGCTTGACCCCTGGATGGCTGCCACTTACTATGGGGGGCTATTGTGGCTGTACGGGTATGCCCGCTGGTGGCCGGCTCCGGCTGTATTATGGCGACGTTACCGGGTGCAGGCGGCTGCCGCCGCGGTGTTGGCCGCCATGGCGCTGGCGGTCGCCGCCGTCTGGCCGCAGCCATTGACGGTTCACTTTATTGATGTTGGTCAGGGCGACGCGGCCCTGGTTGTAACGCCGCGGGGCCGGGCCGTGTTGATTGACGCCGGCGGCAGCAGCGGTTTTGATGTTGGCGAACGGGTTGTCTATCCGTACCTGCGACGGCTGAATATTAGGCGGCTTGACTATATGATTATGACACACGGGCATCAGGATCATGCCGGCGGCGCAGCCGCGGTCGCGGCGGCTGTTCCTGTCTCGCAAGTGATTATCCCCCCGGGCGAACATACGGCTGCGGTTCAAGCCCTTAACCGCAGCCGCCCCCTGCCGCCGATTCCCGCGTATTCCGGTCAGTCAATTCTGATTGATGGCGTACGGTTTTCCCTTTGGCGCCCGCTTGAGCAGCACGAACGCACCGGCAATGAAAATAGCTGTGTGGTTGAGGTAGGTTATGGTTCGCATCGCTTTTTGATTACAGGCGATCTGGAGGGAGAGGGCGAGCAGGCGCTGCTGTCACAGGGGATCGGCCCGCAGACGGTGCTGAAGGTCGGACATCACGGGGCTAAAGCCTCTTCCGGTCAGGCCTTTCTGGCAGCCACGCGGCCGGATTACGCGGTCATTTCGGTGGGCGCCGGCAATCGTTATGGCCATCCTCATCCTGACACGCTGGCGCGGCTGGGCAGCGGTGGCCGCAAGCTGTTCCGTACGGACCGGCATGGCGCGATCGTATTTTCCAGTGATGGCCGGCGGTTAACGGCCAGTTCCTATGTAAGTACTGATTAATTCATCCAGCGCAGCCGGGCGGAGCTTTTCTGCGCCAGTCAAAAAAATCGCTCGTTGGGCTGCCCCGTTTCTCTAATCAGCGATTACCTATCAATCGGCGGAGGAAAAATAATGACAATTCGTGAAGTCTTGCAATTAATCCGCAAGGGCGACCTTGCTGCCGTTTATCTGTTATATGGTGAAGAGCGTTATTACGCACGCCAGGTCGAGCAGGCGCTGATTGACGCCGCTTTGCCGCCTGATGAGCGGGACATGGGTCTGACGATTTTTGAGCAGGACCCGCCTGTGCCGCAGTTGCTGCAGGCCATTGAAACCACGCCTTTCTTCGGCGGCAGGCATGTTGTGATCGTTCGTGACACGAAGCTGTTCCGCGCCGCCAAAAACAGCGATGCCGATAGTGACGATAAAGCGGATGCCAGGCTGCTGGCGAGTTTGCAGGATATCGGTCCGGATACGCATATTCTGCTGCTGGCAGGCGAAAAAGTCGATAAACGCCGTAAACTGTATAAAACGGTGGAAAAGGCCGGTGTTATTGTTGAGCTTTTGCCGCTGAAAGCGCGCGAGGCCCGCGATTGGATTCTTGAACGGTTCAGGCAGGCGCAGAAAACGATAGCGCCGGAAGCGTTAACCTACTTACTGACCGGCATTTCCTTTATGCCGCAGCTGTCGGTGGGTTTTCTGGAGAACGAAATTGACAAAATCCTTCTACACAGCGGCAGCCGGCAGCGTATTGACGAGGCTGACGTCAAGGCAACCCTGGCGGGTATTCCGGAAGTAAATATTTTTGCAATGATTGACGCGATGAGCCAGAAGGACAGCAGGCTGGCCTTGCGTTTGCTGGATGACCAGCTGGGGGTTGGCGAGCCGCCGATGCGGTTGTTGATGCTGATCGCCAGACAGGTTCGCGCACTGCTGTATACAAAAGAACTGGCAGGACAGGGCAGCTCCGCCCGCGACATTGCCAAGACGCTAAGCCTGCACCCGTTTATAGCCGAAAAAATGCTGGGGCAGGCGAGGCGGTTCAGCCCGGCGGGATTGAAACGAATTTTACTCATGATCTCCGACGCTGACCGGGCGATTAAAACCGGGCGTGCCGGCAATGTTGTCCTGGAGCGTATTGTTATTGAAATGTGTTCGTGAAATTGCGCAGATAGAATGATGAAAGACGGTTGAATCCGGGCAGACTAAGACGGCGGCGCATTTACCGTTCAGAGGAGGGTGGAATATGCGTGAGCGCGTCTTTACAGGTTGATTTGGGTAAAATCAGGTTGAACGCTGCGACTGTGGTCGAACGTTGCCGCGAACGCTCGATTGCCGTTCTGGGCGTGACCAAGGGGGTTACCGCCATCGCCCCGATTGTCCGGGCGGTAGCTGACGCCGGTGTTGCCGGCCTGGCTGACTCGCGTCTGGAGAATATCATTGAAATGCGTGATAACGGGGTGCATCTGCCGATTACTTTGCTGCGCATACCGACCTTGAGTGACGTGCATAGCGTTATCCGCTATACCGATGCCAGTGTTAACTCCGAGCTTAGCGTGATTCAGGCACTGGCCGACGCGGCCCGCAACAGGGGCAGGGTGCACCAGGTAATTTTGATGATTGACGTCGGCGATCGGCGTGAGGGGGTGCTGGCGGAAAATGCTTTGCGGGCGGCAGCGGCTGTCGCTGCGATTCCGGGAGTGCATTTGTCCGGAATCGGTACAAATATGGGCTGCTTTGGCGGTGTGCTGCCAAGCTGTGATAATCTGGGGCTGCTGGTCAGGCTGACGCGGTTGATCGAAGATCGGCTTGACCGGAAGCTTGATGTGGTATCCGGCGGCGGAACCTCCAGTTTGCAGCTGCTTGAACAGGGACTGCTGCCAGCGGGCATCAATCAGCTGCGAATCGGTGAGGCGATTTTTTTAGGAACGGACACCACTCATCAGCGAGCTGTCCCCGGTCTGCAGCAGGATGCGTTTTGCCTGCAGGCCGAAATTATCGAGCTGAAGGATAAACCGTCGTTGCCGGAGGGGGAAATCGGCAGGGATGCTTTTGGCAATATTCCCCGCTTCATTGACCGGGGTAATCGCAGGCGTGCCATTGTGGCGCTCGGACGGCAAGACGTCAATATTGAGGAGATCAAACCGCTGCTGGCTGGCATTGCCGTTCTCGGCGCTTCCAGTGATCATCTGATTCTGGATGTAAGCGACTGTGAACGCGATATCCGGGTGGGGGATGGAATCGGCTTTACGCTGACTTATGCGGGGCTGCTATCCGCCTGTCAGTCGCGTTATATCGCCAAAGTGTTTTCAGGAGGCTGCAATGATTGAGCAACTGTGCCGGGTTGATCCGGCGGTTATGGAGCGTTTAGCGGCGATCGATGCCGCCGCTTTCGGAGCGGGCGGGCTTTCGGTCTGGCACCTGGCGCCGCTGATTCGTCATGGCCGGGTGTTTATCTTCCGTCAGGACGGGGTTATTGCCGCCTCGGTTCAATACATGCTTGACTGGGAGCAGCGGGATACCGCCTATATGGTTGGCGTGGCAGTTGACGAACACTGGCGGGGGCAGGGGATTGCCTACGCGCTGCTGCGGGAGAGTTTCCGGCTGCTGCAGCGGCAGTCCTTGCGTTATGTTGAGTTAACGGTAGCACCGGAAAACGCTGCTGCTCTGGCACTATATGAAAGCAAGCTTGGCTTTAGCCGCAGCGGTTACCGCGAAAATGAATATGGGCCGGGCGAACACCGGCTGATTTTAACGCTGGATTTGAATGGGCGTGAGCCGGCAGCAACGCAAGGGTAACATTGATTAATTTCAGCAGAATGAAAGACAGCGGCCATTTCTTCTGGCCGCTGTCTTTTTGGAGGAAATAGCTTCAGGGCAGTTACCGTTTGCAGGTATCGCAGTTTTTTGCCGAACGGTTTTCTTTTTTAACATTACAAAGCTCGTTGGCAAACTCAAGGTTCTTTTGATTCTTGTTCTGACGCTGCTCGCAGTTTTCTTTGCTCATGGTATTTCACCTCCGAATCTAGTATGGTCGGAGCGGACGATTTCAATAGCAAGCGAATATTTCCATTGCTGGCATTGAAATGGGCTGGGGACCAACCGCTTGTTTATCGCTTCAGGTCAGCCGGTGAAGCGACAAAGCGCAGGGTGGAATTTTGTTCTCTAACCCAGCGCAGCGACCATTCGGTTGTGAACAGGCCGACCGCCAGATCGTTGCGGTCGAGTACAATGGCGCTTTTTTCCAGGCCTTTAATCGGTTTGTTCATCTCATTGCCGTCAATCCAGCGGGCTAACCCGAACGGCAGCATCAGCATGCTGATATCGGCGCCGTATTCGTTTTTCAGCCGGTATTCGAGCACTTCAAACTGCAATGCGCCAACCACGCCGACAATAAAGAATTCACCGGGAATATCAGGCTGGCGAAACACCTGGATAGCGCCTTCCTGAGCCAGCTGCTCCATCCCCTTGATAAACTGTTTGCGTTTCATGGTATCTTTGGCCTGGACCTTGGCGAATTGTTCCGGCGGGAATATCGGGAAGTCCTCAAACTGGAATCTGCGGCTGTTGTCGCATAAGGTATCACCAATGCCAAAGAGGCCGGGATCGAATAAGCCGATAATGTCGCCGGGGTAAGCTTCATCGACAATAATCCGGTCTTGCGCCAGAAACTGCTGCGGCTGGGAGAGTTTAACCGCTTTGCCTGTCTGCATATGCTGTACGGTCATGCCGCGGCTGAACTTGCCTGAACAGATCCGGATAAAAGCGATGCGGTCGCGGTGGGCCGGATTCATATTGGCCTGAATTTTAAATACAAAGGCTGAAAACTCACTGGCTGCTGGTTCGACGGGGCCGTCGCTAGACTGTCGGGTGCAAGGGGCGGGAGCCAGCTTTAAAAACGATTCCAGAAACGGCCTTACGCCAAAATTGGTCATCGCGCTGCCAAAAAACATTGGCGTCAGCTCGCTGCGTTTGACTTTGGCAAAATCAAACGCATCGCCGGCCGCATCTAATAATTCAATATCATCAATTAACGACTGGTGGACCTCCCTGCCGATGATTTCGGCAAAAGCGGGATCATTGACGCTGCCGACCGTGGACGGCATGATTCTCTGTCCGTGTGCGCCATCGGTATCGAACAGTTCGATTTGGGATAATTCGCGATTATAGACGCCGCTGTAGTTGCCGTCAATGCCGATTGGCCAGTTCATGGGATAGGCGCGGATTCCCAGGACCTGTTCGATTTCTTCCATTAATTCAAACGGGCTTTTACCGAAGCGGTCAAGCTTGTTGACAAATGTAAAAATCGGAATTCCCCGCTGCTTGCAGACGTGAAACAGCTTCTTTGTCTGTGCTTCCACGCCCTTGGCAACGTCGATCAGCATGACAGCGCTGTCGGCCGCCATTAACGTGCGGTAGGTGTCTTCGCTGAAGTCCTGGTGGCCGGGCGTATCCAGAATGTTGATCCGGAAGCCTTGATAATCGAACTGCAATACGCTGGATGTTACGGAAATGCCTCTTTGTTTTTCGATTTCCATCCAGTCAGATACCGCGTGTTTTTGCGCTTTGCGCGCTTTTACCGATCCGGCGAGGCGGATGGCGCCTCCGTATAACAGGAGTTTTTCGGTAAGCGTGGTTTTACCGGCATCGGGATGTGATATAATGGCAAAGGTGCGGCGTTTTTCTACCGCCGCCGCCAATTCTGATGTAGCTGGCATAATTCGCCTCCAATAGTAATATACGAAAGCTAACCTATCATCATCATGCGATTTTGTCAATATAGTATGCAATAATATTAGTAGATTTATTGTAGATTTGACTTTTATCCGGCTGCGTGATACGATGAAATCCCAATTTGGCATCCGAGCAGGAAAGATGGTCGCGGGCGGTCTCCGTCCGAGGAAAGTCCGAGCTCCGCAGGGCAGGGTGCTGGATAACGTCCAGCGAGGGCGACCTTAGGGAAAGTGCCACAGAAAAGAAACCGCCTGCTTCCGGCAGGTAAGGCTGAAACGGTGCGGTAAGAGCGCACCAGCGGTCAGGCGACTGGCCGGCTAGGTAAACCCCACCCGGAGCAAGATCGAATAGGGAAGAGATGAGGCGGCCCGCTGAACTTCCGGGTTGTATCGCTGGAGCTGACAGGTAACTGTCAGCCTAGATAGATGACCATCGCCGCCGTCTGGCGGAACAAAACTCGGCTTACTGAATGCTCGGATGTTAAGCAAACGGCAAGACCCGCAGCTAATGCTGCGGGTCTTGCCGTTTGCTGTTTTTGGGTGGAAATGCCATTATTGTTTTTAAAATGTAAAAATATGGTTATTAAAAGCGGTTTGTCAAAAAAACTCGCAGCAATATTAACAAATATTGTAAAAATAAAGCGGCGTTATTGGCTGCTATTCATCGCAGCCAAGGCTGCCGGCGGTGCTATGGTCAGAGCTAAAAGAAGAAAAGCGAGGATAATGTCGGTTTTTTACGAAATTTTACTGACGGGAATTAGGAGGGAATACATAAATTTACAAGAATAGTATAGATACTTTCCTAAACCGATTTTCCGCGAAAGGAGCGTGCGAAAAATGTATTCCGCTGAGAATGGTGATTATCGTACATTCTATTTAATGAAAGAGGATGACCCAAAGGAGTATTTTAAATCAGCCAAAATTGGCTTGGTTTATGTGGATAGCTGCGGCAAAGTAAGAAGCTTGAACCGGGAGGCGGAAAAAATGTGCGGCGTCAACCGGGCGCAGGTGATCGGTCAAACTGCAGATCAGTCGTTTTCTCATTTTGGCCGGCAGTTTGTCAGGTTGTTTACTTTAGCCGAATACGAAGATTTCCAGACCTATAACAGCCGGATCGTGCAGGATGAAAAAACCTGTTATTTTCATGCGGATGCAATTCGCCTGCGTGATGGACAAGGCAATTCGAGCGGCATCGTTGTCGTGCTCCAGGATGTTTCTGAAATACGGACAACCCTGCGTCAGATTCAGACAACGCAGCTTTTAATGTCAATGGGCGAGCTGGCTGCCGGGGTAGCGCATCATGTGCGCACGCCGCTGACGACGATCAGCGGTTATCTGCAGATCATGCTGAACCGTCTTGACAACGATCAATATACGGTCAGGCGTGATATTGTGGAAATGATGTTGGATGAAGTGTCTTACATTAATCATGTAGTCAAGGAACTGGTCATGTTTGCCAAGCCGCCATTGCAGAAGCAGCCGGGGGTCAATATTAACCGCGTTCTGGATGAAAGTCTGTTGCTGGTCTTTAAGCAAATGGGCGGCGAGAGAATCGGCATTGTCAAATCACTTGCCGATGGGCTGCCAAAGATTAACGCCGACAGCAATTTGCTGCAGCAAGCCTTTGTTAATATTCTGCAAAATGCGATGGAGGCCATGCCCGATGTAGGCGAGGTGAGTATCCGCAGCTGGCTGCATGCCGATTTAAATATGCTGGTTATTGCTATCGCCGATGTCGGCTGCGGCGTTGACCCCGGTATTTTATCACGGATATTTGAGCCTTTTTATACAACCAAATTGGATCGTGTGGGATTGGGGCTGCCGATTGCGCATCGCATTGTCAGTGAGCACGGCGGTTTTATCCATATCAGTTCCAACGAGCGGATCGGTACGAAAGTTCATGTCTATCTGCCGATTGTTGAAGATCAGCTGCGGCAGATTTCCGCCGTGCATCAGCAGATCTTGAATTTGCAATAGTCGACATACTTCGAGGACTTTGGTCCCCTTGTTACCTGGATTCTGCCGCTGGTTTTCGCTGCGCTCCGCCTGGCATCCGATGGCATGCTTGCTAAAGGCGTCTCGCCATTATCCTACAGGGTTAGGGTAAACAGGCTGTTGTTTTGACATAGACACATAGAGCCTCTCATATACCTTATTATTGCAATCCGGGGTAATGAGGGGGCTCTATGTTGAAATCTTGTCTGATCAGTTTGCTTGTGTGGTTTTTGTCGGTGGGGCTGGCGGCATCTGCGCCCGCTCCGGTGCCGCAGCGGCTGCAGATGGTGATTAATCTGCCGGGCCGTACACTGGAGGTCTTTGAGGGAAGCCGGCTGATCAAGCTCTATCCGGTGGCGGTGGGAAAAGCTTCGACGCCGACACCTGTCGGCGTGTTTTTTATTACCGACAAGGAAATGAATCCCGCCTGGTATCCGCCGCAATCGCCGGGAACTGTGGTGGCGTCCGGCCCGCATAACCCTCTGGGGTATCGCTGGCTGGGCTTTTTGCCTACATACGGAGTACATGGCACCAATGATCCGGATTCCATTGGCCGGGTGATATCCAATGGCTGTGTTCGCATGTATGAAGCTGATGTGGAAGAGTTATATGACCTTGTCGGTCTGCATACGCCGCTGAAAATTGTTTATGAACGGATCAGGACAGGTATTGACGAGTATAATCGCCCTTATTTTGCAATTTATCCCGATATCTACGGCCGCCAGCCGTTGTCGGTTACCGCGGTGAACAAGTTTCTGCAGACTGCCGGCTGGCAATCCCTGCTTGAGGATTCGGCCATCCGCCGGATGCTTGCGTCTGATGCTGCGCAGGAGTTTGCCTTCCTGCAATTTAATCATCTGTTTGTCAACGGCAGGGCTTTGGCGGAAAAAGTCCGGGTTGTAAACGGTGAACTGCTGGTGCCGGTTCAGGCGGTAGCCGATATTGTGAAGGCGAGCTTGGTCTGGGATGAGGCAGCCGGCAGAATTTACAACGGTTCACGGCAGTTTGCCGGCGTCAGGCTGGAGGGTGTGCTCTACGTCGCGCCTGCAGGCATCGATGCGCTTTTCGGCGGCGATCATCGTGTAGATCCGGCAAAAGCGGCGGTTGAGATTCGCGTTCTTTCGCTGACACTAAACGGAATTACACTTGCTGGTGATTCGCCCTTGTACGGCGAACCGCCGCTGCTGCCGGTGCTGACTGTAGCCGAGGCGCTTGGGCAGTCCGTATTCTGGGATGAGAAAACGAAAATACTAATGGTAAACAATTTGCCGGTGCCGGCGCGGGTGGTCGGCGGCAAACCCTATCTGGAGATCAGCCGTGTTTATGCAGTTTTTCAGGCCTATGCGTATTGGGATGAGGCCGCGGGGGTCATTGATCTGACCTATCCGTTTCATGAGCCCAAATAACATCGTTGTACGCGGCTTTTCCTGCAAAGCAGTGCTCAGGCCGGTGGCAGCGCACTGCTCCGATTGCCTTCGCTTCCGGGTAACAGGGGGAGAGGGTTTTCACAACGGGTAGACAATGGTATACTGTGTATATTGTGATAACCTTTAAGGCGGTGCGCTTATGGCAGGAAAGTTTATTATTATTGACGGCAGCAGCTTGATTCACCGGGCGTTTTATGCGCTTCCCCCGCTGACGACTGTTTCCGGGCAGCACACGAACGCTGTCTATGGATTTGCGAATATGCTATTGAAACTATTGGCGGATATGCGGCCAGACGCCATCGTCGTCGCCCTCGATAAGGGAAAAAAGACGTTCCGTAATCAGATCTACAGCGAATATAAAGGAACCCGCAAGGCTATGCCCTGTGAACTGGCTGAGCAATTGAGCCTGTTTGAAGAGCTGCTGGCCGCGTTCGGCATTGCTACCTCCGGTCTGGAAGGCTACGAAGCCGATGATGTCATCGGCACTTTGGCCGGCCGGGCTGCCGCTTCCGGCTTTGCGGTAACGATTGTAACCGGCGATAAAGATGCACTGCAACTGGTCTCCTCGTCCATAAAAGTTATGCTAACCAAAAAGGGTATATCAGAGCTTGTGCTTATGGACGAAGCCGCCTTTGTTGAACATTACGGGCTGCGCCCCGGTCAATTTGTCGATGTGAAAAGCCTGATGGGGGATCAGTCCGATAATATCCCCGGCGTAGCCGGGATTGGTGAGAAAACCGCTTTAAAATTGATCCAGCAGTTTGACAGCCTGGATAATTTGCTCGCGAATATCGATGCTGTTCAGGGGAAGAAAACGCAGGAACTACTGCGGTCGCAGGCTGACAAGGCCCGGCTGTCGCAGCAGCTGGCCCGGATTGTCTCTGACGTTCCTGTGGAATATGAACCGGATTGCTATGGCTGGCAGCCGGATATCGGGCGGCTTCGCGAGCTGCTTTTGCGGCTGGAGTTTCGCGCCATGCTTGACCGGGTGCTGGCATTATTGCCCGACCAGGCGCCGGCGGCGGTTGCTGTTAGCAGTGAAGCCCTGCCGCCGGCGGATATTCCCGCCGATGCCGCTGCGGCCGAACAGCTTTTGCAGCAATTCCGGTCAGCTCCGGTTGCCTTCTTTCCGCTATATGAGGGCTCGGCTCACGATCTTGAAATGACCGGGGTCGCACTGGCTGCTGGCGGATGCAGTGCTGTCTGGCGGCCGTCGACGCCTGGTTGGACAGATGTTTTGCAATTGCTGGCTTCGCCGGCAATTGCAAAGTCGACACATGACGCCAAGCTTTCATTTACCTTATGCCGGCCGGAGGGACCGGCTTTTGCCGGCATTGGTTTTGATTCGCTGCTGGCCGGTTATTTGCTTGATCCCGCCGCCAGCCGTTATTTGCTGTCTGACCTGTCTGCGACATATTTAGCCCGTCCCGCTCAGTGGGATGAGGCTGAATTACGGCAGGAGCCGCGCTATGCAGCCTGGGCCGCAGCGACGGTGAGCGATTTGCGTCCTGTGCTGGAAGAGCGGATTGCGGCTTTGGGACTGCAGGATTTGTACCATTCGATTGAGCTGCCGCTGACACGTGTGCTGGCGGCGATGGAGATGAACGGCGTAGCTATTGATACAGCCGGTCTGACGGCTATATCAACTGAATTATCTGTTCGCATCGCTCAATTGCTGCAAGAAATCTATGCGATTGCCGGTGAGGAATTTAACGTAAATTCGACCAAACAATTGGGTGTCATTTTGTTTGAAAAACTGGGACTGCCTGTGCAGAAAAAGACAAAGACCGGCTACTCTACCGACGCGGAAGTGTTGGAAAAGCTGTCCGGACAACATGTCATTGTTGATAATTTATTGGAATACAGAATGCTGGCCAAATTGAAATCAACCTATCTTGATGGTATGCGGGAATTGATTTCGCCGGTCAGCGGACGGATTCACACCACCTTTAATCAGACGGTTACAACGACGGGACGCTTGTCAAGCTCAGAGCCCAACCTGCAGAATATCCCGGTGCGCAGCGAGGCGGGCCGGAGGATCCGGGAGCTTTTCGTGCCCGGCCCGGGCTGGGATGCTATTTTATCAGCCGATTATTCGCAGATTGAATTGCGGGTATTGGCGCATATGTCCGGTGATGCCAATCTGATTGACGCGTTCCGTCACGGGCAGGATATTCACACCCGCACCGCCTCGGAAGTATTTGGCGTACCGCTGGCAAACGTGACGCCGCTTTTGCGTTCGCGGGCAAAGGCGGTTAATTTCGGTATTGTTTATGGCATCAGTGATTTTGGTTTGTCACGCGATATCGGCGTCAGCCGTAAAGAGGCCGAGCAGTATATTGCCAGCTACTTCACACGCTATCCGGGTGTCAAACAGTTTATGGACACTGCGGTGGCCGATGCGAAAAGGCAGGGGTTTGTTACCACTCTGTTTGGGCGCAGACGCTATCTGCCAGAAATTAATGCGGCCAATTTCAGCCGCCGCTCGTTTGCTGAGCGCACTGCCATGAATACTCCCATTCAGGGGACTGCCGCCGATATCATCAAAAAGGCAATGGTCGACGTATACGAGCGCTTAATAGCCGGCGGTTTCAAAAGCCGTATCCTGCTGCAAGTACATGATGAATTGCTGCTGGAGGTTGTTATGGACGAGGCTGAGACAATCAGCCGTATTGTCCGTGAGGCAATGGAAGGGGCCGCCGAACTGGCGGTTGATTTGGTAACTGACGTCAAGCTGGGAAACAGCTGGGCGGCAGCGAAATAGGAGAGAGTACTATGCCAGAATTACCGGAAGTGGAAACGGTCCGCCGCGGCTTGACAGGTCTTGCCGGACGACGGATCGAATCGGTTGATATCCTGCTTCCCCGCCTGATTAAATGGCCGGCTCCCATGGAATTCGCCGCCTTGCTGCGGGGAAAAACGATTAGCACGGTTGATCGCAGGGGGAAATATCTGCTGCTGCGCCTTGAAGCCGGCTTTGTGCTGATTATTCATCTGCGCATGACCGGCAGGCTGTATTTGCGGCAAGCCGCTGCCACGGCCGATGTTTACAGCCGTGTCCAGTTTTTTCTTGATAATGGCGACCGGCTGGTTTTTGCCGATACCCGGACGCTGGGAACGCTTTCGGTTATGCAGGAGGGTGAACTGGACCGCATTCATGGTCTGGCGTCAATGGGGCCGGAACCGCTCAGTCCGGAGTTTGACGCCGCTTATTTGCTGCGGGCGCTGTCGGCAAGAAAGGCAAAACTGAAATCATTACTACTAAATCAGGAAATCATCGGCGGGCTGGGGAACATTTACGTCGATGAGAGTCTGTACCTGGCCGGACTGCATCCGGAACGGCCGGGCAGCAGCCTGAACGAGGACGATGCTGCGTGCTTAGTCGCCGCGGTTAATCACGTGATTGACGACGCGCTGACGCATCATGGGACAAGCATTAGAGATTTTTTAGACAGCACTGGCAGGGAGGGCGCGCATCAGCACCATCTGCAGGTATATGGACGGAAAAACAAGCCGTGTCATGTTTGCGGCACCGCGATTCAACGGATCGAAGTCGGCGGCAGGGGAACGCATTTTTGCCCTCGCTGCCAGCAATAGTGGAGGATGACTGCTTTGTATCAAATCGGGTTGACCGGCGGCATTGCCAGCGGTAAAAGTACTGTCAGCCGGTGTCTGGCCGGGTTGGGAGCGCCGGTGGTTGACGCCGATGCGATCGCGCATGCCGTAATTCTGCCGGGGCAACCGGCGTGGCGGGAGATTTTGGCTTTTTTTGGCTCCGTGGTTCTGGAAAAGGATGGGTATATTGACCGGCGTAAGCTGGGCGAAATCGTTTTTGCCGACAGCGGTAAGCGGCAGCGGCTGGAGGCGATTACCCATCCGGCGATTTGGCGGCAGATCCAGGCGGACGTAAAATCCGCTGCGGATCAGGGGCATCAGGTTGTGGTTCTGGATGTTCCGCTGCTGTTTGAAACCGGCTGGGATTGCAGGGTGGATACCGTCTGGGTTGTTTATACTGACCGCGAGACCCAGCTCCGCCGGCTAATCGCCCGCGACGGTCTTACACAGTCGCAGGCTGCAGCCCGTATTGCCTCGCAGCTGCCGCTGGAAGAAAAAAAACGCCGCGCCGCTGTTGTTATCGACAACAGCGGCAGTCCCGAAGCTGTCTGCTGTCAGGTAGAGCAGTTGTGGCACGGGCTGTTGCGGAATATAACCGAGCAAAGTTAATTTGAATGATTTGCACAGGAGCCACATACTCTTTAGATAATGAGCGAATTTGTACGGAGTGATTCTATTTTGCGTGTTTTGTCCAAACTCAGGCTCCTGGCGATGCTGTTGGCGGTCGGGGTACTGGCCGGCTATTGGCTGTATAGCAGCGACTGGTTTCAGCGAAAATACATTTATCCGTTTCCTCATCAGCAGCTTGTTTATCACTATGCAATTCAGAATGAGCTGGATCCGTTTTTGGTTGCGGCTATTATCCGCACGGAGAGCAAATTCTTGCCACGGGCCCGTTCGCCGCGAGGGGCGTTCGGTCTTATGCAAATGATGCCGGAAACGGCGCGTTGGGTGGCCAAAGAATCGGACGAAGCCGATTTCAGTCTGGAAAGACTGGCCGAGCCGGAAGTCAGTATTCGTATGGGAACCTGGTATTTGGCCAATCTCAACCGTGAATTCAAAGGCAATCCGGTTTTGCTTCTGGCAGCCTATAACGGCGGCCAGGGAAATGTTAAGGAATGGATACAGCGGTACGGATGGGATCGCCAATTCTCCGACACCGCCCAGATTCCATTCAAGGAGACGCGTGAATACGTCGGAAGAGTCCTTTACAGTCAAAAGCGCTATGCCGAGCTATACGGCGTTGATTGAGGTGATGAATGTGAAGCTGAATCGAATCGGCGCGGTTTTAGCCTGTTGGCTGTTGCTGACAGGCTGCGCGACTGATACAAAAAACGGACAAACTCCGTCCCGGCCGGCTCTGCAGAGCGGCGGCAGCGTGGTTTATGGCAGTCTATACGAACCGGTGACACTCAATCCGCTCAGTTCCGACATGGTCAGTGTGCAGGAGGTTGCCAGCCTGATCTTCAGCGGAATGGTTTATATGGATGATAAGGGCGAGTGGCAGCCTGATCTGGCGGCGGAACTGCCGACAACCGCCAACGGCGGTGTCAGCAGTGACGGGCGCGTAATTACCTATCGTCTGCGTGGCAATGTTAAATGGCATGATGGGCGTCCTTTCAGCAGCGATGATGTCGCGTTCACCTGGCGGCTGATTATGGATCCAAAAAACCAGATCGTTTCCCGCGAGGGCTATGATCAAATCGCCTCTGTGGAAACGCCTGATCCGGCTACGGTTGTTATCCGGTTTCGCCAATATTATCCCGCTTTTTTGAATTTGTTTTCACGGATTTTGCCGCGGCATTTACTGGAAGGTGCTGATTTTGCCAAAGCCGCGTTTAATCGGGCTCCGGTGGGAACCGGCCCGTTCCGCTTTGTCGAATGGCGAATGGCGGAAGAGATTCATTTGCGGGCAAATCCGGACTATCATCTTGGCAAACCGCTGTTAGACGCGATTGCGTACAAGATTATACCGGACATGAATATCCTGTTGACTCAAATCCGGGCAGGCTCTCTTGATATTGTCGGCAATCTGGACAGCAGTATGGTTAACCAGGCGCGAGCGGTTGATGCGGTTCAGGTGGTTATGAATCCAACTATGATTTGGGAGCATATTGATTTTAACTTAAACGATATCCGCCTGCAGGATGTGCGGGTGAGGCAGGCGGTTTCGCTGGCCATTGACCGTCAGGCGCTCATCGGCGAGGCTTATCGCGGTGCCGCCGCGGCGGCCGCTGCCGACCAATGGCCGGTTTCCTGGGCGGCGCGAACAGACCTGTCTGTACCGGAGCGAAATGTTGAACAGGCGAAGAGCTTGCTGAGTCAGGCGGGCTGGAGCCAGGGCGGCGACGGCATCTTTGTCAGGGACGGGATGCGGCTGAGCCTGAATTTGGTTACGACAGCAGGCAATAAGCAGCGGGAAATTGCGGTTCGTCTGCTGGCGCAGCAATTGCGGGAGGCTGGCGTGGAGCTTACTCCCCGTTTTGTCGACACACCGGCACTGTTTGGCGAAACACTGCCGGGACGACGCTTCGACCTGGCTTTATATGCCTGGTATCTGGGGCCTGACCCGGATAACGGCAGTTTGTGGCATTCCCGTAATATACCGGGCGGGAGCAACGGTTACCGAGGAAAGAATTACCCGGGTTGGCGCAACGCGGAAGTTGACGCTCTGTTCGATCAGGCAGCCCGAACACTGGATGCCGGCAGTCGCCGTCAGCTTTACTACCGGGCGCAGGAACTGTTTGTCCAGGAAGTGCCTGCTGTCCCCCTGTATTTCTATTCCAATATCAGCGCTGTAAAGAAAAACATTGTAAATTACCGTCCCAATGCTTCGCCGTCGGGGAATTTATGGAATGCGTGGCAGTGGGCCAGAACGGCAAAATGATCCGGCCAGCAGGGGCTGTCGCGAAAGTCCGGAATGCGAAAGCTGATGACCACGAAGCATACGGAGAACATACAAGCCGTATAAACAACAAGTCACGGAGAGGAAGAGGAATTCCGTTTCCAGGGAGGACACCGAGGGCCGCTGAGGGCACAGAGAGTTACGGGGATTGACAAAAGTACCCTTTCGCCTCTGTGTCCTCCGTGCATCCTCCGTGGAGTCGTTCTTTTGTTCCTTACCTTTTCCTCCCTCACGGCGGCAGCTCGCTGCCTTGCCCGTCTCTGTCGAATCGTTCCCTGATTTCTTTTGTAAGATAACTGCAGATTCCCCGCGATGTACGTCTTCCTGGCCTCGCGGCACGCTAAACCCGGCGATTCTTGTGATGCTAAAATAAATTTGAAAATATGACTTGACGCTTTCTAGGGATTATGGTAAGATAATTCATGTCGCTGAGATGCGAAAATATCCGATGCGGTCGTGGCGGAACGGCAGACGCGCTAGCCTCAGGAGCTAGTAGGGGCAACCCTGTGGTGGTTCAAATCCACTCGGCCGCACCATAATTGTTAGTGCCACGCGGTAGTGGCGGAACGGCAGACGCACCAGCTTGAGGGGCTGGCGAGGGCAACCTCGTGATGGTTCAAATCCATTCTACCGCACCATAGAAGAAGCCTGCACAAATGTGCAGGCTTCTTCTATCTATCGAATAAATGTTTTTTGTGTATTGTATACAATGTTGGCGATGCCGGAATTTATCTACAGTTTTAATTTTTCTGAAAAATACAATTGCTGATGGCGATAAATAGCAGGAATCAAGCCTAAATCACCGAATTTAAGTAAAAATCAGAAAACATTTTTACGAGGAGGAAGACGATGATTTGGCTTGGCGGGTTAATTGTTTTGCTGACGTTTATCGCAATTATTAAGAAGTATGAAACCAGGATGGTTTTATTCCTGTCCGGACTGCTGATGGCGATTTTGTCCGGGAAGCCACTGGAGGCCATTACCGCTTTTCAGACTGCCATGGTTAATGGCGGATTGGTGCCTGTCATCTGTACCGTGATGGGATTTGCGTTTGTCATGCGGGTTACGAAGTGTGACAGCCACCTGGTGCATCTGTTGGCAACCCCCCTTACCAAATTCCGGCCGATTTTGATACCGGGCGCTGTCATGGTTACCTGGACCATCAATATTGCCCTGCCTAGCGCTGCCGGCTGCGCCGCCGCTGTTGGCGCGATTTTGATTCCGGCCCTGATGGCTGCCGGCGTTCATCCGGCTATGGCTGCAAGCGCCGTACTGGCGGGTACCTGGGGCAGTGTAATCAGTCCCGGCAACTCGCACAATCCGTTTGTCGCCAAACTGGCAAACGTAGATGTGATGACTGTTATTGCGACACTGTCTTCCACCGCGCTGTTGACGGCCGCGGTTGTTGCGGTCGGTTTGACGGTTACCGCCTTTGTCCGCAAAGAAACACAAGGCTATTACAGCGAAGTGACGTTGGCGGACAAGGATGAATTCCGGGTAAATGTGCTGAAAGCAATCGTTCCCATGGTACCCCTGATTTTGTTGGTTCTGGGCAGCAAACAGCTGGGAATCCTGCCGCCGGTAACGGTACCGCAGGCGATGATTTTCGGGGCGATTCTGGGATTTGTCGTCACTTGGCAGAACCCGCAGGAAATTACCAAACAGTTTTTTAACGGCATGGGAGACGCGTACGGCAATGTCATTGGCATTATCATTGCTGCCGCTGTGTTTACAAAAGGGATGGAACTCATCGGGTTAACCGGTTCTTTGATAGACGTAATGAAGAATTCACAGTCGATCGCCAAATTGGCCGCGGCTTTTGGCCCGTTTATCGTCGCCATTCTTTCCGGCTCCGGCGATGCTGCGGCGTTGGCGTTTAACGGCGCGATTACGCCGCATGCAGCCCAATTTGGTTATGGTATTATTGAAATGGGATCGACCGCGCAAATGGTTGGTGCGTTAGGACGCTCGATGAGTCCGGTTGCCGGTGCCGCCATTGTTTGCGCCCAACTGGCAAGAGTCAGCCCGATCGAAATGACCAAGCGCAATGGGCCGGTTATGCTGCTGGGCGCGATTGTGATGATGCTGGGCATGCTTTAACGGGGTTTCCGGCCGGCGGCTTAAACTGCCGGCTGTTTTCTACAAAAATAGTCGCAGGAGGTATTTTTCTATGAGCTTTACTGTTTCTAACGAACTTGCCGCAAAAATGATCGAACGCCGCCGCGATATCCATAAGCACGCGGAAGCGGCCTGGACGGAGTTCCGTACCGCGTCGCTGGTGGCGGATACGCTTGTCGGCCTTGGCTATTCAGTTCAGGTCGGAGATGAAGTTGTCGCCGGCGAGGCAATGATGGGGGTACCCTCGGCAGCGGAGCTGGAGCGCCATATGGAAAGGGCGCTGGCCCAGGGAGCCAAGCCGGAATGGGTGGAGAAGATGCGGGGGGGCAAAACCGGTGTGGTCGGAGTGATGAAGTTCGCTAAGCCCGGTCCCACTGTTGCCTTGCGTTTCGATATGGATGCCAATGACGCCAACGAGAGTACTGATGAGAAGCATCGTCCCTATCGCGAGGGCTTTGCGTCGATTAATAAAGGGGCAATGCACGCCTGCGCTCACGACGGCCATACGTCTGTCGGGCTGGCTGTTGCTGAACTGCTGGCTGCAGCTAAAGACGAGCTGGCCGGCACGATTAAATTCATTTTCCAGCCGGCGGAGGAAGGTGTCCGGGGTGCGAAGGCAATGGTTGTCAAAGGGGTCGTCGATGATGCCGACTATATGATCGGGATGCACTTTGGCATGTCAATGAATAAGCTGGGAATGCTTGCCTGCAAAACATACGGCTTCCTGGCTACAACTAAAATTGACGCAACCTTTACAGGCGTGCCGGCTCACGCCGGAGCGGCGCCGGAAAACGGCCGCAACGCACTGCTGGCCGCGGCTTCTGCGGCGGTGAATCTGCATGCGATCTCACGGCATAGCCAAGGTGCTTCGCGGATCAATGTCGGCGTTCTCCAGGCCGGGTCAGGCCGCAATGTTATTCCCGCCAACGCCGTGCTCAAACTGGAAACGCGGGGTACGACCAGTGCGATCAATGAATATGTAGGCCAAGAGGCTGTCAGAGTCATTGAAGGCGCTGCCGCCATGTATGGCGTTAAGGTGGCGCTTGAGGAAATGGGCGGTGCGGCAGGCTGTGATAATGATGAGGAACTGGTTGCCCGTTTGCGGCGTTATGCCGAGCAATCCCGGATCTTTGACGAACTCGTCGAAGCGGCCAATATCGGCGGCAGCGAGGATTGCACCTATTTTATGGAGCGGGTGCAGCAGCGGGGCGGCAAAGCGGCCTATATGATGGTCGGCACCGAACTGGCGGCCGGACACCATGATTTTCTGTTCGATTTTAATGAAGAGGCTATGCTCAAAGCCGCTGCCTTTGTCAGTGGTGCGGCGGCCGACCTGCTGACAAATCCCTAAGTGTTAAAGATTAGCCAGCGGAGCAGCATTATTTGCTTGACAGATGGTTGTCTGCTTGCTACTATTATTACAACATCATCATAACCTTTAAACGGATCCTGTGAGACCGTGAAGGAAGACTTCTGCATAGCATACATGCAAGCCTTTTTGGGTTCTCACCAGGCCCAAAAAGGCTTTTTAGTACCCTATCCTTTAAGCTGATCCTGCGAGGTTGGCAAGGATTAGCGGATCGCTTGCTATACCCGCTGACTCCTTGCTGCGCAGGCAAGGAGTTTAATTTTTTCTGGAGGAGTGAATAGCCATGTGCGCTGCGGTGACGCCGAAGATTAGCCATATTCTCGGACTCAGGGAATTCGACGCGGAACGGATTACGGCCATTCTTGACACAGCTCGCGAGATGAAGAACATTATTAACCGGGATATCAAAAAGTTGCCTTCACTGCGCGGACGCGCTGTCGTAACCCTGTTTTTTGAACCCAGCACCCGTACCCGCACCTCATTCGAACTGGCAGGCAAATACCTGGGGGCCGATGTTGTCAATATTACGGCAGCCTCCAGCAGTGTTGTCAAAGGAGAAAGCCTGCGGGATACGCTGCTGACGGTCGAAGCGATGGGAGTTGACGCAATTGTCATGCGGCATTCGGCCGAGGGTGCGGCGCATCTGGCTTCGGAGATCGTCCGTCCGGTTATTATCAACGCCGGTGACGGTGCCCATGAACATCCCACCCAAGGCTTGCTGGATCTGTTTACCATCAGGGAGAAAAAGCGGACTCTGGCCGGTCTCAAGGTTGCTATTCTTGGCGATATTGTACATAGCCGGGTGGCGCGATCGGACATCTGGGGGCTGAAAAAATTCGGCGCTGAGGTCCATGTCGCCGGGCCGGCTACCCTGATGCCGGTTGAACTGGAAAAAATGGGCGTAGTTGTGCATCATCATGTTGAGGATGCGATCAAAGACGCTGATGTCATTAATGTCTTGCGGATACAAAAAGAGCGACAGGAGAAAGGCTTGTTTCCTACAGCCAGAGAATATTCGCGTATTTTTGGCATCAACGCCAAACGCCTGTCGCTGGCCAAGCCAGATGCGATGATTATGCATCCGGGCCCCATGAACCGGGGGCTTGAAATTGCTCATGACGTGGCCTACAGCGAGCAGTCGTCGATTCAGGAACAGGTCCAGAACGGTGTCGCCGTGCGTATGGCCGCCATGTTTCTGGCGCTGACAGGAGGGAAAGCAGTTGAAGCTGGTAATTAAAGGCGGACGCGTTATTGATCCGGCCAGCGGTCTGGATCAGATTGCCGATGTTGTTGTTGAAGACGGAAAAATTGCCGCAATCGGTGCGGGTCTGGCGGGTCGGACTCGTTCCGGCGAGGTGTTCGACGCTGCCGGACTGGTTGTTTGCCCTGGCTTGATCGATATGCACGTGCATTTGCGGGAGCCCGGCCTTGAGGCGAAAGAGGAGATCCGCACCGGCGCTGCGGCAGCCGCAGCCGGCGGCTTTACCGGCGTCGCCTGCATGCCCAATACCCGGCCGGTTATCGACAGTTCGATTCTGGTTGCCGGTATTCTGGAACGGGCGCGCCGTGAGGCGGTTGTCAATATTCATGTTATTGGGGCGCTGACTAAGGAACAGGCGGGAAAAGAGCTGGCCGAGATTGGCGATATGGTGGAAGCGGGCGCTGTTGCCCTCTCCGATGACGGCCATTTTGTCACAAACGCGCACGTTTTTCAGACCGGCCTGTTGTACGCTTCCATGTTTAATACTCCGGTAATCACGCATGCGGAGGAAGAAAGCCTGGTCAGCGAGGGCTGCATGCATGAAGGCCTGATTTCCACCATACTAGGTATTAAAGGGCGGCCTGCCGTAGCTGAGGAGATTGCCGTCTCGCGGGATATTATGCTGGCGGAATATGCAAAGGCGCGGCTTCATGTCGCTCATGTCAGCGCCGCAGGCGCCGTCGAGCTGATTCGCCAGGCCAAACGCCGAGGCGCTGCCGTGACGGCGGAAGCTACGCCGCATCATCTTTGGCTCACTGACGAGGAGGTCTATGGCTTTAGGACAGCCGCCAAGGTCAATCCGCCGCTGCGGTCCCCGGACCATGTCCGCGCGTTGATCGATGGGTTGAAAGACGGCACGATTGACGCGATCGCCTGTGATCACGCACCACATGCGCCGGAAGAGAAAGATGTCGAGTACCGTTACGCCGCCTGTGGTTTTACCGGCCTGGAAACCTCGCTGGGGGTTGTACTGACGGCATTGTATCACAGCCGCGAATTGACGCTGGCGGAAATCATCCGCTTGATGTCGACCAGTCCGGCGGCGATTCTCGGTATTGCCGCCGGCAGTCTGGCAGTCGGCGAGACCGCTGATATCACGGTGTTTGACCCTGATGCGGAATGGATTGTCGACAGCAGCCGCTTTTACAGTAAAGGAAAATCAACGCCTTTTGATGGCAAACAATTAAAAGGCAAAGCTGTCGCCACTGTGGTAGCAGGTAATTTTGTGATGAAAAACGGGGAGGTACTCTAATGGAAGGAAAGCTGGTTCTTGCCGATGGCAGTGAATTTTATGGTCAGATTCTGGATGGGGATGCCGGTTGTGGCGAGGTTGTATTTACGACCGGTATGACCGGCTACCAGGAAGTGCTGACCGATCCGTCCTATTGCGGACAGATTGTGGTTATGACCTATCCGCTAATCGGCAATTATGGGGTTGTCGAGCAGTTTGATCAAAGCCGGCAGTCCTTTGTTAGAGGGTTTGTTATTGACCAGCTTTGCGAGCAGCCCAGCAATTGCCGCATGGAAGGCACTCTGGCCGACTATTTGCGGCAGCGGAAAATTCCCTGCCTGTACGGAGTTGATACGCGCGCCGTTACCAGGGCAATCCGGGTGCAGGGGACAATGCGCGGGGTTATCGTGCCTGCCAGCGCCTCTAAGGCTGAAATAAAAGCACTAATGACTCAGGACAATCAAACCGGACTTGTCAAGCAGGTGACTACTGATAAAATCACCCATATTCCCGCCAATGGGCCGCGGGTTGTTGTGATGGATTTCGGTATCAAGGCGAACATTCTGCGCAGCCTGCACCGGGCGGGCTGCGACCTGTATGTGGTTCCCGCCGATATTGACGCTGACGGCATACGGGCGTTGAACCCGGACGGCCTGTTCCTTTCGAACGGACCGGGCGATCCGACGGCAATTATGGATACGGTCGAAACGATCAAGCAGCTGCTGACCTATAAACCGATTTTTGGCATCTGCCTTGGGCATCAACTGCTGGCCTTGGCGCTGGGAGCCCGGACCTACAAGCTGAAGTTTGGCCATCGCGGCTCCAACCATCCGGTGCAGAACCTGGAAACCGGACGGGTGCACATCACTTCGCAGAATCACGGCTATGCCGTTGTGGAAGAGTCGCTGGCCGATTTGGATGTCGAAGTGACCCACCGGGCAGTCAATGATGGTACTATCGAAGGGCTGCGTCATCGGAGCCTGCCGATTTTTTCCGTGCAGTTTCATCCTGAGGCCTCTCCCGGTCCGGATGACAGCGAATATTTGTTCGATCAATTTATGGCACTGCTGTACGCTAAGGAGGACTGAAAATGCCCAAAAAGGAGCACATCAAAAAAGTCATGGTCATCGGCTCCGGTCCGATTGTCATCGGCCAGGCGGCTGAATTTGACTATGCCGGCACGCAGGCATGCCGTGCCTTGCGGGAAGAAGGCATTGAGGTCGTACTGGTCAATTCTAACCCGGCCACGATTATGACTGACACGACCATTGCCGACCGGGTATACATCGAACCGCTGACGGTTGACTTTCTGGCGGAAATTATCCGTAAGGAGCGCCCCGACGGGCTGCTGCCCACCCTTGGCGGCCAGGTTGGCCTGAATCTTGCGGTCGGTTTGGCGGAACGCGGTGTACTGGCCGAATATGGTGTTGAATTGCTTGGCACGCCGCTGACGGCGATTAAAAAAGCGGAAGACCGGGAATTATTCAAGGAAACGATGGAATCGATCGCGCAGCCGGTGCCGGAAAGCGAGATTGTCGAATCGCTTGAGGCCGGCCGCGCTTTTGCCCGCAGGACCGGTTATCCGCTTATTGTTAGGCCCGCCTATACGCTGGGCGGTACCGGCGGCGGCATAGTCAAAAGTGAGGCTGAGCTTGAGGAAGTGCTGAACCGCGGCCTGAAAGCGAGCTTGATCGGTCAGGCGTTGATTGAACGCAGTGTCGCCGGCTGGAAAGAAATTGAATATGAAGTCATGCGCGATGCCGCCGATAACTGCATCACGGTCTGCAATATGGAAAACATCGATCCTGTCGGTGTGCATACTGGCGACAGCATTGTTATCGCACCGTCGCAAACCTTAACAGACCGCGAATATCAGATGCTGCGGGCGGCTTCGCTGAAAATCATCCGCTCGCTGGGAATCGAGGGCGGCTGCAATGTGCAATACGCGCTTGATCCCGACTCCAGCCGCTATTATGTCATTGAGGTCAATCCCCGCGTCAGCCGTTCCAGCGCCCTGGCCTCCAAAGCGACCGGCTATCCGATCGCCAAGATGGCGGCTAAGATCGCGCTTGGCTATCGTATGGATGAAATTGAAAATGCGGTAACTAAACGTACCACCGCCTGCTTTGAACCGGCACTCGATTATGTAGTCGTCAAATTTCCGCGCTGGCCGTTTGATAAGTTTGTTTTTGCCGACCGTACGCTGGGAACCCAGATGAAGGCAACCGGCGAAGTGATGGCCATTGCCCGCAGCTTCGAAGCGGCGCTGCTCAAAGCGGTGCGGTCTCTGGAAATCGGCCTTTGCCATCTGAAGCTGCCAGGACTGAATACGCTCTCGCTGCAAGAGCTGTTGACAAAGGTGACAGCAACCAATGACGAACGTTTATTTGTCATTGCCGAAGCTTTTCGCAAAGGCGCCGATGTGGAGGCGATTTTTGCCGAAACCAAGATTGACCGCTTTTTTCTCAACAAAATTGCCCGTATTGTGGCGCTGGAGCAGAGCCTTACCAGTCAGGAACTGTCGCCTCAGCTGTTGACTGAGGTCAAACGGGCCGGGTTTACCGATATCGCTATCGCCGAATTGACCGGCCGGACGGAAGCGGCTGTGGAAACGCTGCGGCTTGAACTCGGAATCAAGCCTTGCTATAAAATTGTTGATACCTGCGCGGCCGAGTTTGAGGCGGCTACGCCCTATTATTATTCCGCCTACGCCCAGGAAGACGAGGTTGATGTCAGTGACGCCAAGAAAGTGCTGGTGCTGGGATCAGGACCGATCCGCATCGGCCAGGGAATCGAGTTTGACTATTGCTCGGTTCACTCGGTTATGGCGCTGCGGGCCAGCGGCATCGAATCTATTATCATCAACAATAATCCGGAAACTGTCAGCACCGATTTCGATACGGCCGACCGGCTGTATTTTGAACCGTTAACCGTAGAAGACGTTATGCATGTAATCGATAAGGAGAAACCGGAAGGCGTTATTGTCCAGTTTGGCGGGCAAACGGCGATCAATCTGGCGGCGCCGCTGGCTGATCGCGGTGTGCGTGTGCTCGGCACGGCGGTAGAGGACATCGACCGGGCAGAAAACCGGGAAAAATTTGATGCGTTGTTAACGGAGCTGTCGATTCCCCGTCCGGCTGGCACCAGTGTGACCAATGCCGCCGATGCGCTGACAGGCGCCAATAAAATCGGCTATCCGGTCGTAGTGCGTCCTTCCTACGTACTTGGCGGCCGGGCGATGGAAATTGTCTATAATGACGCTGAATTGAGCGAGTATATCAGCCGGGCGGTGGTCGCCTCGACCGGTCATCCGGTTTTAATCGATCATTATATGCAGGGGACGGAAGTAGAGGTTGACGCAATCGCCGATGGCGAAGATGTCCTGATCCCCGGGATTATGGAACATATCGAACGCGCCGGCGTCCATTCCGGCGACAGCATAGCCGTCTATCCGCCAATGACCCTGTCGCAGAAGGAGATTGACACGATTTGCGCCTATACGCGCAGCTTAGCGCTGGGACTTAACGTTAAAGGGCTTATCAATATTCAGTATGTCATTTCCGACGGCGAGGTCTATGTCATTGAAGTGAATCCGCGTTCCAGCCGGACGGTACCCTTCCTCAGCAAGGTTACCGGTGTGCCAATGGTGCCGATGGCAACCGAAATTGCCATGGGTAAGCGGCTGGCTGAGTTTTCGTTCGGGTCGGGCCTGCTGCCGTTCAAGCCGTATACAGCAGTTAAAGCGCCTGTGTTCTCGTTTGCGAAGATGCAGCAGGTGGAGACCTCGCTGGGACCGGAGATGAAATCGACCGGTGAAGTCATGGGCATCGACTATCATAAGTCCCGGGCGCTGTACAAAGCGTTGGTGGCTTCCGGTTTGAACGTTCCTGACCGCGGAACCGTCCTGTTTACGGTAGCTGACAAGGATAAGCCGGAATGCGGCGAGCTGGCGGCGGGATTTGCCGCTCTCGGCTATAAGCTGGCTGCGACTAAAGGCACGGCTGCTTACCTGCAGAGCATCGGTCTTGCGGTTGAGACCGTATCCAAAGTCAGCGACGCCGGCCCCGGAATTGTCGAATTGATTCGCCAGGGGCAGATCCAGATTATTATCAACACCCTGACACGCGGTAAAGAACCTGTCCGTGACGGGTTTAAGATTCGCCGCACCGCGGTCGAACATGGTCTTCCCTGCCTGACCTCGATTGATACCGCCAGAGAAGTGCTGTACGTGCGCAAGGAGGTCGAACAGCGGCGTCTGGTGTATGTGCTGGCACTGCAGGATTATGTCGGGGCGGAAAACGATTATGTCTGAGCATCATGCACGGGTTGCGGAGCATCGCTGCCTGGCTGATGATGTCCGGCTGCTGACGCTGCGGTCACGCAGTTTGGCACAGATGACGCAACCGGGGCAGTTTGTGCATATCCGGGTCAGCGATACGCAAGACCCGCTGCTGCGACGCCCGATCAGCGTCTGCCGCATTGACCGTGAGGCCGAGACGATTACGCTGGTGTACCGGATTGCCGGCAAGGGAACCCGGCTGCTGTCTCAGGTTAAAGCGGACGATCGGCTGGATTGCCTGGGGCCGCTGGGAAAGGGCTTCTCACGCAATAGCAAGCGGCCGCTGCTGATCGGCGGTGGTATGGGCCTGGCGCCGCTGGTCGCTTTGGCGCAATCCTTTTGTCCGCTTCCGGTCACGGTTGTCATGGGGGGCAGGACTAAGCAGGAGCTCTATTGGACAGACTTGTTTGCCTCCCTGTGTGATGCCATCCATATCACCACTAATGACGGTTCGCTCGGACGTCAGGGCGTTGCGCCTGACGTTCTGCCGGATTTGCTGGCAGACGGCGGTTATGACCGTGTCTATGCCTGCGGCCCCCGTCCGATGCTGGCTGGGGTCGTCCGGACAGCGCAGGCGTATGGCATTGCCTGTGAGGTATCGCTGGAAGAGCATATGGCCTGCGGTATCGGCGCCTGTCTTGTCTGTACCTGTGACACAACCCAGGGACGGAAGAAGGTTTGCAGCGACGGGCCGGTATTTGCCGGTGAAAGCGTACTATTCGATTGAGGAGGATTTCATGAATAAGCAAGCGGATATTATTGTCGCGCTGGACATGAAAACCGTACAGGAGGCGCGGCGGCTGGTTGAAGATCTGGGCGACAGCGCTACTATTTATAAAGTCGGTATGGAGCTGTTTTACAGTGCTGGCGCCGAAGCTGTGCAAATGGCCCGGCAGGCCGGCAAAGCCGTGTTTCTCGATTTGAAGCTGCATGATATTCCCAATACGGTCTCCCAGGCGGTCACGGCATTAGCCCGGCTGGGCGTTTCGTTTATCAGCCTCCACGCCGCCGGCGGCGGTGTGATGCTGCGCCAAGCTGCGAACGCTGCTGCGTCAGCTGCCACAGCAGCGGGGCTGGCGAGGCCGAAACTGCTGGCCATCACAGTTTTGACCAGTCTCGGTGAGACTGAATGGAAGCGGCTGCGGTTTGCGGCGTCTATTGGCGAGCAGGCTGTTAATCTTGCGCTGCTGGCAAAAGAGTCGGGTATTGATGGCGTTGTTGCTTCGCCGCAGGAAGCGGCGGCCATCCGTCAAGCCTGCGGCGAGGACTTCCTAATCGTTACGCCCGGGGTTCGTCCGGCCGGCTCGGCGGTTAATGATCAGAGCCGTATCGCCACTCCGGGCGGAGCGGTACAGGCGGGAGCCGATTATCTGGTCATCGGCCGGCCGATTACGGCGGCGCCCGATCCGGTGGCGGCGGTAGGTGCGATCAGACAAGAAATGGAGGGTGTTGTATGACTGAACAGCAAGTTCGGCAACTGCTTGAGCAGACCGGAGCCATTCTGCAAGGGCACTTTCTATTGACCTCAGGGCGTCATGGCTCCACCTATGTGGAGAAGTTTCAGGTCTTGCAGCATCCCCGGCATACGGAAGCCCTGGCGGCGGCGCTGGCGGAACGGTTTGCCGGCGATCATGTCCAGGTCGTTGTCGGCCCGGCGATGGGGGGCGTCCTGCTGGCGCATGAAGTAGGGAAAAAACTCGGTACCCGGGCATTGTTCACCGAGCGGGAAAACGGGGTTATGACTCTGCGCCGCGGCTTTACCATCGAGCCGGGCGAGCGGGTTGTTGTTGTTGAGGATATTGTCACCACCGGCGGCTCGGTTAAGGAAGTTCTTGATGTTGTCGCCAAGGCCGGAGGCGTTATTGTCGGTGCCGGTCTGCTTGTGGACAGGAGCGGTGGCAGCCTTGACCTCGGTGTCCGTACGGAAGCATTGCTGCATTTAACCAGTGAAAATTTTCCCACGCAGACATATGAGCCGTCTGCATGCCCGTTGTGCGCGCAAGGCGTTCCTCTGACCAAGCGCGGCAGCCGTAAGCTATAACTGCCGGGAGTTTCGGCAAGAAAACGGCAATAGTCGTGTTTATCCCGAAAAAATGGTAAGCGCGGCTATTGCATTTTATCCAGACTTATGGTAATATTAATCTCTGTCAGAGGGGTGACAGCTTACGCGGAAGTAGCTCAGTGGTAGAGCATCGCCTTGCCAAGGCGGGGGTCGCGAGTTCGAATCTCGTTTTCCGCTCCAT
>UQPB01000015.1 GCA_900542835.1 uncultured Pelosinus sp. | reverse complement strand
CCGCCTAGTATCTGGGGCTTTCTGAACGGCCTGGCAATAAGGTTTTTCAACAAGCGATAACCGGCTTGACGAGCAAGCCGGTTTGTTTTTATTCCAGGATGGTATACTAACGGTATTGCCGCGGCCATGGTGCTGATTAATTACACAGCGCCGGCTGACGGCGCTTTTTCCGCCTGGCTGCGTCAGACAAGCGGAAAAACAGCGTTGCTATTCCTGCGGTTTGGCTTCCTTGCCCGGCAAAAAAAGTTTTTCGTCAATCCCGGGGACGACGGCCGCTGCCGGCGACTGCCACCGAGGTCAGCGCGTTTCACCCGCCAAGCAAATTCGTCGAATTGCGGCAATTTTGGCGTGGGTAGTATTGTCGAGAAGCTTTTCTTAGTAAAAGACACTTTCCGCGACTTGACCTGTTTGCCTTATGATGATAGTCTGATAGTAGAATTTTGTCGAAGCAATATAATTGAAATAATTCTAATATGAAGGAGTTAATTGTTGAGCATGCAGACATTTAAAGATTTGCACAAGAGAATTTTGGAAGAATCTGCGCCAGGCGGCGAACCTGTCAGGAATGTGTTTGACGATTTTGACAAGAGTCAGTTAAATTGTCTGTTCAACCCGGAAATTCATCCTGTGTTCTGGAGCCTTGAGGCCTGCCTGGCAAAAGCGGACGAAGCCGGCAAGAAAATTTCCAGAGATGTGCAGGCTTGTATGGAGACGCTGCACGGCAAAAAGAAACTGGCTTATGCGCTGATTGCGCCCGCTTTTATCGGTCAGTTCAGCGAAGAGGTTACGCCGGGCATGCTGCGCAACGTTTTCAAGCAAATGGGCTTTGACGGCATGGTTGAAGTGGCTGTCTTTGCCGATATCCTGACCTTGAAAGAGGCGCTGGAGTTTGATCAGAATATTAATACAGAAAGCGACTATCAGCTGACCAGCTGCTGCTGTCCGATGTGGATCGCGATGATCCGCAAGATTTACAGTGATTTAATGCCGCATGTGCCCGCAACCGTGTCGCCGATGATTGCCGCCGGCCGTACGGTGAAGATCCTGCATCCGGATGCGGTGACCGTGTTTATCGGGCCGTGCGTAGCCAAGAAGGCGGAAGCGAAGGAGCCTGATCTGCAAGGGGCAATTGACCATGTGCTGACTTTTCAGGAAACCAAGGAGCTGTTTGATCTCCTGAATGTCGATTTGACTTTGTTTGCCGCCAATGAAAAGGAAAATTCGTCCCGGGCCGGCCGGATTTACGCCCGGGTGGGAGGCGTCAGCGAGGCGGTAAAGAATACGGTTGAGCGGCTTAATCCCCATCGGAAGATTGCCATCAAAACGCGGCAGGCGGACGGTGTGGTAAACTGCAAGGCAATGATCAATGAATTGATGGCCGGCCAGGTAAGCGCTAATTTCTTTGAAGGCATGGGCTGCGTCGGCGGCTGTGTCGGCGGGCCGAAATCAATAATCGCCAAGGAAGAGGCCCGCGAGCAGGTTAACGCCTATGGTGAAAAGGCGCTCTACCCCACGCCGATTGACAATCCGTATGTTATTGAACTGCTGCACCGGCTGGGGTTTGACACGCCGGAAAGCCTGATTGAGGACAATCAATTCTTTACCCGTAAATTTTAAAGCTCAATGCAAAGAGTCCGCCTCATGTCGAAGCGGACTCTTTGCATTGACAGCTCAAAATGTGTAGTTTACGCCAAAGCCGATACCGTCGGCCCTTGGCAGGCCATCTTCCTTATAGGATTTGTAGCCCAGATTGAGCGAGGCCTGGCTGGTCAGCTTGTAAGCCGCGCCCACCTGCCAGTCGGTAGCGATGCTGCTGGCGGTAACTGAGGCGTAGCCGTCAAGTCTGGGAGCGAGCGCTGTTGTCGCGCCGACTCCGTAAAACATTTTATTAGGCCCGTCGCTGTAGTTGCGGTTGCCGACAATCAGGCGGAAGGTGGGGTCCAGCTTATACTGGGCGTAAATATCGGTTGTATCAAAAAGGGGACCGGACATAGAGTAGGAATTACGCTCGATACCCAGCACCAGTTTGTCAGTTAGCGCATTTTCCAGATAAAAGCTGTCATTGTTCATGTCGATGCTGCCGGATTCTAAATTGTAGTGATTGTAACCGATCGCAGTCTCATGCTGCTGCAAATCGTTTACCGGCGCCGCGAAGCCGACGCTGGCCGCCAGCATGGTTGCAGCCATAACGGCTGTTACTTTCTTTTTCATCATTTTGTTCCTCCTAAAGTGACTCCTGGATATACAACGACAGAGTGAGCCGGAGAATTGGCAACAGAGAGATGATAGCTATAGTAACCGGCTCTCTCTATCGATCTATCCATAGAATAGCACCCAGGTATGACAAAAATATGACAAATCGCTGCCAGCTTATTGGCGCACTGCAATGGCGGCAGGAATATCTTTGCACAGTGCCGAAACTAAGGAACCACTGTACAAATGTGAATAGAAAGTGGCGATTAGCGGATGACAATTGGCGCGCGTACATTTAAAACAGGAATAGCGGTCACAATTACGATGTTTATCTGCAAATTGTTTGATCTGGAGCCGGCCTTTTTCGGTGCGGTGTCGGCAGTTGTCAACATGCAGCCGACGATTTCCCTGACGTTCAAGATTGCCAGGGATCAGGTGCTGGTCCATGTACTGGGCGTTGCCGTCGGCCTGGGACTGGGCTATTTGTTTGGCGGCAACTCCCTGGTCATGGGATTGGTGACGATTATTATAATCGTGCTTTATCAAAAATTTCAGTTCAAAACCAGCTTGACAGCCGGCGTGGTCGCCGCCTTATTTATTCTCAGCTCCAGTCAGGAGCAATTCCTTGCCCACGCGTTTTCGCGGACACTGGTGATTTTTGTCGGCATGGGCACGGCGATGCTGATCAATATTTTGCTGATGCCGCCGCAGTACAAGGAACAATTTATTGCTAAACTGCAAATCAGCAATGAACTCGCCGTATTTTGCTTCGGCAAAGCGGTCGAGGAATATGTTCGCCTGCAAGACCAGACGCCCGACTATCATCAGCTGCAGCGCGAGCATTTACAGCAGCACAATAAACAGACCAGAGACATGTTCGCCCTGATGAAGCGGGAGGGCGGCTGGCTGGCTCCGGCTTCGGAGCAGCACGAATGGTTTGCGCTCACTGAAAGGCTGCTCGAATACAATGAGGCTTTGGCGGAGGGGGCTGACCGCATCTATGAGCAGGTTGCAAGCCGCTATGAACGGCGTCAGAATCTGGACTTCCCGCCGCTTACGGATGAGTTCAGTGCCATTCTGGAAATGCTGGAAGGCGGCTGCCGGACAATTGCCAGAGTCAACAGCAAAATCAAAATTGCCATGCTTGACGGCAAGCTGGCCGAGCCGGAGGCAATCAATGAGGACTACTGGCGGCAGCTGATGGTGACGATCGAGCAGTGGCAAAGCCGCTCGGCCGGCAGTTACTATCTGCATACCTTGCTGGAGGCGGCGGTGATGGCCAACGAGATTAAATGGGCCTCCCGTCAGGCGAAGAAAATCCTGCAGGAAGCCGTACGGCTTAACGGAACGGTAAAGGCCTAGGTAAGCCACTGCCATCGCCGATGGCGGCAGGGTTAGGGGCGCAGCTGCCCTCAGGGCGGCTGTTAACAAGCCAGTAGGAAAGGAGCCGGTCGTTTTGACACGAACATTGATTGGACAAACTTCTTCGGCGTTGATTTGTACGCCGCTGGTGGGAGCGGATACGGCGGAATTGCTGCTGCAGCTGCGGCAGGTTTTGCCAAAGCAGCCCGACGTGATTGAATGGAGAGCCGATTTTTTCGCCGCTGTCGCCAATGCCGGCGCCGTAATTGACACGGCCGGACGGATCCGCGAGCTGGCCGGCGGTTTGCCGCTGATATTTACGGTTCGTTCCCGCATTGAAGGCGGTCAGCCGATTGCGCTGACCGACCCCCAGGTGCTGTCGCTAAACGAAGCGGTTTGTCAGACGCGCCTGTTCGACTATGTGGATTGTGAGCTGCGGCACGAAAGCGCCGGAATCGAGCGGCTGCGACAGATCGCGCACGCGGCCGGCACCAGGCTGATCGGTTCGTATCATAATTTTCAGCAGACACCGCCGCAGCCGGCCATTGTCGCGAAGCTGTCCGAGGCTGCTGGTAAGGGGCTGGATGTGGCAAAGGTGGCCGTTATGCCGCAATCACCGGAAGATGTTCTGGTGTTACTGGGGGCGACGCTTGAAGCGAAAAAACGGCTGTCAATACCGCTGATTACGATGGCGATGGGCGGTTATGGAACGGTCAGCCGGATGATTGGCGGCGTTTTCGGCTCAGCCCTTACCTTTGCCGTCGGCGCCCAGGCTTCGGCTCCGGGACAAATTCCGATTGAGGCGCTGCGGCTTGTTCTCAATACAGTTGAGAAAACGGCGATACCGCAGTAACCCGCGGCAGCGGCCAACTTCATTTAGCGCCTTAGCGATGAAACGCGGGGCAATCGATGGCCTGACGCCAAAACGGCTGTGTGCAGCAATGCACACAGCCGTTTTGGCGTCAGCTGCTTTTTATTAACGGATCCGAGCAGGACTCCCGGACGATCAGCTCCGGCTGAATGATAATCTGCTGCGGCGGCGTGTCCGCGCCTTCGATCCTGGCATGAAGAAGGCGGGCGGCATGCTGGCCCAACAAGCGGATATGGGAAGAAACCGTTGTTAGCTTAGGGCTGAAAATAGTAGCCTCGGGAATGTCATCAAAACCGACTATCGCCAAATCATGTCCCGGGACAAGGCCGATCGTCTGCATATGCATGCAGGCGGCGATGGCAATCGTGTCATTATAACAGAACGCCGCGGTTGGCGGTGCAGGCAGCGACAACAGTTGCTTTATCGCCTCGATGCCGCCTTGACGCGTGGCCTGGCTTTCAATGACCAATGCCGGATCGAGAGGCAGGCCGGCGCAGCGGTGCGCCGCATCGTAGCCTTGCTTGCGTCCCTCCCAGGTAGAGAGCGGTGAAAGCCCGCCCAAAAAGGCGATCCGGCGGTGGCCTTTGCTGATTAGATGTTCAACCGCAAGCTGCGTGCCGGTTGCGTTGTTGATGCCGACAAAATCACAATTGGCGCCTTGCAGTGTCCGGTTAACCAGCACGATGGGAATACCCAGGTCCTGGATTTGCTGTATGGGCTCACTGGAGCTGCCCGGAACAGCGGAAAGAATGATGCCTGCCACACGGTGCTCCATCATCGTCGACAACAGCTTGTTCTGAATTTCCGCCGAATCAAAGGTAGTGCCTAAAATGACCGTCTTGCCAATCTGGTTTAACTCCTGGTGAATGCCGACAAGCAGTTCCGAATAAAAGGGGTTGGCCAATTCCATAATGATCAGGCCGACCGTGGACGCATCCCGCGAACGCAGGTTGGCTGCGACCCGGTCGTAAATATAGCCCAGCTCACGCATGGACGCATGTACCTTTTGACGCGTTGCTTCCGGTATCAGAGGACTGTCCCGCAGGACAAGCGAAGCTGTGGAACGCGAAACTCCCGCATGAAGCGCTACCTGCTCAAGCGTGGGGCGCCGCCTTTTTTGTTTCATATTATCACCTAAACCGACGATGCGGATCTTCCGCAGTTATACTACGCACATTATATGCCAACCGATTTTTCCTGTCAATCAGGCAGAATGGCTAAATATGTGAAATAAAGAACATTAGTCAGATGATACTAAATAGTCAGAAAACATATTGACAGAATAAAAGCAGCGAATTATAATTTTGGTAAGTTATTGGATCGATCTAATAAAATAACACTTTGGCAAAGGAGGACGATTTTGCAGCGGGAAAAGAGGCTTGAATGCAGAGTGGAGATGAGCAAAACGCTGGAATTGTATTTAGAAAAGCCCGAGCAGCTGGTAATCAGGGAAGCGGCATTCTGCCCGGAGCCTAAAGCCAACGAAGTTATTCTGCAGGTGATCTACGGAGGGATTTGCGGGTCCGATATCCGGGTTTATCGCGGGCTGATCAGCTACGCGAAATATCCGCTGCGGCCCGGGCATGAGGTTCTAGGCAGAATTGTGAAGGCCGGTTCCCTGGTTCCTTTACAGCCGGGAACCAGAGCCGTTGTTTTTCCCAATACCTACTGCGGCGAATGCGAGTATTGTCTGGAAGGCAATACGAATATCTGTGCCGGCAAACAGCCGCTGGGGGTTTCCTGTGACGGTGTATTCGCCCAGATGATTGCTGTTGACGCCAAGTACGTCGTGGCTGTGCCGGAAAATATGCCAGATAGCAGGGCGATTCTGATTGAGCCGTTTGCGGTTATCGTGCATGCGTTGAAAAAAGCCTGCATTCGCCCAGGCTCCAGAATCGGCATCATCGGCTGCGGTACGGAGGGGTTGCTTTCCGTCTCCCTGGCGCTGCATCTGGGAGCCGCTGTCAGCGTAGTGGATATCAATCCGGTCAAATTGCAGCTGGCGCGGCAATTCGGCCCGGTGACCACGTTTACGCCGGAATCGGTTCAGGGGCAGCTCTTCGACGTGGTTGTGGAGGCGGCCGGTGTCAAGGCATCGATTGAACAGTCCCTGCAGCTTGTCAAACCGGGCGGGACCATGATCGCCTTGGGAATAACCGGCGACCTGGTTGCCGTATCGCCAATTCATATTGTCCGCAGTGAGCTCAGCATTCTCGGTTCCATTATTTATACCAAACAGGATTTTGCCGATGCCATTGCCTATCTGGGCGATTCCGATTTCCGCATTGAACCCGTTATATCTAAAATTGTTCCCTTTACCAGTTGCCAGGAGGCTTTTGCAGACGCTGTTTCCGGAAATTTCGCCAAGCTGATTTTGGATTTCCGGAATTAAGCGGGGTAGCTTCTGTCCGGTGGCGGATTGTCAGGAGGACGCGATGCGGGGATCCAAATTTTATATTTTGGGAGGAGAGCATGTAATGAAAAAAAAGCTTCCCGTACTAATCGGTCTGGTGGCGCTTGCGGTCAGCCTGCTGATGGCTGCCGGCTGTTCGGATCAACAGCAGTCTGCGGGCAAGGACGGCAAAGCCGCAGTTAAAACGCTGAAGATCGGCATGGTAACCAATAAGGACCGCTCGTTAAGCAAGGGCACGGTTAAGTTTGGTGAATTAGTGGAAAAGCATACGAATGGCAGCATTAAGGTCGAGGTTTTTACTGACGGAGTGCTGGGGGGAGACCGGCAGGTTATCGAGGCATTGCAAATGGGAACCGTCCAGGCGACTGCCGTATCGACCGGGGTTGTAGCCGCGTTTGCGCCCCGCTTTGACGCCTTTGACCTGCCGTTCCTGTTTAAGGATAAGCCGACCGCCTATAAAGTCTTTGACGGTCCTATCGGCAAGGAAGTCCTGCAGGATTTGCCGGCAGCCAAGCTGGTCGGGCTCGCCTACTGGGAAAACGGCTTCCGCCATTTGACGAACAATAAGCGGGATGTCAAAACCGCGGCCGACATTGCGGGACTGAAAATCCGCACCCTTGAAAGCAAGGTGCATGTGGAAGGCTGGAAGACGCTGGGGGCTAATCCGACGCCAATGTCCTTCTCGCAATTGTACAGCGGTCTGGAGCAGCATGTTATCGACGGGCAGGAGAATCCATACGGCAATGTGGTTGCCAGCAAATTTTACGAAGTACAGAAATACCTGACCAACACGGCTCATGTCTACAATGCCAATGTGTTTATGGTCAGCAAGGTTTTCTGGGATACGCTGAGCGACAGTGAAAAGCAGGCTGTGGAAAAGGCGGCGGAAGAGGCCAAGGTATATCAGCGGCAGTTGAACGAGCAAGAGGACCAGGACAGTGTTGCCTATTTGAAAACCAAGGGCATGACAATCAGTGACCTCAATCCGGGGGAACGCGAGAAAATGGTGGAAATGATGCAGCCTCTGTACAAATCGGTAAGTGCGTCTCTCGGCGGTGACCTGGTTGAACGGCTTTTGCAAGCGGCAAAATAGCCCAGCCAGCCTGCGCGCAATTCCATAGCCGCAGCTTGCGTGCATGTGGCTCTGTCCGGGGAGAGCCTGGCTTTCCCCGGAAATGCTTCGAGCGCTATACAGTTCTACGGAGGAATGCGAGATGATGAAAAAAATCTCTGGCCTTGAGCGTTTGCTGAGCGGAGGAATGGCTATTTTGCTGGCTCTGATGGGCATTCTAGTCTTCACCAATGTCTGTCTGCGCTATTTTTTCAATTCCGGCCTGGTCTGGGCTGAGGAATTGTCCCGGTTTTTCTTTGTCTGGCTGGTTTTTCTGGGCGCTATCGGCGCGCTGAAGGATAATAATCATCTGGGCTTTACTTCCCTGGTGCAGCGTCTGCCGGGAAAGCTGAAAACAGGCTGTTTTATTGTCAGCAATGCGCTGGTGCTTTGGTGTCTTTGGTCACTGCTGCAAGGCAGCTGGGCAATGACGAACATGACGACCAGGACGCTTTCACCCAGCATGGGCGTACCGCTGGCGTATATGTACGGGGTCGGCGTCATTTCCAGCCTGGGAATGATCGCTATCATTGCCTTTAATCTTTACAAGGCAGTCTTTATCCGCGGCTCAATCGACAGCCTGGTTGTCCTGAAAGAGTCGGAAGAAGAGCTCAGCCTGCAGTCCGAGGAAAGAGAGGTACAGCCATGATTGTAGCCGTTTTTCTCGCGTCGCTGTGCGGAGCGATGGCGCTGGGCATGCCGATTGCATTTGCCCTGCTGGTCTGCGGCATTGCGCTGATGCTGCAGCTGGGGCTGTTTGATACCCGCATCCTGGCGCAAAATCTGATTATTGGCGCGGATAATTTTGCACTGATGGCGATCCCGTTTTTTATCCTGGTGGGCGAACTGATGAACGCCGGCGGCATCTCGCATCGCATTATCCGTTTCGGGCTGGCCTTGGTCGGCCATATCCGGGGCGGACTTGGCTATGTCGCCATCATTACCGCGTTCATTTTTGCCGCCTTGTCCGGCTCCGCCGTGGCTGATACGGCAGCACTGGCGGCAATTATGGTGCCAATGATGGCTGAGGCCGGCTACAAGAAAAGCCGTTCCGCCGCTTTGATCGGCGCGGGCTCCATTGTGGCGCCGGTTCTGCCGCCCAGCATTCCGTTTATCGTTTTTGGCTCGATTAGCGGCGTATCGGTCATGAAGCTGTTTATGGCCGGCATCTTTCCCGGGGCGATGATTGCGCTGAGTCTGGCGGCCATCTGGTGGTACATGGCGGGCAGGGAAAATGTACAGGTTTTTCCCAAGAAGTCGGCCCGGGAAATCTGGGGGGCAACCAAAGATGCCGGCTGGGCGCTGGCTTTGCCGATTCTGATTATGGTCAGCATCAAAGGCGGCATTGTCACACCGACCGAAGCGGCCGTAGGTGCGGTGTTCTATACCCTGTTCCTTTGCTTTGTCGTCTATCGCAGCCTCCCGTTCAGCGAGTTGACGCGGGTACTGGTAGCGGCTTCAAAAACGACCAGTGTCATTATGTTCCTGATTGCCGCGGCCATGGTCTCATCCTGGCTGATTGCCATCGCCAATATTCCCGGCATGATAACAGCCTGGCTGCAGCCGTATCTGGACAATCACTTTATGTTGATGGTCATGATCAATATCCTGGTTTTTGTGGTGGGAACCGCTATGGATCTGACGCCTACCGTGCTGATTTTGACGCCGGTGCTGATGCCGCTGATTGTCAAGGCCGGTATTGATCCGGTTTATTTCGGCGTTATTTTCATCCTGAACAATGCGATTGGCCTGCTGACACCGCCTGTGGGCACTGTCCTCAACGCGGCCTGCGGTGCGGGCAAGGTTCTCATGGATGATTTAATGAAAGATATTATGCCCTTCCTGATTGTGGAAGTTTTAGTACTGATCTTGTTGATCCTGTTTCCCGAACTGGTGCTGGTTCCTTATCGCTGGCTGGCCGGCTGACGGTTAAACCGGTTTTCAGGACAATAGAGCCGGGGCTTAGGGCATGAGCCACGGATTAAAAGATTGAGGTGATTGCATATGCTGGAGGCAACAGCAGATGCCATTTGGCCGGAGCGGGTGCTTGTTTGCGAAGTGGGGCCCCGCGACGGTCTCCAAAATGAAAAAACGCTTCTATCGCTGGAGCAAAAAGTGGAACTCATTGAGCGTTCGGTTGAGGCCGGAGCAAAAGTTGTCGAGATTGGTTCGTTTGTCCATCCGCAGGCTGTGCCTGCTATGGCCGACACGGAAGCGGTGGCTAAACGGCTGAAAGCGGTCGATGGGGTGGAATACCGGGCGCTGGTGCTCAACCTGCGCGGGATGGAGCGGGCCGAGGCCGCCGGTTTAAAAAAGGTGAAGCTGACAGCTTCCGCCAGCCGGACGCATTCGCTGGCTAACGCCAATAAGACGCCGGAGGAAGTGGTGAGAAGCTTTAGCGCCTGCGCCGACTATGCGGCTAAACATGGCATGGCTCTTTCCGGCGCGATTCCAACCGCCTTTGGCTGCTCCTTTGAGGGACGGGTACCGTTGACGCAGGTGCTTTCGGTGGTGGACTGTTTTTATGAAATCGGTGTCCGCGAATTATCGCTGTCGGATACCACCGGTATGGCCAATCCGTGTCAGGTACTGGAATACAGCCGTAAAGTCAAGGCCATGTACCCCGATGTGGACTGGGTCCTGCACTTCCATAATACCCGTGGCATGGGTCTGGCCAATGTGACTGCCGGCCTGCTGGCGGGGATTGAGCGCTATGACGCCTCCTTCGCCGGTTTGGGAGGATGTCCGTTCGTGCCAGACGCAACCGGCAATATTGCGACTGAGGATTTGCTGCATATGCTGCAGGAAATGGGGATTGAGACAGGCTTCGATCTGGATAAAATGCTGGCGGTGGCCCGTGCTGCCCGGACAATGGTCGGCCACGAAACAGCCAGCTTTATATTAAAGGCCGGAAAAAACAGCGATTTAGTGCAATGCAAGCAGACGGAGAGGAGATCGCCATGAACGATTCAGTCGCCAATCAACTGGTCCGGTATTTGGAGAAACGCGGTGTTACGCACCTGTTTGGCCTCTGCGGTCACACTAACATCGCGGTTTTGGCCGCTTTATCCAAAAGCGAAAAAATCCGCTTTATCAATACCCGCCATGAGCAGATTGCCGCTCATGCAGCCGACGGCTATGCCCGGGTGACCGGCAAGGCTGCGGTGGTCCTTAGTCATTTGGGACCGGGACTGACGAACGCGGCTACCGGTGTCGCTAACGCCGCTCTTGATTCCATTCCGATGGTCGTTATTGCCGGCGATGTCCCTACTCACTATTACGGCAGGCATCCTCACCAGGAGGTCAATCTGCATGCCGATGCCAGTCAGTGGGAGATTTACCGTCCGTTTGTGAAACGGGCCTGGCGGGTGGAGCGTCCGGAGCTTTTTCCCGAGATCCTGGAGAAAGCGTTTGCGTTGGCCGAATCCGGCCGCCCCGGCCCTGTTCTCGTTGACGTTCCTATGGATATCTTCTCCAAGCAGGTGGATGCTGCTTTATTTGAACGGCTCGGTCTGAATAGCCGCTGCTTACACCGGCCGTCTCTGGAGGAAGCGGCTGCTGCTGAAATGATCCGGCGTCTGGCGGCGGCTAAAGCACCGCTTATTCACGTCGGCGGCGGCATCCTGCTGGCGGATGCGGCGGAGGAGCTGCGGGCCTTGGTTGACCAGCTGGCGATTCCGGTTTCGCACTCCCTGATGGGCAAAGGCGCTTTGCCGGATGATCATCCGCTTACCCTTGGCATGACCGGCTTCTGGGGCACGAAGTTTATCAATGATACCTGCAGAAACGCCGATTATGTGCTGGGGCTGGGCACCAGCTTTAAGGAAGCGGACTGCAGCTCCTGGTATCCCGAATATACGTTCAGCTTTCCACCGGCAAAGCTGTTGCAGATCGATATTGATCCCTGCGAAATCGGCAGAAATTATCCTGTCGAGATCGGTGCGGTCGCTGACCTGAAGCAGGCGCTGACAGTTCTGGTAAGAGTAGCGAAAGCCTTATACCCGCAGCCGCGGGAAAACATAGCGATGAAACAGGCTATTGCCGCGCAGCGGGCGGCGTTTCAGGCCGCAAACGCGAAGCTGCAGGCAAGCGATGCATTTCCGATGATGCCGGAACGGATTCTCGCCGACGTCCGCGCCGTTCTGCCCCGCGATGCCATTATTACTACTGATGTGGGCTGGAACAAAAATGGCGTCGGGCAGCAATTTCCTATTTATCAGCCGGGGTCAATCCTTACTCCCGGCGGCTATGCCACGATGGGCTTTGGCCCGCCGGCGGCTTTAGGCGCTAAGCTGGCGGCGCCGGACCGGGTGGTGGTGTCACTGGTTGGCGACGGCGGCTTCGGCCAGAATCCCGCCGTACTTGCCACCGCCGCCATTGAAAATATCCCGGCGATTTTCCTCATCATGAACAACCGGGCTTTCGGGACAATCGCCGGACTGGAAAAGGCGCATTACGATACCACCTTTGGCACCTTGTTCGAAAAAGACGGCAAGCCTTACTCGCCCGATTATGCGGCTATTGCCAAGGCCTATGGTGTGGAGGGGGTAGCAATACGCTCCGCGGCCGAGTTCAGGCCGGCGCTGGAGGCGGCGATTAAAGCCCGTAAGCCGTACGTATTGGATGTGTCGATGATCAATAATCCGGTACCGACAGCCGGGCATTGGAACATCATGGACATTTACTCGCCTGGTAAGAACGTACACCATGTCAGCACGAATTAAGGCGGTGAAAGCATGAAGCCTGCCTTTTCCCTGGCCTATTTGACGGTTCCGGGCTGCCCGCCGCCGGAGCAAATCTACATAGCCGCCAGGGCCGGCTATGAATTTGTCAGCTTGCGGCCCATTTATATGGGATTGCCGGGCGAGCCGGATTTTTCCCTGGCCGGCAATAAGGAGCTGCTGCGGCAAACGCGGCAGGCACTGGCGGATACTGGCGTCAAGCTGCTGGATATTGAGCTGGCGCGGATTTATGACGGCGTTGATCCGCGGCGCTACCTGCCGGCAATGGAAATCGCGGCAGAGCTGGGAGGGCGGCATGTTCTCAGCAGCATCTGGACGCCGGAACGTGATTTTTATATCGAGAAATTTGCCGAAGTCTGCAACCTGGCCCGTCAGTTTAATTTGACAGTAGAGTTGGAATATGTGCCGATTGCCAGCGTTCATGATCTGGCAGGGGCGCTGGAGCTGTTACAGGCGGCTAAGCAGGATAATGCCGGGCTGATGATTGATATCCATCATTTTCACCGCGCCGGTGACAAGCCGGAGGCGCTGGATGCGGTGCCGCGGCAGTGGTTTCGGTTTGTCCACTTGTGCGACGCGCCGCCGGCGATTCCCTCGGATGCGGCCGAGATGACCCGCATCCTCAGGGAAGCCCGTCTTTATGTAGGCGAGGGCGGGATTGATGTGGCCGGAGTCATCAACCGCATCCCGCCGGTTCCCTACTCGATCGAGCTGCCGCATCTGGCCCGGATGCAGCAGCTTGGGCGGGCCGAGCATGCGTACCGCTGCATTGAATGGGCCAAGCGGTATCTGAATGAACATCCCCGTAATGGGTAAAAAAACGGACAGCAGGAGGTCGATACTATGGCGGAGGACTTGACTAACGAACAACAGGCTGAACTGGATGCATGCTTCGAAAAAGCCAGAAGGGCACTGGCAATTATTGAAACCTATGATCAGGAGCGGGTGGACCGGCTGTGTCAGGCGGTCGCCTGGTCTGTGGCCAATAAGAAAACCTTTTTGCGGCTTGTGGATATGAGTATTGCGGAAAGCGGCCTGGGCGACCCGGTGACCCGGCAGCAGAAGCGGTTTAAAATCCGCGGTGTGCTGCGGGATGCGCTGCGCCAAAAGAGTGTTGGCATTATTGAGGAAAATCCGGAAAAAGGGCTTGTGAAATATGGCAAGCCTGTGGGCATCATTGCTTCGATCGTTCCCACCACCAACCCGGATCTGACGCCGGCCGGCACGGCGGTTATGGCTGTCAAGGCCCGCGATGTCGTCATCTTCTCACCGCATCCCCGTTCAAAGAAAACCACCTTTGAAACCGTACGTTTAATGCGGGAGGCACTGGAGCAGGAGGGGGCGCCGGCTGACATCCTCCAATGCTTAACCCAGGTCAATATTCCGATGTCCAAGGCGTTGATGGCCAGGGCCGATATGGTATTGGCTACAGGCGGTCCGGCAATGGTTAAGGCGGCCTACAGCTCAGGCACCCCTGCCTATGGCGTCGGCGCCGGCAACGCCACAATGATTTGGGATGAAACGGCCGATGTGGCGCAAGCGGCGATGAACACCATGATCAGTAAAACCTCCGATTTTGGCTCCGGCTGCTCGGCTGACGGCAATGTCATTGTTCATTCCAGTATATGGGATAAAGCGATTGCAGAATTGCAGAAAGCCGGCGGCTATCTGGCCAGCAGTGAGGAGCGGGAGCAGCTGCGCAAAGTGATGTGGGATGACGAGCTGCACAGACTGTCTGACACAGTGGCGATAGCGCCGCAGAAGCTGGCGGAGGCGGCAGGCTTCAGCATTCCCGCTGACCGCCGGTTTATCTTCGTTCTGTCCGACGGGGTCGGCAAGGGATATCCCTTTTCTTACGAAAAGCTGACAACCTTGCTGACGGTTCATCAATACCAGGGCGAGTTTCAAAACGCGATTGAAATGATGCATACGATCTACTGGGGTTCCGGCAGGGGGCACTCTGTAGGTATCTTTTCTTTTGACGACACGCATATTCATTGTTTGGCCCTGGCTGCGCCGGTCAGCCGGATTATGGTACGTCAGCCGCAGTCCAAATCCAATTCCGGCACGTTTACCAATGGTATGCCGATGACCTCCAGCATGGGCTGCGGCACCTGGGGCGGCAACATCACCTCCGAAAATATTACCCTGAAGCATTATTTGAACACTACCTGGGTTGCCAGGCCGATTCCGGAAGACCGGCCGCCGGATGCGGAGCTGTTCGGCGACTTCTATGATCCTGCCTGCGAGGAAGACTAGTTTCCCAGGAATGGGGTTAAGACGCAAGAGATAGGCTGACAAGTCTGTCTCTTGCCTTTTAGATTTGGTTAAAAATTAAAAAAAAGAGGATTTCGCCGCTTTTTGCAGAAAATTCTACCAAGTAATGTTCGGCGGCAGACGTGTCTGCTTTCCGACACGATTTTGAGGACGGACCGGAATCGTCTGTGTCATTTTCGCTGCCCGGTTCCAATCTGTTCCTGAGTTGGCGGGAGGAATAACATTGTCGGTACTGGAGCGGTTTTTTCATTTAAAGATCGGCGGCAAGATTTTGGCGGCGGCGGTCGCGATGGTTGTGTTGTTTGTGGCTTCCACTTTGTACATGCTACTTCAGGTCAAAACCATTGAGCGCAATTATGAGGAGCTGTTGGCTTATTCGGCGCCGCTGCTGCAGGATGTCCAGAAAATCAATACCGAACTGTGGCGGCAGGGAGCGCAGGTGCGCGCCTATCTGGTCAATGGCGATAAAAACTATGTCGACCGTTACCGGCAGTCACAGCGGCGGATGGCGGAGCTGTTCGCGGCGCTTGATATCCGTTTGCGCAGTGATGAGGCGAAGCATGAGCTGAAAGTGATTCAAATCGCGGCCACCTCCTACAATCAGACCCTGGATCAGGGCATTCTGGTCAGAGATAAATTGGGAACAGTGGAAATTGCCAATTTTCTCGACCGGACCGGCAGCCGCGCCGAGACGATTGATGGATTGAGCAATGATTTTATTGTATACATTGAAAATGATATTGAAGCGTCGCGGCGGGAAACGGCTGCGGCAATAGCGGATCTTAACCGGAAGATGGCGGCAGCGCTTTTGCTGGTATTGGGCCTTGCCATTGCCGGCGCTATCCTGCTGGCGCGCCGGATATCACGGCCGCTCGCTGCGCTGGCAACCGCGGCCAATGCGATTGCCGCCGGTGATTTAAGCGAACGGGAGCTGCGGGGCGGCGGCCGCGATGAAATCGGCGATCTGGTGCGCGCCTTTTTGACAATGACGGCGCATTTGCGCAATCTGGTTACGCAGGTTTCTAAGGCTGCCGAGCAACTGGCAGCATCGAGCGAGCAGCTTACAGCCAGCGCTGAGCAATGCTCCCAATCCACCGGCCAGGTTGCGACTGCGGTGAGCGAGGTGGCCGGCGGCGCTGCCAATCAGGTAAACCTTGTCGGTCAATCGGCGCAAGCGGTAGAAAAAATGAACGCGGCAATCAGCCGTATTGTTTCCACTGTCGGCGGTGTATCCACCCAATCCGACGCCGCCGCGGCGGCCGCTCAATCCGGTGACGAGGCGGTGGGACGGGCTGCGTCGCAAATGGCAGCCATTAATCAGTCTGTCGGCCGCACCGGTGAGGTAATCAGGGATTTGGGCGCAAGTTCACAGCAGATCGGTGAAATTGTCGACGTCATTACCGGCATCGCCGGTCAAACCAATTTGCTGGCGCTTAACGCCGCGATTGAGGCTGCCAGGGCCGGCGAGGCCGGGCGCGGCTTTGCCGTTGTCGCTGATGAAGTGCGGAAACTGGCGGAGCAGTCTGAGACGGCGGCGCAAAAGATTGGCACGATTATTGCCGATATCCGCTCCGGGACGGAGACGGCGGTAGCGGCGATGGGACTGGGTCAGAAAGAGGTAGACGCCGGAACGGAAGTCATTGCAGCCACCGGCGAACGGTTCCGTCAGATTGCCGGCATGGTGCGGAGCCTGGACAGCGATATCCGCGATATTGCTGCGGGGGCGGGACTGCTGTCGCAGTCGAGCAATGCGGTCGTACAGGCTGTAAGCGGTGTCAAAACGGTTGCCGGCGATACGGCTGCGAATACGCAGACGATTTCCGCCGCTGTGGAGCAGCAGTCGGCAACTATGCAGCAGATCGCTGCTTCCAGCCACGCTTTGTCTGAGATGGCCGAGGAGCTGCAGCTTTTAATCCGGCAGTTCCGCTTCTCCTGATTTGCAGGGAAATATTGAGCAAAGGCTGCATGCAATGGCACGCAGCCTTTGCTGTTGCTACCGCATTGTTTCCGTCCCGGCCAGGGCTAAGCGTCCGATTCGTTGGATTCGGGTTTCCATATAGCTGCAGGACTGCTATAATCAGATAGTAAGGGCCCTTGGCTTGGGCTGTAGAGCCGCAAATAGGAGGCAATGATGAACTGGCATAAAATCTTATGGTCGCTTTGGTTTGGCGTCATCATATCCAGCACCAGCTATACTATGCTGCTGCCGTTTTTGCCGCTGTATCTTGGCGACTTGGGCGCTGATCACCAGATGATCAAATTATGGTCCGGCGCGGTTTTCGCTGTAACGTTCCTGGTCAGCGCGGTGATGTCGCCGCTGTGGGGACGGCTTGCCGACAAGGCGGGAAAGCGGCGGATGCTGATCAGAGCCGGCTTGAGTCTGAGTTTCGTCTATTTTCTCGGCTCGCTGGTAAGAAGTCCGCTGGAGCTTTTTTTTATGCGGATGCTGCAGGGCTTCGCCACCGGCTTTGTGCCCGCGGCGTTATCGATCGTTGCTTCAACCGCTCCCGAAGATAAGCTGGGTTTTAGTCTGGGGATTATGCAGACCGCGACGTTGACCGGTACCATTCTCGGCCCGCTATTTGGCGGTGGTCTGGCGCATTTGTTCGGTATACGCGCCTCCTTCAGCGTCGCTTCCGTCTGCATATTGGCGGGAACGGCCGCAGTCTGGCTGCTGGTGCCGGAGCCGGAGCGACGGCCGGCATCGACCCAGACGGGCAGCATCGTTTCCGATTTACAGGCGGCTTTTGCCGACCCGCTGATGAAAAATGTGCTTGGCCTGGTGGTTATTACCCAAATCGGGATCATGATGCTGCAGCCGCTGCTGGCGCTGCATGTCGCCGATTTACAGGGCGGCGGCGAAGGCGTTGTTCTAACTTCCGGCGTTATTTTCAGCGCTTCCGGCATTGCCGGCGCGATTGCCGCGCCTTTATGGGGCCGTATGGGGCAGCGCGCCGGCTTCAGGAAGATACTGGCCATCGGGTTTGCCGGCAGTGGCTTTTTTAGTTTGTTTCCCTATTTCACCGCCAACATCTGGCTGTTTGGTTTGCTGCAATTTGCCTTTGGTTTTTTCATTGCCGCCGTTTATCCGGCATTGAACACGCTGATGGCCATGCATACGGACGCTTCGTTTCGCGGCCGGGCGTTCGGTCTGATGATGAGCGCCAATCAAGTCGGCTCGCTGATCGGGCCGCTGCTGGGAACCATAGCCAGTGTCTGGCTGGGGATACGGGTGATTTTTGTCTGCGTCGGCTTATTCCTGCTGACCACCGGTTTGATTATTTGGCGCGGCCGGCAGCGGCCGGCGGTAATGAGCTGCCACAAATCGTAAAGGACGGGAGCGCATGGAAAACAACAAATTGACGCTGGTCAACGATTTTAGCTTTAGACCGGATAAAGACGTGATTCTGCGTTTGCTGCAATGTACGCAGGCTGATCAGGCTTATGCGGAGATGGCGGCGTTGTTTGACCGGCTGATTGAGGCCGCCGGGCGGGATATCCACGCTGCCGCGGTTTACATGCCGGCGGCGAAGCCGGCCGTTTTACCGTTGGCGGCTCTTGCCGGCTGTCCGCAGGTTATCTATTGTTTGATCACCGTGGGGGATGAGCTGGTTGCGCAGAGCCGGGCCTGTTTTCAGGCCGGCCGCTACAGCGAGGGCTTGCTGCTTGACGCGATCGCCACCGCCGCTTTATTTGACTGTTCCTGTCAGCTCTACCGGCGCATTGTCCAGACAGCGCGTGAGGCCGGTCTGGGTTTGACACCGCGGCTGTCGCCGGGAGACGCCGGCATTGACCTGTCCTGCCAGGCATCTCTGTTAGCGCAGATTCCGCCGGCTTATCGTTTGGGAATTACCTTGTCTGACGGCGGGATGTTGACTCCGGTTAAATCCATGGCTTATCTTTACGGTGCTGCCGCTGCGCTGCCGTTGGCAGCTTCCGATCACGACTGCGCCGGCTGCGGCAATGCGGCCTGCAGCCTGCGGCCGCAGTCGCAGCCGCAGCCGCCGGAAGCGGTTACGCTTACTGTTGTGGAGGCCCAGTCCCGCCGGACAATTCCCGCCAGGACTTCGCAGACGGTGATGATGGCGCTGGCTGCGGCCGGGTTGCGTCTGCATTCTCCCTGCGGCGGCCGCGGCAGCTGCGGCAAATGCAGGGTCAAGCTCTTGCGCGGCATGCTGAAGGGCGCGGAAGGCGATTTTTTAGCCTGCCGCAGTTATCCTCTTAGTGATTGCGAGATTGACATCCGCGGAGCTCAAGAGGGGGAATACCAGGCTGTTACCGGCTTTCAGAAAATCCTGTTTCCTATTGACAGCGGTTTTTCGGTACAGCGGACGCTGCTCAGTGCCGTCGACCGTGACAGCGGCGTCAGTCTGACCCGGCTGCTTGGCCGCAGCCATAGTCAGGGAGGCTGGTCACTGCAGGCGCTGCGCCAATTGGGCGGGCTGGCTGCGGCCAATGCCGGCGAGGGGGTTACCGTGCCCATTGCTTATCACGGCGACCGGGCGGTGACGATACTGCCGCCCTCCGGCAGGCGCCTGCTGGGACTGGCAATTGATATCGGAACTACCACGCTGGCGTTCAGTCTGGTGGATCTGGAAAGCGGCACTGTCGTCAAGGCAGGTTCCCGGCTCAACAGCCAACGGCGGTATGGCGCTGACGTGATTTCCCGCATCCAGTACAGCGGCGGCAGCGACGGATCGGCCCTGCATGCGGCTATCTGCGGCGATATCATCGCTTATATCCGGGAATTGGATGCGGCGGTCCGGTCGCAAATTGTCCACAGCGTTATCAGCGGCAACACGGCGATGCTGCATTTTCTGCTAGCCTTGCCGGCGGCTTCTCTGGGGCTCTATCCGTTTCAGCCGGTCACGACTGAACTGCACCGCTTTAACTTTGCCGAGCTGTTTGCCGATGCCGGCCTAGCCTGTCTGACGACCATATTGCCGGGAATTTCGGCATTTGCCGGCGCCGATGTCGCCGCCGGTCTGCTGCAATGCGGCTTTAACGCCAGTGATCGTGTCCAGGTGTTGCTGGATATAGGTACCAATGGCGAGATTGCAGTTGGCTGTAAGGACCGGATTGTTTGCGTGGCGACCGCCGCCGGACCGGCTTTTGAAGGCGCCAATCTCAGCTGCGGTACCGGCAGTATCAGCGGCGCGATTGACAGCTTTGCTATGCGCGGCGGCCACATTCGCTATACGACGATTGGCGGGGCCGACCCCGTCGGCATTTGCGGCTCAGGCGCGTTAGATATTGTTGCCGCCTGCCTGCGGGAAAACGTCATTGATACCACCGGCCGGTTTGATACGGTCCGGTTCCCCGACGCCAGCCTGCATATTGTACAGCCACCCCAGGCGGACCTGCGGTTCACGCAGAAAGATGTCCGGGAACTGCAGCTGGCCAAGGCGGCGATGCGGGCCGGACTGGAACTGGCGTTGCGAAAGTATGGCTGTGATTATCAGGCGGTGGATGCCGTCTTTTTGGCCGGCAGCTTCGGCAGTCATGTCAATGCGGCCAGTGCGGTGGCGACCGGTTTGCTGCCGCGGGAATTGGCCGCGAAAATTAAAGTTGCCGGCAATACTGCCCTGGGGGGAGCAACCCGGTTTCTGCTTGATGTCTCTGCCCGGGGAGAACTCGATCGGCTGTTGGCGGCGGCGGTGTATTTCGATCTGGCTGCCGAGCCGGAATTTAACGATCTGTTTTTGGCCTGCATGCAGTTTCCGGAAGAATAGCTAATAACAGAGTAAGGCCCGGGCATTGCCCGGGCCTTACTCTGTTAAGATGGCTACAGGCGAAAGCTGCCGGCTGTCGCTTTCAGTTCCTGCGCCATTGCCGCCAGCGTTTGGCTGGCCGCGGCGATTTCTTCGACTGTCGCCGCCTGTTCGCCAATGGCGGTTGACACCGTTTGGGTTTCCGCTGCTACTTTTTGGCCGGCCGCGTCAATCGACTGCATCGCAGCAACCATGGTTTCGCTGCTGCAGGCAAGCTCCTGGATGGAGGCGGCTATTTCTTTAACCTGTCCCGATACCTCAGCCGACAATGCCTGAATCGTATGAAAAGTACCGCCGGCGGCATTGACCATCTCGACGCCGGCTTTTACCTCGCCGGTTCCCTGGTTCATTGCCAGGACTGCCTGCTCCGTATCCTCCTGGATGCGGCTGATGAGTCCGGTGATTTTTTTGGCTGCGGTCTGCGACTGCTCCGCCAGTTTCCTGACTTCATCGGCAACGACCGAAAAGCCGCGGCCGTGTTCGCCGGCTCTGGCCGCCTCGATCGCGGCATTGAGCGCCAGCAGGTTGGTTTGCGCGGCAATGCCGGAAATTGCGGCAATAATCTGTTCGATTTCGCGCGAACGGGCGCCGAGCTCGGTTATCTTGACCGCTGCCGCGGCAACTGTCTGATCCAGCCGCTGGATCTGGAGGACAGCTCTTTCCACAGCCTGGCTGCCGTCGACAGCCGCAGCCGCGGCTTGCTCCGACTTGCTGTCCGCCATGCCGGCGTTGGCCGCAGCCTGCTGGATATTGGCCGATATTTTTTCGACTGTAAGGGCGGTCTCTTCTACGGCCGCTATTTGCAGCGAGACGCTTTCGGCCGCGCTGCTGCCGGCTTCAGCCATCAGGCTGCCGGCCTGAGCGGATTGACCGGCGCTGGCAGTCAGGCTGGCGGAGGCGGTTGCAACCTGACTGGCAGCCTGGACCACTTGTTGGATAATTGTGCGTAAATCGTTTTTCATCTGATTAAATCCGCCGGCCAGAGTGCCGAGCTCGTCGTTCGACCGGCTGCTTAGATCGGCGACCGTCAGATTGCCTGCGGCAATCTCCTGTGCCGTCCGCGCCAGCGCCGCCAGCGGCAGCGATATACCCCGGCTGACATAGATGCTGACCGCAGCCGCAACAACTGCGACCAGCAGGCTGACGATCACCAGCAGCAGCTTGAGCTGGCCGGCCTGGCGGGCGCTGTTTTCGGTTTCATTTCTGATTTGATCTTTGACGGCGATAACTAATCGCTTGGCCAGCGCAATCGAGTTTTCTGAAGGCTTGCCCGCCTGCTGCATATAGAGGGCGACCTGCTGCATGTCGCCAGCCCGTTTGGCGGCAATCGATTTCTCCGCCAGGCTGTCAAACGCCAATTTCTCTGTCTTAAGCTCGGTCAGGATTGCCAGAGCGTCCGCTGTGCGCAGTTCCGTTTCCAACTGACGGATTTTACTGTCGCCAAAACTGCGGTGATCGGCAAAGGCGGCCGCGTCCGAAAGGTCGCCGGTAAAATTAAAGCTGCGCATGGCAACTGCTTCATTGGCCACATCAATAGCCAGTTCCTCCGCCAGCTGGATTCTCGACAAAGCCTGCTGCAGGGTTGCTTGCGCCGATTCATGCAGCTGATCAATTTTTATATAGGTAAAAACGCTTGATAAACAGACAAGAGCGATGACAATAATAAAACTGCCGGCAATCTTTTTGCCGATTGTCATTGTCAATAGAGCGCTGCCGTTGACAGGGAAGCTTCGCAGGCGCCACCGCCAAAACCGCCGGAATTTGCCGGCAACTCCATCAGGCTTGTCTACCATTTCTCCGACACCCCTTTCAGCAATAAAAAAGACTACTCTGTTTTAAACAGAATAGTCTTCATTGACAATTCGTGTATATTATTATTATGATTTTACCTGCAATTACAAAGAATGTCAACTGTATGAACTAATAATTAGGCTGGCGGTATTTGCTCAGGCTCGCCGGCAGGGATGGCTCAGGGGTTTGGTAAAGCATTCGCGGTTTCAGGACAAGGTAATTTGCAGACGTCAACCCAGCCCAGACTTTGCGAATAGCGGTACAGCTCGTCACAGGTCAGTTCAATCGCCGAGTTGCTGCTGCCGCAGGCCGGAAAGACGGTTTGAAACCGTTTAAGCGACACATCGGCATAAATGGCGACGCCGGCATTGCTGATGGCAAACGGACATACGCCGCCGACGGCGTGGCCGGTAAAGGCGAGAACCGCGTCCGGCGGCAGCATTTTCGCTTTGCAGCCAAATGTTTGTTTGAACTTATTGTTATCAACCCTGCAATCACCGGCAGTTACCAGTAAGATGCAGCCGCTGCCGCTCTGAAACGACAGGCTTTTGGCAATACGGGCCGGCTCAACCCGCAGGGCGCAGGCCGCCAGCTCTACTGTCGCGCTTGATTCGCTAAACTCCCGGATGTCCTGGTCTCTGCCGAATTGGCGGAAGTATTCTCTTACTGCCTCAATTGCCATGGTTTCTTCTCCTCGTCTTTGACGCCGCCTGCGCGGCAGCCCGTTTTATATAGGTTATTTAAATGAAGCAGGCTCTGGCCGCCAGAGGACGCGCCGCTTGTAAAGGGGGCGCTGGCTTTCCCAGCGCCCCCTTTACAAGTGGCCTGCTATCTTCTTAGAAACTGGTACGCGCGCTGTGATAACAGGGCTACCCAGGTCATGGCCGAGACAGCTAAAAATAAAGTTACCTGTTCGCTCACCCGAATGCACCTCCATGCGTAATGAGGCGGGCATCCTGTTAGAGAGAGCTTCTCGGGGCGGAATCAAATCCAGTCAGGATTTCTCGCCGCTTGCTTTCCGGCCGGAGCGGCAGTCTTCCTGACAGCACTGTAAAGCTCGTTCTGGTCGGTTGACCGGATCTATAAGATAGTATACCGCCGCCGGCGATAAGTTGCAAGGCGGAGACACGAAAAGGAACTGCCGGGCGGCAGTTCCTTTTTAGGGTGGTTTAATCTTGTTCTTTTTCGAGCAGCTTGTAAGCCCGGTGCGATAATACCGCCGTCCATACAAGCGAAACAAGAACGAGAAGGGCGATTTCCTGAACAGTCACTCGAATGCACCTCCATACATGATGAGGCGGACATCCGGTTAGTGAGGGCTTCTCGGGGCGGAATCGAATCCAGTCAGGATTTCTTATTGCTTTCTTTATTTTCGAAAACAACGGTCCTCCTGACAACACCGTAAAGCACGTTCTAGTTGGTTGGCCTTGTATACATTATATTCGTATCCGATCAAAAATACAAGCAGTTTTCTGTCCCTGTGTTAAATAGCCCATGCTGTTTGGCTTCTGGCGGCAATTTTTGCTATACTATTAACGTGCTGGCTGCTGTTAGCGCAGCCGCTTTATGACAACCGTGATGACAAACTCTGCTTCAAACTGCCGGCCTGCACGGATCAGCAGGAAAGGAGGGGCGATAGTTGAAGCTTATAATTGATGCCGACGCCTGCCCGAAGATGGTACTGGCTTGCAGCCTCCGCCTTGCTAATCAGAGCGGTATTGCAGTGATTACCGTGGCAAATTTTAATCATGTGCTGGAGTCACCGCAGCATATTATTGTCGGCGACAATCCGCAGGAGGCGGATCTGGCGATTGCCAATTTAACCTGCGCCGGTGATGTTGTCATAACCCAGGACTGGGGACTGGCGGCTTTGGTATTGGCTAAAGCCGCGCGTTGTATTCATCCGTCGGGCTGGGAATATCACCAGCAGTCAATGGATTTTATGCTGGAGGAGCGTGAGCTGAAGGCTAAGTTTCGCCGCGGCGGCAACCGGCTGAAGGGGCCGAGGAAACGTTCGGTCCGGGAGGATGAGGCCTTTTGTGCGCTGCTGCGGCAACTGCTTTTACCGGATCGGCCGGAGGCGTGAAAGCTTTTCGTCACTACTGGCGGTTCGGGGAAAAACATAAAAAAAGACTGCAGACGTTTTGTCCGCAGTCTTTTTTTGCTTTTTAGAGCGGGAACAGGCCGAATACAACTGCGTAGGCCAGCCACAGCACCGAAATACCGATAGCAGGCAGCAGGGCGAATTTTTGAAAATCGCCGAAATCGACTTTGTTCAAGCCTACCAGCAGATAAGTGGACGGAACCAGCGGGCTGAGCAAGTGGCAGCCCTGGCCGATCAGAGCGGCGATGCCCATCTGCTCGGGTGTAATGCCATAGGTGGCTGCAGCTTTGGCCAATACAGGCAAGACGCCGAAGTAGTAAGCGTCGTTTGTCAGGAAAAACGTTCCGGGGAGGCTGACCATGGCGCTGATAAAGGCAAAATGCGGTCCCATGGATTCCGGAATGGCGCCGATCAGGGTTTGAGCCATTGCGTCAACCATTTTGGTGCCGGACATGATGCCCATGAAAATGCCGGCGGCAAAGATCATCGATACAACCGGAACCGCGTTGGCGCCATTGGCGACAATACGTTCGCTTTGCAGCTTCATGCTGCGGTAATTGATCAGCAGGGCAAGACCGGTGCCGAGCATAAACAGAATGCCAAGCGGCAGCACTTCCATGATCAGGCAGACCATCAGCAGGACAGTCATGGCCAGGTTGACCAGGAACATTTGCGGGCGTTTCAGCTGTTCGGCCTCCGGATCGGAGGATACGGTTATATTGGCTTCATTTTCAGGATGATCATTTGCCTGGGCAGGATTGTAGTCGAGGCGGGTACGTTCTTTTTTACCCCATCTGTAAGCCATGAAAATGACCCATAAGGCGCCGATGCCCATAGCCGGAATCAGCGGCACAAATACATCGCCGACTTCTACCTTCAAGGATGCGAGAACCCGGCCGGTAGGGCCGCCCCAGGGGATGATATTCATAACACTGTTCATCATTAGTACAATTGAAGGCAGAATCAGCGGGTGCATGCCGACGCGTCGATGCACGGCCAGCATTGCCGAACAAGTAACCATATAGGTGGTGGAGCCGTCGCCGTCCAGCGAGACCAGCATCGCCAGCAATGCCGTTCCTACAGCTACTTTAACCGGGTCGCCTTTGACCGCTTTCAGGATTTTATTGATGAGCGGATCAAACAGGCCGGCGTCAATCATAACGCCAAAATAAAGGATTGCAAACATAATCATGATGCCGGTGGGGGCGACCTTTTTGACTCCGTCCCACATCATGGCTCCCAATTTGGGATTCAATCCGGTGACGGCAAGGGCAAACAGCAGTGGAATCAGCATAAGCGCAATCATTGCCGACATGCGTTTAGACATGATCAGATACATAAATACGATTACCATGAGAAATCCGGCGATAGCCAATGTTGACATTTCATAGCCTCCTTAAAAAATGAATAGCCAGCATTTACGGTTCAAGCAGCGCGTTAACCCAGGCGGCACCTCCTTATGAGTGTTTGTAATTTTCTAATAAATATTTGCCCCGAGGGCTAAGGGGCTTGCTTGGACTCAGTATAAAATGCGGGTTTTAATTTGTAAAATTCGAACTATTGATAACTGGCTATCAAGATTATCTATCTCAGCAGATAAAATCGCTTTATAATAAAAGGGGAAGCAAAGGCTTGCGCTAATTGACGCAAGCCTTTGCTTCCCTGAGTAGCTGCCGCTAATACTGTGTGAATTTAACGGCTTTGATGAAGTTGACGAACGCCCGGATCACGTTTAATTGCTGGTCATCCGCATGATAAATCATCCAGCTGTTGCGACGGATCGGTTTGCCTTGACGATCATTAAGAATGGCTTTGCGCATATGCGGCATGTCGTGCAGAATCCGTCCCGGCATGATCGCATAGCCGAGTCCGTATCTGACCATTTCCTTACAGGTGGCCAGCTTATCCACTTCCATGCTGATTGTCGGCGGCTGCGAATAGTTTTCCCGCCACCATTTGTCAATCTGAGCCTTGATCAGTCCGTCTGTCTGGTAGTTGATACGGGGCAGGCTCGGCAAATCAGTCAGGGCAATGTCATCGGCGGAGGCGACGTAGATCGACTCCTCAAACAGCATGTGCTTTTCGCTTTGCCAGCCGTAATCGGCGCTGACAAAACCGATGTGGACTTCCTGATTGAATACGGTATTAAAAATATTTTTCGTCCAATCGGTATGTACGATAAATTCGACCTGCGGATACTGCTGCTTGAACTGTTTGAGCAGCGGCGGCAGCGTGAAGGCGGTAAAGTACCCTGAGGCGCCAAGCCGCAGGGTTCCTTTGACATCGTCGTCAAGATTAAGCACTTGTTCTTTCATTTTACGGATTTTCAGCAGCATTTCTGTCGATGACTTGGCCAGATATTCGCCCTGCGGCGTGAACTGAACGCCTTTGCTGGTACGGTTGACAATGGTAATGCCGAATTCTTTTTCAATTTGCCGCAGTCTGGCCGTTAGCGCCGGTTGGGAAATAAAGAGCGAATGGGCGGTTTTTGTTATATTTTTTTGCTCATAGAGCACGGAAAGGATCTGCCAGTCGCGCGTTTCCAATCGGATCACTCCTGCAAATGACTTTTTTTTACTGTATTCGCAGATTACTGACGTTTTTCCTTCTCCGCCGTCAGACAGTTGCCGTTATTCAAATTTTTGATTGTGAAGTATCGTGTAATTAAATTTTAACTTTTTCAGAAAATTAGATATAATACCGTTGATAGCTAAATCAACGTATGCCTGTTTTTGGAAAAAGACGCTGCTTTTTTACTGACGGGCAAAAGGAGGAGCAGAGGATGGGAACAGTTAAACAAGCCGCCCAGGCAGGCACAATCGAATCGTCTGATATTCTGATTGCGTTGTCTCCGGCAGCCGCCGGCAGCGGCATCCAGATTGAGCTGGTCAGCCCTACCGCCAAGCAATACGGCGCGCGCATGCGGGAGGTTATTGCTGCAACACTACTGGCCCACGGCATCAAAGATGCGGTGGTGCATGCCAATGACAAGGGCGCTCTGGATTATACAATTGAGGCCCGGACGTTGACCGCGATTGAGCGGGCGGCCGGATTGGGGAGGTAAGGAACATGCAGGCGATCAAGCTGCGCCGGGCGATGATGTTTATGCCTGGCAATAATCCCGCCATGTTGCAAAGCGCCGGTATTTACGGCGCCGATACGGTTATTTTTGATTTAGAGGACGCAGTGGCAATTACGGAAAAGGATGCCGCGCGGCATCTCGTCCACAACGCGATCAAGCGGTTTCGCTATCCCTGTGAGGTAGCGGTCCGCATTAATCATATCCAGACGCCGTTCGGGCTGAAGGATTTAGAAGTAGTGTTGCCGGCCAAGCCTGATTTGATCCGTCTGCCGAAAGCGGAAACAGCGGATGATATTCGCGAGATTGATCAAATTATTACCAAGGTAGAGCAGGAGCACGGCTTTGAACCAGGCTGCATCCGGATGATGGCGGCTATTGAAACGGCTCAGGGGCTGATGAATGCTTACCAGATTGCTACCGCCAGTCCCCGGATGGTAGCACTGGCGATCGGCGGCGAGGACTTTATTGCCGATCTGCGCACTACCCGCAGCAAACAAGGCCATGAGTTGTTTGTCGCCAGATCGCAGCTGGTATTGGCTGCGCGCGCGGCCGGTTTGATGGTGATTGATTCGGTATTTGCCGACGTTAACGATGAAGAAACATTTATTGCCGAAACCAAGATGATCAAACAATTGGGCTTTGACGGCAAATCGGTGATCAATCCCCGTCAGATCCGGATTGTAAAAGATATTTTTGCCCCCAGCGACAAAGAAATCATGCAGGCGCGGCGGATTCTGAAAGCCTATCAGGAAGCGCTTGACCGCAAATCGGGCGTTATCGCCCTCGACGGCAAAATGATTGATACACCGATTGTCAACCGGGCCGAACGAGTATTGGCTTACGCCGCCGCCGCCGGGATCAAGGAGGGTTTGCAGTGAAAAACACAGTTGGCAGAGTGATACCTGATTCAATTAACGGCCTGGCAGCCGTCCGCCCTTATGCCGGTCCGTTTGCATACACGCCTTCCGGCCGGATGGCGGGAGCGAAGATCCGCTCACAGCGGCCGGGAACGGAGAAGCTGCTGAAGTCAATTGAGGAAGCGGTTGATGCCGCGGGCTTAAAGGATGGTATGACAATTTCGTTTCACCATCATTTCCGCAACGGTGATTATGTGCTTAACCAGGTTGTCGCTGCGATTGCCGCTAAAAAAATTAAAGGACTGACACTGGCGCCGAGCTCGTTGAATGACATCAATGACGCGATTCTGCCTTATATTGAGCAAGGCGTTATTACCGCGATTGAGACCAGCGGCGCCCGCGGCAAGCTGGGCAAGCTGCTGACATCGGGAAAACTGGCCCGTCCGGCTGTGATTCGCTCCCACGGCGGCCGCGCCAGGGCAATCGAGGCCGGTGAGCTAAAGATTGATGTGGCCTTTATCGGCGCTCCCTGCTGCGACGGCTACGGCAATATGAACGGTATTGAGGGCAAGTCGGCCTGCGGTTCGCTGGGGTACGCCATGGTGGACGCAGCCTATGCCGATAAGGTTGTCGCCATAACCGACAATCTGGTTCCTTATCCGCTGCATCCGGTCAGCATTCCGCAGACCCAGGTGGATTTTGTTGTTGTGATGGACAGCATCGGCGATCCGGCCGGCATTGCCTCGGGGGCGCTGCGGATCAGCCGCAATCCGCGTGAACTGCTGATTGCCGAATACGCCGCCGGCGTTATTGAGCACTCCGGTTACTTTAAAGACGGCTATTCCCTGCAGTTGGGCAGCGGCGGTGCGGCTTTGGCAGCAGCCAAATTCATCCGCGAAAAAATGCTGCAGCAGAATATTAAGGCCAGCTTTGGCGTCGGCGGCATTACCGCTCCGTTTGCGCAAATGCTGGAAGAAGGCCTGATTGAGACGATTTTTGATACACAGGACTTTGACATTCCTTCGATTCAGTCTTTGAAGAATAATCCCCGCCATCTGGAAATGTCGGCTTCATACTATGCCAATCCGCATTGCGGCGGCCCGGTTGTCAACAATCTTGATGTTGTCATTCTCAGTGCCACCGAAGTTGACGTGAACTTTAACGTCAATGTCATCACCGATTCCAACGGCGTGATTATGGGGGCATCGGGCGGACACTGCGATACCGCTGCCGGCGCCAAGCTGGCGATCGTTGTCGCGCCGCTGCTGCGGGGCAGGCTGCCGATGGTGCTGGATGAGGTCAATACCATTGTTACCCCCGGTGAAACTGTCGATGTGATTGTCAGTGAGCGGGGCATTGCCGTCAATCCGCTGCGGACCGACCTGATCAATAACCTGAAGGGCACCGGGCTGCCGCTGATGAGCATTGAGGAATTGCAGCAAATTGCTTATGACCTGGCTGGCAAACCGGAGCCGGTTGCCGTCAGCGATGAAGTGGTTGCCGTTATCGAGTATCGCGACGGATCCATTATCGACGTTGTGCGCAAACCACTGTAAGGGCGGTGCCGGACAATGTGGGGGAATCCTGAACTGCGTGTGCTGGATCCGGAAGACGCCGGGGAATTTGCCGCTGTAGAGACCTTCTTGCGGCAGTTTTCGCTGCGCTTTGATCAGACGCTGGATTATACGGTCGTTCTGTATCTTGACGGCCGGATTGTCGGCACCGGTTCGTTTGCCGGCAAGGTTATCCGGAATATAGCCGTCCTGCCGCAGTATCAGGGGGAGGGGCTGACGGCGATGCTTGTCAGCAGCCTGATGCAGGAATTAAGCCGGCGCGGCGTATTTCACTATCTGCTGTTCACCAAGCCGGAACGGGCGGCGCAGTTTGAGGCCCTTGGCTTCAGCGAAGTCGCCCGGGCCGAGCCTTATGCCGTATTGCTCGAAACCGGCCTGTATTCCATCAGCCAGTATTGCCGCGAGGTTGCCGCCGTGGCCGCGGTCTTGCCGGCGGGCCGCCGCGCCGCTGTTGTCGTCAACTGTAATCCGTTTACGCTGGGACACCGCGCCCTGATTGAACGGGCGGCAGTCGAAAACGATGCGGTTATTGTATTTGTCGTCAGCGAGGACAGGTCGCTGTTTCCGTTTGCGGTGCGGCTGCAGCTGGTGCAGGCCGGTGTCAGCGATCTGAACAATGTTGTTGTTGTGTCTGGCGGCGACTACAGCGTGTCGCAGGCGACATTTCCCACCTATTTTAGCCGTGAGTCCGACGCGCTGCCGGCGCAAACACGTCTCGACGCTTCGGTGTTTGCCAGCCGCATTGCGCCGGCTGTCGGCATTGGCCTGCGATATGTCGGCGAGGAGCCCTACTGCCAGGTAACCGGCTGCTATAACCAGTCGCTGGCGGATATTCTGCCGCGCTATGGCATTGACCTGCGGGTGATTGAGCGGCGCAGCCTTGACGGCGATTACATCAGTGCCTCCAAGGTCCGCGAAATGATCCGCTGCGACGACTGGGCGGCAATTGCCCGGGTTGTTCCCGCCAGTACTTACGCGTATTTGCGTTCCGAGGCGGCCAAACCCGTTATTGCCCGGATCAAGGCGACCCAGTCGCGGCATTGAAAGAGGAGTGGGCATGCTGAATATCCAATTACACGAGCTGCTGGCGGCCAAAGAGCAGCGGGCGGCCATGCGCGATGAATTGCGCCGCCTGTATGCGGCTGCCTGTGTGAGCATATCGCTCAATATTCCGGGGCCGGTCAAAGACAGTGCCGCCATCCGCGACCTGTTCCGTCAGGCGGTTGACTCTTTTCGCAATCAGGCGCAGACACGCGGCATAGCCATTCTGGAAGAGCGGCTGCGTTATCAGCCGGCGGGGCCGTTTGCCGCGATCGCGGCGGACGCGCCGCCGCAAACGCTGAAGCAGCTGGCCGTTGACCTCGAAACCGGTGGCGAATATGGCCGCCTGTTTGATATTGATGTATTTAGCGCCGACGGCGCCCAACTGTCCCGTGCCGCTTTGTTCCTGCCGGAAAGGACCTGCCTGCTTTGCCGCCAGCCGGCGGTGAGCTGCATGCGGGAGCAGGCCCACAGCCGGGCAGAGCTGCTGCGGGAGGTGGAAAAACGTCTGGCAGCGGCGGCAGCGGCTCAAAGCAAACCCTGGCCCGATTCGGTTTGGCGCATCGCCGCCTGGGCGATTGAAGCCATGCTGCTGGAGGTGGCCTGCACGCCCTCACCCGGACTGGTCGACCGGAGCAATGCCGGCGCCCATCAGGACATGGACATGGTCACCTTTTTGCAGAGCAGCGCCGCGTTGAGCCCCACCATGCTCCGCTGCGCCGCCGCCGGCTGGCTCCATAAGGGACAAGCCGGGGAACTGCTGCCGGTTTTGCGCCATATCGGCCGCGAGGGCGAGCGGGATATGTTTCTGGCAACCGGCGGCGTCAATACGCAAAAAGGCCTGGTATTCGTACTGGGCGTATTAACCGCGGCGGCGGCGATGCGGCTGAACCGGAGCGGCAGACTGAGTGAAGAGGCTGTTTTTGCTGATTGCGCGGCGATCTGTGCCGGCCTTGTCGACAGCGAACTGGCCACGCTTGCCGCCAGGCCGGCAAATGCTTTGACTGCCGGTGAGCGCCTGTATCTGGCGCATGGTATCACCGGCATTCGCGGTGAGATGGAACAGGGCCTGCCCAGTGTCAGGGGAAGTGGCCTGCCGGCTTTGCGCCAGAGTCTGGCGGTGGATATGCCGCTCAACGATGCGCTGGTACAGACCTTGCTCAGCCTGATGACAACGGTCGAGGATTCGACGGTGCTGAACCGGAAAGGTCTGCCGGGGCTCGAGCTGATGCGGAATGAGGCCCAGGCGGCGCTGGCGTTAGGCGGCATGCTGACCCCGTTGGGAAAGGCCCGCATTGAGGCTATGGATGCCCTGTTCAGCGCCAACCGTGTCAGCCCCGGCGGCGTCGCCGATTTGCTGGCGGCGACCTACTTTATTCATGTGCTGTTGACGCGCTGCGTCTGAGCGTGTATAAACAAACCCCGGACAGTCCGGTTTGGACTGTCCGGGGTTTGTTTATAAGGGTAGACTTATTCGGTTCTGTATGGTACACTCTGTTCTTAAGGCCGGTTATCTGCGGTCAATATGATGAAAGATGGTAGGGCGATGATTAGTACAAGCGGATTGACGCTGCAATTCGGCAAGCGGATTTTATTCAAGGATATCAGTATTAAATTTACTCCCGGCAATTGTTACGGTTTGATTGGCGCCAATGGTACCGGTAAATCGACCTTCTTGAAATTATTGGCCGGCGAACTGGAACCGACTAAGGGAGACATCTCCATTACTCCTGGCGAGCGGCTGGCGGTTCTAAAACAGAACCATTATGAATTCGATACATTTGACGTGATCAAAACCGTTATTATGGGACACGCCAGGCTGTATGCGATTATGGAAGAAAAGGACGCGCTGTACAGCAAACCTGATTTTTCCGATGCCGACGGGGTTAGAGCCTCGGAACTGGAATGCGAGTTTGCCGAACTGGACGGCTGGAACGCGGAAACGGAAGCGGCGCGCCTCCTGAACGGTCTGGGTATTTCTGACGAGCTGCATAGTCTGAAAATGGTTGATTTGAGCGGTACGGATAAGGTGCGGGTACTGCTGGCGCAGGCGCTGTTCGGCAATCCCGATATTCTTTTACTGGATGAACCGACCAATCATCTTGATATTCAGTCAATCCGATGGCTTGAGGACTTCCTTTACGATTTCCCCAATACCGTTATTGTCGTCTCCCATGACCGTCATTTTTTAAATACGGTTTGCACACATATTGCCGATATTGATTTTGAGAATATCCAGCTCTATGTCGGCAACTACGACTTCTGGCTCGAATCCAGTCAACTGGCATTGCAGCTGGCCAAGGATGCTAATAAGCGCAAGGAAGAGAAGACCAAGGAACTGCAGGCGTTTATTCAGCGGTTTAGTGCCAATGCCTCCAAATCGCGCCAGGCCACTTCCCGGAAAAAACTGCTGGAGAAGTTGACGCTTGACGATATCAAGCCCTCTTCACGCCGTTATCCCTACATCGCGTTCAAGCCGGACCGGGAAGCGGGGGCGCAGCTGCTGTCCGTCGAGGGGCTGAGCAAGCAGCTCGAGGGCGAGAGCGTTTTTGCCGACATCAGCTTTATGGTCAACAAAGGCGATAAGATTGCGTTTGTCGGTCCAGACGGTCTGGCCAAAACCACCTTGTTCAAAATCCTTGTCGGCGAAATGGCGGCTGACGCGGGTGAATTTCGCTGGGGGGTAACCACCTCGCAGGCCTATTTTCCCAAAGACAATTCGAGCTTCTTTGATGGTGTCGAATTAAATCTGGTTGATTGGCTGCGGCAGTTCTCCCGTGACCAGGAAGAAACCTTTATCCGCGGTTATTTAGGCCGCATGCTGTTTTCCGGTGAGGAAAGCCAGAAGCAGGCACAGGTGCTTTCCGGTGGTGAGCGGGTTCGCTGCATGCTGGCGCGGATGATGCTGAGCGGCGCCAATGTGCTTTTGCTGGACGAGCCGACAAACCATCTCGATCTGGAATCGATTACGGCGCTGAACAATGGCTTGATGGGCTTTGAGGGGACGCTTCTGTTTGTTTCCCACGATCACCAGTTTATTCAGACAGTCGCTAACCGGATTATTGAATTTACTCCGAACGGTCTGATTGACCGCAGTATGTCGTATGATGAATACCTGGAAGCAAAGACGGCCGGACGGATCTGAAAGAATAGCCCACTCATGCCAATGCGGCGTGAGTGGGCTATTCTTTCATTAATATGCTCTTATAAATATGCTCTTATAGAGAAGCGCTATCCCGGCTTGGTTCATTCGCTGCCTTTCAGGCTGTCCAGATTAAGAACGCAGGCTGCCAGCAGCTTGGCGCGTTCAAATAAGCTCTCAACCACCGCAAACTCTTCCGGCGAGTGGTTGCGGCCGCCCTTGACACCCATCGCGCAAACGGTGGGAACGCCGGCGATGACGCTGTAGGCAGAGTCGGAGCCGCCGCCGACGGTTTTGCCATACGGCTTGTTGAGGCCGATTTCGGCGCAGGTGGCCTCAACAAGAGAAAACAAACGCTTAACGCCGTCGGTCGTTTCCATCGGCTTAAAAGCGGCACCGCCGCTCAGTGTGGTCGTCGTTCCCGGAATATAGGTTTTGGCGGCGATTTGTTCGACCTGGCGGCTGAACTTGTCAATAACACTGTTATCACTAAACCGGACGTCGATGACAACTTTTGCGTAATCGGGCGTGGCATTGGGAACGGTGCCGCCTTCGATAGTACCGATATTGAAGGTGGTTCCTTCATCCCAGTCGGTCAGCTTATCAATCTCAATCAGCTTATGCGCAATCTCGACGATGGCATTGCGGCCATTTTCGGGATCATTGCCGACATGGGCCGCAACGCCGCGCACTTCCAGCGTAAACCGGGCAACACCCTTGCGGCCGATGACAATGGCGTCGTCGGTAAAGCCTGTCTCACAGTTGAACGCGGCGATGCAGCCGGCGGCTTCCTGTTCGAAAACATCGCTGGCGTTAGTCAGGGCGTGGCCTGTTTCCTCGTCGCCGGCCAGCAGCACTTTGATGGGGCGGTCATTGAAGCCGGCGGCGTTGAGCGCCTTAATCGCATACAGAAAAGCGACAATGCCGCCCTTCATGTCCAGAACTCCCGGTCCATAGGCCTTACCGTCGCGAATGGTGAAAGGGCGGTTGGCGATGGTACCGGTCTTGAAAACGGTATCGATATGACCCATGAAAAGCACAGGCGGCTTGGCGCGGTCACTGCCGATTTCACCGATCAGCATGTTGCCGGCCTGCTCAAATTCGACCATACGGACAGAGGCGCCTTCGGCCTCCAGAAAGGCCTTGACTAACTGCTGCGCTTTATCGATGCCTTCCTTATAGGCGGAGCCGCTTTCCTGGGAGACAAGCTTTTCCCAGAGCGATAGCATCGGTTCCCGTTGCGTATCAATAATTTGAAAGACTGCCTGCTTTTTCATGTCATACCTCCTGTTTTTTGCTAGTGGCCGTATTACGGCTATGTCTCATAAGAATAGTTTGCTATTGCTGTAATTATTTCCTGCAAGAAGGGAAGTGACAAATTCGATTTTCGATTGTATACTGTATACAATCGAAAATCGAATTTACTTTAGAACCAAAACCGATTATACTGAAAATATGAAAAATTATAATCTGAAAGCCCGTGTGACAGAATCCTATCGCACACTGCCCAGCCTGATCAGCTGCGCCTTGCGTGAGAGCATCCTGACGGGAGAACTTAGCGGCGGCTCGCCGTTGAAGCAAGAGGAACTCGCCGTCCGGTTCAACGTCAGCATGAGTGTTTTGCGTGAGGCTCTGAAGAGTCTGGAGGCAGAAGGGTTAGTCAGATTTTATCCCAACCGCGGGGCGGTAGTCAGCGAATTGTCAGTCAGTGAAGCGGAAGAAATCTTTGATATTCGTCTGTTTCTGGAACTGGGCGCTCTGGAATTGGCGATTCCCCATTTAACTAAGGCGGATTTAGCTGAAGCGGAGCAGTTTTTGCAGAACGCCGATGCCCAAGCCGACCGCTGCAGTGAAATGAACTGGCGGTTCCATGAAGCCTTATACTGTCCCGGCGGCAATGGCAAACTGTTAGCTTTGATTCAAACAATGCATAATAATGTGGAACGCTATATGCGTCTCTATCTATCCGCTTTGCATTGTCAAACCAAATCACAGGCCGAGCACAGAAGCTTGCTGGAAGCCTGCGCGCAGCGGGATATCGCCGAGGCGCAGCGGGTGCTGCGACGGCATATGGCCGATGCCAGCGCCTGCCTCAGCAGCTTTTTGCGACAGGTCAATACAGAGGGGGTATAAGAAGTGTCAACTAAACGCATTGATGCATTTAAACAAGCGTATGTTTATTCAAAACCGTCAATCAGCGCCAAGCGGGCGGTGGTTTTTACCGAATCGCATAAAAACACGGAAGGGGAACCGGTGATCATTCGCCGCGCCAAAGCATTTGCCGATGTCTGCGCCAGCATCCCGGTAACCATCTTTGATAATGAGCTGATTGTCGGCTCGATCAGTGAATTCCGCAAGTCCGGCATCATTTGCCCGGAATATTCCTGGAAATGGGTCAACGAGGAAATGGATTCGTTTGAAAGCCGCAATCAGGATCCGTATTGCATTGATGAGCAAACAAAAGCGACGCTGCGTCAGGATATTTTCCCGTATTGGCAGGGCAAGTCGCTGGAAGAGACCTTCCTGGCCCGGATTAATCCCACCACCGCGAAAGTGTTGGTTGATACCGGGATTATTGACAATGACTCCAAGTGGCGCAATGCTGTCGGCGAGGTTACGGCCGATTATCAGGACGTTATTTTCCGCTACGGGTTTGGCGGACTGAAACGTCAGGCAGAACAGCATTTGCAGTCGCTGGAGCCGGTCAGCGCCGAAGCGCTGGAAAAGATTAATTTTTATAACGCCGCTATTCTGGTTGCGGGCGGTATTATTACCCTGGCCCGCCGTTACGCCGAACAGGCCGAACAAATGGCAGCGGCGCAAACCGATGCCGGCCGCAAGGCAGAACTGCTGGAAATTGCCAGAATCTGCCGTACAGTGCCGGAAAACCCGCCGCAGTCTTTTGCCGAAGCGATCCAGATGGTCTGGTTTACCCAGCTCGGCTCGATTCTTTCTGAAAATTCCCTGGCGCTTAACCTTGGCCGGTTTGACCAGTACATGTATCCCTATTTTGCCAAAGATAAAGCCAGCGGCGCCATCAGCGACGATAAAGCGCAGGAATTGATCGAGGCCCTGTGGATCAAGCTTTCGGAATGGGTGTGGGCAATTTCCAGCAACACGGCCAAATTCTTTGCCGGCTACAACTCCTTCCAGAACCTCACTGTCGGCGGCCGGACCCGCGACGGCCGGGACGCGACGAATGAAATCTCCTACATGTGCCTGAAAGCAACCGAGAATGTCAAAACACATCAGCCAGGTCTCAGTGTACGGATTCATCCCGATACGCCGGAAGAGTTTCTGCTGGCGGTATGCAAGCTGGTCAGTGTCGGCACCGGTTTTCCCGCCATTCACAATGACCGGGTTGGCTCGGCGATGCTGCTGGCGGCCGGTTTAGCGCCGGAAGACGCGCGCGACTGGAGCAACTGCGGCTGCGTCGTTCCTCATTTCCGCAAGGTCGGCGAGTGGACCTCGGCAGTTAACATCAACTTTGCAGCGGCGGTTGAATTTATGCTCAATGCCGGCAAGCATCGTCTCAGCGGTGAAACGATGGGGCTGGTCGGAAAAAATATAGAGGAATTGACCAGCTACGATGCAGTGGAGGCTGCTTTTTATGAGCAACTCGCTTATTTGGTCAAACATGGCGTAATCGGCTCGATTACCGCACAGCAAATCCATTCGGAAATAGTGCCGCGGCCATATCTGTCCCTGCTGGTTGACGGCTGCATGGAAAAGGGTACAGACCTGAGCAAGGGCGGGGCCAAATACAACTTAGGGCCGGTGTTGACCGGCATTGGCGTGGCTGATTCGGCTAATTCGCTGGCTGTGATTAAAAAGCTGGTATTTGAAGAGAAGAAATATACGCTGCGTCAAATCTGCCAGGCAATCGAAGCCGACTGGGTTGGCTATGAAGACCTGCGCCAGGAAGCGCTTGCCTGCCCCAAATATGGCAATGACGATGATTATGTCGATGCCATCGCCGTGAGAATAACTGATTTTTATAATAAAGAAGTTACCGCTTATAACGACTATTTCGGCTCCCGTTTCAACTCGGCGTTCATGGGCATCTCCAACTATATTCCGGCCGGCAGCGTCATTGGCGCTACGCCTGATGGCCGGAAAGCCAAGAGCCCGCTGACGGAAGGCGTATCGCCGCACGCCGGCACTGACTTGACCAGTCCGACCGCGGCCATGCGTTCGGCAGCTAAAATTAATCATGACGTTCATTCCGGCGGAACGCTGCTGAATGTGAAATTTGCCCCGGAACTGCTGCAATCGGCAAGAAGTCAGCGGAATTTGGCCTCTGTCATTCGCGCCTATTTTGCCCTTGGCGCTTTCCACGTCCAGTTCAATGTTATTTCCACTGAAACACTGCGCAAGGCTCAGGAGCATCCGGAAGACTACCGGGATCTGCTGGTGCGGGTAGCCGGTTACAGCACGCAGTTTGTCAATTTGTCGCGCGAGGCCCAGGATGCGATTATTGCCCGGACCACGTACGAAACAATGTAATTAGGTGATGGCCATGCAATCTGTTTCCGGTGTAATTTTTCAAATACAGCGTTGGTCGGTTAATGACGGCGAGGGTATTCGCAGCACGGTTTTTCTCAAGGGATGTCCCTTGCGCTGCCAGTGGTGCGCGAATCCGGAATCCTGGCATGGCAATCCGGAAGTTGTCTTTTTGCAGGAAAAATGCACGGGGTGCGGGCGGTGCGCCATTGTCTGCGATGCTGACGCCGTCCGCATTGATCCCCTGTCCGGCAAAGCGGTTGCCGCCGGCGAATGCCGTGGCTGCGGTAAATGTTGCGAGGTGTGTGCCGGCAGTGCCCGCAAGCAAATTGGCATGCGGGTAACTGTTGACGAGGTTATGGCTGTAATTAAGCGTGACGCCGTGTTTTACCGGGAGTCCGGCGGCGGCGTAACGTTTTCCGGCGGCGAGCCGTTCGTGCAAACGGAATTCCTGCGGCAACTGGTGCTGGCCTGCGGCCGCATCGGCCTGGATACGGCTGTCGAAACCTGCGGCTATTATGACTGGCAGCAGGTATCGGATATTTTTGCCCGGCTTGACTGTGTTTTTATTGACTGTAAGCATATGGATGAAGCGGTTCACAAGCGTTGGACCGGTGTAAGCAATCGTCTGATTCTCGCTAATATTGCCCGCATTTCCCGGCTGGCACCCCGGACAGTCGTACGGGTGCCCGTAATCCGGGAAGTCAACGCCAGCGAGCACAATATTCGCCAGATGTGTGAGTTTTTAGTGGCAGAAACAGCGGTAAAAGAAGTGGAATTGCTGCCTTACCACGATTATGGCAAGGCGAAGCAGCATGCCGCCGGTTTGCCGGAGACCGTATTTACGGCTCCGAGCGAGGCGGAAATGGCTGCATTGAAACAGATTATTGCAGGTTACGGGATTACGCTTGCTGATTTTAAGTAATAAAGCCCCTGTCGGTCTGAGTTTTATAGGCCTTTCCCCTTATCGGCGAAGCGCAAATAATCAAGGGACGCCCGCTTGCCAGGAACGCCGGGTTTTTTACCGGCGGCGGCAAGGACGGCCCCTTGTTCATTATATTGTTTCAATTGCCGAACAAATTTAGTGTAACAAGGAGGAGACCATGCAAAAAAAACAAGCGGCATTTGACTTTATTGACAAACATCAGGAGGAAATGGTTGATTTCTGGCGAGAGGTGGTCAGCATTGAAAGCGGGCCGCACGAAAAACCGGGAATTGACGCGGTGGCAGCAAGGTTTCAGCAGTTCCTGGAGGGAACGGGTGCTTCCTGCCGTTCCGCAGAGTTTGCCGAAGCCGGCAATATGCTGATTGGCGAGATCGGTGCTGACCGTTCACAGCAGGGCGTACTGTTTTTGGGACATATGGATACCGCCATTCCTGCCGGCGCTATCAAGGAACGTCCTTTTACCATTAAGGAAGGCATTGCCTATGGCCCCGGGGTTCTCGACATGAAGGGCGGCATTGTCTCGGCCTTATATGCGATTAAAGCGCTGAACAATGCCGGTTATGACAGCCGGCCGATCAAGGTGCTGCTGGCTGGCGACGAAGAAGTCCTGCACGCCCGCTCCACTGCTCCGGATGTGTTTATCAATGAAGCCAAAGGTCATGCGGCCGCATTTAATGTGGAAACCGGCTTCCCCGACAACGGCATTGTCGTCGGCCGCAAGGGTGTGGCGCAATTCCGGATCGAGGTAAAGGGTATAGCCGCTCATGCGGGCAATGATCCCGAAAACGGCCGCAACGCGATTCTGGCAATGGCGCATAAAATCATCGAAGTCCAGGACCGCAGCACCTGGGAAACCGACACGACTTATAATGTCGGCGTAATTCAGGGGGGGACAACCTCTACCGCTGTGCCTGATTATGCGCAGGTTCTTATTGACGTACGCTACATGGATCCGGATAATCTGCCGGCAATTACCGCGCGGCTGGAAAAGATCGCGGCGAAAACCCATCTTGAAGGCACAACCGGCGCCTGCAAATATATGCATGGAATCAAGCCGATGAAAACGACCGACGGCGTTAAAAAGTTATTTGAAGTTGTCAAGCAAGCCTCTGAAGAAAACGGTTTTGGCACGCCGTATGCGAAATTTGTCGGCGGCGCTTCCGATTCCTCCTATTCGGTAATCGCGGGTGTACCGACCGTATGCGCGATTGGCGTTAAAGGCGGCCGTAACCACAGCCCGGAAGAATTTGCAATCGTTGACTCCCTGTTTGAACGGGCTAAATTGCTGATCGCCAGCGTGCTTAAGCTGGATGAGCAGACGATCTCCTGATCGCTGCCGTCGTCACTAAAAAGAGGAGTGTGCAAAATGGCAGAAAAAAATCAGGAGGCGTACAAGGTTACGTGGAAAGGCTGGCTGGCGCTGATTATTTTGCTGGTGTCCTTTTCCGGTATCTTTGCTCAGTCCACCGGCCCGTGGCGGGCGCTTGATTTTCAGGTGCTAACCGGCAAATTTGGACAGGTTGGCAGCGGTGTGATTTTTACCGGTAAAGGCGGCATTGGCGCGCGCGACGGCTTTATGTTCGCGCTGACGCTGTTTCCCACGCTGATGTTTGCGCTGGGATGCGTACAGGTAGCCGAGTCGCTGGGCGCTCTGCAGGCGGCGGAAAAACTATTCCGGCCGATTCTGCGCCCGCTGATGGGGATTCCCGGCGCGGCCGGACTGGCTTTCGTCAGCAGCGTAACCAGCTCCGACGTTGGCGCGGTTATGACCAAGGGCTTGGTAGAAGATAAAATGATGACTGATGATGAGCGGACGATTTTTGTCGCTTATCAGTATGCCGGTTCAGCGCCGGTTGTCAATACCTTCGGAACCGGCGCTGCATTGCTGCCGATCAGTTTACTGCCGGTAGGCGTGATTATTGCAGTCATCATCTTTGTCAAGATTTTGGGCGCCAACCTGGTCCGGCTGTACCTTTGCTGGGATGCGAAACGAAATGCAGCGGGAGGTGTCGCCAATGGCTGAGCAGACTTCCTCGCTTAATCTGCAGAAGGTAAAACCCAGTATTGTCGAAGAGTTTGTTGCCGGCGCCAAAAAAGGTTTCTATATTGGCGCTGAAATGATTGCACCGGCAATGGTGCTGGCTTATGTTTTGATTCAGTTTCTGGAAATCACCGGACTGATGCAGGGTGTGGGCAAATTGCTCGGACCGGTAATGGCTGTCTTCGGCTTGCCCGGGGAGGCGATTATCGCCCTGGTTGCGGCTTTCTTCGCCAAGGCTGCCGGCTGCGCCACCGCAGCTACGCTGTATTCCAAAGGCGTTATCACCGCGGCGCAGGCGACGATTCTGTTTCCTGCCTGCGTTACCATGGGCACACTGATCGGACATTTTGTCCGCATCGTTATTGTCGCCAACGCCAATCAGAAGCGTCATCCGCTGCTTCTGTGCGTGCCGATTGTCGATGCCGCTGTCGCCATGGTTATCACCCGGCTCTTGTTAGGTTTCTGGGGAGTCAACTAATCACGGCCCCGGCCGTAAACTAAGATGAATGAGAACAGGCAGGACTGGTAAGACAATCCTGCCTCTCACATTTGAAATGGGAAAGGGAATGAATTTACTTTATGACCAAAAGACCGATGAAAACAATGGATGGCAATACCGCTGCAGCCTATATTTCCTACGCTTTTACCGATGTTGCCGCAATCTTCCCGATCACTCCGTCCTCCAATATGGCGGAAAATGTTGATGAATGGGCAGCACAGGGAAAAAAGAATATTTTTGGACAGACTGTTGAAATTGTAGAGATGCAGTCGGAGGGCGGCGCCGCCGGCGCGGTTCACGGCTCACTGCAGGCGGGCGCTCTGACGACCACCTATACGGCATCGCAGGGACTGCTGCTGATGATTCCGAATATGTATAAGATTGCCGGCGAGCTATTGCCCGGTGTATTTCATGTCAGCGCGCGTGTAATCGGGGCAAACGCTATCAATATATTTGGCGATCATTCCGATGTTATGGCCACTCGCCAAACCGGTTTTGCTTTGCTTGCGGAAAGCAGCGTGCAGCAGGTTATGGATTTGTCGGCTGTAGCCCACCTTGCCGCCATCAAGGGACGGGTCCCTTTCCTTAATTTCTTTGACGGCTTTAGAACTTCGCACGAAATTCAAAAGGTTGAAGTGCTGGATTATAATGAACTGGCCCGGCTGCTTGACTGGGAGGCGCTGGACGCTTACCGGCGGCGGGCGCTGAACCCGGATCATCCGCTCCTGAAGGGAACGGTTCAGAACTCGGATATTCATTTCCAGCAGCGCGAGGTATCCAACCGCTTTTATCAGGACCTGCCGGACATTGTCGAAGAGTATATGGCGGAGATTACCAAGCTGACCGGCCGCGAGTATCACCTGTTTAACTATTATGGCGCTCCTGATGCGGAGCGGATGATTGTCGCCATGGGCTCCATGTGCGAAACCATTAGCGAAGTTGTCGACTATCTTAATGCCCAGGGTGAAAAAGTCGGTTTGCTGACAGTGCATTTATACCGGCCGTTTTCTGTGGAACATTTTCTTAAATACATTCCCCGCAGCGTCAAGCGGATTGCCGTGCTCGACCGGACCAAAGAGATGGGCTCTTTTGCCGAACCTTTGTATCTGGATGTCAAAGCCGCTTTTTACGGCAAGGAATGGCAGCCGATCATCGTTGGCGGCCGCTGCGGCGTAGGCGGCAAGGACATCATTCCTTCCCATATCCGGGGTGTATTTGACAACCTGAAAGCAGTGCAGCCGAAGGATCAATTTACTGTCGGCATTATCGACGACGTTAATCACTCCTCATTGCCGTTGGGCGAATCGATCGATACGACCGCAACGGGAACAAAAGCCTGTAAGTTCTGGGGGCTTGGCTCTGACGGCACTGTCGGTGCCAACAAGAGTGCCATCAAAATTATCGGTGACCATACGGATATGTATGCGCAGGCGTATTTTGCCTATGACTCCAAGAAATCCGGCGGCGTGACGATTTCGCATCTGCGCTTTGGCAAGCAGCCGATCCGTTCGCCCTATCTGATTAATCAGGCGGATTTCATCGCTTGTCATAATCAGTCCTATGTCTACAATTACAATGTCCTGGAAGGCTTGAAACCGGGCGGCAGCTTCCTGCTTAACTGCCGTTGGGATCAGGACGAGCTGGAGCAGAATCTGCCTGCCGCAATGAAGCGGTATATTCATGAGCACAAAATCCGCTTCTATACGATTGATGCGGTGAAAATTGCCCAGGAAATCGGCCTTGGCGGCAGAATCAATATGATTATGCAATCCGCTTTCTTTAAGATTGCCGACATTATTCCGGTCGAGGATGCCGCCCGGTATTTGAAGCAGGCAGTGGAAAAGTCATACGGACGCAAAGGCGAGCAGGTTGTTGCCATGAATAATGCCGCTATCGACAGAGGCATTGAGTCCATCGTTCAGGTTAGTGTGCCTGCCAGCTGGCAGAACGCCGCTGACGAGCAGGTGGAAGCGAAAGCAGCGCCGCAATTTATCGAAAAGATTTTGGTGCCGGTCAATCGCCAGGACGGGGATAAGCTGCCTGTCAGCCACTTTATCGGCCTTGAGGACGGTGCATTCCCGCTGGGAACTGCCGCTTATGAAAAACGCGGTATTGCGATTGATGTGCCGGAATGGCAGTCGGAATCTTGTATTCAGTGCAATCAGTGCGCCTATGTTTGTCCGCATGCAGCCATCCGTCCGGTGCTGCTGAGCGCCGACGAAACGCGCAATGCGCCGGAGGGCTTCGCTGCTAAGCCTTGCATGGGGCAGAAGGAACTGCAATTTGCGATTGCCGTTTCCCCGTTTGACTGCACCGGCTGCGGCAATTGTGCGCAGGTATGCCCGGCTAAGCAAAAAGCACTGGTAATGAAACCGCTGGCAACTCAGGTTGATAAAACGGCGCATTGGGAGTATGCGGTTTCCTTGTCGCCGAAAGCCAATCCGTTATCGCCCTTCACGGTCAAAGGCAGCCAGTTTGAGCAGCCTCTGCTCGAGTTCTCCGGCGCTTGCGCCGGCTGCGGCGAAACTCCCTATGCCAAGCTGGTGACCCAGTTGTTCGGAGACAGAATGATGGTCGCTAATGCCACCGGCTGTTCCTCCGTTTGGGCAGGCAGCGCGCCGTCGATTCCTTATACGGTAAACCATCGCGGTCATGGACCGGCCTGGGGCAATTCCCTGTTTGAAGACAATGCTGAATTCGGTCTGGGCATGCTGCTTGGCGTTAAACAGATCCGCAATCAGATGGCCCTTAAACTCGAACAGGCGGCGTTGCTGCAGCCGGAAAGCGAGTTTGCCGCGGCCTGCCGCGAGTGGCTTGCTCATAAGGATGAGAGCGATGCTACCCGCGCCCGCGCCGACCGTCTGATCGAACTGCTGGCGCCGATTAAGGACAGCCACGCTCTGCTTCAGGATATTTATGCGAATCGCGACTTCCTGGTACAGCGGTCGCAGTGGATTTTCGGCGGCGACGGCTGGGCCTACGACATCGGTTTCGGCGGCCTTGACCATGTCCTGGCATCCGGTGAGAATGTCAACGTCCTGGTCTTTGACACCGAGGTGTACTCCAATACCGGCGGTCAGTCCTCAAAGGCAACGCCGACGGCGGCGATCGCCAAATTTGCCGCCAGCGGCAAGAAGACCAAGAAGAAGGACCTTGGCATGATTGCCATGAGCTACGGCTATGTTTATGTGGCGCAAATTGCCATGGGGGCAGACAAGAATCAAACCCTCAAGGCGATTGCCGAAGCGGAAGCCTATCCCGGCCCGTCGCTGATTATCGCTTACTCTCCCTGCATCAATCATGGTCTGAAAAACGGCATGGGCTGCAGTCAGCTGGAGGCTAAACGCGCGGTAGACAGCGGCTACTGGGCGCTGTATCGCTATAATCCGCAGTTGAAGGATAGCGGCAAAAATCCGTTTGTGCTCGATTCAAAAGAACCGACGATGAACTTCCAGGAATTTTTGATGGGCGAGGTTCGCTATTCTTCGCTGAAGAAACAGTTCCCCGATCTGGCGCAGGCCCTGTTTGACAAGACCGAGGCGGACGCTCGCGAGCGCCTGGCGGGCTATAAAAGACTCGCAGGACAGTAGTCCTATTGCTAACTCACTGCCGAATTGATAGAATTTCACGGGGAGGTTTGGTAATGGACAAAAACATCGCGAACAAAATCGTTGAGGCTATCTTTGGGGAAACCGGCTTGCCTACCACGGTCTGTGACCAGAACGGAACGATCATTGCCTGCAGCACCGCGTCCCGGGTCGGTGCTACCCATGGCGGTTCTCAACAGGTATTGCGCGAACGTCTTTCGCACCGTACCGTAACTGCCGAGGACGAGGAAAAGTCGGGAGGCGCCTCGAAAATGGGCGTACACATGCCGATCATCTATAATAATGCCTGGATCGGCAGTTTCGGTATTGGCGGCGATCCGGTCTATACCAAGCCGATTGCACAAATCGTCACCGGCATCATCCGCAAAGAATTGCAGGAAGCTGAGAATCAGCGGGTTTTGCAGGGGCAGGCGCAGCAAGTAACCGATTCCATCACAACTATCGCCGCTACCATCCAGCAGTTAAATGCCTCGCAGGAGGATCTGTCGGCAACGATGCAGGATGTGGCGAATTTATCGGACCGGGCCTCAACTGACGTGAAGGAGACTGACAGCGTCATTGCCACGATTCATCAGATTGCCACGCAAACCAATTTACTTGGCCTAAACGCGGCGATTGAAGCTGCCCGTGCCGGCGAGCACGGACGCGGTTTTGCCGTGGTGGCGGAAGAAGTCCGTAAGCTATCCGACCAAAGCAGCCACTCGGCTAAGGAGATTCAGGGTACCCTGCAGCAGTTGAAAGCGTCGATGGAGATGGTGATTAATCATACCCAGCAGACCGCTCATATTACGCAGGAACAGGCAAAGGCCACGCAGTCCATTACCGAAATGGTTATGACTCTCAAGGATGTGGGCGAGAAGCTGCTGGCCATGGCCAAGACAGAATAGTACCGATCGGCGAAGCAGGCCTCACCGGCAGGCAAAGGGGCGGTTCCTTGTTCGAAGGAGCCGCCCCTTTGCCGTGCTTTATGGAGCGGCAGTATTTTTTTACCAGAAAAAATAATTAGATAAGAGGGAATTTTCAGTTTCTGACGAACTCCTAGGTAAGCACTGATTAAGAAGGAGGGTGTCTCGAATTGACTGCTTCCCGACAACTGGATATGTACCAGGACGGCTATTGGCTGATGTATGTCCTGATGCTCGTCGCCTTTGGCATTTTTGCCGCAGGCGTGTACGGGCGTTATCGTCTGTGGCGGCTGGGGGCGCCTGAAAATCGCCGTTCAGCAGCCGGCAAAAGTGGTATACTGCGTTTTCTGGCGCAGAGCTTCGGTCATTTGCGTATTCTTCGCAAATCCTACTCCGGTGTTATGCACTGGTTCTTTTTCTGGTCGTTCGCCGTATTTGCCCTGGGAACGTTATCAATAGCGGTGACGGAAGATCTTAATATCCCCTTGTTCCAGGGGACTTATTACTTGTTGCTGTCACTGCTTATGGATCTGCTGGGATTAGGGGCGATGATTGGCGTCGGCATGGCCTGTTGGCGCCGTTACGTTAAAAAGCCTGACGGTATCGATAATACCCCGGACGATTGGATTTCCTTGCTGCTTATCGGTTCCATTCTGGTTACCGGATTTATGCTGGAGGGATTGCGTATTGCCTTTGCCGGCGATCCCTGGCTGGCCTGGAATCCGGTTGGAGCGCTGTTCGCCCTGCCGTTTGGCGGCGGTGATGCCGACGGCCTGCGCTCAGTTCATCGTCAGATTTGGTGGCTTCATTTACTGCTTAGCTTTAGCCTGATTGCCTATATTCCCTATTCGAAGCTGTTTCACTTGCTTACCGGCCCTGTCAATCAATTGCTGGCAAAGGGAAAAGCGGCGCAGAGCCTGAGTCCGCTTGATATGGAAGACGAGAATGCCGAACAGTTCGGCGTCAATGAAATTCAACAATTTACCTGGAAACAACTGCTGGACGGCGATGCCTGTATTCGCTGCGGCCGCTGTCAGGACCACTGCCCTGCTTATTTAAGCGGTAAGCCCCTGTCGCCGAAGCGGTTTACCCAGGATCTGAAACGGCATCTCGATACGAAGGGGCGACTGCTGCTGCAAGGTGGGGAGCAAGAGGCTGCTGTGGTGGGGCAGCCGGTTGTACCCGGCGTGATTGCGGCGGAGACTGTATGGTCCTGTACCACCTGCGGTGCCTGTGAGGAGCAGTGCCCCGTATTTGTCGAGCATGTGCCAAAGCTCGTTGATCTGCGGCGGAATCTGGTTATGATGGAAAGCGATTTTCCCCATGAACTGATTCTGACCTTTCGCGGCATGGAATCTAACGGCAATCCCTGGAATATCAGCCGCATGAGCCGGCTGGAATGGGCTAAAAATCTGGAAGTCCCGCTGATGAGCAATGGCGGAGATATCGATTACCTGTACTGGCCCGGTTGCAGCGGCGCTTTTGACGAACGCAATAAACGCGTTTCAACGGCGATTGTCCGGCTGCTGCAGCGAGCCGGAATCCGGTTTGCCCTGCTTGGCACAGAAGAGATCTGCTGCGGCGATTCCGCCCGCCGCTTAGGCAACGAATATCTTTATCAGACACTGGCCATGCAGAATATCGAGACGCTTAACCGCTATGCGGTAAAGAAGATCATCACCTCCTGTCCGCACTGCTTTAATACCCTGAAAAACGAGTATCCGCAATTTGGCGGCAGTTTTGAAGTTATCCACCATACCAGCCTGCTGGCATCTCTGGTTGGCGACGGCCGGCTGCAGCCGCAAAGAGCTGTCAACAGCTCCTATACTTACCATGATTCCTGTTATCTCGGCCGCTATAATGACATTTATGAGGAGCCGCGGGCAGTGCTGGCAGCGATTCCGGGCCTTAGCGGCAGGGAGATGAATCAGAGCAAGGCTGACGGTTTTTGCTGCGGTGCCGGCGGCGGCCGGATGTGGCTGGAAGAGGCAGCTGAACAGCGGGTCAACGTCCTGCGCACCGAGCAGGCAATGGCCACCGGCGCCGGCCTGTTTGTTACCGCCTGTCCCTACTGCCTGACAATGCTGGAGGATGGGACGAAGTTGAAAAATGTTGATGAGACGGTAAAAACCCGGGATCTTGCCGAAATTCTTTGGGAAAGCGTGCAGTAATGGAGAAACCGCCGACAACCGGCGGTTTCTTCAATTTTTCTGGGTTTGGCATGCCGGGTAAATATGCTACACTAAGGAGTAGCTTCAAACTCGTGTTCCGCCAAGGTAATTTGGTTTTAGGACGAGGGAAAATTGCACAGGAGGAAATGCTATGTTTACCCGCTTACGGCAGCAGAGCGCTTTTTCTGTTGCCCTGCTGACAGCCGGCCATTTTTTCAGTGATTTTTACGTTACCTTTCTGCCCGGCCTGCTGCCAATGCTGATGGAACGACTGGGACTTTCGCTTACGATCAGCGGCTTGCTGGTGATGGTTTATTCCGCTGCGGCTAATATTTTACAGCCCTTGTTTGGATACTGGATTGACAAGCGCGGCTATAGCTGGCTGATCCTGCTGACTGTGCCGTTGACGGCTTTGTTTATCAGTTTGGCGGCAACTGCCGATAGCGTTGCCGGTTTATTTATCCTGATAACGCTGGCGGGACTGGCATCAGCCTTGTTCCATCCTTTGGGGTCGGCCCTGCTGGGTAGAGTCGCAACAGGGGGAAATAAGAGCTTTGCCATGTCCTGGTTTATCGGCGGCGGCAATGTAGGCGTGGCGCTTGCACCGGCTGTCGTTATTTATTTTTTGATCCGCTATGGCCCGCAACAGCTTATCTGGCTGACGATCCCCGGCTTTCTCATTTCTGCGGCATTTTATATGACCGGTCTCCACCGGATAAAACTGACAGAAACAGTGCCGGCTGCCGCTGCGGCCGGTACTCGCTGGTACCGCTGCCCGGGGTTGCTGAAGCTCAATGCTGTCATGGGCCTGCGCTCATGGCCACAGGCGGTAATTCCCAACTTCCTGCCTATTTGGCTGGGCCAAAAAGGATTCCCGCCGGCACTGGCGGGAACGATGCTGACCGTGTTTCTTGCCGGCGCCGCTTTTGGCAGTGTGTTTGGCGGCTACGCCGCCGACAAGCTAGGACGTAAAAATTGTATCGCCGCTTCGCTGCTGCTTTGCATTCCCGCCCTCTGGCTGTTTTTAACCAGCAGGGAGGTAACCGCGCTGACCTGGGCCGCTCTGGCTGTCAGCGGCGCCGCTTTGCAAGGGACCCTGCCCGCTTCTGTCGTGTGGGCACAGGATATGCTGCCCTCGCATGCGGCCATGGCCTCCGGAATGATGCTGGGACTGTCATTCGGCCTTGGCGGCTTGGGGGCGGCTGTGACCGGGGCTGTAGCGGACTGGATCGGCCTGGAGGCGGCGCTGCTGTGGATGATCGCGCCGCTGCTGCTGGCGCTGGCGATTACGCTGTCCATTGCCGAGACGCCTGTGCAACAAGGTACAGTTGGCGCAGCGGCTAAATAGTTATAAGGTATTCCAGAAAAGTTTACCCTTGTGGAGCAGGTTTTTAAGTTTTTTAGCCACAACCGGCTTTGCTTTGCCGGTTTGTTTTTGCCGTCCCGCCAGATCCTCCAGCAGCTTTTGCTGGGCATACAGCAGTGTTGTTTGCTGCGAAAGCAGATGCGCCAGTTCCGTTAACTGGTTTAATATTTTCGCTTCCGGCAATTCGCGGGCGTCAATAAATGCCGGTGGGGCAGGCGGCGTTGCCGGCTGGCTGCCGGGAGACTCCTGATCGGCTGCCTCCGGCGCCTGTTCAATGATTGCTTCAGCCGGGGCGTCGTCGCCAGTTTTTCTTAGGATATCCCACAAGCCTTTACGGCTGCATTCTGCCTCGGCTTCCGGCTTTACCGGTGAATGATGCAAACTGTTCACCTCCAGTTGTCGGGTAATATCCCGTTTACTATAGGATATGAAGTTTCCATAATAGTGTGTTGTGGGGAAAATCATTGTTTTTTGTATAGATTTGGCTGGCGTCGGTAATTGTATAAGCAGGAATTGTCAACAACAAAAGCGAAATTTACACTGCTCTGATTCTGTTTATAAAGGAGTCCGCTTATGAACACACCTGATTCGTTTATTCCCACTAATTTTATTCAGACGATCATTGATGAAGACAATGAGACCGGCAAGCACGGAGGGAGGGTTCATACCCGCTTTCCGCCTGAACCTAACGGCTATCTCCATATCGGACATGCCAAGTCTATCTGCCTAAATTTTGGCATCGCCGCCGCTAACGGCGGTTTGTGCAATTTACGGTTTGACGATACTAATCCCAGTAAAGAGGATACCGAATATGTAGATTCGATTATGGAAGATGTGCGGTGGCTGGGGTTTGACTGGGACGACCGCATGTTTTACGCGTCGGATTATTTCGAGCAGCTTTATCAATATGCCGAACAACTGATTAAAAACGGCCAGGCATATGTCTGTGATTTAACCGCGGCACAGATCCGGGATCATCGCGGCACGCTTGTAGAGCCGGGCAAGGAGAGCCCCTGCCGCAATCGCTCCGTCGAAGAAAACCTTGATCTATTTCGCCGGATGCGGGCAGGGGAGTTTGCCGACGGCTCGCGGACGCTGCGGGCAAAAATTGATATGGCCTCGCCGAATCTGAATATGCGCGATCCCGTTATTTACCGGATTCTTCGCGCCACCCACCACCGCACCGGCGATAAATGGTGCATCTATCCCATGTACGATTATGCTCACCCAATTTCCGATTCGATTGAGGAAATTACCCATTCTGTCTGTACGCTGGAATTTGAGGATCACCGGCCTCTCTATGACTGGATCCTGGACGCGCTGGGCATCTTTCATCCACAGCAGATCGAATTTGCCCGTTTGAACCTGACTAATACTGTTATGAGCAAGCGCAAATTGCGTGAGCTGGTTGAACAAGGCCAGGTCAGCGGCTGGGATGATCCGCGCATGCCAACGATTTCAGGTCTGCGGCGGCGCGGTTTTACGCCTGAAGCCATCCGTGATTTCTGCGAGCGGATCGGTGTGGCTAAAGCCAACAGCGTAGTTGATGTCAGTATGCTTGAACACTGCATCCGGGAGGATCTAAACGTGAAGGCACCCCGGGGGATGGCGGTTTTAAAACCGCTGAAGCTGGTTATTGAGAATTATCCCGATGACAGGGTGGAAGAACTGGAGGCGGAGAACAACCCCGAGAATCCGGACATGGGAACCCGCAAGCTGCGCTTCTCCAAGGTGCTGTATATCGAGCAGGATGATTTTATGGAAGAACCGCCGAAAAAGTTCTTTCGTCTGTCGCCGGGTAAAGAAGTCCGGCTAAAGCATGCGTATATCATTAAATGCGAGCAGGTAATCAAGGATGGCGACGGCCGGATAACGGAAATTCGCTGCAGCTATGACCCTGCCTCAAAAAGCGGTGAAAGCGGCAGTGCCCGCAAGGTGAAGGGCGTCCTGCACTGGGTATCGGCCCGTGATGCGGTTAAAGCCGAGGTTCGCTTGTACGATTATTTGCTGCTTGATGATCAATCTGGCGATGAAGCCTATCCGGTAAATCCGAATTCGTTAATTGCTCTGACCGGGGCGTTGCTTGAACCGTCGCTGGCAGCGGCAAAGCCTGGCGATAAATTTCAGTTTTTGCGCCAGGGCTATTTTACGATGGATCGCGATTCGACTTTCGGTAAGCCGGTATTCAACCGTATTGTCGGGCTGCGCGATACCTGGGCCAAAATACAAAAGTAGCGCCAGATGGATGCGCGGCCAGGCTGATTTAATCGATAAACTATTGCTGCGCTGAGACAGCCGCCGTAAGGCGGCTGTCTGTTTATCAATTAATAGAAATTGCCGCGCGCGGATAAGCTAATGTTAGTACCTTGTCAAGCCTGATTTTGGCTATGCCGCGGTTCATTTCGAACCGTTTCGCCAGCAATCGTTGCTTGATGACCGATTAGAATATTAAAGGGGGTAACGTTATGCTTTGGTCTCTGTTTATCGGATTGGTGGCTGGCTGGCTGGCCGGACAATTCCTCAAAGGAAGCGGCTTCGGCCTTCTCGGTAATATTGTGGTTGGCGTTGTCGGCGCATTCATTGGCGGCATCTTGTTTAATGTACTGGGCATTAGCGCCTATGGCACGATTGGCTCGGTCATCATGAGTACAATCGGCGCTGTCGTCCTGTTGTGGGTTGTCGGTATGCTGACCGGCAACCGGACCGGCGCCTGAGGCATTTGTCTCCAACTATCTTACCGCCCTGTGGCTGCTGACTGCGCACCATGCCAGCCTGCTGCCGCGGGGTTTTTGTTATGCCGCAGCGGCCTGGTAAGCGGTAAAGAGAAGGAAACAACGGAACCGGGGTGGAATTAAATAAAATATACGCAAGGCAAAATTAGTGCCAATGACAGCGGAAAGGTGTAGGATAAATGGCGAAAGTAAAAATCAAACGGGGCTTAAGTGACCGGGATATGGTGGGCAACTGGCAGGAAACAGCTTCTTTTGAACATGGCCTTGACGCAGAGCCGGCCGTCAAGCCGGTGCCGCCGGCCAGGAAAGAATCTTTTTTTTCACCTGAGCTTCAGGAAAAGGTTTCGAAAAACTTGCTGGCCATTAAGCTGGACTTATTTCAGCAAGGCATTCTTGATTATGATCTCCACGTGTCGCGGGAGGGCAATCGCGTCATATTGACAGCAACTGCGAGAAAGACTAATCGCAAATAAGCAAAGCGGCTGAGGCCGCTTTGCTTATTTGCGGCGCGATAAGACAGCGTTTGCCTGACAATTTGCTGACAATCCAGCAGGCTTAAATTTACAATTACGGCTGGCTATGATAAAATAATGGCGTGGATAATGCCTGTTTACAAAAAATCCTGCGCCTGTAACCCGGCGGTGTATGGTTTCATTTTGACGGGATATACTAGAAATAATGGAATTTATTTCATGGTATTTGGTTGCAGCCGGCGGAGTCGTCTGCGATAATTATTGAGGAGGTGGGAGTTTGCTTGATAAAATTTTGCGGTTTATCATTATTGTCTTAGCTGTTATCGTTGGCTTGATGCTGACAGATAGAGTTATTCCGTTGCTGGCCCCCTGGGTTAGCGAGGAGTTCTTTTCAGTTGGGATTTTTGGCATCACTGTAGCGACGATTTTTTCTTTCGCTGTCGGCGGCATTATCGGTGGCTTCATCGGATTTATTATATCGCCTTTTCTGCTGAGCAATTTGTGGCAATTTACATACTGGGTCGAAGCCAGGCTTAACCGGATGCCGGTGAACGATGTTCTGGCAGGGGCGATTGGTCTTTCCATCGGACTTATTATTTCAAATTTGCTGGGGTCGGCTTTCCTGCCGATACCGTTTGTTGGACGCTATATCCCTATTATTCTCAGTATTATCCTTGGGTATCTGGGGCTGAATATGGCGATTCGCAAGCGCGAGGAATTATTTTCTCTGTTTGCCTCGATTCCCTGGCCGAATAAGGAAAAAGGCAAGGATGCCAATAAGCCTGCCAACCTGTATCAGTATAAGATTCTTGATACCAGTGTCATTATCGACGGGCGCATTGCCGATATCTGCCAGACCGGTTTTATTGAGGGGACCCTGCTGATTCCGCGGTTTGTTCTGGCGGAGCTGCAGCATATCGCCGACTCCTCGGATCTGTTAAAGCGGAACAGAGGCCGGCGGGGGCTGGATATTCTTAACCGGATTCAAAAAGAACTGGGCATGTATGTTCAGATCGATAACCATGATTTTGAGGATATTGCCGAGGTTGACGCCAAACTGGTCAAACTGGGACAGTTGATTAAAGGCAAGCTGGTCACCAATGATTATAACCTGAATAAGGTTGCCGAACTGCAGGGTGTCCCGGTATTGAACATCAATGACCTTGCCAATGCTGTCAAGCCGGTGGTGCTGCCGGGCGAAGAAATGGTTGTCCATGTTGTCAAGGATGGTAAGGAATTCGGACAGGGGGTTGCCTATCTCGACGATGGGACGATGATTGTTGTCGACGGCGGCAAGCGGCACATCGGCGAGACGATCGGCGTGCTGGTTACCTCTGTGCTGCAAACTGCCGCCGGCCGTATGATTTTCGCTAAGCCCAAGGCGGTCTGAGGGCCGCCGGCAGGGCGGAACTAAATGGTATCTTAAGCTAGAAGAAAGACCGCAGCGGCGGTCTTTCTTCTAGTAGCGTGACCGGATTAACCTTAATCCGGTCACGCTGTGCGTGGCGGTAAATTGGGCTCGTTCCATGCTGCAGTGCAAGGGGGAAGTGTATCATGATTTATGCGATTATCGCTGCGGCCGGTTCCGGCAGCCGGATGGGCGGCGGTCTGAACAAACAGTTCATTTTGTTAAACGGGCTGCCGGTGCTGGCTCGCAGTCTGTATGCCATCGCCGCCTGCCCTGAGGTCGACGGGCTGATTATTGTCTCCGCTCCGGCGCAGCTGGCGGCGCTGACGGAGCTTGCCGGCAGCCTTGCGCTTGGCAAGCCTTTCAGGCTCGTGGCCGGCGGCAGTGAACGCCAGTATTCGGTTGCCAATGCACTGGCGGCAGTACCGGAGGATGCGGAGTTTATTCTGGTGCATGACGGTGCCCGGCCGCTGGTGCTGCCGCAACAGGTCAGCGAGGTTCTGGCGGCGGCCCGCTCCTTTGGCGCCGCTGGTTTGGCCGCGCCGGTAAAAGATACGATTAAAACCGTTAATGCCGACGGCTTTGTTACAGGCACTCCCGACCGCAGCCTGCTCTGGGCGATTCAAACACCGCAGGCATTTGCCGCCCGGCTGTTGCGGCAAGCCTATGCGCAGGCGGCGGCTGACGGCTATCTGGGTACCGACGACGCTTCGCTGGTCGAACGTTTAGGCGTACGCATCAAATTGGTTAACGGCGGTTATGAAAATCTCAAAATTACAACCGGCGAGGACGTGTGTCTGGCGGAAGCGCTGCTGTCCCGCAGAATGGGGTGAAGGGTTTGGATATTCGATTTGGTATTGGTTATGATGTTCATCAACTGGCAGCCGGCAGAAAGTTAATTTTGGGCGGCGTGGAGATTCCGCATGCAATGGGTTTAGTCGGTCACTCGGATGCGGACGTGCTGCTGCACGCGATCAAGGACGCCTTGCTTGGCGCCGCCGCTATGGGCGATATCGGCAAATTGTTTCCCGACAACGATATGCGCTATAAAGGGGTCTCCAGCCTTTGGCTGCTTGAACAGGTGGAAACCCGTCTGGTGGAAAAGGGCTGGCGTGTCAATAATATTGATGCGACGATTGCGGCGGAGCAGCCGAAACTGGCCGCGTTTATCCCCTTGATGCGTGATAATATTGCCAGGACGCTGCGCGTATCTGCCGACAGAGTGAATGTTAAGGCTACAACTAGCGAGAGGCTGGGCTTTGTCGGCCGACAGGAAGGCATTTCCGCTTATGCGATTGCGTCATTGCTTGGCGGCAGTCAAGATTAATCGTATAAATCTTTCAAAGACCAGGCATAGTATTCATATACTCATCTACATTAAACGGTTGTGAAAAGACGGGGTGAATACGATGCGTAAACGGATTGGCCTGGCCGTTATCCTTGCCTGGCTCAGCCTGACGACAACCGCGTTCGCGGCAGACTGGAAGCTGAACATTCATGTGTCGCCGGAAAATGGCGGTTTGTTTTCTGGTGAGATGTGGTACAATAATAACATGGTCTGGCGATTGAAAATCCAGACAGATGGAGCTGTTCCGGCAATCAGCACCAACGATTCCGAAGCGACGGTGTTGGTTCCTGATATTGTCGGCGGACTGTTTGTTCTGAAGGTCCACCGCTAAGCGGAGGAATGTATGACGCCCGGCACATGCCGGGCGTTTTAATTTTGTGATGTTGGAGGAGATTTGTTTTATGCAGCAAGAGAATTTCCGGGTACGGTTTGCACCAAGCCCCACCGGACCGTTTCATATCGGCGGCGCGCGATCCGCATTGTTTAACTGGCTGCTGGCCAAGCGTTACGGCGGTCAACTGGTCCTGCGCGTAGAGGACACGGATCTGGAGCGTTCCAGCAGGGAATCGGAAGAGAATATTATGAAGGCCTTGCGCTGGCTGGGGATTGACTGGGACGAGGGTCCGGATACCGGCGGCGCATATGGTCCTTACCGTCAGACAGAGAGGCTTGAACTCTATCAGCGCTGTACACGCCAGCTAATTGATAGCGGCAAAGCCTATTACTGCTATTGCGGTGAGGAAGAACTGGAGGCGGAGCGTCAGCAGCAGCTGAATCGCGGCGAGACCCCCCGGTACGCCGGACATTGTCGTCATTTATCGCCTGATCGTCAACAGGAACTGGCGGCTTCCGGACGCAAGCCTGTTGTTCGCCTCCACGTTCCTGAGCATCAGCAGATTGTATTTAGTGACCTTGTACGGGGGACTGTCAGCTTTGAATCTGACGGGGTGGGCGATTTCGTTATTGTCAAGTCAGACGGCTTTCCCGTCTACAATTATGCCGTTGTCGTGGATGACGCAATGATGCAAATCAGTCATGTCATCCGGGCGGAAGAGCATTTATCGAATACGCCCCGTCAAATCCTTTTATACCAGGCGCTGGGCTTTACACCACCTGTTTTTGGGCACGTTTCGCTGATCCTGGGCAAGGATAAAGCCAAAATGAGCAAGCGGCATGGCGCAACTTCTGTCGACCAATACCGCCAGCTTGGTTATTTGCCGGAAGCGATTGTCAATTTTCTTGCTCTCTTGGGCTGGTCGCCGGCCGGTGAACAGGAAATTTTTACAGTGGAAGAACTGATCGGGCAATTTTCAATGGACAGGGTTGCCAAGAATCCGGCTGTTTTTGATATTGATAAATTAAATTGGCTCAATGCACAATATATGAAAAAATTATCGGACGCGGAGCTAACCGAACTGGCTTTGCCGCATTTGCAGGCAGCCGGCTTTGTCTCCCCGTCTGTTGATGCGGTCGAACTGGCCTGGCTGGAAAAAGTCGTGGCCGCGGTGCGGGAGTATATCAGTTATGCGGCTCAAATCACCGATGTGGCGGCACTGTTTTTTGCTGAACAGGTTGCACTTGAAGACGAGGCGGCCCGTCAGGTACTGCTTGATCCGGACGCTGCCGGCGTTATTGAGTTGTTTGCCCGCAGGCTTGAGGCATTGCCGGAACTGGACGACACAGCGGTGAGAGGGCTGCTGAAAAGCATAGTTAAGGAGACAAAGCTTGGCGGTAAAAAGGTGTACATGCCGCTGCGGGTTAGCCTCACCGGCCAGGTGCACGGGCCTGATCTTGATCAGATCATTCCGCTTCTGGGCCGGGAAAAGGTTTTGGCCCGGCTTGGCGATTTCCCGTCTTTGCTAAAAGGCTGATTGTCGCGGCAGCCTCACTGATAAAGCAGTTGACAAATGATTTGTCCATTCGCTATAATTACAACAACTTTGATAAACTTTCATTTCCCCAAATGTGATGAGGGAGAAGAGTAAACGCATGGATACTCCGACAGAGACTGGCGTCGCCGGCTGAGAGCGCCTACGGAGAAAGTGTGTTGAAGTGCGCTCCGGAGCAGGACGGCAGAATCGAGTATGCCGTCACGGCGACAGCCGTTATCAATGTTGAGCGGGGCGGCATGGCCGCCCAAGCAGAGTGGAACCGCGGACCACCGCCTCTGTACAGAGGCGGTGGTCTTTTTCTGTTTTTAGAAAATAATGAAGGGGATGGAGAATGTTTTCGCGAATTAAGAGAGATATTAAGGTAATCTTTGAACGCGATCCGGCGGCGAAGAGCGTGCTGGAGGTTATTCTTTGCTATCCCGGTCTGCATGCGCTTTGGTTGCACCGGATCGCCCATTATTTTTATCTGCGCGACTGGGTCATTGTGCCGCGGTTGATTCAAACCTTCAGCCGGTTTCTCACCGGTATTGAAATTCATCCCGGCGCGAAAATCGGCGGTGGATTTTTTATTGACCATGGCATGGGCATTGTCATTGGAGAAACGGCGGAAGTCGGTGAAAATGTAACCCTGTATCAGGGGGTTACGCTGGGGGGAACCGGCAAGGAAAAAGGCAAACGGCATCCGACAATCGGCGATAATGTTGTCATCGCGTCCGGAGCGAAAGTGCTGGGATCGTTTACGGTAGGCGAGAATTCAAAGATCGGCGCCGGTTCGGTGGTCCTGAGCAGCGTTCCGCCTTGCTCGACAGTGGTCGGCATTCCCGGAAAAGTTGTGGCCCGACACGGTGAAAAAATTGACCTGCGGCACGACCGCCTGCCTGATCCGGTCAGTGAATCGCTGTCCTGCCTGCAGGAGGAGCTGCGCCGGCTGCAGCAGCGGATGGACAAACTGGAGGAGGAACAAGATGAGTCTCAAAGTCTTTAATACACTGACACGCAAGAAGGAAGAGTTTGTTCCGCTTGAGCCCGGCAGGGTCAAGATGTATGTGTGCGGAGTAACGCCTTATAATCATCCCCACATCGGCAACGCCCGGCCGTTTATTACCTGGGACGTTATCCGACGCTATCTGGAGTACGGTGGTTATCAGGTTACCCATATCCAGAACTTTACCGATGTTGATGATAAAATTATCCATGCCGCCAACACGGAGGGCGTTTCCTGGGATGTAATCGCTAACCGGTACATCAGCTCGTATTTTGATGTTATGGATCGCCTTAATATCCGGCGGGCGACTGTCTACCCCCGCGTCTCGGAACATATGAAGCAAATCATTGACATGGTCGCCAAGCTGATCGACGATGGCTTTGCTTATGTAACCGGCGGCGACGTTTACTTCAGCGTCGAAAAGTTTTCCGGCTACGGCAAGCTGAGCGGTCGTTCCCTTGATGATATGAAGGCCGGTGCCAGGGTCGAGGTAGACGAGAGAAAAGGCCATCCGATGGATTTTGCCCTCTGGAAGAGCGCCAAGCCGGGCGAACCTGCCTGGGACAGCCTCTGGGGCAAAGGGCGCCCTGGCTGGCATATCGAATGTTCAGCCATGTCGTTTCAGTACCTGGGATCCAGTTTTGACTTCCACGGTGGCGGCAGTGATCTGGTGTTTCCGCACCATGAAAATGAAATTGCCCAGTCGGAAGCCTTTACCGGTCTCGAACCCTTTGTTCATTATTGGCTGCATAACGGTTTTATTACAGTTAATGAAGAGAAAATGTCAAAGTCATTGGGGAATTTCTTTCTTGTCAAAGATATTCTTGATCATTTTGCGCCCGGTGTGCTGCGGTTTTTCATCTTATCGACCCACTACCGCAGTCCGCTCGACTTTAGCGACGAGCGGCTGCGGGAAGCCGAGCGCGGCTTAGAGCGTCTGAAGACGGTTATGTCAATGTGGGAATCGCTTGATCCTATCGCCGGCAGCGGCGCGAGTGCGGCGGGCACAGCGCTGGCGCAGGCGGCTGCCGCGGCTAAAGCGGAGTTTATCGCGGCGATGGATGATGATTTTAATACCGCTCTGGCCATCAGCGTCCTTTTTGGTCTGGCGAAGGAATTAAATATTTACCAAAACGCGGTGTTGGCTGATAACAGTTTGCACGAGCAGACGGCTTTCGCTGCCGCTAAGGAAACGTATCTGTTAATTGGTGATGTCCTGGGAATCTTTGGCCTTGAACAGGAACAGCCCGCTACCCATGACAGCGAGCTTGTTGCGCAACTGGTTGAACTGCTGATCGAAATGCGGCAGCAGGCAAGGCAGAAAAAGGATTGGGCCGTTGCCGACCAATTGCGTTCACGGCTGGCGGAAATTGGCATTGTCCTTGAGGATACCCCGCAGGGCGTGAGGTGGAAACGAAATTGAAGTTCAGCCAGTTTCAAACATTGCTGGCCGGGGCGCTGAAACGGGCCGGGGAGGATTCCACTGCTCCGGCCGCGGGCGGCCCGGATGAAATGCCCCCGCTGATTTTGGCCTATATCGGTGACGCCTGGTTCAGCTTGTATATTCGTACTGAACTGCTGCGATATGAATGGCGGCAGGTGCGGGTGCTGCATGCGCTGGAGACGAAAGCGGTTTGCGCCACGATGCAGGCGCGGGTACTGCGGCAGTTGGAGCCGATGCTTACCGCTGCGGAATCGGCAATTGTCCGTCGGGGGCGCAACGCCAAATCGAGAGTGCCGAAAAGCGCGTCTGTTCAGGACTATCATTCCAGCACAGGTTTTGAGTCCTTGCTGGGTTATTTATTTTTAAATCAGCAGCGGCAGCGTCTTGACGAGTTGGCGGCGGCGGCGTTGTCGATTATTACCCGGGAAATTACGGTTAACACGCAAGCGAAGGAGAAATGACGCACAAATTGTCAGTGGAAGCAATGCGTCTAGATATAAGGAGTGGAAGTATGGAAATACAACTCATATCCAAAACCCCGGAATATATGAAGACGATTTGGGTGGCGGCTCGGACTTGCTATAGCCCCCTGTCGCCGATTGAACTTTATGAGCAGGAGCCGGCGGAAGAGGACATGCTGCGACTGATTAAGCATATTCTTTCTAATAAGCATCTAAGTGTAGTCGAACATTGTCATATGACGTTTGCCGTCAAAAATGTTTCCCGCACGCTGCTGGCGCAGTACAGCCGTCATCGCATCGGTGTCAGCCTGTCGGTGCAAAGTCAGCGTTATGTTTCCGAACAATCTGTGAAAAATCCCGAAGGGATTTTTGACTATGTATTACCCGCTACCATTGCGAACAACGGGACCGCGCATGAACTGTTTCTCACAGCCATGAAAAGCGCTCAAGCATCGTACGATAAGCTGGTGGCATCCGGCGTGAACAAAGAAGATGCCCGCTTTGTTCTTCCCGGTGGCGCTGGCACAAATTTCGTCACTTCGCTGAATCTGCGTTCATTCCTGGACGTTTACCGGAAGCGGGTGGCTACGCCGGGAGCACAGTGGGAAATCAAGCAGATGCTTGAAAAAATGGCTGGCCTGCTGCTGGAAAAAGAGCCTTGGCTTGCGCCATTTCTGGCGGCGGCGAACTGACGAAACCACAATTCCTGCCCGGCTTAGAAGCAGGCAGGGATCGCTTGGGGAAAGCAGCGGACAGGCAGTTTCCGGAGAACGATAACGGTGAGGCGCGATTCCTTGGCATGACAGGACGCACTGCTTTATATACTGTAGTAATAGCGGCCTAAGCGGAAATTGCTGCCTGCCAGAACTCTATTCATAATAAGCAGATGCCGTCAGGCAGGAAAGAGGTCATTATGACGGAAGAATATATTGCCGGCCGCAACAGCGTCTTGGAGGCTTTGAAGCGAGGCCGCAGCATAAATCGGATTTTTGTCGCCAAGGGGGAGCGGCAGGGGTCGATTGTACAAATACTGGCTCTGGCCAGGGAACAGGGCGTGATTGTACAGGAACTGGAAAAAAGCAAGCTGGACGCCATTGCCGGCGGTGTCAGGCATCAAAGTGTAGCCGCATCGGTTGCGCCTGTCGAATATGCCGAATTGGAGGATATTCTTGCCGCTGCTTCCGGGCAGGGGCAGCCGCCGTTTCTGGTATTGCTCGATGAACTGGAAGATCCGCATAATGTCGGCGCGATTCTGCGGACCGCTGACGCGGCCGGCGTACACGGGGTACTTTTACCGAAACGCCGCAGCTGCCCTTTGTCTGGCACCGTTGCCAAGACATCGGCCGGAGCTGTTGAATACGTTCCAGTCGCCCGCATTGGCAACGTAGTCCAAACCATAAAGCAGCTGCAGAAGCAGGGCTTTTGGGTTATCGGCGCCGATATGAGCGGTGAAAAGGAGTATTTTGAGGCTGATCTGTCCGGTCCGGTCGTCATTGTCGTCGGTGGCGAAGGGCAGGGACTGGGGCGGCTGGTTAAAGAATCGTGCGACCTGCTGGTGAGGATTCCCATGCAGGGTAAGATTTCCTCGCTGAATGCTTCGGTGGCATGTTCGCTTATGCTGTACGAAGTGGTGAGACAACGGAGGGTGAAGTCCAGGTGAATCTGCCCAATCTCCAGCTGCGCAATAAATATGTGATGACGCTTGTGCCTTTGCTGCTGGTCAGCGTAGGTCTGGCTTTCGCTGTTTATCCTCTGTTTTACGAGCAGGTATACGCTGGAGTGATGCTGGAGGACCGGATTGTCGCCGGCAAGACGCAGCCTGAATTGACGGAGTTTTTAGCTGACTGGGATGAGCAAATCCGGCTGAAGACTGTTTATGTGGATGATGGTGAACAACGCTATTCGGTTAGTGCTGACGCTATCGACCTGGGGATTGATGTCGGCGCGACAGCCAGAAATGTCTGGGCGTATGGCAGGAGCGGCTCCTGGTGGCAGCGCATTCAGAGCATCCGCAATGCGGAGCGTTATGCGCAGCAATTGCCGCTGCAGCTTTCGCTTAACGAGGAAAAGCTTGATGTCATTATTGCCGGCTGGAAGCAGCAGCTTGATCAGCCGCCCACGAATGCGACGCTAAGTCTGGCTACTGGCGGAATTGTGCCTGAAAGCAAAGGCAGACGTCTGCTTGATTCAGATCTGAAGCAGCTTTTGCTGCAGGCTTTTTGCCGCGACGGCGACCTGCGTTTGGCGATGCCGCTGACGGACGTAGAACCGAGTGTAACTGCGGATTCCTTGCGGCGAGCCGGTATTGTTGTCATGCAATCAATTTTTTCCACTCGCTTTAATACCGGAGATGTCAAACGCTCAGTCAATGTTAAACTGGCAGCGGATAAGATCAACAGCCAGATCCTGCAGCCGGGGGAAGTCTTTTCCTTTAATGAGATTGTCGGCCCCAGGGATACGGCGAGCGGCTTTCAGGAAGCGCTGGAGTTTTTTGACGGCGAGCTGGTTCCGGGGATTGGCGGCGGTATTTGCCAGGTCTCGTCAACTGTTTATAATGCAGTTCTGCTGGCTAATCTGGATATCAAGGAACGCCTTAATCATGGCAAGCCTCTTTCCTATATTGGACTGGGCCGCGATGCGACCGTGGCCTACGGCATTATTGATTTTAAGTTTGTCAATTCCTCAGATTCCCCGATCATGCTGCGAACCGAGGTAAAAGGCGACACTATCTATGCTGCGGTCTTCGGACGGGAAAAGCTGAAGGAGACGGTCGAGATCACGGTTTCTGACCAGAAGGAAATACCGCCGGCAATTGTAAAGAAATCTGATCCGCATCTGCCGTTTGGTACCATCAAAGCCGAAAATGAGGGATCGCCCGGCTATGAACTTAAGGTATACCGCCTGATTCACAAGGACGGCAAGCTGGTAAAACGGGAATTTCTCAGCAAGGACCAATATATGCCTGACAACATTGTGGTCAGGGTGGGGGTAAAGCCTGCGCCGGCAGCTCCGGGCAAGGGCAGAAAATGACGGAGGCTTTTCGCTGATGGATATATTGCTGGTCGATGGCTATAATGTGCTGCATTCGCTGTATCAGGAGTTGTTAGAGGCCTTAAGCCACGCGCGTGATACGCTGGCGGCGGATTTAGCGGAATATGCCGTATACGAGGGCGTGCGGGTGATTTTGGTGTTTGATGCCTATTCGGTTGCCGGTGCCTTTTCCCGGTTTGAATCTGACGGCAGAGGCCTTGAAATTATTTATACGGCTGAAGGCGAAACCGCCGACAGTTACATTGAAAAATTATCCTATCGGCTTGTACGGCAGGGTGAAAGAGTTTTTGTCGTCACTTCGGATCAAATGGAGCAGGCGGTTATCCTGGGGACCGGCGCCTATCGCATGAGTGCGCAGGAGCTGGGGAGCAGAGTAAGTCAGAGTAAACGGAAGCTGCGCGAAGAGACGCAGGCCCTGGCGCAGCGCGATCGCCGCGAACTGGCCGGACGTCTTCGCGAAGACGTGGCCGCACGGCTGGACAAGCTGCGGCATAAGCGTTAAGGCTTTGCCGCAAGCCCCCTGTACTCTTGACGGAACGGCTCCCGGCGGAGCCTTGCCGCCGCTGGTTTTTGCAACTGTTGCCAGGGCTGGCGCAGACAAGATTAGCTTGACTTATCAGAACCCTGTGGGGTATAATTTGATAGAAAAGTGGCATGTACTAAAGCATATACAGCTTCGCTTTAGTGCATTTTATTTTTACGGCTGGCGGATAATTGAAGAGTGGGGGCGATGCGATGCGGGTTGGTGCTCAACGCGATGGATACAGTTGTTTTGAGAACATGACCGATGAGGAAATTGTGCTGGATGCCAAGGACAATGACAGCACGATCGCGCAAGAGTATTTGATTGGCAAATACCGCAACTTCGTTCGGGCAAAAGCCAGGTCGTACTTTCTGATCGGCGCCGACCGCGAGGATATCATCCAGGAAGGCATGATCGGTCTTTATAAAGCGATTCGTGATTTCCGCAATGATAAGCTGTCTTCGTTTCGGGCTTTCGCCGAGTTATGCGTAACCAGACAAATCATTACGGCTATTAAAACCGCTACCAGACAAAAACATATTCCGCTGAACTCATATGTATCTCTTAATAAACCCATTTATGACGAGGATTCCGATCGGACACTGCTTGATGTTCTTTCCGGTTCCAAGGTTTCTGACCCGGAGGAATTGGTGATTAACCGGGAAGAGTTTGTTGACATTGAGCAGAAAATGGGCGAAATTTTGAGCGAACTTGAGTGGAAAGTACTGATGGCTTATTTGGACGGCAAATCCTATCAGGAAATCGCGGTTGAACTGGAACGGCATGTCAAATCAATTGATAATGCATTGCAGCGGGTTAAACGGAAACTGGAACGCTATTTGGACAATCGGGCTGAAGACAGTGATATCCGTGGCATGTATAAAGGGTTGGTCGGGTTAAACCGGGAAATGCAGGAGATGGAGTATTGCGGCTCTGTTGATGAATGACGGAGATCGTGAAGGCATCTGCAAAGATGCCTTTTTTGCTGCCCGAAATCTTCTTTTATTTCCTGCTTGTCTTAACAGGAATATGACGACTTCCGCCGAATGATAGTAGGTAGAGGGCACTATGGGAGGTGATACCGATGATGGTGCAGCATATCGTGAATTTTGTCAACGATACTAAGGATCGTGACGAAAAGCTGGTCTTGATAGTGGGACAGCCCGGCAGCGGCAAAAGCAAAATCATGCGTGAGCTTAGCTCCATGCGGGGGTGGGAATATGTTGATTCCCGTATTCTGGTCACAGAGGAACTGCTGGAGTTAATGCCCAAGGTCAGACCGGTGCAGGCGCCGCTGATCATGGATAATGTACTGGTCGAGCTGGAGGCGGAAGTTGTATTGCTGGACGGGATTCAGACGCTGTTTGCTCCGGTCTTGCAGCTGGATCCTTTGAAGACGCTTCGCCGGCTTAGTCGTAACCATATGATTGTATCGGCGTGGCCGGGACAGTTGGAAAACGGAAAATTGGTCTTTAATCAGGATGGGCGTTTGCCGTATCGGGAATATGATGCGACAGGGCTCAATCTTGTTCAGGTAGACTGAAAACCAGGCTGGTTCATCAAAGATGATCCAGCCTTTTCCATAAGTTGGACGAAGATGCTTGGGAGGGGATGCGATGACAGCAGGGAAAACAATTGGTATTTTGACGGGAGGCGGTGATTGTCCGGGGCTGAATGCCGTTATCCGGGCCGCGGTCAAAACCGCCCTGGGGCGGGGAATGCGGGTTTGGGGCATTCAGAATGGTTTTGGCGGACTGGTGGAAAACGAGATGATCGAGCTTGATGACAAGAGCGTTTCCGGCATTTTACCGCGCGGCGGCACCATTCTTGGCACAACCAACCGTGACAATCCATTTGCCTATGCCGTCGAACGGGACGGTAAAACTGAACTGCAGGATATGTCCCGGCAGGCTTTAATGAATTTGCAAGCCCGTGCCATCGAAGCCTTGATTGTCATCGGCGGCGACGGCAGCCTGGCGATCGCCGGTAAATTCAACGCCCTGGGACTGCCGGTTGTCGGCGTACCGAAAACGATTGATAACGATATCCCCGGTACCGAAAGGACTTTTGGCTTTGATACGGCTGTCGGCATTGCTACAGAGGCGCTTGACCGCCTGCATACAACTGCCGAGTCGCATCACCGGGTAATGGTGCTGGAAGTGATGGGGCGTTATGCGGGCTGGATCGCCCTGCACTCGGGTTTGGCCGGTGGCGCCGACGTCATTCTGATTCCGGAGCTGCCTTATCGTGTAGAGGCGATACAGGCACAAATTCAGCAGCGGCACCGTATCGGCAAGCGTTTCAGCCTGGTTGTCGCCGCTGAAGGCGCCAAGCCGGTCGGCGGTGAGGTTACGGTTGCCCGGATTGTCGAAGGCAGTCATGAAAAGATCCGTCTCGGCGGCATCGGCGAGAAACTGGCGCGGGAACTGGAAACGCTGACTGGCATGGAGTCCCGCTGCACTGTTCTGGGGCATGTGCAGCGCGGCGGAACGCCGACCGCTTTTGACCGCGTTCTCTGCACCCGTTATGGCGCTGCCGCTATCGATTGTCTGGCTGCAGGCGCCTTTGGCAGTATGGTGGCGCTGCGCCAGGACCGGATTGTCCGGGTGCCGCTTGCGGATATCGCCGGACAGAGCCGCCAAATAGCCCCGGATGACGAATTAATCCAGGCCGGCCGCAACATCGGAATTTGTTTTGGCTAAGCCGGCGCGCTTCACCTTAGCGAGGATCGGTTTTGCAGCTTGTTGAAAAACCTTATACCAGGCCGTTTAGAAAGCCCCGGATACCAGGCGGGCTCGCGAGTCCGGCAGCGACGTGTACGAAAGGTACGTTAGCAATGGGCGTATGAGTCGATTGCGCAGCTCTTGGCGCGCTTTAACGCCTTAGCGTTGGCGGAATCCTCCTTGCGGGGGACAACGGATGGGCTTGGAACTGGCTGCGCAGCCGCCCGCTGGGCGGCTGTGGCATGTATAAACAGCGACCGCCGCGGCAATGCTTACACTGGTTCTGTTTTTGCAGTGGAGGGATGCCGTATACATATAAGTGAGTTTCGGGCAAGACAAGTCGCTATCCTGACTCAGCTGCTGCGGCAGCGCAGGCTGACGCCAGACCGCAGTGTGGCTGAGATTCTCGCAGAATGGCGCGCGGCGGCAAGGCGGCGGGAACAACCGGAGTCATTGCCGGCGGAAACAGCCGTCGACGCCACAGAGGGAGAAGCGCGTAAGCTTTTTCGCTAAACGTGGATGCGTTTTCCATCACTATCCTTGTTTTGCCGTAAGTGTTTTTGCCTGGGCGTTTGCCAATGACAGGGCAATCGCTTGCGAGGCTGAGGCAAAATTAGCCGGGATATTTTGTCCTCTCCCGGTGTCAGCTGCGGGATCGTCTTTAGCGCTTATATTCCCTAAGTGACTGCCCTATTGCCGGTAGCGGGTTCATTGACGATCCTTGCCGCAGGTGATATGATTGAGCGGAATGCTGTTGATCGGAGGAAACGAGCGTGCAGCGATTTTCTTTTTGTCCTCAATGCGGCGGCAGGCTTTTTTATCAGCCGCGGGGTGGCGTTGACCGTCTGACCTGCGGCAGCTGCGGCTATATTTTATACGAAAATCCGGTTGTCGGCGTGGCGGGAATCCATCTGAGCGACGGCCGGATTTTACTGGGGCGGCGTTCGCCGCAGTCTTCCTATCCCGGCTTGTGGTGCATTCCCTGCGGTTATGTAGAATATAATGAGGATGTATGGGATGCGGTACAACGGGAGTTTCTGGAGGAGACCGGGCTTCATATCAAACCGGAACGCGTTTTTACCGTGCTTTCAAATTTTCATAATCCCCAATTGCACACCGTTGGCATTTGGTTTTGCGTCAGTGTGACCGGCGGCAGGATCGAGGCCGGTGATGACCTGGATCGAGTGGCTTTTTTTTCGCTTGATGACGTTCCGCCGCTGGCTTTTCCCACCGATTACCTTGTGCTTGATATGCTTCGAGGTCTTAACTTCGTCGGACAGAAAGGAATTAAACCGTGAACGAAACGCTTATTGCTATTATTATTGGTATTGTGGAAGGAATAACCGAGTTCCTGCCCATTTCTTCAACCGGGCATATGATCCTGGTCGGCTCGCTTTTAGGATTTGAAGGCGAGAAGGCAAGCACTTTTGAAGTCTTTATTCAATTAGGCGCGATTCTATCGGTTTTTATCCTTTACCGTCAGCGATTTACGGAACTAGCCAGACTGGGAACCCGGCGGGGGCCGGGATTTTCACTTTGGCATATTGCCGCCGGAATTTTGCCGGTTATGGTTGTCGGCTTTTTGCTGCATTCACTGATTAAAAACTATTTGTTTTCACCGCTAACGGTGATTATCGGCTTGGTCGCCGGCGCGGTTTTGATGCTGGCGGCGGAAAAGATGGCGGCTGACAGGCCATGGGCGAGAACCCTGGATGAAATCAGCATCCGGCAGGCGACCCTGGTCGGCTTATTTCAGATTCTTTCTCTCTGGCCGGGGTTTTCCCGTTCCGGTTCAACGATAGCCGGCGGTCTGCTGTTTGGCCTGAGCCGCAAAGCGGCTGCTGAGTTCTCGTTTATTATCGCGGTGCCGCTGATGCTGGCGGCATGCTTGTACGATCTGTCCAAAATCTGGCATACTTTGAATACGGCGGATCTGGCAATGTTTGCTGTCGGCTTTACGGTTGCGTTCCTGGTCGCCTATCTGTCAATCGTCTGGTTCCTGCACTTTCTCAACCGGTCCACGCTGGCTTCTTTTGCCTATTACCGCTTTATTGTGGCCGGACTATCGTACTATTACTTCTTTATTCGCTAGGTAATCACTGATTATTGCCTGCCGCGCAATCTGACGGATCCGTATCTGCCTGGCTGCGGGCCGGATAAGTAAAAGTAAAGTGAAAAAGTAACTAAAAAGATATTGACATAGCGTGCCTGGTATTATATAATAAATTTCGTCACTGATACAGAAGACAATATACGCAGCGCTGGCGTAGCTCAATTGGTAGAGCAGCTGACTTGTAATCAGCAGGTTGGGAGTTCGATTCTTCTCGCCAGCTCCAAGAATTTTATACGGAGGGGTTCCCGAGTGGCTAAAGGGAGCAGACTGTAAATCTGCCGTCTTCGACTTCGCTGGTTCGAATCCAGCCCCCTCCACCATCTATCATATCGCGGGATGGAGCAGCTGGCAGCTCGTCGGGCTCATAACCCGAAGGTCG
>UQPB01000014.1 GCA_900542835.1 uncultured Pelosinus sp. | reverse complement strand
GCCGTTGATAAAGCCCCATCTACGTTGTTCCCCGCAAGGGGGATGCCGCCAACACCATTGAACATGGACGTTCAGGTGCCGCGAAGGCCATGGACGGCCGAGAGCGGCGAAGGGCGCTAAAGCGCCAAGAGTTGCGGATTATATCCGGAACTGGCTGACAGCCTCGCGCAGGTCCATCGCCAGCTTGGCCAGACTCTGGCTGGAGGAGGCGATCTCCTGCATCGACGCCGACTGTTCCTCGGTAGCGGCCGATACATTCTGGGCCTCGCCCGATGCCGTCTGGCTGAGGCTGTCGATCCGGGCCACCGCCGTCACAATTTGCTGACTGCCGGCGGCCATTTTATCAATTGAGGCGGCAATAGCTTTGATCTGCTCCGATACATCGCTGACCAGAGCGACAATCTCCTGAAAGGCCTGGCCGGCGGCATTGACGACCTCTGCCCCGACCTTGACCTCCCTGGTGCCATCGTTCATTGCCGCGACCGCTTTATCGGTCTCGCCCTGAATGCCGCCGATCAGGGTCGCGATTTGCTTGGCCGCTTCCTGGGACTGCTCGGCCAGCTTGCGCACCTCCTCGGCGACAACGGCAAAGCCGCGTCCCTGCTCGCCGGCCCGCGCCGCCTCGATCGCGGCGTTGAGGGCCAGCAAATTGGTTTGGCCGGCAATGCCGGAGATCGTGTCCACAATCTGGCCGATCTGCTGCGAGCGCGCTCCCAGTTCGGCCACAACGCCGGCCGAGGCGTTGACGGTCTGCTCAAGCTGGGTCATCTGGCCGATTGCCTGATTCACCGAGCGGCCGCCGTCGGCAGCCTTGGCCGCCGCCTGTTCCGACTGCGCCGCCGCACCGTTGGCGGCAGTGGCCACCTGCTGAATGCCGGCAGAAATCTGATTGACAACTTCGGCCGTTTCGCCGGCGGCAGTCAGCTGCTCCGCCGCCCCTGTCGCCACATCGGTAATGGAAATCGCCACCTGGTTAGCCGCCTGGGCCGATTGATCGGCGCTGGCGGTCAGCTGCTCACTGGACGCGGCCAACTGCTCGGACTGCGAATGCAGCTTGGCCACCAGCCCGCGCAAGTTTGTCCGCATCTGGCCGAAGCCCTTTGCCAGCTGGCCGATTTCATCCTCGGACTCCAGCCGGCTCTCGCTCTCCCGCAGGTCGCCGCCGGCCAGGCGCAGGCAGTCGTCCCGCAGCAGCAGCAGCGGCCGCGTAAACTGCTTGGCCATCACCAGAATCAGGCCGGCGACAATGGCCAGGCAGAGCAGTGAAATGATCAGCATATTCCGCGCCAGCGCGTTGGTTTCCTTAGCCGCCTCCGCCGCCGGCGCCGATACCAGCATGACCCAGCGCTGACCGCCGGGCAGCTCCACCGGTGTAAAGATCCCGTCCCGGTCCACACCATCGGCGAACAGATACACACCGTGCACCTGCTTGCCTGACTGCGCCGCTTGCGAGAACAGATCGATCAGCCGGTCGTCAAGCTCCTGCTTCTGCAGCTTCAGCCCGTCGGCGACTTTTTTCTCGCTCAAACTCAGCTTGCCGATTACGTCCGGCAGCTTCGGATGAGCGATGACCAGACCGGCGTCGTCGGCGATGATGCCGTAGCCGCTGTCGAGAAACGTCAAATCGTTAATCAGTTCGGTCATTCGCTCCAGTGAGAAGGTGCCGGTAATGACGCCGCTGACCTGGCCGTTGTTCAGAACCGGCACCGCCAGCATGACCGACAGCTTGCCGGTCGCCCGGGAGACCGACGGCTCCGAGACATAGGCCTGCTTGCTGGCAAGCACCTTTTGGAAGTATTCGCGGTCGCGATATTGGCCGGTGCTGCCGTCGTAACGCACGGCGCTGCCATCGGTCCCGATCAGAAAGACGGTCTCAAAGCCCTGCCGCTCCCGGACCTTGGCCAGAGCGGCGGTGAGCTGCTGCCTGTCCGTGGCGGTTTGCACCGCCGGCAGTTCGCCCAAAGCCTCCAGATGAAGGATGAGTTCGTTGATACTGGCCTGAATCCGCTGGCCATAATCTGTGCCGATTGATTCGGCGGTTGCGTTGATGCTGTTGGTAAGGGCTTGTCTGGACATGTAATAGCTGACTCCTGACAACACGCTTAACGCCACGAAAAGCAGGGGCAGCAGGTACGCCAGCAGCCTGGTTTGAACACTTTTCATTTTCATCGTCTTGTCTCCTGCATGATTATTTTGCGTACTGAAATACCGCAATCTTACTCCCACGCGCACAAGCTGCGGCTAACGGTCCCCCTCTCGCAAGTTACTGAATATTACGCGCATTTACTGTTATCATAAGCTACCTCATCCAAAAAATAGCATGTTTTTCCGCAACATGCCAAAAACCGCGCCCGACATGACCCGGCTTTGTTCCCTGTCAAACTGACGATTTTGCCGCACAAAAAAACAGCCCAGCCTGAAAAACTTCAGACTGGACTGTTGAACAAGCAGCGCGGCTGCGCTCTTACTCGCCTTGAATAAAACTCTCGGGAAAATGCGCCCGCACCAGCTCCAGGTCCTGTTTAACCTTATCGAGATGCGCGGTCAGCTCCGCCTCCGCCCGCTCCCGGTCATTGGCGAGAATCGCCTCCAGCACCCGCTGATGCTGGTCGCACAGCAGCAGCGGATTGGAAACCCGTTTCATACAGATAATGCGCACCCGCAGGTAATCGAGATGGGCGCGATTGGCGATCTGCTTGGCGTAATACTGGCCGCAGGCGTCAAACAAGCTGTTATGGAAGGCCTCGTCCAGCGCGAAAAAACCGTCAAAATCATTTTGCTCCAGACAGGCCCGCTGCTGGCTGATGTTTTCCCGCAGCGCCGCCTCCCGTAGCAGCAGCGCCTGCGTTTCGATCAGCAGCGGTATCAGCGCCCGCTCCAGGCTGGCCCGCACGAACCGCCCCTGCCGCATCTGCTCCAGATTCACCCGGGTCACATAGGTTCCCCGCTGCGGCTGGATTTCCAGCAAGCCTTCCAGCACCAGTTGCTTGAAGGCTTCCCGCACCGGCGTGCGGCTGACCTGAAAATGCTGCGCGATCCGGCTCTCGCTCATCTTCGTGCCCGGCTGCAGGCTCCAGTTAATAATGTTCCGCTTCATTTCGGCGTAAACGGCTGCCGCCAGATTTTCGCCGCTATTCGCATGCAGCTTACCGATCAACGCCTGCATCAGTCAAACAGCAGCGCGACTTTTTTAATGGAGGTATCCCTGGCGTCAATGCGGTCAAACGCCTGCTGCGCCTCGGCAAACGGAATCCGGTGGGATACCAGGCCGCTCAAATCGATTTTCTTGTCGCGGTAAGCCGCGATCACTTCCTCGAATTTGTGGCACTGCAGCCGCGAGCCCCGCACATCAAGCTCCTTGGCGGTAATCTTGAACTGGGCCACCGGCGACGGCTGCTCGAGAAACGCCATCGTAATCACCCGGCCGGCGTTGCAGGTCACCTCGGCCAGCTGCGCCAGCGAATCGACAATGCCGGCGCCGTCGATCGATACCGTCGGTCCATAGCCGCCGGTCAGCTCGCGCACAGCGGCGATCATATCCGTTTTCGCCGAGTTTACGGTATGGTGCGCCCCCAGTTCGGCGGCTTCAGCCAAACGCTCTTCGACGACATCGGCGACAATGATTTTGGCCCCGGTCAGCAGCACCGCTTTAATCAGGCTCTTGCCAAGGGCGCCGGCGCCAAGAATGAACACCGTGTCCCTGGCGGTAATCTGGGCGCGGTCTTTGGCCTGAAAAGCAATGCTCAGCGGCTCGATCATGATCGCGTCGGCGAACGGCAGATCCTGCGGCAGCAAATGCAGCGCCGTTTCATCGACCACCATATACTCGCGGTAGCCGCCGTCGACATGCACCCCGCGCACCTGCAGGTGGCAGCAGACATTGGGGCGGCCGATGCTGCAGGGATAACAATGGCCGCAGCTGATCACCTGATCGACAATGACATGATCGCCCGGTTTCACCTTGGTCACACCGTCGCCAATCTGCTCGACGACGCCGACCACTTCGTGTCCCATTACCCGCGGATAAGTGGCCACCGGTGAAGTGCCGTGATAAATATGCACATCCGAACCGCAGATACCGGCGGCCTTAACCTTGACCAGAACCTCGCCGGCCTGGCCGATTTCCGGCCGCGGCGCTTCGCACATCACCAGTTGATGCGGTTTTTGCGTTACTAACTGCTTCATTCTTTTACCCTCCGACTATCCTTTACTTACTCAGCCAATTGAGCGGCGTCAGCACCAGTTCCGGGAATAGAATCATCAGCAACAGCAAGATACATTCGACAATAAAGAACGGCACGATCGCCCTCACGATCGCTTCCATGCTGATTTTACCGGCGCCGCAGGCTACGTTCAATACCGTGCCTACCGGCGGCGTCAGCAGGCCGATGACATTGTTGATAACAAAAATCAGACCAAAATAGACGGGATCAATGCCGGCCTTGCGCACAATCGGCATCAGCACCGGCGTCAGGATCAGAATTGTCGGCGTTACGTCCATCGCTGTGCCGACCAGAATCACGACCAGGTTAATCACCAGCATCAGCACAATCGGATTGTGCATGAACGGCTCCAGAATCTCGGTGACCAGGCCGGGAATATTGCCGATTGTCATCAGCCAGGACGACACCATTGCCGCCGCCGCCAGGAACATGATCACACTGGTCATTTTCGCCGAGGAAACCAGGCAGTCGAATATATCACGGAAGGTCAGCTCACGGTAAACCACGCCGCCGACGAACAACGCGTACGTCAGCGCGACGACACCGGCCTCGGTCGGCGTAAATACGCCGCCGCGCATGCCGACAACAATCAGCACCGGCATCATCAACGCCCACATCGCCTGACCGATTGCCTTCAGCATTTCTTTGAAACTCTTACGCTCCAGCACTTCCACTTTATCCTTGCGGGCAACCCAGGCCCAGGTGAAGGCCAACGCCACCGAGATATACAAGCCGGGCATGATGCCGGACAAAAACAGTTTGCTGATCGACACGCCGGCGGTAACGCCGAAAATGATCATCGGCACGCTGGGCGGCATGATCGGCGAAACGATGTTGCCCGCCGCCACCAGCGCGGTCGAACGGTTGCGGTCATAGCCGGCGTTGACCATCATCGGGATCAGAATCGCGCCCAGCGCGGCCGTGCTGGCCACTGCCGATCCAACCAGACTGGAAAACATGACAATCGCCAGAATCGTCACATAGCCGAGGCCGCCGCGAATATGGCCGACCAGGGCCAGCGCCGCGGTAACGATGCGCTGTGTCAGGCCGCCGCGATTCATCAGATCACCGGCCATGACAAAGAACGGCACCGCCATCATCGCGAAGCTGTCGGCTCCCGCCATCAGATTCTGGGCGATGATCTGGGTATCGAACATATCGAGAAAGAACATCAGGCAGACGCCGCTGAACAGCAGGGAAAAAGCGATCGGCACGCCGACGGCCATTGCCACGCACAGCGAGATCAAAAAAATGACCATTGACATGTTATTTCCCCTCCTCCTGCTGCGTTTCTTCCACTAATATTTCCTCTTCCGATTCGTGCAGCTGCAGCAGCTTTCCCATCGAGCCCGGCACAAACAGCGCTTTATAGCAATTGGCCACAGCGTTAATGGCGATGCAGGCGCTGGTCAGCAGGCCGCTGCCGTAAACCAGCATCAACGGAATGCCGGTCGCCGACGCCACCGCGTCAATATTCAACAGGGAGAGATTCCAGCTGCCTTCAAACAGCAGCACCATCAGCGCCAGGATCAGCAACTGCCCGCAAAGATAGGCCACCTTCTGAACAGTCGGCGGCAGACGGCGGATCACCGTGTCCACCCCCAAGTGGGTATTGTCACGCATGGCCCCGATCGCCCCGATGTAGATAATCCAGATAAACAGATAGCGGGCCATCTCCTCAGACCAAGTGATCCCGGAGTTGAAAAAGTAACGCAGGATAACATTCAGCAACACCAGCATGATCATTGAGGCCAGCATAGCTGCCATTAAAACCTCGACCAGCCGGAACAACTTGTCCAGAGCACGGGACATCATTCCACCTCCAAATTAACCCTCCGGTACTGCCGGCAACCCAATCCCGCAACCGCTGACGGACGGTCTCGCGTATGCCGGCGGACACGGGTGTACAGCCGCTGCCGTACACCGCTTCCGCCGCCTCTTTTACGCTAAACCGTCCCGCCGCCAGCTCGCAGGTTGATGAATTAAGCCAGTACCGTCACCGTTCCAGCCAGTTCGCGACTGGTATTAGCTCTTGGTGGCCCGGATCCGTTTCACCGTTTCCTCAGCCCAGTCATATTTTTTGTACAGATCGTTATACACCGGCTGCATCAGTTCAACCAACCGCTGCCGGGTTGCTTCATCCGGAGTCGTGATCTTCAGCTTGCGCTCCTGCAGGAATTTCTTATCATCCTCGATGCTCTTGACATACAGATCCCAGGCTTCCTTGCCGGCTTTCTCGCCTGCCTGCTGGATCAGCGTCTGCTGTTCCTTGGTCAGTGAACTCCACATCTTGGTGCTGCCCAGCAGCTCAATCGTGCTGATCATATGATTGGATTCAAAGATATCGCTCTGCACTTCGTACCAGCCTTCGTTGCGGAAGGTGGACAGCGGGTTGTCCTGACCGTCGACAACCTTTTGCTCCAGGGCGGTAAAGACTTCGCCCAGCGGCATCGGCGTTACGTTGGCGCCCAGCAGGGTGCCGACCTGAATATGGATCGGGTTATTCGGCATCCGCAGCCGCAGGCCTTTGAAATCCTCCAGTTTGCTGATCGTGCGGTTGGTGCTGAATACGCGGCTGCCGTTGGGGAACCAGCCAAGGAATTTAACCTTGCCGATCTTTTCTAGCTCGGCCGCCATTTCATCACCGACCTGGCCGTTATAAACGGCGCGGGCGTGGGGAATGTCCCGGAATACGAACGGGAAGTCGGGAATCGCCATCTTCGGCACTTCGTTCCACATTACTGTGCCAACGGCGCACATCTGCAGGTTGCCGTTGCGGACGCTGTCGTAAAGCTCCTTCTCGCCGCCGAGGGTGCCGCCTTCATAGATCTCGACCTTCAGCGCCCCTTTGGAGCCTTCCTCAACCATTGGTTTGAAATGCTGCGCCAGCGCGACATTGACAGGATGCGTCGCCGCCAGCGTTGAGCCGACCCGGATCACCGTCGGTTTCGCGTCGGTGCCGCCTTTCGCTCCCGAGCCGCAGCCGGCCAGCAGCATCGCGCTGAAAGCCCCTGCCAGTACGCCGCAAAGAATCCGTTTTGTCGTCTTTTTCATACAATACCTTCCCCCATTATCTTTATTTGGTGCCGCCGCGCTAGCCCTGCTGGCGCATCCGGTCGATCCCTTCCCATAAACCGTTCAAATAGACCGCGCCCAAAGCCCGGTCATACAGGCCATAGCCCGGACGGGCTTTCTCGCCCCAGATCATCCGGCCGTGGTCGGGACGGATGGGACCGGTAAAGCCGATGTCATGATAGGCCTTCATAATTTCAAACATATCCAGCGAGCCGTCACTGCTCAAATGCGCGCTTTCGTCAAACTTGCCGTCTTCATGGATCTTGATATTGCGGACATGGCCGAAGTGGACCTTGCCCCGCTTGCCGAAATAACGCACCAGCTCCGGAATCTGGTTGGCCCGGTTCGCGCCCAGCGAGCCGCTGCACAGCGTCAGCCCGTTGCAGGGGCTGTCGACAAGATTGACGATCCGCTCCAGATTTTCCTTGCAGGTCGTGATCCGCGGCAGGCCGAAAATCGACCAGGGCGGATCATCGGGATGAATCGCCATTTTGATATCGTACTGCTCGGCCACAGGAATGATCCCGCTCAAAAATGTCTTCAGATTGCGGAACAAATCCTCTTCCGTCACGCCGCGATAGCGGTCAAACAGTTCGCGGATCTCCGGCATGCGCGATTTTTCCCAGCCGGGCAGGGAAAAGCCGTTGGACTCGCCGTCCATATCGGCAAACATCTGCAGCGGGTCGGTTTTGCCGATGATGTCTTTATCGTAAGACAGCACCGTCGAACCGTCCGGCAGCGGCTTAGCCAGCTCCGACCGCGTCCAGTCGAACACCGGCATGAAGTTATAGCAAACCATGCCGACCCCAGCCTGTCCCAAATGCCGCAGCGTCTGTTTGTAATTCTCGATATATTGCTCCGCCCGGGGCGAGCCCAGCTTGATATCCTCGTGCACATTGACGCTTTCAATGCCGGCCAGCTCCAGACCGTGGCTTTCCACCTCCGCCTGCAGCGCCTTAATCCGCTCCAGCGGCCATACCTCGCCGGCGGGAATATCATGCAGCGCGGAAATAATGCCGGTCACACCGGGAATTTGCCGGATCTGCGCCAGGGTTACACTGTCTTCAGCCTGGCCGAACCAGCGAAAAGTCATCTTCACAGGCTATTCCTCCTTGAATTCATCATTGAGAGCCTGTCTGACAGCTCCCGCTCCGCTCACCATGTTGGTAAAATAGGCTTCAATTTTGCCGGCCAGGCCATGCTTGTACAAATCGACGCCAAAAATTGCCTGATTGGCCAGAATCGGTTGAATCGCCGCCGCAAACGGCCCTTTGTCGCCAAGGGAAATCCCCTGCAGGTGCGGCCGCAGTTCCGCCAGCATCGGATCCGGACTCAGCGCCAGCGGCTTGCCTTCGTCATTAACCGCCAGCAGATAGCGCAGCCAGCCGGCGATAAAGAAGGGAATGCCCTTAAGCCGCGACAGATCCTTGCCCTGCCGCTCCATCTCTTTCAGCGTGCCGCCAAACCGCACCGGAATCTTTTGCGACGTGTCGCAGGCAATCCGCTGCGGCGAATCGGGGATAAACGGATTCGGCAGCCGGGTATTGATAAACTCGTCGATAAACTGCCGCGGGCTGATAATGCCGGGATCAGGCACATACGGCAGCGCCTCGCTGTAACCGACCAGCTTGACCAGCCGCACCAGCGGACCGTTTTCCATTTCCTTCGAAACCAGTTCGTAGCCGAGCAGGCAGCCAAAAACCGCCAGTACCGTGTGCAGCGGATTGAGGCAGGCGCCCACCTTCATCTTTTCCACCTTGTTCACGGTATCACGGTCGCTGAAAATCACGCCGGCTTTCTCCAGCGGCGGCCGGCCGTTGGGGAAGCTGTCCTCAATCACCAGGTACTCGCATTCCTCGGCATTGACGAATGCCGCCACATATGTATTCTTCGCCGTTTGATGAATCTCCATGCCCTCAATGCCGCTCGCAGCCAGCATTTCCCTGACACTGTCCGCCGGCCGCGGCGTAATTTTATCAATCATGCTCCAGGGAAACGTCACCCGCGACTCATGCTGCAAATATTCACTAAACTCGCGACCGGCAAAACCCTGCCGTTCCCAGCCCTGGGCAACCGCCAGAACCGCCGTTTTCAGCTTTTCGCCATTGCGGGCGCAGTTGTCCATGCTCACCAGCGCCAGCGGCAGCTGGCCGGCGCGGCAGCGCAGCAGGCACAAATAAGCAACCAGGCCGATCAGGCTGGATGCTTCCTCCGGCCGCCGGCTGACGTCAGCCGCGATATGCGGCAGCATCTGACCCCGGTCATCGGTCACCGCGTAGCCTTTTTCGGTAATCGTAAAACTGACCAGTTGCAGCGACGGAGCCGTAAAAATCCGCTCCAGCTGCTTGCGGTCGGAAGAGCCGGTCAGGCTCTCGGTAATACTGGCGACCAGCGTCTTGTCAATCGACTGATCCGCCTTCAGCGTCACCGCCAGCGTAAGATTGTCAAACGGGGTAAACGCTTTGTCGATAATTTCCTCGTCAAAGGTTTCGCACACCACAATACCGCTATCGGCAAGCCCTTCATCCAACAGCAGCTGCTGCGCCCGCGCCGGAAACGCGCGAAAAATATTGCCGGCGCCGAAATGCAGCCAAACCGGCTTCTCCGCCGTCCGCCGCCTGACGCTTTCCCAGTCGAACCGGGGAAACACAACGCCCTTTTCCTGCCAGTCGCCGGGATTGCTTAAGACATCCTTGCTCAGCTTCATCTTGCCCCTCCATTCAAAGGCCTGTAGTCCATGTTTAGATTACCATTCTAGTATACTAGTGTCAACAGTTTTTCAAATAGTCGCAACAAATGCAAAAACGATGATTACCCATGAGTATTTGAGCAATTAAGAGAAATCATTCTCCTGGCCGGACAGCAAAATTTGCCGCATCGAAAAGGCCGAATACGATTCCACAGAGGAAACGGAGGATACACGGAGGACACGGAGGAAAACGGAAATTACAGGATAGATAAAAGGAGAACCGGAATTAGGAACCGGCCACGGAGGGCACGGAGAAACGGGTTGCAACTGTAAAAACGCCGCCGTATCACGCACGACCGAAAACGCCGGCTGCTGTTCAGCCGGCGTTTTCGGTCGTGCTATTGCGTAAGGGGAACCGCCTGAGTTACCTATAATAAACCGGGTAGCTGCAGCCGGCCACTAGCGGTCTTGCAATTTTCCCGCGCCCAGTTCCATGAACAACCGGGTCAGCAGGTACAGTCTCGGTACAATGCTGTCAAGCTTTGTCTTTTCGTGCACCGTATGGTTCGGGCCGCCCTTAACGGGGCCAAGCCCGTCGATTACCGTCGCGCCCGCTGACGCTGCCCAGTTGGCGTCAGACGCGCCACCCGCGCCGGTCACCAGCAGCGTCCTGTCCAATTCCCCGTAGATCGACTGCGCCTTGGCGATCAGACGGTCGGTGCCCGCATTCTGCGGGAAAGGCGGATTATTCCGGTGCAGGCTGACAGACACAGTTGTATCGGCAATTGTCGTGCCAGCCGCAAGCCGCCGCGCCTCCCGCTCAATCCGGTCCAATTCCAGCGGGTCGACTACCCGGATATCCGCTTTCGCGACCGCATAATCGGGGATCACATTTGTCCGCTCACCGGCGTGAAAGGTGGTAAAATGCAGCGTGGTCAATTTCTCCGCATCCCCCAAATCACTTAGCTGCTTTACCCTGCTGCAGCAGCTCCATGAGCGCGTTGCGGCCGTCGTCGGGAGCGCTGCCGGCATGGGAGCCGCGACCGTGCACAGCCACCTCCAGCACAGCCGATCCTTTGCGCCAGATGACCACCCCATCGCCGACCTGGCCCGGCTCCAGACACAGCACCACATCATGCGCGGCGGCCAGTTCCTGAATCAACTGCCGCGAACCGGGCGAGCCGGTCTCCTCATCGCAGTTAAACAGGCAGGTAATCTGGGCGAAATCGTCAAACTGCCGTTGCCGCAACAGCTTGACAGCATGCAGGCAAAGCGCTACGCTGCCCTTACAGTCCGACACCCCCGGCCCATAAGCCCATTCCCCATCGGTGCGAAACGGCCGTTCAGCCGCCGTGCCGGCAGCGAATACCGTGTCCATATGCGCCATCGCCAGCACCTTGCCGCGGCCGCGCCCCGTAAAAACACCCACCACGTTAAAGCCGGCGTCCGGCTTATCCGACGGCACGAGCCTGACCGTGGCGCCCTGTTCGCGTAAAAACGCGGCGGCCAGGTTGCCCACCCGGCTGATCCCCTCGCCGTAACCGGTGCCTGTGTCAATATTGACCAGCGTCTCCCATAGCTGCATATAATCGGGTACATACTCCTGGCACTGCTGATACAATGTCTCCATTTTTTCTTGCATATTTCCCTCTCCTTTAGCCTGACGGCATTTTTCTATGCAATCACAGTCATCAACATCCGCATAACCAGCATCGCCACTATCGTGTTGATGACAGTCACGGCAAACATCCAGGGATAAAAGCAGGCTCTGGTGCCTGACGTGCCTAAAAGACGTCCGAGATTCTGCACCTGACCGCCGCCAATGAAAATAGCCGGCAGCAGAATAGTGATATCGGCATTGCCAAGCGCCCCCGCTCCGATCAGGCTGGAAGCCACGCCGACCGCGCCGCCCATGGAAAGCAATGCGGCCAGGTTAACCATAATTGCTTCCCCCGGCAAACCAAACAGCGCCATTAGCGGCGCACAGGTCTGGCCTACCAGCTTTAGCAGCCCGGAAATCTCCAGAATCCGGATCAGCGTATAGGCCATCACCACATTCGGCATAATGCTATGAATGCCGATCTGCCAGCCTTTACGCGCGCCTTCCACAAACATGTCAACAACCGTTTTATTTGCCATCAGCCAGTTCCTCCCGGTAAAATTTCCGCAAGTAGAGGCGGGTCAGGTTTGCGCCAAACAGCTTTAAGACAAACAGCAGCGCAAAGGGAACAAGCACCGGCACCAGCAGATTGGCAAATAACGCCGAGCCGATCGACAAAAAGTTATTGATCACCGCTGCGCCGGAAAACTGAAACTGCGCAAAGATCGTCCGCTCGCGGTCGTCGATTTCGCCGCTGTCATACAAGGCTTTGGTCATCCCGGCGCCGGCGTCGGTGCTTTGTGTGCTCGAGATCAGCGCCAGGGCGGCAGCGCCCGGAATGCCGAGCAACGGCCGCAGTACCGGCGTCAATAAGCGTTGAGCCGCCTTCAGACCGTCAAGACGGTCGACCACCTCCACAAAATCGAGCGCCAGCATTACCCCCGGAATCAAGCTCAGGGCAAACAAGAGCCGGCCCGGGCCCCTTGTCCGCCTGCACCGACAAAAGTCAGCGCCTTACCTTTGATCGATCCAAACGTTCCATTTAAACTGGTATAATCAAATGCACTTAGCCAGCCGCTTTTTCCAGCCAGTATCCCGGAAAAGAACACAAAGGCCAGCACCAGCATCAAATAACCCACCGGCTTTACTTTCACGCCCGCGGCGGTTGCTTTCACTTTTTTCCCGTTCATGCTTCTCCTCCCTTTCCCAGCAGATGCTCCAGCGCGCGCAACAGGATATCCACGCCCTGTCGCAGCGCCCGCAGGTCAAACGTCATGTCCGGATGATGCAGTCCCGGGGTCAAATCCGCTCCCAGGCCAAAATAGGCAACCCGCAGCGCCGGTCTGTGTTGGCGGTAAAAATGGAAATCCTCGCCACCCGGCGTCTGAATCGGCGCCAGCAGCCCGGTTTCCCCCAGCACGGTCCGGATTGACTCCGCCAGCAGCGCCGTCAGCGCCGCGTCATATTCCGCTGCGGGAACACGGCCGGCGACCAGGGCTTCGCCTGCCGCGCCGATTGACGCCGCCCCTTTCGCCACCGCCTGTGCGGTCTTTTCCAGCAGTTCCTCCATTACCGCATTGGTCTGAGCCCGTACATCAAACACCAAGTCGGCCCGGTCCGGGATAGCGTTGGTCGCGCCCCCGGCTTGAAACCGGGTCGCCTTCACCGTGGCTGGAACAGCCGGATTGACATAAATAGCATTGACCGCCTGCAATACCGCCGCACCGGCGTCAATCGCGTTAATCCCCAGATGCGGCCTGGCTCCGTGTGCTGTCTTCCCGGTCAAAGCCGCCGCAACAGCCGCACTGGCTCCATGCCGCAAAGCCGGCGTCGCCTGACCAAGCCTGGCCTCCTGAATCGGCCGTAAATGCAAGCCCAACAGAAAATCGACGCCCTCCAGACCACCATCCGCAATGACGCCAAGCGCCCCCTGCAGGGTTTCCTCCGCCGGCTGGAACAGAATCTTCAGCGTTCCCTGCTCTACGCCGGCTGCCGCCATTTCTACAGCCGTTGTCAGCACCATGGCCGAATGTGCGTCATGACCGCAGGAATGCACATAGACCTCTTTGCCGTCAACCGAATGAACCATACAGTCCATATCCGCACGCAGCATCACCGTAACCCCCGGCTTAGCCCCGCGCAGTTCGCCGATAACCCCGGTGCCGCCAACGCCGGTTCGCACTACATATCCTGCCTGCTCCAACCGCGAGGCCAGATAGGCGGCAGTCCGCCTTTCAGCCAAGCCCGGCTCCGGCATTTGATGCAGGATATGGTATACCGCCTCCACACTTTCCTGATTGCGCATTGTTCCACCCCTCTCACTTTCATCATCCCGGCAGCATCACAAGATACAGCCGCATCAGCCACATCGCCAGCATTGCGTTAAGCAGGCAAATGGCAAACAATACCGGATAAAACCGCGGCTGCACGCCGGCAGTCCCCAGCAAGCGCCCCATATACTGGACCAACGCCCCCATCAGAAAAATGGCCGGCAGCAAAATGCTGACATGCGCCCCGCCGAGCAGGCCGCCCGCCGCCAGACTGGCAGCCACGCCCACGCCGCCGCCCATCGAGAGAAAAGCGCCGGCCAGCACCATAACCGCTTCGCCCGGCAGGCCAAAGACCGCCATTACCGGTGCGAATGCCCATCCCAAAAAAGCCAGCAGGCCGGTCAGTTTAAACACCTGAATCAGCACAAACGCCATCAGTACATTGGGAATAATGCTCGTTACCCCTACATTCCAGCCTTTTCTGGCCCCGGCGACAAACACATCAACCAGCGAACCCGCCTGCATCGCTGCCCGCTCCTTTCACAACCGCCCGCAGATACAGGCGCATGATATTGGCACCACAGACCTTCAGCAGCATAATGACAACCAAGGGGATTAAAATCGGTACGGAGATAAACGCGAACAGAGCCGAACCGGTGGACAAATAATTGGTAATCGTCCCACCGGCCGTAAACTGAAACGCGGCGAACACCGTCTTCTCCCGTTCAGTCAACAAGCCGTCCTCCCGCAGGGTTTTAGTCATACTGGCGCCCGCGTCAGTACTTTGCAAGCTGGAGATCAACGCCAGGCCGGCAACTCCGGGCAGCCCCAGCAGCGGGCGCAGCACCGGTGTCAGCAGCCGCTGCGCCGCCCGCAGCCCGCCCAAATGCTCGACCACCTCCACCACTCCCAGCGCCAGCATCACCGCCGGCACCAGCGAGAAGGCAAACAGAAAGCCGTCTCTGGCTCCCTGGCCTCCCATGCCGTAAAAAGTTGCTCTGGCGGCTTCCTTCATGGTGCCGAACTGACCGTTGAGCGCATTAAAGTCAAGGACAGCCGTCCAGCTTTTGCCGCCGGCAAACAATCCAGAAAAAAATATGACCGCAAACACCAGCGCGGCGTAACCAGTCCAGGGGACACGGCACCTGTCCGCATCTGCCCGGCGGGTTGGTTCACTCATAACCTCACTCCCTTCAAAATCAGACATTTGACAGGCTTACGTCTTTTGACAGATAAGCTATACTTATACATAGATTGGTATATGATGGATTCTCCCCTTTGTCAGACCACAAAAAGGGCGCAGAAAACCGGCAGCCGCTGCCATAGGGCAGGCTGCTTGACGAACATCACCTCGCTTTTTTGTCTTTTTCTGAAACAGCCGGACCATCGTAAGTGTCCAATTAACTCAAGAAGCGCAAAGCCTTGCTCAGCTTTGTCATTCCCCGGCCATGGCAGCACAGTATGGATATGACTGTTCAGCATTGCCCGCCCCATGCGAGCAGGATAAAGTCTGCCTCCTTTCAGGATGGGATTCTAAACTCAGCCGCCGGCTATAGGATGAGTTGCGGCTTAGTCTGCTGTAGTTATTAGCAAAAATAATTCCTTAATAAAATATGGATAACTGACATCTTGAATTTAATTATAGCATCAGTCTACGTCAAGTAGTCATTTTATTCACAGTATCCAACTACTAAAAGCTTGGAAACGGCCGAGGCCCTCGCCGATTATTTCGAGGTTTCTCTGGACTATCTCGTTGGCAGATCGGATAAAGTTAAATGAGAGAATACGGTAAGCGTGAGTATCGGCCACGGAGGGAGGAGCACAGTTTTTTTGTTACTTTTGCAACGTTTGGCAAAAGTAAATAGGTAGCTTGCCGTCAGGCAATGGCCACTTTTGGCCCAAAGGAGAAGCCGGATGTTCCTTTTTGCATTGCCGGTTTCCATCCTGACGGAACGGCTTTTTCCGGAAAGGGCCGGGGATACGGACCCGAGAGGCCGAGTCGCAGCGAAGGCAGCCTGCTTGCTGACGGCTGAAGCGTACGCTTGCGCTTCCGTAAGCGATTACCCTGCCAAAAGTACATGGAACATTGTGCCACTGGCGCAATTCGGCTATAATGAACTTGTCCGGCCCGTCACGCCGGATGGGTTCTGTTTTTTGTTTTTAAAGCGTTTTAGGCGCAGGAGACCGGCAGCTGCTGCCATGGGCAGGCTGCTGGAATTAGAAATGCCTCTTTTTTATTATTGTATAGTTGGTTTGCCACCACTGTCGCAAAGAAGAACTGACAGCTCAGCATTCGTTTTAACTAACTCCACCTCGCTTTCGGTAAGGACTTTGTCAGATCGACGCAAACCTAACTTTCTCAAAGCAGGGACAGTATCAGTATTCTTTAATATTTAGTTCGACTACTTTAAGTAGACAGCTTTATTTACAGTATACAACTACCTAAAGTAGTCGTCAAGGGGTTGTTTTGATGATATCAAGAGAAACATTTGCAAACCGGCTAAAAACGCTGCGAACTTCAAAAAACCTTAGTCACGCTGCTTTAGGCAATGAGCTTGGCGTATCTAAGGCGTTAGTCGGTCATTGGGAGACAGGCTTACGCCTACCCAGCTTGGAAACGGCCGATGCCCTCGCCGACTATTTCGAGGTTTCTCTGGATTATTTAGTCGGCCGGTCGGATAAGGCGGAACGAAGGTAAAAAGAAATATGGCGTGGAGATCACGGCTTATCGCAACAGCAAAGTGCGGGATATCGGCAATACGACCAATCAAGCTTTATTCAAAATACAAACGGGAAGAATGTCCCGCTCAATACAATAATTAAATTTAAGAAGGGATTAAGATGAAAATTGGTTTTTTTGACTCCGGTATTGGCGGCTTAACTGTTCTTGGTCACGCTTTAAAAATACTGCCGTTTGCCGAATACCTTTACTATGCTGATATTGAGCATTTACCGTATGGGGACAAGACGAAAAGCGAAATAAAACAATACGTCCAAACAGGCATGGATTATATGGCAAAGAGCAAAGTAGATGCCGTGGTGATCGCTTGCAATACCGCAACAAGTGTCGCGGTCGGAAAACTGCGAAAGAATTATAGTTTCCCGATCATTGGAATGGAACCTGCCGTAAAACCCGCTGTTGCCTATTGTAAAGAACGGGGTAAAAGAGTATTGGTATTGGCAACCAGTCTTACTTTACAGGAAGAAAAATTTCATCAATTAGTCCAAAGATTTGACGCAACAGAAATAGTTGATACCCTGGCGCTAGGCGGCCTGGTAAAATTCGCTGAGCAGTTTAAGTTTGATACACCAGAGGTATATCAGTATTTGCAAGAGCAATTTGCAGCATTAACGCTGCCTGATTATGGTGCTGTTGTTCTTGGCTGCACTCACTTTCCATTATTCAACAAGCTTCTGCAGCAAGCATTTACAAAGGAAACTGTTTTTTTCGACGGAAGTGCCGGAACGATAAATCACCTGGCAGATATATTAAAGCAAAAAGAAATAGCTCCTAGCAGCGATGATAAAATTAAATTTGTAATGACAAATGGCGAGCTCCCACCAAGTGATGTTGATTATAAAAAAATATTGCAAACTTATGTGCATAACATATAAGACACTGACATAGGCCGGTTAACAATGCAGCCTGTTCGCTTTCCCTGCGACGAAACAGCCGATGCCCTCGCCGACTAATGCCGGGGCATCCTGAACAGAACACGCACCGGTCACGGAGGTCGCGGAGGGTACGGAGGGTACGGAGGAATTTTTTTGAACCGCCCAAACGCCACGCACGCTGCCAAGGTATATTATACGCATACCACGCGCAAATTTCATGCCGGTGCCCTTGGCGCAGGCTCGCAAGCAACTGTTGCGTTTTGGCGGTTCAAATTGTCTTTCCAATAGTACATGGAACATTGTGCCACTAGCGCAATTCGGCTATAATGGACTTGTCCGGCCCGTCACGCCGGATAGGTTCTGTTTTTTTGTTTTAAAGTGGTTTGGGGCGTAGGAGATCGGCAGTTGTTGCCATAGGCAGGCTGCTGTGAGGGGATGCATCACCTCTTTTTAGTTACGTGCCGGGCTACGAATGCGGAAGGCTTGGTTTTACCTCGCTTTTGAGGGACGCTGATTTTCTCCAGTCGCATTTGCACATCTTATTTTTCGTAAGTATTACTTACTATTTCATCTTACAGTAAGTTACTCTTACGGTCAAGGAGTTTTTTATGTTTCAGAAAGAAAAATTTGTTCAGCGACTTAATTTATTGCTAGACCAGCATAACACTTCAAAACAAGCCTTGGCCGACGCAATTGGCACAAGTCGTCCAGCCGTTAGCCAGTTTGCCAGCGGCACTAATTTACCGTCCATTGAAAAGCTGGTAGCAATAGCTGAATATTTCAAGGTCTCGTTAGATTATTTGGTTGGGTTATCAGATGTGAGGCAACGAAGATAAGAAATTAAGCGACAATGACATCAGTTTTCAAACCATAGAATAACCCCTTGGTGTTTTATTCAGTCAAAACGCCAAGGGGGTTCAATATTTCGCGGTTTAATTGGACATAGAGTAAAATAATCGATGCAAGTCAATACAGTAATATATATATTTCCATGGACATACTGCATAGAGTCAACATAATGTATGAAAAGAAAACACATTTAAGTCCATATAAGATATATTCTCCAACTCCTGCGTTACAAATATATCTAACAACAAAGTGATTTTTCTTCACCTTATCACACAAATTATCATTGACGCTCATATCTCTTTTATTTCTATAATTTCTTTTTTTATTTCCTCTATTCTTTTTTCAAAGTCTACTCGAGTAATAAAAGAACCTTTTTCGAAATAATTATAGATATTTTTAAGTTCAATTTTAGATAGGACATTATATACTTTTACATCATTTGTCCAATCTAATTCTTGTATCATCTTCAACCGATGCTGTAATTCTTTTAAATATATATAATCATTCTCTAATAGTTGAATAACCATATTATATTCTTCAAAATAATTATTATCTATATTCCTCAAAATATCTTTTGTTAGAGATGTATTAAAATCATTTATGCCAAAACCGCATATTTCCCTCAATGTATTGACTTTCCATTGCATCTCTGACATATTCTCCGGTATATTCCTGAGTCCCCATCTCGGTATTTCATAGTTGTTTTTATATGATTCTATCAAACGTTTAATATGATAGTTACTCCCACTTAGATGTCCATAATAATGTTTCATTTTTGTTATTAAATTTAACTCTAGATTTAATGCCTTTATCTTCTCTTCCTTTTTTCTATTTATCTCTATATTGTTTTTATATCTATCTGAATATATAGTATCAAGATCATGTCTGACTAATCTTACTTGACTACTTCCAATTCTTTTAAATGAATCACCTTTAGTTAGTTTACCAAAATCCTTTCTCATCATATAAGGTCTATCTGTGTTATCCTGATAAATAATAAAATATGCTACTTTTTTACAACAAATATCTTCACTAAAATACGAAAACTTTATTTGAGGTTCGATATTCTCATAGATAATTTGCTGATACTCTGCATCATCATTAACATCATCGTCAATACCTACTAGCGCATTTTCATTACCTGGAACAGATTTTACACCAACAATTATATATTTTTCTCCATTATAGTTGGCATTTGCCATTGCCATTATATCTTTTATTAAATCTTGATTTTTCTCTTTTACATATTGACACTTTTTAAAATCAATATATGTATTTTCCTGCTCATACTTAATGATATCCTCTAACTTACTTTTATCTAGCTTCTCCATATAGACTCTCCTCATGTGGAATAAACATTTATCAAATTGTAGGTTTCAAAAAGCAATTGGCAAAATTCGTTCTACAAGATGGTCTTGAAATAGAACTTCGATTTTTTAAAAGCTTCTAAAATAAAAAAATTTAACAATTTCGTAAATATTTTTAGCCTTTTGTATAATTGAGAAAAGCATGCTCATTCATAGAATCTATAATAATTTGTTTGCATCAACAGCATAACCGCTTTCTTTCATCTCTTTAATTAAATCTGTTTTCCATGCGCCGTGAGAATCCATGTTTATGTATACAACACCTGAAATGTCGTTTGGTTTTTCGATATTGCCTTTCACCAAGGCACATACATTTTGTCTTCCTATTTTTCCGATAAGATAACCGTGTTCAAACACTACATTTTGTCTTGCTCGGTCATTTAATTCTGATTGGGTTTTCGCCTTACCTTCATCACATGGAGTATACAAAACAACTGCAAAACCAACATTAGAGTTTTCCTCTATTTTCTCTATAATGGTTTGTCCTTTACTGGCTCGCTCATGTAAAATGATTGCTTGTAATCCAAGTTTTTCAATAAAACGTGCTGTTTCCTGTTTTGCTTCGTTATCATGTCCATGTACTATAAAAACTTTTGTCTTGTCCACAATCCTTCCCCCTTCGACCTTCACCATATCATTGTTTTCGATAATGTATAACTTTTCATCCAGAAAGACTTCTTTAGATGACTTATAAACTTTAATAACAAAAACATTCTTACCGTTAATATTTAGTAATTCACATTCCAATCTGGGGATGCCAACCAGCATTTCCCGTGCAGCATCAACGACACATTTAAAATTAATTGTTCTACTGACGCCATTCACACTGTACCCTGCTTCTTCTTTAACCGCTCCAATAATTATATATCCTTCTAATGTGTTGGCCATAGCAGCTATAAACATTGCTATACTTCTGGGTTTTAAGTCAAATTCTCTACAAATAATGTTTGGTGCATCGGGCCTGCTTAATAATTCTATTATTTCATCTATACTTATCATTTTTCTACCTGACTTTCCTAAGAGGTATTTTATTTATACCGGTCAATTTAAGTATTTTACCAAAGGTTATTTTTTGCGGTTGATCAACACCATTTTCGACCCATAATTCCCAATCCTTTTCATAATCTAAAACATCTTTCTCTGAATCATAATATAGAATAACTTGTTCATAGTCTGATGGTCTTGCAAGTAAAAATATTTCTTCTCCATTCTTTTTAATTAGAAAAATGGTTTTATCTATCTCAATCATACTATTCAAATCATATTCCTTTTTTGTACGAAGATACTTTAATATCCTATCCTTGGATCTTTCTAATATTTGAGTCACAAATTCAAACTTAAAATCAATATGCTCTGACTCATGGGTAAAGTTATCTGCAAAAAAAGTATTGCTTAGTGCATTGTTTAATTTTTCCTCAGAATATATACCCAATTGAATAAGCAAATCCTCAGTAAGTGTATCTTTTCCCACTTCTGTGCTGTTTTCATTATTTGTTTGCATTAATATTCGCTCTAACTTTTCTGGACTTGAAATATTATATTTTTCTAATAGACTATCATAAGCCTCTGCCTTTTTCATATTAATTGCAATTTCTCTATCATCATAGAGCCAATGTTTGTTTTCACAAATATCAGGAAATAGTTTTTTGGCCTTGTCAGGATTTTCATCTATCCAAATAAAAAGGGTTTTTAAGAAGTTTTTAAGTGTCTCATTTTGACTTCTATCTTGCCTATAATAGTCTTTTACATATTGCGTTATGTACGGAGCCAAATCTTCATTATGCTTTTCTCGATTGTTGGGCAGCTCCAAATATATTTCTTTTGAAAGAAGCTCATCTCGGACATCATATCCTGCACAAAATGCTAAATCTTTTAAAACATCATCTATCTCATCATCTAAGAATAGGTTTTCTTTTGATACAAACTTTCCTTTTTGATTAGGCAGAACAGGATATTTCTTTCTATCAAGTAAATTATCATATCCTGACTTATTTATATATTCTATAAAACTAGATAACCAAGCTATTGCTTCGACCTCATTTAAATGAAGAAGTTCCTCAAGAGTAATAATCTCTTGCTGTTCACTAATAGTGTTAGCAATTATAGTCGTTACATATTTTATTGCGTCTTCTTGCATCTTTTCGGAAATAAATTTAACACATTTAAGATTAGATACTGATTGACTGATATCATTTAAAAATTTTATGATCTCTATTTGCTTACTATAATTTTCATGATTATTATCATATAAGACTAGAATCCGTGAATAGACTGTTTGCTCTATTTCTTTATCAGCCCATTGCATGGCATCATTAATTTCACTGAGAATATCTTTATTATCATATTTTTGAAAATGAGTTAATTCCTTTATATTAATGCCCTTAAATATTAATCGCCCTTTGCAATCAGCATTAAGTAACTGCAGGATATTTTTATATTCCTCTTCAATACCAAGATCTTCACATAATTCATTGCATTGGCAGAATACTCCATTCTGATTAGGGATAACAGTATATTCGCCGTCTTTTATGGCATTCCAAAGTCTCTTGTTTTTAGATACTTGAGTATAGTATCTATTTAACCATTTCTCAACATTGCTTGACTTTAGTCTTGAAGCTAAAGACGCAACATCTTCGATTTCTTGCAATTGTTTAGTCAATGATTCTAAAGTTAAATTTCGGCATTCATTCCAAAGCGAAGAATACCAATAATGGATGTCCTGCTGACAAGGTATTGCATCCGGATACAATTCATTTGCCAAAAACCATATACCGTTCCTACATTCTGCGTCTGCAGCAGCTATAATAAACGCTTGCTCATCATCAAAAATATCGTACAATGCTATTCGTTGCCCCGTTGGTGTATCTATAATAGGGCAGTATTTTATATGCTCTTTGCATACATTAACTATATTTGTATCCACCCAATCTCTAGAAAACCAATCCTTTGAAGAATACTGTTTAATCGATACAATATTGTATAACCTATGCCAATTTTTCTTGGATGCATATCCTAGCAATTGCTTATATAAGTAACAAGCTTTTTGCATTATGTCTTTATTTTCTTCAACTTTTTCATTGCTATTATCAGTCAAGAATACCCCATCTCTAGGTTCTGTAGGATTAAATCTAGATGAATTCACAATAATCGGGAATGGAAAATCATTTGTACCCACCAACGGGAAGTCGCAGAATAACCTTGGTTGCTTTGAATTATATTCCCTTATCTTCACTACGTCTCCAGATTGTTCTAAAGATATCACAACTGTTACTTCGTCTTCGGTCAATAACAAAACAAATTCATCTTCCGAGGCAGCATTATGCAATCGGCTAATTCTAAATACTTTGGAATTTTTTAAGCCGCAAACGATTTCTTCACAATTTTTATAAACTATGTTTTGAGGTTCGATCTTTAATTCTTCAATCTCAGGAATTAATGAAAGGACATACGGAATAGAAACATTTAAATCTTCCAGTCCGACTTTGGCAACTTTTATTCCGCCATTATTTAATACATACCGAAAAGTGGTATTGTAATTATTCTCATCAAAAATTTCTATCTGGGGTAATATTGTACTGTTCTCCAATTCTGCATACGAAGCTTGAATTGCACTTATTATTTCATCTTTAGTCTTTCCAGATCTATCTAAGTGCACATTAAAGCTTCTTAGCTGCGTCCCTTCGTCAGCTAAGATTCCGGTAACAACAACTTTCTCAGATAGTAAATGTGTTGTTAAAAACCCGGTTCCGAATTTGCCACTTTTCTTTTCTGCGCCTGTTTTTCCATCATTACGTTCTTTCGTCGAAACTTGTTCAATCAAATATACTAAATGGGTAGTCGAAAAAGGTTTACCGTTATGACTGAACTCCAATATCCCTTTTTCTTCATCAAAACACACTTTTATCCTAACTCTTCTAGATGAGTTAGTAACATCTTTTGCGTTTTGCAATAACTCCCAAATCCATCTGCGTGGGCTGTTTTCATTAGCACTTAAACGTAACTTATCGAGCATATCTATTATTTTGTTCGCAACATTTGCTTCTTGAGCTTCTCGCCGAACTTTTTGTATTTTATCTGAATACATGTTTTCTCCTCAATTGATCTCTCTTAAATTGTTACCAACAATAAGGTTGCCTTGGAAAATTCAGGCCGGAAATACCAGATTCTTGACATATTGAAGCGAGAATCTTGATAATTTCTTTTCTCGTTAAGTCGAACCATATCTCAAGCTTCCGGTCATAAAAGCAATACATAACTTCACCCTTACCACATGTTGAGTACAAGTTTTCGTCTTTTGCAATCTTTAGCCGCTTTCTTAGGGCTACCAGCATATCTGTAATCATATTCAGCTTTTCTCTCCATACATGATTAATAATGGCCGACTTACCCTCTAACCGCTTAAGTATCATGCCATCTCGCGTGCGAAGAACGCCAGTATTCAGCGCAATAATTGTATCTTCTATTGCTTGATCAAAATCTTCCATTCGCCCCTCTTGATTAATACGTTCTTGAAAAGCTGGCCTATCAAAGCATTGCACAAAGAAGCGAAGTAATTCTTTATCATTATTATCTACACTAACCGGAGTAGCAGATTGTAGCTCGGCTATCGCAAGCCGCTCAGCGTTTTCTTTCCATATGTGGAGGAGATCAACATTATATCTGACAATATCGTCATCAATTAATTTAGAGCAAGACTGACATAGCCATATTCCGTTCTCTGCAGACTTACGTTCCTCTACAGACATTTGTGGATCATATCTGGGACCACCGATTGCAGCAGCGCAAATATGGGCTGCAACTCCGATGCTTGTTATTCTATTAGGATCGTCATTCGATCCACGGGTTGGTTTTCTGCAGTCAGGGTTAGTACAACGCCATCCCACTCGGTTTCCAAGCAGATCTTTTATTTTCTGTGGGAAATCATCTCTGTTGTTGGCCACACCTTCAGCCCCCTTACTTAAGCCTTCTTGTTGCTAAGTAACTTTATCCTTGTCCTAACCACCGCGTTATCTTTGAATTGCAACATGCTTCCATCATATTGCCTGGCTTCATAGGTCATATGGAAACTACTCCGAATCCTGGTTACAAACTTCCAATTTTGCATCATCAGAGTGTTAGCTTCCTTCAATAATTAAACTATCTTTATTTTTTTAAAGTCAAACTATCACCATTAAGCGTAGCAGCGCCCTTCTGCTGCATTTCTTTCGCTACGGTTTCCAGTATACCCCTTATCCGGGGTGTAGCTCTCTGTATGCCGAACATTCTGGCCGTCTCTGTAATAAGTCCGTCAAGTGAGATTCCCACGCATTGTCGGATGATAAGCTCCATGGCTGTTTGTATTTCCTCTGGAGCTATCAGCTCCACCGCTCTGTGCGATGCCTCTGAGCGTCCGGGAATTCTGGGGATGACCTCGCTTTGGTTCTTGGGCCAGAGGAATTCGCCTTGAATTATGATGTTCCCGCCATTAGCCGCGCGGTTCACAGCCGTGTAAACGGCTTGACGCATCCTTTCCCCTACCTTTGTCAAAGAATACGCCTCCGCCAGACGTTTGGCAACGATATTGATATGAACCGGGCCTTCGGTATCGACAATTTTCCGTGCAAGCCACGCAAGTCTGTTTAAATTCTCCGCTACGTGAAAAGGTAAGTCCCCTTGTTGCCCGGATAAGTTGCAAATCTGATACTCAACGGTTCCCTTAAGGTCCTGAACATTGATAGGCTTCGCTTCCGGAATTTGAACCTTCTTGACTGATACCCTAGCAGCCGCCGGTTCAACAGGATCGGTTCGTGGAATACTTGTCGGAGCTTTAACCGCTTCCTCAAGAGATTTTTTTAAATTCTCGATCTGCCGCTCCTTGTGGCGGAACCAGTCCTGGGACCAAATGCGGTATATCCTCCAGCCAAGTCGCTCCAGAACCTGCTGGCGCAGCCGGTCGCGGTCGCGCGCCGTTTCTCCTGAATGGTAGCTCGCTCCGTCACATTCGACGCCTAGAAAAAACCGTCCGGGTTCGGCGGGATGCAAAATGCCTAGGTCAATCCTGTAGCCACTGCAACCGACCTGAGGTATAACAGTATAACCAAGCTCGCGAATGACTGCCGCAACACTTTCTTCAAACGGAGATTCTTCTTCTCCACGGCCAGCGGGATGAGTAATTTCAAGGGCCGAAGGACCCCGTTCAGCGTAATCCAGGTATCGGTATAGGTGGAGCGCACCTGGCTTAGGGTTTTGGGAAAGATCGAAATCCGATGCTTTGATAGAACTTACGACTAGAACCTTTTCCCGCGCACGGGTGATCGCGACATTGAGGCGCCTCTCTCCACCTTCCTGGTTGAGCGGGCCAAAGCTCATAGTCATACGACCTTGACGATCATAGCCGTAACCGATACTAAATATCATGACGTCCCGCTCGTCACCTTGGACGTTTTCAAGACTTTTAACAAAAAAGCCCTCTAGCCGGTCTTCATTGAAGAATCCCTCATAAGCTGAATCTTCATTGCGCATCTTTTCAAGCGCATCCTCAATGGCATCTGCCTGTTGCCTACTAAAGGCTACAACACCAAGGCTCTTGCCAGGATGAACTTCAAAGTGTTTAAACACCTGTTCGGCAACTACTTCCGCCTCTCGCAAATTCCAGCGTCGGCCACCTCTTTCGTATACTCCATCTGGGACGTGAACCATCTGAACGCCGTAATCTGGATGTTCGGCTACAGCAGAGGGGAATGTGACGAGATTACGATAAAATGCAGAATTAGAATAAGTAATAAGCGACTCATGCCGACTGCGGTAGTGCCAACGAAGCGGAAAAGGTGGCAGGAATGCCTCGCACTCGTCGAGTACGCTGCTATAGCCAACAGAAGAAAAGGTTTCTTCGTTATCATCGGTTTCAGGTTCCTCACCTAAAGAAGAAAAGAAACTTGTGGGCGGCATCTGCTTGCTATCGCCGGCGACGACGACTTGTTTACCCCGATAAATGGCAACGACTGCGTCTTCGGTGAATATCTGCGAAGCCTCGTCAAATATGACAAGATCGAAACTAAATCGGTCTGGGTTGATATACTGACTCACGGACAGCGGACTCATCATCAAGCAAGGCTTGAGTTTAAGGAGAAGATTGGGTATTCGCTCGAACAACGTAACAAGGGGCAGAATTCGACGACTCTTATTGGCCTCCCGTCGCAGTAATGTTACCTCAGAACCTTGGGCGTCAAATCCGTTGGCTGTCGGCCGTCGAGCATTACAGGCGTGAATAATGGATGCAGGTGTAAGTTCAACGATCTTACGATCTATAATCCGGAATTCAGCTACCAATTGCTCATGGTTTACGCCTTTAAAATTAGCCAACGCTGGCACTGTTTCGATGAGGATACGAACTTGCTCGGCGGCGATTGACTTTTTCAGAAGCCGTATCAATTCACCTGAATGGGGCGGGCTTTCACTAATATTTTGGATAAAGTTCTTGAGACCAACCGAACACAGACGACCGAACGCGCTCTTGTAATCTACCCAGTACTCAAGATCTTTGACCCTTTCAATCAGAAGTCTTGTTTTACCAGAAATATTTAAAAACCCACAAGACTGAAACTGAATAAGATTATGCTCGAAAGAGTCTTCAATAATTTTCATAGCCCGTTCTATACGGGCGTTTGCCGCCCGTATAGTTGCGGAGTTGTAAGGCGGAGCATCGCCCGAGGAGAGAAATTGTGCAAGTTTCTCAGAAATTTCCCGTCCTTCATTTAGCCGCTTGAAGCTTTGTGTCCATTCTATAGCTGCCATGACCTCCGACCAGCCCGTATCAAGGCCACAAAACCGCTTACCGAAAAGAGACTGAAGCCGTTCAGATTCCTTTTTCATTCCTTCAGCTATTGAATCTAAGTTGAACTTTGACACTAGATCAGAATGAATTTGCTCAAGCGATTCGGAACCAGAATGACCTTCGGCGGTATGAATACAGTCAAGTCCGGCGGCCAACCTGCGGAGAGCATCCGAAAGTTCCTGCGTCCAGTGGATTAATTCCTTGGTATTACACTCTTCGAACGGTCTGCCCAGCAGAGCCATTTTAGAAACATCGATATAGCCTGCGAGATGGCGTGAAACGGACCAAATAGTCTCCCCATTTTCCGCTACCCGTTTGGCAGCTTCTACGGCTTGCGCGGAAAAGCGTCCTCCTTGTTTGGCGCAAGCCACTAAGCCGGAAGGAACCTCCCCTCCAGTCGCTTTCAGCAAGGCATCAGCAGTATCGAGGGCTAAAGAAATTTCCGCAAAATCAGTATCCTCCCCTTTGAAATAAGCACCTAAAGCTTCCTGAGCAGCAGGACGAAGCGCTTCAAGTTTGCGAGAAAGGCGGGAAAGACTTCTTCCAATGTTAAAGTCCGCTAGGATGTCATCGGGAAGACGAAAGTCATGGGTAAGAGACAATAGTTGCTTGCGTGCCGTATACCAACCTGGATTGAGCCATGCGAATGGTGCCTTGTACGTGATTCCGGAAAATCGCAGAGCCAATTCAGTATGATCCAGTTTCAGATATTCTTCTTCATAGCGTGTAAGTAAATCAGCCTTAATTCTGACAAAATCAGTGTAATACTCTTGGTTAGTATTAACGAAGGTTTTTGCTCTTTCAATTCCCTCTGTTGTCAGCCATCTTTCTTCAGGGTGGTTCTTACTTAAACATAGCGAAGCCAGATAACGAAGCCCCTCTGCGCTTTTGAGTGAGAACGGCGCAGTTTCGCAATCAAACGCAGACGATAGCAAATTGCAGTCATCTTCAAGTCTTTCTAGGAGCGAAGGCAAATAATCCAACATTTTAGCCAATTTATCATGGCCGGCAAGCAGTTTTGAGCCATCTGGTTCTACCAGTAACTTCGTTGCTGCATTCGCCCATGCTGTGCTTATCCTTTGACTTGTCTCAGGCGTTAAGCTAAAAAAGGACTCGTCATACCGAGATGCAAGTTCTAACCGATTGGTCCAATACGATCTCGACAAGCAATCGTATTCTTTCGCTTCAGAGAGAATTTCGTCCAGAGCAGAAGATGTCAACCAAGCAGGATCAGGGGTTTTCCGCCCCTCAAGATGGGTTAGCATCTCCACTAACCATTTTGTCTCACTTAAGCTGTCAGCGACCTGAAGCCCAGTTATTTCGATGGTGTGCTCCTTAAGTCGCTGCAACGCATCAGCGGCCTCGGCGGTTTCATTCAATAACGCTACCCATTTGCGCTCGACAGCGGCCGAATAGTCGGATTCGAGGCAACCTCGCCAAGGGAAGTTTTTCCCTTCGACCGCTACGTGCCATAAGGGAACCATAGAGCGTAAGGTATCCTCCCATATCTGTACGCGTGAAGGAGAAAGCTCGTCGAGCCTAGTCATGCCGAGCTCGACAGCCTCAATATCATCTGTTGCCGCAACGAATGCCTGTCGAGCGGTACGACCGATTTCTGATCGATATTCATGAAGTGCCGTAACATACTCATTTAGACGCTTTCTATGTGCAGAAAGTCTCGCATAGTCTTCAACTTTGAGACTGTTTTGAGGTTCAAGTCGGTTCTCCATACATGAGTAAAGTTCGTCTACAACTTCCTTCTTGTTCTTTTTACGACTGTGAAGCTCAAGGCAGAAAGTTCCAAGTTTCGCCTCGCGGAGTCTTTTGGCAACGACCTCTAGTGCCGCCATCTTCTCGCTGGCAAATAAGACCGTCTTACCACGGGCGATAAATTCAGCAATTATATTAGCTATGGTCTGGCTTTTCCCTGTACCAGGAGGTCCCTGAAGGACCATGCTTTGGCCGCGCAAAACAACTTGTATAGCCTGCTGTTGACTAGAATCGGCATCAAGAATCTGATAAGTAGTTTCGGGTTTTTGGACGTTGTCTAAGTTCCGAATGTCTCTAATATCGGCAAGATCAGACTGGGGTAAACCTCCTCCGCAAAGAGCGTTGACACACATGTGTCCTGCAATAATCTCAAAGTTTTTCTCAAGATCTTGATACATACCCAACTTTTCGAATGTAAATATCCGCAACGCAACTGTAGGCTCAACTGCCCAGCCTCTTTCCTGGATCAAGTCCTTAACAGAGGCTAGGTATTCCTCTACATTCATCTCGTCCAATTCTTCGGTAAGAGGCGGTAATTCAATGTTAAACTCTCGCCGTAGTTTCACTGCCAGCGCGGGATTGATAACCAAATCCTCGTCTGCGGGAAAGAGCTCAAAGGGATGATGGGCAGACTCCCGTTTCAACTCTACGGGAAAAAGCAATAGAGGTGACCGTAACGATTCCGTTGCGTTTTCTTCTTTCCATACAAGCATACCAAAAGCCAGGAATAGCACTCGAATGCCGCGTTCCCTGTATTCTTCGGTCTCTTTACGATAAAGATTCTTGAGTGTATTGTTTATTGTTTTTCTATCAAGTTTTTCGGCAACCAATACATTATAGAGCTCTGTAGGAAATTCGGCTCCAGGAGCAGAAGCAACAATGCCTTCTACTATTTTCTCTCCGGCCGCTAAGGCTTGTTCATTGTCAGAAGACGAACACATAACATTTCCGTCTTCACTAGTAGTTGATGTCTGTCTGTCCGTATCGGAGGCATCAGTTTCAGAAGAAAGAGGTTCCTCTGGCTCCTCAGGGGGCAACCAAAAGGCGAAACTATTGTTTTCTATGCAAATAGTACGAAATATTTGGTCTGCTGACGGTAGCGTGATTTCCAAAGTGCTGCTCTTCGTCCGCTTATAATTAATCAAACCGTTTTTACGAGTGAGATCAATCAACCTCTGTTTCCATTCGTCTATTCTTTTTCGCAGGATTTCGTCAGCAATTTGGGGCATCAAGATGTCTCCTTTGCAATTACAAATGTCTTGTTTAAAAATTCTATCGTCTTTTAGTTTTTTTCATAAAAATAACATCTGGAGCTTAGAAGCTTCTAAATTATTAAATTTTTTATTGTATAGTGCTTAAAAGGATATTTTCAACTAACTCTGGATCTATCGGGCTAGTATTTATATTGTAACTTTTAATAAAAGTCAGCAAATTGTCAAATTTAACTATTTTTACCAAATATTTATCTTGGTTTTCAACAATTGCTTTTTTATTTGCTAATACAATGACATTAACAATTGGAATTTGATTTGAGTTTAGTATCTGTTTTAATACCCATTCCTTTTCTGCCAAATCTAACTGTTTTAAAAAAACTACTCCTTCTTTATTCCCATCTCGGTTAATTATTACATTAGCTGAATCATTAATATTTAAAGTAGCATTATAATGACTGATAATTAAATTAAATACAACGTTATTACTAACAATTATATTATCAAAATTAGATGGTTTTCCCTGATAATATAACTTAACTTGATTAAATACCCGATACTTATCTTGATTCAACATATTTAATATATTATTTATCCTCTTCTTTTCATCGTTTATTCTTTTTGTCTCTAGATCATACAAATCAGCTTGACTTAAACCTATAACTCTATCTTCCGGTATAATATAAAGTGAATATTTATTAAAACTTTTAACTGCTATATAATAAACTTTATTCTTAAAGTTTAAAAGCACACATTTTGTATAATATCTATTACTTTCATATACGTCTGTCTTATCTATCTCATCTATTTGATCTTTAGTAATTATCCAGCTTGACAACAGCTCATTATTTGAATAAACATTAGATGTGCTTACATTAAGCTCTAAATTCAAAATAGTTTCCGTAGTTTGTGTAACAAACAATAAAGAAAGCCAACAAAAAGCGCTTAGAATTATTAAATTTCTTATTTTATAATAATTCACATTCGCTTCTACAAAATATTTATGAAGAAAAAATCCTAAAACAATAAATGCAATTCCTAAAAAATAAGAAATTATCACCAGAATAATTAAACCAAAACTGTTTTGCAATATAGGGATAGGTACTAGATATAAAACAAACGAGAATACTTTAGCAATCGGCTCAGTAAAGACTAATTTGTTAATATACAAACATAGAAAATGAATGCTAAAAAATATTACGCCCGCTATTAGCAAAAGTAATGCATACATGTAGCGTTTAAAAAAATTTCTTTTAACTATTTTTTCATAAATTAATACATAGATATAATTTCCACATAAAACCAAAATGACAGGAAATATTATTGCAGAAATGACAAATAATAATCCCGATAGATAAAAGCTTATGGGATCATAAATATCTAAAGGGCTAGCATTAATCTCTAATAGATTCAAATATATTAATTTTCTTAAATAGCCGAAAAAGTAGGCTATAGCGGATATTAATAATCCAACATAAACATAATATTTATTTAACTCGTCTAACAGTTTCACCATACTCACCTACACAAATTTTTTCCTACTATAAGATAACACCTTGTTTGTCAACTCTTTCCCACTAACCCACATTAGCCCGTCACTTTCTTAAGTTGCAATGTAGTTTATCTATTTTGGTTGTCGCTACGGACAGATCATTCAGCTTCCTTCTTTGGACCTATTTCATCAAAGTCCATCACACCGCAATCTCTTCTGCCCCAACACACTTCTTCAGCAACCCGCTTGCGCTGTTCTGTACATCTTTCAGGCAATCGATATCCCCGAACAGGAAGAAATGGTCTTTGGCCCGGGATACCGCCACATTCATCAGGCTCTTGTTGGCATCGATAAAAAAGCAGCCGTCCTGTTTGCCATATACGGTGGACAAGATAATGATTCTGCGGTCCGCTCCCTGGAAGGTGTGTATGGTGCCAACGCTAATTGAGTTATAGTGTTCGGGCAGTTTTTTCTTTAGTTCCAGATTAATGTATTTCGCCTGGGCTTTAAACGGCGTGATGATCCCGATCAGGTTTTCCTGCTTTTCATCCGGATAAGCAGCCGCTATCAAGGCATAGTTCGCCTGCAGCCACGCTACAATCTGCTCCGCTTCCAATGGATTAAACCGGCTGGTGCCTTTTTTACTGGAATGCTGGGAATCAATTTGTTTGAAACCCATCTGCGGCCATTGACCGATGGCGCGTTTCCCGTCTTGTTTCCCTTTGCCCCGCATGGGTTGCAGGTTGCCTTTATAGATCAGCAGGTTGCAATAGTCGATAATCTCATCATAGCAGCGGCGATGTTCGCTGAGGAACAGGCCCTTGGCTTCGAACTTCTCGTAACGGCAGCACTTTGCCGCTACCTTCATAACACTGGAATTGGAAGTGGTGAGACCGGCCCGCTCGAGCACTTCAAACGCCTCTAAGGATGGGATGGCCCCATTTGCTAATGCCAATGCTTTATCCAGTGCCCGGGTTACGCTCCATACCGGTTCGATCTGGTAGGTGTCGCCGACAACAACGGCCCGCTTGGCCAGCGAAAAGGCGCCGGCGGCAATTTCCGGCGAAACCTGGCCGGCTTCATCGACGATCAACAGATCAATGAAATCGTACAAGAAGAACTGCTTTTGGTCGCCATAGGCCAGAAACTGTTTTGGCAGCATGAAAAAAGTCATCACCAGGCAAGGGGTCAGCATGCTGAGACGGTTATAAAATTGCGTCAATACATTTTTAAAGGTTTTCCCTTTCTGATCCTTTGTCAGCGAATCTTCGCCTTGGGCCCACCTGCATTCGAAATAATGCACCGCCAGCCAAAATTCAATATAGCGGATTTTCTGGTCGGCTAAGTCGTTAACGAAATCTATTTGCAGTCTGTATTTGTCGTCTGCGTTCTGATGTAAAACAATCTGATGCTGCGCCAGCCGCGCCAACGTATCGTCATATTGCTGTTTAAGCGCCTCCAACTCCTGCTTCTGCTTGACGTCTGCCGCAAGCAGGTGATTGTGCCCGGCAAGCTGCCGGCTGTAGACTGCTTTTATGTCATCAATGCTCATGTATTCATTGATAAAGGCCTGCTCTTCCGTGTTGATGAACAGGCGAAACTCGGTCTGAATCTTGCTGGCGAAGTAGTTAATAAACCTCAGCAACCGGTAAAACAGCGGAATGCGCTGATAGCACTGCTCCCATTCTGCCACCCGCTGCCGGATGCCGGCAATTAGCGCTTGTTTTTCCGTAATGCAGGCGTCCAGACCAGTCAGATACCGCTCGATATTTTCCTCACCTAAACCATAGCCGGCAAACCGCTGCGCCAATGCCAGCAGCGTGTTTTTACTTTCTTCAACAAACAACAGCTCTTCGTGCAGCTTGTTTTCACAGGCTTTGAGATCCTGATAATTCGTTGCAAAATAGTCATTGCAATTTTGCAGCAGCCGCTTGGCCGATCGCGCGATATTCTCCTCATTATCGACATCGGCAACAAAAAATTCGCCTCTCTGATTGGTATAATGATAGCCTTTTGTCTTTGCTTCGCTTTGCTTGGAAGCCGAAGGGAAATAGGCGGCAAAACTATTCACGCCGTTAATCCAGCGTTGTTCCAAGTTGGCGATTCCCACGGTTTCAATCTTGCCGAAAGAGTCAATGATATTGGTTACCGCCTGGTTATTGGTTGAGGCTGCTACAATGAGCGGCGGTTTCTCCCGGCCTATTGCACGTTTAACATACAGATCGGCGACAACGGATTGCAGCAAAGTGGTCTTTCCCGTTCCCGGCGGGCCGTTAACTGCCAGGATTTCGCCATCCTGCATCGCATTAAAATGATTCACCGCTTCCCGCTGCGACGGGGACAACGGATACCTGCCGCCCATTTGGCCGCAATGTTGCTGCATTGCCGGCAGATTGTTGTCAACAAGGCTAATAACCGGCTCTGCTTCTGTCGACAGAAACTGCGTATAAAGAGTATTCGGCTGGTCCGTTTCCCGCAGATGATTATACAGCTTCATGATATGGTAGGTTGAGTTTACCGTATTATCCAGAAATACATAGACGTTGTTTTCCAATTCAAAGGCTGATTCTTTTGCATCCAGATTACGAATGCTCTGTTGTTCAAACTTCGATTCCGTCACTGCTTCGTAAAGCTCCTGGAAGAAGGCAGCATAGCCGGACCAGTCTGCGATTTTTTCAATCCGGTCCACATGATTGCTCATAAACGCGTCAAGCACAGCCGCATCGCCGATTGCCAGTTTGGGCTCCACCATCGGCTGCAAATACTCGCGCGGAAACCAGGCCAGCTTTTTATCACCGTCATCAAATTCCAGTTTCCCGTTGGACTTCAGGATAGCCGGAACATAAAACACTCCCGTTAACTCTTCGATTTCGTCCTGGACTTTGCTATTGTCCGCAAAAATTGTTTTGATCGTCTTGGCGCAGAGGATAACATGAAGCAGCGATTTCCCGGCTTCACGCTCATCATTGCGGCTCTGTTTCCGGTCCTCCGCAAAGATCGCCTCACAGGCCACCGGATTAACTTCGCCTTGCAGCAGTTCCGCAGCAGAGATAATCTGATAATGATCTTTCTTAAAATCAATCCCCATATTGGCCTGAGCAGCTACAGCACTGCGAAAATAATTCGTAAAGCTTTTTGTTACGTTGCTCATGTTGGTCTCCTTTGCCGCAAATTAACGAAAACAACTTTTGTTATTATTGTTGGCATAAGCTTTCCGTAAAAAATTTACTATTCATAACATTCATGAACCGCAACATAAAATCCTGCCAGAATTTGTAGAATCCGGCAGGATTTTAATTTAATGACCTTTAACCCCTCCGACTTATGTCTTTAGAGTTTCAATTCCTCATAGGCAATCTATAAAGCAGCGTTTTTGCAACCAAATAAACAGCGCCATAGTCGTTTCAATTCCTCATAGGCAATCTATAAAGCTCGGCAAACGCAGCATCAGCGGCAATAAGCTGATGTTTCAATTCCTCATAGGCAATCTATAAAGCTCCCAATCTTTGACCACGCACGTTTACGAGACAAAAGTTTCAATTCCTCATAGGCAATCTATAAAGCCATTTTCATCGCATAAAATCGGCCTTTTAAAATTCAGAACACGTTGAACTGTACACATTCATTCCCGGAAAAGCCACTATTCAGGCCAACCCTAGTGTCGTCGATCTCCAGGGCTTTTTACGTTATGCTACATCGACGACAAATTCAATCACCTACATTTTATCTACATTCTACCACAGACAATCTAGATAAGCACTGATTAACTCACGCAGCGCAATCTGACGGATTTTTTTCCGCCTGGCAGTGTTCCACTTTGCTTTGCCTCCAAAACTACGGACCATCCCCGTGTTTGAATCAGCTATTGCAGGTCGCGGGCATGACCAGAAGGCACAAGAAAAATCCAAGCCTATTACTGAATAAAGATCAACCACAGATAGCCGATAAAGCTAACAAGCAGCGTAAGCGGAAAGCCTATGCGAAAGTAGTCCCGCGCGCTGACATAGACATGATCGCGTTTGGCAATCTCGACTACAATCAAGTTAGCAATAGATCCGGCAATTGTAAGATTGCCGGCAAGAGTTGAAAATAAAGCCAAAGCCTTCCACCATACTTCCGCCCCGGCATCGGGAATAAGAAAACGGATTAATAATACTGCGGGGACATTGCTTACCAAGTTGGATAAGGCAACGGTTATTATCGCAAAAATACCGATATTGTTTATTTGGCTAAAAGAAAATTGCTCGAAAATATACGAAACTAATCCACTTTCTTCGACGCCGGCAACAATAATAAACAGGCCAATAAAGATAACCAGCAGGTTGAAATCGACACTGGCATACACTTTATTCGGTTTTACCCGTCGGGTCATTAAAGCTACTGCCGCACCCAAGCTGGCTACCAACGCCAGATCATAACCGGATAAATACATCACCAAGATAAATGCCAGCAGCAATAGACTTTTGATAATCAAATAGCTATGGGCATTTACGGGAATTTGCTGACGCTTGCCCCAACCGCCATAAAGCTCTTTACGATAATAGAACGCAATCACGCTAAACGTACAAAACAAGCCTACGATCGCGACCGGTGCCGCGGTGATAAAATAAGCTAAAAATGACAGCCCTGACAAACTGCCCACCAGGATATTTTGTGGATTCCCCAGCAGCGTCGCGGCACTGCCTATATTGGAGGCCATGGCAATCCCCAGGAGATGTGGTACGGGATTGCAATCGAGCTTCCGGCAAAGAAGTAATACAATGGGGGTAAACAGCAAACAGACAATATCGTTGATCGTAAAAGCAGAGAGCACTCCGCTTACCAAAATAACAGCCAGCAGTAAGTTGTTCTTAGTGGATACCACCCGCAGCAGATTGTTCCCGACAAGCTCAAAAAATCCGGCTAATTTCAAATTCGCTACTAGGATCATCATGGAAAATAAAATGATGATTGTTTTATAATCTACCGCCATAGCGGCTTTTTCAGCCGGCAAAACGCCTGTCCCGATCATCGCTACCGCGCCGATGATCGCAGCGCCCGCACGATCGACTCTAAAAAAGGGGCTCTTGCCCCAGGTAAAGACCACCAATACGACTCCTAAAATCAGCCCCGCCACTATCATATGTAAGGAATGTTCCATTACTACCTCGCTTGTGTTATATAGGTTTTTATCCGCCACGTATTATGAGGATTTTAGACAATGCCGGCAGTCACAACAACCCCAAGCTGCAACAGATGGTTTCAGCTTGGGGTTGTTGGCATATTCATGAAAAAGCTACGCAGCAGCCAAAGCGTTTTTTCACCTCATTTGCCACAGCATTTTTTATACTTCAACCCGCTCCCGCAAGGGCAAGGCTCATTCCGGCCGACCGGCGCTGCCATTAACGGATTAACCGGCCCTGTTATGTGCGAAATCTGTTCGGATGGTCCAAGTTTCTCCCCTGTCTCCTCCGGCGTAAAGCCATTGTTATCGTACATTCTGGTATTATTATGTACATTTATGAGCAGCTGCGCAAAGGCGTTCAGATCGTCAATACCTTTAAAGTGGTATCCCGCTTTTGTGAAATAACCCCAATAGTCTTTGAACTGAACACCGAACCGAGCCAGCTCGTGCAGATCCAGCAGGTCGCCGTCCACACCGTCTAGGCCCTCGCCCCTTGTGATCAATTTGTTGTTCAGGATATGCGCTTTCAAATCAGCATAAGGCTTTTCCGGTTCACGGTAAGCAAAATCCACATAACGCAAAAATTCGTCTTTTTCCGGAAGGTAATGTGGCTTGCCTTTCTGATTTTCGCGAATCGCATCAATATTACCGGCATAGTCTTCAAAATCGGGCTGAAATTCGGGACCGGAAATCATATCGCCAGACAGCGAATACTCCACGTCATCAGTTTTGGCCAGCCGTCGCAGCGCTAAGGTCGTCTCCGTCGCAGTCGTCTTCGTTTCTTCATAGTGGTTGAACACATCAACAAATTCACTGACACTGATTACTCCGTATAAACTGACTGCCGCAGTCGCGTAGTTTGCAATTAGTTCTTTACGTCCCCTGCTGATTCGCACTGTAGTTGAAGCTGATGGCATTGCAGTACCCCTCCCGGTTAATTGATGGCCTCTTTATGTGGCATAGATGAATTTCCATAGGCTGCTCAGTGCAATTCAAAGTCGTCAGAGATCGAAGTTAAGCTGCCGCAGCGGATTCCGGTGTATATATCGCATTTTTCTCTTGTTTAAAATTCATGAAAACAAACGAAAATCCTGCCAAATTGCAGAGGCAGGACTTTCGCTAATTGCTTAGGCCCTTAATGACTTATTTATTTCAACTTCCGCATAGTTACGCAGAATTCGCAACAACCTGTTGGTTTGATCCAAAAGCTCAGTCGCCATTTCCGTATTGCTGATGATTAAACAGTAATGTCGCGCTTTCTTCCGCTTCTAGCGATTTGCTCAACCAATAACGCGCCAACTCTTTCCCGTTGTCGTCTACTGTCATACGGCGACTCCCTCTCGCATAATCGCCTGGTGAAGCGGCAGCAGCGACCAAACCGGAGATTCCCATTTGTCTTTCGGCACAACCAATACACTAATGTTCGTATCGTACTCAATATTAATAAAGAAAGCAATATCAAATATAGCGGTTTCAACTAAATAAGAAACCGGCTCTTTTGTAACAACTAATACATCGAGATCGGATTCTTCCGTGGCTTCACCACGGGCCACCGATCCGAAGACAACAACCTGCTCAATTGCCGTTTGTGCTCTTACACGTCTCTTTAATTCGGACAGAGCCAGACGTTCATTATCTTTTGTATGCGGTAAATTCATCGACATACTGCACACCTCCCGCTCAAACAAACCCGGGTTCCGCCGACCGATTTCGCTCATGTCTACTATAACAGAGTTTCCTACTTTATCATACATTGCCGGTGACTTTGTCCTGGGTTTTACTTAGAAAGCCGTTGTCAAAGACCGGAATGAAGGAAAGCGGCAGCCATGAAGCACAGGTCAGCATCTGTCCTATTCAATGCACAGCCAAAAGTCATTCCGTGAAGCTCCGTGAATAACTCCGTTTACTCCGTGTAACGGTTACCGTAATGTTATTTAAGTCGAATTTGCCTTACCACGTATTGTGAAGATGAACATTTCATATCCTATACTTATTATAGTCAACCGGCTGGCAGCCATCAGCCTACGGCCGCTATGCGCCTTCCCGCATCTTGCCTTTGTCCGCTCCCCCCAGAACCGCTAACGTGGACCAACGTACTAATTCACACAAAATATACAACTTTGACAGGAGTTTTCCTATGCATATACCTGAGCTTATCTCTGATTTAGCGCTCATGCTGCTGGTAGCCGGCATGATGACACTCCTCTTCAAGCAATTCCGGCAGCCGCTGGTGTTAGGCTATATTATTACCGGGTTTATGGCAGGCCCCTATTTTACGCTGGTTCCGGCGGTTACTGATGTGGTAAGCATTAGCACCTGGAGCGAAATCGGCATCATTATTCTGATGTTCTCGCTGGGACTGGAGTTTAACTTGCACAAGCTCGCCTCAGTTGGCGGTACGGCAATCATTACAGCAATTACGGAAGTTGTTTCCATGCTGGCAATTGGTTTTGCCTGCGGCCAGCTGATGGGCTGGGGGGTTATGAACAGCGTATTTCTCGGCGGCATGCTGTCGATGTCGTCAACAACCATCATTATCAAGGCATTTGAAGATTTGAACTTAAAAGGCAAAAAGTTTACAGAGCTGGTATTTGGCACCTTAATCATTGAAGATATTGCCGGCATTTTTATGATGGTCATGTTGTCGACGATTGCCGTCAGTCAGGGAATTTCCGGCGGCGAGCTGGCGGGGCAGTTGCTGAAAATGATCTTTTATTTGGCCCTCTGGCTTATTCTCGGGATCTATCTGCTGCCGACAATACTGAAAAATGTGCATCAACTGATGAATGACGAAACACTTTTAATCATGTCGCTGGGCATTTGCTTTGGCATGGTCATTTTAGCTAATTATCTGGGGTTTTCCTCCGCTTTAGGGGCTTTTCTGGCCGGCTCGCTGCTGGCAGGGACCATTCATGCCGAAAAGATTGAGCATCTGAATAAGCCGATCAAGGATTTATTTGGCGCAATCTTTTTTATTTCGGTGGGCATGATGGTCGACCCTTCGCTTATTGTCAAGTACGCGATGCCGATTGTGGTGATTACCATCGCGACGATTTTCGGCAAGGCGCTATTTTCGTCCTTAGGCGTGCTGCTGTCAGGCCAATCCTTAAAAACCTCTATCCACTGCGGTTTTTCCCTGGCGCAAATTGGCGAGTTTTCCTTTATCATCGCTTCTTTAGGCATCTCGCTGGGCGTACTCAGCGATTATATTTATTCGATTGTCGTTTCCGTTTCGGTTATTACCACATTTACCACGCCATTTGTCATCGGGGCGGCCGATGCCAGCTATCTCTATCTGGATAAATACCTGCCCCGGAAGGTCGCCGGCTATCTTAACAGACATACCTCGGAAAATCAGACTGAAACCGAAAAAGACAGCGATTGGGTTGCCTTTTTCAAAAAGTATTTTTTCCATTTGCTGCTTTATACGGTCATTATTCTGGGGATCATCTTGGCGGGGACATCGTTGCTGGAACCGTTCTTGGAGGCGCATATGCCCGCTAAGCTCGCGGCCTCGCTGGCAACGCTGGTTACGCTGGCAGTAATGGCGCCGTTTCTGAATCAGTGCTTGTTTAAAAAGAATGAATACTTTATTCCGCTTTGGTTTAAGAGCGTCACCAATCATTTGCCGCTGCTGATGCTGATCTTGTTGCGGCTGGGAATCGTCATTTTCCTGATTATGCTGCCGTTTACCATTCTGCTTGATTTTTCCACGATATATGTCCTGGTCATAGCGATAGGCCTGATCGTTCTTATTGCCCGTTCCGAGTGGCTTATCGCACCTTATTTAAAGATCGAAGCCCGCTTTCTGGCTAATTTTAATGAAAGAAAGTTAGCGGAACGCAAAGGCAAAAACATTGGCTACAGCTGGCTGGATGAGCGGATCCAGGTAAGTACGTTCCGCTGCAGCGACCAGCCGGCTGTTTTGAACAAAGCACTGGCCGACTTGCCGGGAACCCGGCGTTCAAAGTTAAAGGTGATCAAAATTATCCGGGATGGCGACCATATTAATATTCCGGAAGGGTCGGAACAGATCCGGGCCAACGATATTGTTTTTGTTGCCGGCAAAGGCAGGGCGCTCGACGCCTTTGCGATTTTAACAAAGGTAAAATTGTATAAAAAAGCCGACGGCGGCTATGCGACGCTGCGCGAGTTTATCAAGAACCAGGAATCCTATGCCGAAGAAGACCAGCTGCTTTGCTACGCGGTAAGCGTTGAAAAAGATTCCGATCTGGCGGGGGTAGCGATTAAGGATTCTAAGATAAAAGGCGAGTGGGGCGGATTTTTGCTTGGCTTGGAAAGAGATCTTTACCCGATTTTAGCTCCGGATATTAATATGTACATCCAGGTAAATGATTTGGTCTGGATTTTAGGTACGCAGCGAATGGCCGGCAAGCTGGCTAAAGAAGGACTGCTATAGCCAGCGGCCGGAAGTACGCCACGGGCAGAGAGCTGCTTTTCCCAATAACAAAGGGCGCGACCGATTAAGGTTCGCGCCCTTGTTTATTACCGGCAACCGGTTATTATGCTTTCTGCAGGCGGTACATCGCCTCGTCTTGTTCAATAGCCTTTCTGGCCAAAAACGCCACATCCGCCTTGATAACATCCTGCTGTTTCTCCAGTTGGCTGACCCTGCCCTCGATCCTATCCATCGTGTGGCCAAGTCCATGGATTCGGGCCGGGATTTCTTCCGTCCAATGCTGGATGCTTCTGGTCATAGCAACATTCTCCTGAAGCGTAACTGCCAAACCGTCTACTTTTTCATCCAGACAGCCTAGCTTGTCCTCCAGTCTGACTGCCTTATCCGCCAGACTGTCTACCTTGCTCTCCAGCTTGTCCAGTCTGGTTACTATCTGCTGTTGGCTCTCAACTGACTGTTTTTGTCCTTCAAACAATTGTTGCTGGCCATCAAATAACTGACGCTGCCCCTCGAACAGTTGCTTCTGACCTTCAAACAACTGTTTCTGACCTTCAAGCAGTTGCTGTAGAATTTTTTCCATGTCACGCCACCTTGCCGCCGGGATTGTTCGTATCGAGTATTCGGCTTTATTATAGCACAACCCAGAGCGGGGGCATATAGCCGCCGGTTTTTGCCCTGCGCTGCTTCCTATCGATCTGCCGGACGCGCACCGGTGTCGTCAGGGCGGCAGTTTACACCGGGCGTAATTCGAGTTTAATACCAGAATTTACATTTCATTAAAAATTTCTTAATCTACTTGCCTGGAAAATATGTCAAGATGGCTATAGCCGATAAAATAAAATGGAGGCAAGAAGATGAAAAGAACCTTTTTTAAGACGCTGGCTATAGCCGCCGCACTCCTTAGCGTTGGCGCTTACAGCAATGCGGCGCTCGCCGCCGGCACTCCCACCATTACGAAGTACCTGGTTACGGTGCCGCAAAAGTACTTTGTAAACTATCAGGGCCCCAGTGAACAAAGCTTTCCCCGCGGTTTCCTGCCGGGGTTTGGTTCGGCAATTGCCTTAAAAGCAATTAACCCGGACGGCTCGATTGAGCTTTATGGCATCACTGATCGCGGTCCGAACGGGGATGGGCCGAAGTATCAAGCCGGAACGGAGCACTACAGCAGCAAGTTTTTTCCGTCGCCACAATTTCAGCCGCAGATCGGCATCATCCGGATAAAGGACGGCAAAGCGGAAGTGACGTCTGTGCTGGGTTTGAAGGATGAAAAGGGCAAAGCGATCACCGGGCTTCCGATCGAACCGGGCCTGATTGGCGCCACCAACGAAATCGCTCTGGATGATTGCTTCAAGCATCTGGGCTATGACAACCGCGGCATGGATACGGAAGGAATCGCCCTGGACGCAGAAGGTAATTTCTGGGTCTGCGATGAATACGGACCGTTTATTGCCCAATACGATAAAAAGGGCAAGCTGCTGAAAAAATATGCGCCCGGTCAGGGGCTGCCGGCAGTAATGAAATACCGCACGCCCAACCGCGGCTTTGAAGGACTGACCATAACGCCTGCCGGTCTGGTGTACGCAGCCGGGCAAAGTCCGCTGGATATCGAGGGGAAATCGGGTAAAACAGCACAGTTCAGCCGGATTGTCGAGCTTGACCCGAAAACGGGAAAAACAAAGATGCTGGCTTATCCCATTGATACCGAAGCCTACAAAGCACCCAAGGACGCGAAAATCGGCGATATTTACGCGGTTTCTGACACACGCTTTCTGGTAATTGAACAAGGAAAAGGCAAAGACAAGCAAATGCGCAATCTGATTTATCTGGTCGATATCCAGGATGCCACTGATCTTACCGGTATCAGTATTGACGGCAAGGAACCGGAGTTTACCGCTGACAAAAGCAAGCTGGCCGGCATTCGCTTTGCTAAAAAGCAGTTGCTGGTGGATCTCCGGGCCCATGGCTGGAATACGGAAAAAGCCGAGGGTCTGTTCCTGATGCCTGACCAAAAGACAATCGTTGTAACGAATGACAATGATTTTGGCATGGCCATGGCGGTGGAAGACGCGACGAATGGAGCTACGGAGCCGGGCGACTACACGCTGCAGGAAAACGGGGCTTTTAGTTACGAAGGCAAGCCCGCCAACCCCCGAATGCACATTGTGGCCAACGCGCCGGAAGAACGTCAGCAGTCCATCTGGTTTATTGAACTGCAGGAAGCGCTTTACTAGCAGGCAAAAAGAGAACAATTACGTTGCTGCATACAATATGCTGTCCGACCGGTTGCATGTATTTTAGGGCTGACGTGCTGGTTGCACGTCAGCTCTCCAGGCCGGTTACCGGAACCGGTTAGCCCAGGTCTGCGGGACTAGAATAACCGCCGCACTTCAGAGAGCAGGGGCGGTTATTTTTTATGGCTAAAACGATAAGCGTGGCAAGTACGCTGGCAAAGAGGGTGTTGCAAAAGTAAATAGGGAACGATTACACGGAGGACACCGAGTAATGCACGGAGGTTCACGGAGTCGCATTGTACCTGCGGCGCAGGAAGCTTATTATCGCAACCGTCTTTGTTCTATCCATATATACTTCCTGTTCTCCGTGCGGACTCCGTGTGCTCCGTGGTCAACCGCCTTGGCGCCGGATTGTCCGTATCGCGCATTTGGCCTTATGTATGATAGCACAAACCAGAACCGGGGCATATAGTCGCCGGTTTTTGTTCTAGGCTGCTGCATATCCCCAGTATGCGTCGCCGGCGCTTCCGCAGAACCTAGTCTGGAATCGACATCAATTTAATTGCTTGCTGCCGATCGTTATTCGACTGGTCAGATTGGCCCAACATTTGATATGCATCCGCTCTGGCGAAATAGTAGCCGGCTTTCTGTGCGCTATCTACCGGATTATTGCCAAGTTTATCTATTGCCTGACTAAAATCAGCAACTGCTTTTTCATACTCTTTCAATTTTAGATAGAGCTTACCCCTGGCGTTATAATAATTCTCCCGCTGGGGAGAGGCAGCAATCGCCCGGCTATAGCTGTCAAGGGCATTCTGATAATCATGCAATGCCAAATAGGCCTCGCCACGATCATAATATACCGCGCCCATACCCGGTGCATGAGGCGCTATTTGGCTTGCCATACGGTAATCGCTAACCGCAGCCTTATAATTTTGGCTAGCATGATACGCACTGCCTCTCACTACATAATAGCGATAATCATCAGGATTTAATCGGATTGCGCTGCTAAAATCGTCAATTGCCTTTGCCTGATCCTGCAGCTTGCTAAAAATTCTTCCCCGATTATAGAAGTTATCCCCATTAGCAGGCTGTAGTTCAATAATTTTATCATAATCCCTGATCGCATTCGGGTAATCGTGCATCCAGAAATAACTTTCCGCACGGTTTTTATAGTGTTGATAATAAGTTGGCTCCAATTGTATTACCTCACTATAATCACGAATTGCGCCTAAATAATCGTGCAGATAAAAATAAGCAAACGCACGTTGGTTATAATAATCGACATCATACGGTTCATCTTCAATCGCTTTAGTATAATAAGCAATAACTGTCCGGTAATGAGATTCCGGATCCAGATTCTCCGCACCCCGATCAAATTGCCGGGTCGTATCCCGCTCAGGATAATACTTTTTAATGATTTTTCTGGCAATAGCACGATACACGTTTCGAGTATATTGCTTACTTTGATCTACGGTCTCAATAGCATCAATTAGCGCTGTATACGAAAGCTCAGACTCATCAAGCGCAAATTGATTCATTTGGGCATAAATGTGATAAATATCACCATTATAAGTTTCCGGATTCAAATATGGATTCAGTTTTTCCGGATCCCAAGAATCAATTACTGATTTGATGATCGCATAGCGGTTATCAGACAGTCGAAAGGAGACCGGTTGCAAAACAAACGACTCTACAGGAACTCCCTCTCGATCAGTTGCGGGAATAAATTGCCACGTTCTTGCCACATCTACAGCAGCTTCATCGAGTATTTTATAACCAGACGATTTCCGGATAGTGACTTCCCCCACAGAACCATCAGTGTGAATTCTGATCCGCAGGGAAACCGTTCCGGTTATATTATACAGCCTGGCCGCCAGCGGATACACCGGCGCTTCTTGGCTTAAAAATTTCGGTGGCACGATGTGATTCAAGCGGCTGGAAGCAGTAGCAGCGTATGTTGCCGGAAGATTCATCAAAAATATGCTTAAAAATATGACGATGCCTAGCCCGATTGTTTTTTTCACAATATAATCCCCTCACGAATCATTGTCGTTTTATTAGGATTCGCGTTTTAACAGATTGTTCCTCTTATCAAAAAAGACTGACGTGTTGGTAGCACGCCAGTCCTCCTTGCCGAACTTACAGCAGTTTTTCAATCGCCGGCTTCATCTCCAGCGGCGAGGTCGTCGGTTCGTAGCGGCCTACGACAGCTCCCTGCCGGTCGACCAGAAACTTGGTAAAGTTCCATTTAATTCCGTCGCCCGCCAGCAGCTCCGGGAACCGGGTTTGCAAGACTTCCTGCAGCTTGCCGGCAATCGGGTGGGCTGCGTCAAAACCGGCGAACGGGGCCTGCTCCGTCAGATAGGCAAACAACGGGTGGGCGTTGTCGCCGCGCACTGCCGTCTTTTCAAACAGCGGAAAGCTAACGCCGTAGTTGATCCGGCAAAAATTCTGCACCTCGGCATTACTGCCCGGTTCCTGTTCGGCGAACTGGTTGCTGGGAAAGCCGAGAATCTCCAGCCCCCGGTCGGCGTAATCGCGGTACAGCGTCTGCAGTTCCTCGTACTGGGGCGTAAAGCCGCACTTGCTGGCGGTATTGACGATCAGCAGCACCTTGCCGCTAAAATCGGCCAGGGAAATGGTCTTGCCGTCAATAGTCTTAACTTGAAAATCATAGATATTCATCTGGTCAGCCTCCTTTGCGATTAGGCATTAGTATGCGTTAGCCATATGGCCGCTATACGACGCTGCGCTCCGGCATCGGGCGGCTACTGCCGCCGGGTACTATCGGCGCCGTCGCCAGCCGCTGCTGCCGAGGGTACCCTGTTCCTTTTTGCAGGAGCACCCGGCGGCTTTTACTATGCAACATTCAGGAAAATAACAAAAAATCCTGCCAAAAATTATTGGAGACAGCAGGATTGTTGCGGGACGAACCGGCGCGCGGCACCGGCCGGTTCCGGTCATGTTTTTATTACTTATAGAATATTTTGATAATAAGAGGAATTTTTCGGAAGCTGTGGAAGGACTATACATCAGGCAATAATGCGTAAGGAGACGAAAGATGGAGTCGCAAGCAATGAACCCGAAGCGTTTCTATTTTTTTGACAATCTGAAAGCCTTTATTGTGCTACTTATGGTCGTGTTTCATATCGGCATGGGCTATACTACCTGGGATCTGGCGTGGTGGACGGTGAATGACAGGCAGAAGCATATCGTGTTTGACTACTTTATCCTGGCAACCGATGTCTACATTATGCCCGTTATGTTTCTGGCGGCCGGTTATTTCGCGCCGGTACTGTTAGTCCGGAAAGGGCTTGGCGTCTTTTGGCGCGACAAGCTGCGGCGCATCGTTATCCCCTGGATCGGCGGCGTCCTGTTTATTGCCCCGCTGATCGCCTACAGCAACTTGTACAGCCGTATGGCGATACCGCCTGACTTTTGGGACTTCTGGCGCAACGGCTTTTGGGGGCCGTATTATCAACAGGGCCACTTTTGGTTTCTCGGCATCCTGACGCTGTTTTTCCTGCTGCTTACGCTCTTCCACCGGCTCAGGCCGTCGTTTCTGAGCCGGCCGCGGCAAAACAGTTCCCCGGCGCTGTGGTTCTTCCCTTTGTTCACCCTGCTTACCGCAGCCTGCTTCTTCAGTGCCAACTTATACTTCTGGAACGATACCTGGATGAACGCAACCTATCTGTTTATGATTCAGCCGGTACGGCTGCTCCTGCATCTTTGCTATTTCGGCCTGGGCATATATGCCTGGAAACAGTCCTGGTTGACCCCCGGCGGTTACAGTCCCCGCCTCATCCCCTGGTGTGCCGCCGCAATCAGCATGCTTGCCGTGTTCCTGCTGTACCGTGTGAGCTTCACCCTGATGCCTGAGGTGCCGCTGCCGGCTAAAGCCGGCCATGCCCTCTGCCATGCCGCCTTCGCCCTGACCGCGACCTTTGCCCTGCTTGCCCTGTTTCAGCATTACGTTGACAGCAGCACCTATCTGTGGCGGCGGCTTGCCGCCAACTCCTATATCATCTATTTTATCCATCAATGTATCGTCATTCCGATCGCTTGTCTGGTACAGCTGCTGGAAATCAATATCTGGCTGAAATACGCCGGCGTCTGCAGTGTCGCCCTTATCCTTTGCTTCCTGCTGGCAGAGTACGTCATTCAGCCGGTGTTAACGCTGGGAAAAAAGCGAAAGCCGATAGCAATCGCTCGTTAAAAGGTAAAAGTAAGTACCAGGGAACGATACCACGGAGGACACGGAGGATACACGGAGGGGACGGAGGTTGAAAGGGACTTTTTATCAATATCCATAACCCGCTGTGAACCTCAGCGACCCTCGGTGTCCTCTGTGGAAAAGTATTCTTCCCTCCGTGTTTGGTCATCCTGGAGATAACGATTCCACGGAGACGGGCGAGGCAGCGAGACTGCGGACGTGAGGGAGGAAAAGGTAAAAAACGATTTCACGAAGTACACAGAGAATACACGGAGGGCACAGAGGGAAACCGGAAATTTTAAATAGGTTCCATAGCCAGTACCTTGTAGATCAGCCGGAAACCCCGGCTGTTTTATTTTTGAAACGTCACTGTTTCCGGCGCAGCGGCTAAAAACAGCTCGGTATGCGCCGGCTGAGTCCGGGCGATGATCCGGCCGTTGCGCAGCGAATAGCGTACCGGTGTCTGGCGACGGATGGCGTCGTAGCCGCCGCTGGCCGGCAGCACGATCAGGTTGGCCGGCTTGCCCGGCTCGATGCCGTAGCGGTCGCCAAGCTGGAGGGTGCGGGCGCTGTTGTCAGTGATCAGGCTGAGGGCGGAATCGATCTGCTCATAGCCCATCATCTGACAGACATGCAGCCCCAAATGCAGTACCTGCAGCATGTTGCCGGTGCCGAGCGGGTACCAGGGATCAACGATATCGTCATGGCCGAAGCAGACATTCAGCCCCGCCTCCAGCAATTCCTTCACCCGGGTGACGCCTCTGCGTTTCGGATAGCTGTCAAAGCGGCCCTGCAGATGGGTATTGACCAGCGGGTTGGCGACAAAGTTCAGATCCGCCATTTTCAACAGCCGGAACAGCTTGTAGGCGTAAGCGTTATTATAGGAATGCATGGCGGTGGTGTGGCTGGCGGTCACCCGCTCGCCGATGCCGCGTTCATAGGCTTCAGTGGCCACGACCTCGATGAACCGCGATTGCTCATCGTCAATTTCGTCACAGTGAACGTCGACAAGCCGGCCGTACTTTTCGGCCAGATCAAACGCCTGCTTCAGCGATTGCACGCCATATTCGCGGGTAAACTCAAAATGGGGGATGGCGCCGACTACATCCGCCCCCATTACCAGCGCTTCCTCCAGTAATTCGACGCCGCGGGGATAGGAGCAGATGCCTTCCTGAGGAAAGGCCACGAGCTGGAGATCGACCCAGTCGGCCATTTCCTGTTTGACCTCCAGCAGCGCCTGCAGGGCCAGCAGTTGCGGATCGGTGACGTCAACATGGGTGCGGACGTGCTGAATCCCCTGGGCGATTTGCCATTTTAAAGCCGCGGTTGCCCGCCGCTTGATATCGTCACGGCTAAGCAACTGCTTCCGCTCGGCCCAGCAGGCGATACCCTCGAATAAAGTGCCGCTGACGTTCCAGCGGGGCTCACCGGCGGTCAGGGCCGCATCCAGATGGACATGCGGCTCAATAAACGGCGGCAGGACCAGCCCGGCCCCGGCGTCAAGGTCTTCCTTGCCATAGGAACGGGTGAGTTCTCCCTGGGCGCTGATAGCGCTGATCTGGCCGTCATCTACGGCAATTTCCCATAATCCGTCCTGATCCCGCAAGCGGGCATTGTATAGATACATCTTCGCTCCCTACCTTTCCGTCTGTACTGCCGCCGACTGCGCGGCAGGCCTGGTTACCAGCATAATCGCCACATAGACGATGGCCGCGCCCAGCACCGCGTTCAGCGGCGGAATTCCCGGCGCGAAGCCGGCCAGCGCCACTCCGGCCCCCCAGGCGGCTATCGCCGGCCAGTTCACAGCCGCGAACCGCATCGTCTCCAGCGCCGGATACTGTCCCTTCCGCAGCAGAAAGTAATCGGCGATAATGATGCCGCCAATCGGCGGCAGGGTCGAGCCGAGGAAGGTCAGAAAGCCGACAAAGTTGTTGTACAGCCAGAGGGCGGCCAGTGTCCCGACCACACCGTTGACAAGGACAATTTTGCATTTGGGGATGCCGGTGATGTTGGAGAAGCCAAGACCGGAGGCGTACAGGGCGTTGTCATTGGTCGTCCAGATATTCAGTCCCAGGATGATGATCGCCGGTACGATTAGCCCCTGCAGGTACATCACTTCCGAGATATCCGCCTGACCGGTGACGGCGGCGCCGATGGCGCCAAAAGCGAACATCAGGGAGTTGCCGAAAAAGAAGGCCATGACTGTCGTCACCACGCCGATGGTTTTGGTTTTGGCAAAGCGGGTAAAGTCCGGCGTCAGTGTGCCGCCGCTGGCAAACGAGCCGACGCAGATCGTTAAGGCCACGGCCAGCGGCATGCGCTGCGCCGGTTCGATTTGCAGCAGCGCCTGAAAGCCGCCGGCGGTTTCCACCGCGGTCGCGACCGAGTAGGTCCCCAGCAGGGCGATTGAAGGCACGGCGATGACGCTGAGGATTGTCAGCGCTTTAATACCCCAGTAGGCGGTGGTGATCATCAGCAGGCCGCCGGCACCGATCAGCAGGTAGACATTGATGCCGGTAATTTTCTGCACCGGCAGGGCAAACATCGCTACCCCGACGCCAAACCAGCCCACCTGGGTGATCGCCAGCATGAAGGAGGCCAGCCGCGAGCCCTTTTCGCCGAAGGCGTAACGCGCCAACAGGTGTGTCGACAGGCCGGTCGCGGTCGAGATATAGGCCAGCAGGCCGGTGTATACACCCAGGATAATATTGCCGCCCAGCACCGCCAGGGCGAATTCGCCGATACTCAGCCCGGCTCCCAGCGTGCCGCCGGCCCACATGCTGGCGCTGAAAAAGGTGAAGCCCATCATCAGCACAAACATCGGCCAAAAGCCGCGCCGCTCCGTTTGCGGCACCGCCGCCAGCGAGAAATCATGGTCAACCTGAACTTCTTTTTGCATTGTCATCCTCTTTTCCGGCACCTCAGATACGAAAAGGCTTCCTGCCAACTGACAGGAAGCCTTGCGCCAGCGCATGCGAAGCATGGGCTGCCGTAAATATCCGCTCACCTTGTCAGCCTCTCTGGACTGCATTTAAAGGCGCCTATTTAAATTACTATTATTATGTCACTGCCGGCCGGTCTTGTCAATAGCCGGTTAGGGACAGGCGAATATCGCGCAGCAGACCGGCTATTTGATACAGTGGAAATAAACCATCGCTTTCCGGTTGTCGAGCTCAACGCGCGTGTACATTGCCGCCAAGGCTTGTCTGATCCCGGCAAGTGTCTGAAACGGCGGCGTAAACCAGCCGCGTTTGGCTAACAGAAAATGGACAATAAAATCGGTGCGCCTGCATTGGCCTTTACAGTAAAAGCAGCCGCAAAAGCTGCCGCCTTTTTTGAGAACGCGCGCCGTTTCGCGATACGCCTTGTCTGTATCGGCAAAGGCATGGAAGCCGTTCATCGACAGGACAATATCAAAGGTTTCGTCGCCGAATGGCAGTGCGCCGACATCGCCCTGCAGGCAGGTAACATGGGTTAGGGAATGAGCGGCAAACCGCTCTTTCGCCTGCAGCAGCATATCTGCCGAATAATCGATGCAGGTGATGGCCGCGTTTGGCAGCGCCTGATATTTACCGGCAGTAAATACGCCGGTGCCGACCGGCACATCCAGCAGCTTACCGGCAAAATCGCCGGGGATCATCGCCAAAACCTTGCCGGCGATTTCGCTGTCATTGACACCACCCCAAAAAAGCCGGCTATACAGCCTGGACCACCAGTTTGATTGCGTCAGGACAGCATCATAAAAAGTCTTTGAGCTTGCGTAAGCGGTTTTAAGCTTACTGTTATCCATGGCCTCAGCCCCTAACACCTTGAAATAAGCAGTCGTGATCCGTTCTTTCCGGTTGAAATCATTTTAACTGCCGGCATACGGCCGCTATCTTATTTACATCATTCCCCGGAAAACTGAAAAACCCTGCGATAAACTGTTGTCTTGACCGTCATGCCACGCTGCCGGTGGCAAACGCCACGCTATCAAGGCCCGGCTCCTGTTGTTCACCTTTTAACAATCATTACAAAGAATACAGTATTGTTTGCATAGACATATAGAAACTGTAATGTTTACTGTGATATAATTTGGATTATTATTCATTTGCAGATGATAAATTAAGTCAAAGCAATGTATGGATAAGAAAACAAGGCAGCAAGAACAGGCCGCAGCTAGATAAGCACGGCCTGAGACAAGCTGTTCAACAAACTGCAAGGAGTGTTGTTTTTACATGCAGACTATTTATGAAGCCGCTATGATTCCGGTGACGAAAGCGGCCAAGATCACGCAGCTTGACGCCAATATCGCGGCAATCTTGGCCTCGCCGGAGCGGACGCTGGAGGTCAGCATTCCCGTCCGCCTCGACAACGGGCAAGTGAAGGTTTTTACCGGCTACCGCTCGCAGCACAGTACTGCCTGCGGCCCGGCCAAGGGTGGCATCCGCTTTCATCCGGACGTGACGCTTGATGAGGTAAAAACACTGGCGTTCTGGATGACCTGCAAGTGTGCCGTGCTCAACCTGCCATACGGCGGCGGCAAAGGCGGCGTAACCGTTGATCCCCACAGCTTGTCCCAAGGCGAGCTGGAACGGCTGGCGCGCGGCTATATCGCGCGGATCAGCCCGATCATCGGCGAGCACGCCGACATTCCCGCCCCTGATGTTAACACCAATCCGCAGATTATGGGCTGGATGATGGACGAATACAGCAAGCTGCGGGGCGTAAACGTTCCCGGGGTCATTACCGGCAAGCCGCTGACACTGGGGGGATCGGCCGGCCGCACCGCCGCCACTGGCATCGGGGTGATGCTCTGTGTGCGCGAAGCCTATAAGCGCCTGGGCCTGTCCCTGACCAAGGCGACTGTCGCTATTCAGGGCTTCGGTAATGTTGGCAGCTTTTCCGCCCAACTGCTGCACGACAAAGGGGCGACCATTGTCGCCGTCAGTAACAGCAAAGGCGGCATTTACAACCAGGCAGGACTGGATCCCTATGCGGTCGCCGGCTACCTCAAGCAGCAGGGAACGCTGGCCGGCTATCCCGGCGCGACCGCGATCGACAACGCGGCGCTGCTGGAGCTGCCTGTCGATGTCCTGATTCCTTCGGCGCTGGAAGGGCAAATCACACGGGAAAACGCCGCCCGCATCCAGGCCAGGGTCATCGCCGAAGGCGCAAACGGGCCGACAACACCGGAAGCTGACGACATTCTCCAGGCGAACGGTGTCATTGTCGTGCCCGATATTCTGGCTAATGCCGGCGGCGTAACCGTCAGCTACTTTGAATGGGTGCAGAACCTGTACCGCTATTACTGGTCGGAGGAAGAAGCCCACGCCCGTCTGGAGAAGCTGATGGTGAACGCCTACGATCAGGTGTGCCAGGCGGCGCAGGAACACCAGACCAGCATGCGGACCGGCGCCTATATCGTTGTGCTCAACCGGTTGTCGGAGACGATGCGGCTGCGCGGCTGGTGCTGATAAGACAAATTCCAATGCCTTGCCAGCGCATAATAAGACGGGCAATCCTAGCTTCCGGCTAAGATTGCCCGTCTTGTTCCGTTTAAACCAGCCGGTATAGTTTCCCCGGCCGGCCGCGCGAGGCGGCGATCTCCTCGCCGGCGTGCGCGGCCAGACCGGCGGTACAAAGGCCGGTCATGATGCGGCGGATATTCTGTTCCGTAACCGACAGCTGCCTGGCCAGTTGGATGGCGGTAAACGTATCCCAGCCCATGCGCCGGACGGTGGCCGCGATCTTCTGATAGATCCTGACGCTGACCGCCGCGGTGTGCAGCTTGTCCAGCAGTTCCTGGTCGTGCGAGTAATACGAATAGCTTACCTGTGTTTCCTCATTGCCGGCTTCGACAATCACCCCGTTGTCCTGGACGATGATGATCTCGTTGCTCTGTTTTTCCCGCGCGTTGCGAATCGCGCAATGGGCGTTGCGGCCGGCGGCAAACACGGTGGCGCCGTAGCCGATGCCGGCGGCAACCGGCACCTTGCAGTCGACAGCGGCAAACAGCTGCTGCACCGTATTGCGCAGCATCGGTATTTCCCGTTCGACGGCGCCGCGGCTGCTGAAGATCTCATACACACCGGTCCCCTTGTCCAGCAAATAGCCGTCAAGATTTTCGCACAGCGGCAGCAAAAGCTCCTTTAGCTTCAACTCCAGCGCCTGCAGCACATAGGGGGTTTTCGCTTTTTCAATGATTTCGTCGTAGCGGCCGATTTCCAGCAGCACCAGGCCGACCTGGGTGGTTTTAAAATACGACGCCTTAACTTTTTCAATAATGATCTTCAGGGACTGATAAATTTCCTGCTCGGTCAGGGTGAACTGGTAAACAGGCACGCCATGGGTTTGCAGTGCGTGATAGACGCTGCGCAGCGCCGTAATCGCGCCGTCAATCTTCCCCTGCCGCCACAACTGAAGATGGAATTGAATGATCTCCTCCGGATCATATTGGGCCCGGTAATAGCGGATATGGACATCCTGCCAGTTAATGCCGGTCTCCTGGATAAAGCGTTCAATATCCATCAGGGACTCGAACATATCGACAGAAAACCGCGGCAGGGCGTTCGTGCTGACCGCCATCTGCAGCAGATTAATGTAGAAGCCGGCTCCCATCGGTTCGCAATAGGCGATGTTGTCGTCAGTGGGCAGATATTCCTTGGCGATGAAATAGGTGACCGAGCCGGAAAACAGCCAGCCGTTGGTCGCCTCCCGGTTTTCCTGCAGGATTTCGATGATGTCGCGTTCATCCTCAAACGGAAACGGAACAAATTCAATCGCGTGTTCAAATGTTTGCGCGATCGCCAGGATCCGCTCTACCGACCGGGTCGGCCCGATGATGCCGATTCTATGTGCCATGCTGTCCCCCGCAATATGCAAATTCATGTATTTAATTATACTAGCAGCGGGTCCACTTTGAAACGGGAAATAGCTGGCGAGGCAAAATTTTCTCGACCAGAGCGGGAACGGGGCAAGCGGGAGTGGGAAAAAAAGAAAACGGGCCACGGAGGGCACGGAGGATACGGGGAACCAAAAACGCGCGCGTATTACGCGCACCCTGCCTTAGGCGGAACGATTTCACTGAGGACACCGAGTAATGCCCAGAGGGTAACGGAGTCTCCGTTACCCTCTGGGTCCTTCGAGGAATCGTTCTTTGCCTTTTCCTCTCGCGCGGCCGCCTTACTGCCAGTTATAGTAGGTGGCAATCGCCAAAAAGATCCAGCCGACCAGCATGCATTTGACGACAACCGGGACGACAAAGCGGCACCACTTGTCAAAAGGGACCCGGGCCAGCGCCAGCATTGCCAGCAGGCCGCCCGCGGTCGGTATGATCAGGTTCAAAAAGCCGTCGCCCATCTGAAACGCCTGTACGGCGATCTGGCGATTGACGCCAATCAGGTCGCTAAGGGGAATAATGATCGGCATGGTCGCCATCGCCTGACCGCTGCCTGACGGAACAAAGAAGTTAATCACGCCTTGGACCAGCGTCATCAGTATCGCCGATATCACCGGCGGGAAATTGACCAGCGGCGCCGCCAGCGCGTTGATAATCGTATCGCCGATTTTGCCCTGCTCCAGGATGACCATGATCGACCGGGCAAAGCCGACAATCATCGCGCCGCCGGCAATTTCGGAGGCGCCCTGAACAAAGGTATTGGCAATTTCATCGACATGAAAGCGGGCGATCAGGCCAAACAGGATTGCGTACAGCACAAACAGGGCCGAAATCTCGGTCAGATACCAGTTATATTTGATGACGCCAAAGACAATGACGACAACAAACGAGGCGAACAGCAGCAGCACCAGCTTGCCCCTGGTATCCAGCTTGTAGTCGTTTATGCGCTCTTTATCAATGGACAGGCCGTCTGTCGATATGCCTTTAACCAGGCTCATGGCCGGGTTGGTCTCGATCTTTTTCATGTATTGGGAAATGTGGTGGATCAGAATCAACAGACAGACAATACAGTACAGGGTTCTGGGGCCCATGCCGGAAAAGATCGGCAGTTCGGCGATAGCGTGGGCAATGCCGATCGAATACGGGTTGATTGGCGAGGTGCCAAAGCCGATAGCGACGCCGCCAATGACAATGCCGGCACCAACCATCAGGTCGTAGCCCATAGCCAGCGCCACCATGATGCCCAGCGGCACAAAGGCAATGACATTTTCAAAGCCGACGACGGCGCCAAAAAAGCCAAAGACAAAGGTAAGAACCACCAGCATCAGTTGTTTCGATTTTGTCGACACGCCGATCGTTCTGATGGTGATGCCGATTGCGTTCTCGATGGCGCGGGTGCGTTCCAGGATCTTAAACATGCCGCCGGCGAGGAAAACGATCATCATCACCGGTCCGGCCGCGACCATGCCCACAGGAATGGCCTTGAACAGCCCCCAGATATCGACAGTCATATTGGCGGTCTTTTCAATATAGGTAAAGCTGCCGGCAACGACGACATTGCGCCCGTTAACCATCGTGCGCTGGAATTCACCGGACGGAACAACATAGGTTAAGGCGCAGACGGCGCAAATAATAAAAAATAAGATGACAAATGCACTGGGTATTTTTTCATACCACTTCGGCGCGCCTCCGGTATAATTATTCACAACAATCCCCCTTGATTTGATTTTGGCACCGCTGAATCGGCTCTGGCCGGCCGCGACCGCATTTGCCGCGCGGGTTCAGGCAAACGCTAAACCGGCAACGCCGCATTCCCCTCCTTTATTTTTATTGTTTTAGCAACAGTTAAGAAAACATTTCTAAAATAATTATATGAGCCTTTGAATAAAATTGTCAAGAAGTCCTCTCCACAAATATTAGCGTTTACAAATTTCTTGATATTCCTTGCCCGCTTATGCTATTCTGATTTTAGAATATTATTTTATTGTATTGCGAAATAGTAAGGAATAGATTTGTTTTTTGGTCAGGAAGGAGTCGGAATGATGACGATTGATAAATTGATCGCGACGATAACCGCGGAGGTAATTGCCTGGCGCAGACACCTGCACCAAAATCCGGAATTATCGTTTCAGGAGGAAAAAACCGCACAGTTTGTCTATGATCAGCTCGGCAGGCTGAACGGGCTGGAACTGTCTCGCCCCACCCGGACCAGCGTCATGGCCCGCCTGATTGGCGATAAGCCGGGTAAAGTCCTGGCGCTGCGGGCCGATATGGACGCGCTGGCCATCGAGGAGGAAACCGGTCTGGCGTTTGCGTCGCAAACACCGGGGGTGATGCACGCCTGCGGCCATGACGGCCACACCGCCATGCTGCTGGGCACCGCCGCCGTGCTTTGCCAGCTGCGGCAGCACATCAAGGGCGAAGTCCGGTTTATTTTCCAGCACGCCGAAGAATTGTTCCCCGGCGGTTCCCGTGAGCTGATTCAGGCCGGAGCGCTGGCGAACGTCGACATGATTCTCGGCCTGCATGTCATGAGTCATATCCCGGTAGGGAAAATCGGCATTGTTTACGGTCCGGTGATGGCCGCCTCGGATACGTTTGAGGCGACAGTCCAGGGCAGAGGCGGCCACGCCTCGCAGCCGCACCTCACAGTCGACCCGATTGCTATCGGCGCGCAGGCGGTCACGAATTTGCAGCACATTGTTGCCCGTACGCTCGATCCGATGGAGCAGCTGGTGGTTTCGATCACGACCTTCCACGGCGGCACCTCCAATAACGTGATTCCCGATACGGTCAGCTTCTGCGGCTCGGTCCGCAGCTTCAGCCCGGCAGTGCGGCAGCAGGCCGAGCAGCGGATTGAGGCTGTCATAGCCGGGATTAGCCAGACCCACGGCGCCAGCTATAAATTGGCTTATCATCATGGCTACGACCCGGTGTTTAATGACGAGGCCGTTACCCGGATGGTTGAGGAAACGGTGACAGAAGTCTGGGGCAAGCAAGCGGTGGCGAAGGTGCCGCCACTGATGGCCGGCGAGGACTTCTCCTTCTATCTCCAGGAAGCGCCGGGCTGCTTCATTTTTATCGGCACCGGCAATCCGGCCAAGGGCTGCGATTTCCCCCTGCACCATCCCAAATTCAATCTGGACGAGGATTCTCTTGCGATCGGCGTGAAGCTGAGCGTCCAGGCGGCATTAAGGCTGCTGGCAGAATTCCCCGGCGAATAGCCGGGCTATAGGGACGGGATCCGGTATGCAGACGGTCATTAACAGGCTTCTCGCCAAAAACAGACTATCCGGCGTGAACGGAAAAGTTGCCGACTATATCCCCGAACTGGCCAAGGTAAACCCGGCGCTGCTGGGCGCCTATGTCATCGATATCCGCGATGGCCGCGGCTACGCGTCCGGCGACGCTGACGCCGCGTTTACGATTCAAAGCATTGCCAAGGTTATTGCCTTTGCCTGCGCCCTGCTGGACAATGATCTGGAGCAGTTGGCGCAGACGATCAGCGTGGAGCCCACCGCCGACGGCTTTAACTCGATCGCCAGCTTAGAAACGAGAAATACCCACAAGCCGCTGAATCCGATGATTAACGCCGGGGCGATCGCCACAATTCCGTTTGTGCGGGGAGCCAGCTATGCCGAAAAATTTGAGCGGATTTTGGCTTTAATGCAGACGATGGCGGGAAACCCGGGCTTGTCGGTCAATCACCGGGTCTACCGGTCGGAGTCCTTAACCGGCAACCGCAACCGGGCCTTAGCCTACTACATGTACAGCACCGGCATTATCAAGGAAGATATTGAAGACTTGCTCGACGTCTACTTCCGGCTTTGCTCGGTCAGTGTCACCTGCAAGGACCTGGCGGCAATCGGCGGCGTATTGGCCAACCATGGCCTCAATCCGCAAAGCGGCATACGGCTGCTTAGCAAGGATAACTGCCGGATCGTCAAAGCGGTTATGGCTACCTGCGGTTTATACAATGAATCCGGCCTGTTTGCCGCTACTGTCGGTATTCCGGCCAAGAGCGGCGTCGGCGGCGGCATCCTGGCGGTTGTCCCCGGCCAGCTGGGCATCGGCGTGTTCAGCCCCCTGCTTGACGACAAGGGCAACAGCATTGCCGGCATGAGCTTTCTGGCGGATTTATCGCGGGAACTGGATTTGAGCATTTATTGACCGTCAGCCGCAGCAGCTGCTTGGTTGACGGCAAATGAAGCTTGAAAAAGTTATCGCCTTGCAGGAGTTTCAGCGCCGTCTGGGAAATGTATACAGTAGCAGGGGCTGTCCGGCAATGGCCTGACGGCGGACACGAAAGCAAGGAGAGGATAGCATGAAAAACTTTGAGTTTGCCAACCCAACGAAAATTTTGTTCGGCAAGGGTCAGATTGCCAAACTGCCGCAGGTAATCCCCACAGGCGCCAAGGTGCTGCTTATCTTCGGCGGCGGCAGCGTCAAGAAGACCGGCCTGCTGGGCGAGGTCAAACAAGTGTTGAAAAATTATCAGCTGGGGGAATTTGGCGGCATTGAGCCGAATCCCGCTTATGAAACCCTGATGCTGGCGGTGGAAACGATCCGCCGCGAGAACTACGACTATCTGCTGGCAATCGGCGGCGGCTCCGTCATCGACGGCACCAAGTTCATCGCCGCGGCAGTGCCGTTTACGCAGGGCGATCCCTGGCGGATTGTCAGCGAACAGCTGCCGGTGACGGAAGCCGTTCCCTTTGGCACGATAGTGACGCTGCCGGCGACCGGCTCGGAAATGAACCCGACCGCGGTGGTCAGCCGCCTGTCGCTGAAAGCGAAGCTGGCGTTTGCCAGTCCCGCCGTTTATCCCCGCTTCTCCGTCCTCGATCCGGTTTACACCTACTCGCTGCCGGACAGGCAGATTGGCAACGGTGTCGTCGACGCCTTTATCCACGTCATGGAGCAGTACATGACCTATCCGGTGGACGCCAAGGTACAGGACCGGTTTGCCGAGGGCCTGCTGCTGACACTGATTGAGGAAGGGCCGAAGGCGCTGGCGGAACCGGAAAGCTATGACGTGCGGGCTAACGTGATGTGGGCGGCAACCTGGGGCCTGAACGGCTTTATCGGCCAGGGCGTGCCGCAGGACTGGGCGACCCATATGATCGGACATGAAATTACCGCCCTGTATGGTCTTGACCACGCCCAGACACTGGCGATTGTCCTGCCGGCGCTGCTGACGGTGAGAAAGCAGCAGAAGCAGGCCAAGCTGCTGCAGTATGCCGAACGCGTCTGGCAGCTGACCGCGGGCGACGACGCCGAACGGGCGGAGCAGGCGATCGCCAAAACCAAAGCCTTCTTCGAAACCATGGGCCTGCCCACGGCATTGTCCAAATACGACCTGGGAGCCGAGGCGATTGAGGCGGTGGCTGCCAGCCTCAAGCAGCATGGCATGGTCAAGCTGGGCGAAAACCGCGATATTACGCCTGATGTGGTGAAGAAAATCCTCGAACAGGCATTATAATCTGCACGGCCGCACAAGGGAAAATGGCGAGGGTGCCGCCCCCTGTTTCTCAGCAAACAGGGGGCGGCACCCTCCTTTGACCCTGGCCATGGGCCGTTCGGCAGCGGCAGAAGCTTACTCCGCCGCGCCTTTATTCGCGTCCGGCTGATTAACCGGTCCGGTGCCCCGCGCCGTATTGAAGGTACTGTCAATCAGGTACTTGATTGCGGCCAGAAAGCCGGCACTGCCGACGGTAGACAGTCCGGTCCAGCAGGACTGGAGCTCGAAGCTGTAGCCGTAAAGACCGTTGGCCAGGTAGCCGAACGCCCACAGCAAAAAGACACAGAAAATCATGCACATAATTACACCGATCCAGTAATCATGGAGAAACTGCATGCAGCGACACATTATCCGCCACCCCCGCGATCATTGTTAGCATCTTCAGTAGAGTATGCCGGCCGGCCGGCTTTTGACAGCGACGGGCGCCTGACCGCCCCAGCGGCCGCTTGCCCACCGGATTCCCGGTCCGGAAGCAGGGGGCTTTACCGAGGCAGGATAATGCCGGAAATGCATCGAAGTTTTCAAAACGCTTGAGTGGATCATTAGGCGGCCGCAGCCGGCAAGGGCCGCAGGCGAACAGCGAAGCCGGGACCGGTCAGGACGGAACGTTAAAGGAGTTGTCATTTTGAAAATCAAAGCAAAGCTGCTGGCGGGATATCTCGTATTCATCCTGCTGGTCGGTATGGTCGCAGGCCTCGGGATATACGGATTCAGTGTGATTAGAGGCCAATACCAGTCCATAATCGCCGACGACAACGCGACAGTTGTGGCGTTAAGAGAGATTCAGTATTATTTTACCGGACAGGCTAACGACGAGCGGGGCTTTCTGCTCACCGGCAAGCCGGAATTCCGCCGCGAAATCGGCGAAAAAGCGGCAGAAATCAAACAGCGCCTGGCGATTGTGCGCCAGCTGACCGACTCGGACGCGGAAAAGCAATTATTGGTACAGATTGAGCAGGCTCACGGCAAATTTACCCAGATCAATTATCAGGTTATCGATCTATACACGGCGGGCAAGACAGCGGAGGCCCAGCAATTATCCTTCGGCGAAGGCCGCAGCACCCGCAAGCAGCTCGAGACCAGCTTTAACGAACTGGCCGCTGCTAATGATGCTATCGCCGCCGCGCGAACCGCCGCCGCGGCCGCAAAGGCGAAGCTGCTGATGACACTGATGCTGGCGCTGACGGCGGTGTCAGTCGTCGCCGCTATTGGCATCAGCATGCTGGCCGCCCGCCAAATCCTCAAGCCGCTCAACAGCCTGCAGCAGGAGCTGCAGACCCTGGCGCACAGCGGCGGCGACCTGCGACGCCAGATCGCCATTGCCGGAAACGATGAGATCGGCGAGCTTGGCGCGGCCGTCAATCAGTTTCTGGCCGAGCTGCGCGTCATCCTGCTGCAGGTGCGGGGCTGCGCCGACAACATGATTGCCTCTACCCAGCAGCTTTCCGCCAGCGCCGCCGAATCGGCGCAGGCGTCCAACCAGGTGGCACAGGTTATCAGCGAGGTCGCCGGCGACGCGGAAGCGCAGTCCGGCTCGCTCAGTCAGACCGCCGCCATCGCCCGGCGAATCGGCGCTAAAATTGAGCAGGACGCGGCCAACGCCGGCCAAGCGCTGCTGCTGGCGGAGCAGTCAGCGGCAGCGGCCGAAACCGGCGGTCAGTCGATCAAGGAGGCGGTGCGGCAGATGACCGCGATCAACACAGTCGTAACCGATTCCGCCGCCATGGTGACAAGCCTGGGTGAACGCTCACAGGAAATCGGTAAAATTGTCGACCTGATTACCGCCATCGCCGGCCAGACAAATCTGCTGGCGTTAAACGCCGCGATTGAGGCGGCCAGAGCCGGCGAACAGGGGCGCGGCTTTGCCGTGGTGGCGGAAGAGGTACGCCAGCTGGCTGAGCAATCACAGGACGCGGCCAGACAGATTTCCCTGCTGATCGGCGAGATCCAGACCGATACCGGCCGGGCGGTTGACGCTATCAGTAACGGCACCGTGGTGGTCAGGGACGGTACGGCCATTGTCGATCAGGCCGGACAGGCGTTTGCGGAAATTTCCCGTTTTGCCGGACAAGTGTCGGCCCAAAGCCGTGAAACGGCGGCGACGCTGCAGCGCACCCTTGACGAGAACAGGCAAATCATTGAGTCGGTCGAGTCGATATATGAAATCAGCAAGGCAACGGCGGCCCGGACGGAAACGGTTTCCGCCGCCACCGAAGAGCAGTCGGCGACGACGGAGGAAATTGCCGCCGCCAGCCAGGCGCTGGCGCAGATCGGCCAGGACCTCGCCGCCGCAGTGAACAAGTTCCACGTATAAACACGCAAACGCCGCCAATAGCCAGCTTACGCTGCGCCAGAGGCGGCGTTTGGTCTCTGCGTACCACGGGGAACGGCATCCCCTGTTTCAAGGCTGGCAAAGCAAAAAGGTTGAAAGCGGTTTTAAGGGCTTGTTGACGCGCCAGACGGAAAAGATCCGTCAGGTTACGCCGGGGTATTAAGCAGACTCACTGATGTAACAATTACGCTATCAGGCATTACGGAGGCTTTAAACTGTGAGGCAAGAAAAAGCCAGGCAATCGCTGCCCCTAAACCGCCGGCTCGAACAATGGGCGCGAAAGCTTAAGAACGAAGTAATCGCGATGTACTTTGTAATCAAACATCCGGCAACGCCGCTGTACATAAAAATCCTTGCCGCCATCATTGTCGGCTACGCGCTAAGCCCGATAGACTTAATCCCGGATTTCGTGCCAATCCTCGGTTATGTGGATGATGTTATTATTCTGCCATTAGCCATCGCAATAGTAATTAAGACAATACCGCCACTCATACTTGAATCATGCCGCGAAGCGGCGAGAACCAACCCGCCGGCCGCAAAGCCAAAAATCTGGCTTGCCGCCTATGTCATCGTTATGCTCTGGCTGGCAGCGTTCTACTTACTGTACCTGCGGTTTAAATAGCTGCCAGCCGCTTCGCCGATTCACTATGGGCCGCGGCTGTCCGCCGTATCATTCGGCAGCGGCAGAGGGTGTAATCGCCAGCTGCGCCGTCATATTCCAGCGTATGCGGTCGTCCCAGCGCTCCGGATCGATCGTAACGGTATAGGTAATATCGCCGCGCTTCTTTTCACCGTAGGGCCGGATGCTTTTGACCCTGCCGGGGATTTCCAGGTCAGGAATACCGTCAAAGGTCAGCGCCGCCTGGTCGCCGGGTTTTACTCTGGCAACAGTCAGCTCAGTCAAATCGTCGCTGCGGATTTCCCAGGCGGTTTCGTCGGCGATCCGCACCAGCACGCTGCCAACGGCGGCATGCTCGCCGACCCGGATATCGAGAAACGCCACTTTGCCGCTGATAGCGGCTTTAATTTCGGTTTTGTCCAGCAGGCTTTCCGCCTCAACCAGCCTGGCCTGCTGCGTTTCCAGTTCGGCCCGGGCCTGGGCCAAAGCGGCCCGGTTGCGCTCCACCGCGGTGTCCGCCTGGTCGAGCTGCTGCCGCGCTGTCGCCCCGGCGGCGGCCAGACGCTGCTGCCGCGCCAGTTCCCGCTCGGTGTCGGCCAGGTTGACCCGGGCCTGTTCGACGGCGGCGGCGGCGCGGCTGCTATCGGCGCGGGTACTGCCGACCCGCGCCTGATAGTCCTGCCGCACCAGCCGGATGACCGGCTGGCCGGCGGCCACCATATCCCCCTCCCGCACCAGTACCTCGCCGATGGTGCCCTCCACCGGCATCACCATTTGCGCGTAGCGGACAGGAAAGACAATGCCTTCCGCCAACACCCGCTGATCGGCTTTTACCGGCGGCAGCTCCGTCCGGTCGCCCTGACCGCCGGCCGCAAGCCGCCAGCCAGAGCGCCGGCGAGCAGCAAGCTCAACACCCAATGACGCTTAAGCCAGTTCAGGCTGGCGCGCAGCTTTCCCGTCGCCGCCGCATTTTCCTTATTCATATCCCAATACCTCCCGTACACTAAGCCTGGCCGCGTTGCGGGCCGGAATCAGGCTGGCGGCCACCGACAGCAGCGCCGAAAGCAGCAGCCAGATGCCAACCCCCAAAAAACTAAATGAGAATGTCAGCGGAGTTTGCAAGAACATGACGCCAACCTGCCAGCTGAGTAAAGCGGCCACCGGCAGGGCCAGCAGCACGCCTAACAGCCAGCTGAGGACGCCAATGCACAACGCTTCCACGATAAAAATCCGGCCAATAGCGCCGCTGGACGCGCCAATCGCCCGCATAATGCCGATTTCCCGCGTCCGCTCCAGCACATTGATGCCCATGGTTCCCATCAGGCCTAATGCGCCGACGATCGCCAGCAGAAAGGCCATCATCAGCAAGAACACGGTCAGGATATCAAACTGAGAGCGGATCCGCTGCTTTTGTTCCCAGGTAATATCGACATTCTGCACCCGCAGATTGTTTTTCTTCAAATGTTCTTCCAGCTTCCGCCCCAGCTCGGTTTGTTCGCCGGGATCGGCCGACCGGGCCGCGATCTGGACCGACCTGGCGCCGCCGGCCTCCTGAATGGCGCCGCTGAACCAGGGATAGGGCGCATAGACCATCGGCCCGGTCAGCGTACTCTTGGCAATGCCGACGACCGTGAATTTGAGTCTGCGGGTGCCGACCTTAATGATCGCCGGGCTGCCGACCGTGAGCTGGGGACTGTCCTTTAACGTTTCCGTATTTACAACCAAAGCGCTCTCATCCTCCGGCAGCAGCCAGCGGCCGGCGATAATTTTAGGCTGAATCATTTTTGTTCCCACCGGCGGCGCCAGAATAAACACGTTTTGGCTGGCGTCGTCCTCCGCCTCCTTGCGCTCGCTCCGCAGGATCCGTCCGGATGTGAGGCCCCAGGATTCGGCCGCTTTTACCCCGGGCACACTGAGCACCTCATGCTCGATCCGGGCGGCCCGGTAGTTTTCGCTAAAGCCCACCGAAATGTCATAGCGGAAGTAATCAAGCGCGTCGTCAAGGGTTGAATAGAGGGACGAGCGGACACTGAATACAGCCATGAATACAGTCCCGGCCACGGTCAGCGTCAACAGGGTAAGAGCCAGCCGCCATTTACGGCGAAAGGTATTTCGCAGCGACAGCAGAACCGGACGGGACAGGCGGTTAGCTTTTTCCAGCAGTCTGTCCACCCAGCGGTCCAGACGGCCTTTGCTGTCGACACCGCCAATGCCATAATCGCTGACCGCTTCCCGCACCGTGATGCCTGTCCCCCGCCACACCGGCCAAACGGCGGCCAGAACCGGCACGCCCAGCGCGGCGGCGGCTTCCAGCAGCAGCACGCGCGGCGGCAGTTCCAAACCGCCGGAGTCAAAGTTAAATACCTGGGCCATAAAGCCGGTCACGGCACTGGCCGCCAGCGCTCCCAGCGGCGCGGCCACCAGCAGCGCCAGCAGGCCGTAGACGCCAACCATCGCCAGATACATCCGCAGGATCTGATCGCGCCTGGCGCCAATAGCCTTCATAATGCCGACCTGGCGAACCTGCTGGGTGAGAATGGCCGATACCGTATTCACCAGCAAGAGTGTTCCCAATAAGAGCGACAGCACGCCCAATACCGTCAACAGCAACAGCAAGGCGTTAATGATGCTCTGCAGCTGATGCTCGCCCGGTTTGTTGACCTGCAGCCAGAACACGGTCGTGTCGCCCTGCTCCAGCTTGCTCCAGGCCCGGCGGCCGATCGCCTCAATCGGCGCCGTCTCCTCCCCCTGCAGCACCCAGGGCTCCACGACAAAGTTCACCTGATCGAGCCGGCGTTCCTCGTCCAGCTTCTCCAGGGTATCCATATTGATATAGCCGTTGGAACGGCCGCTGAACATACTGGGGATCTGACTGGGATCGTATACGACACCGGTAACCTTAAGCGTCCGCTTGCGGCCGGCGGCGGTTTCCACCTGAATGCGGCTGCCAACGGCCGCGCCCAGTTCGGCCAGCGACGAGCGCTCCAGCAGGACATCGCCGTCGCCGGGCGGCCAGGCTCCCGTTTGGCTTTTGATAATATTGACCTTCTGCTTACTATAGTCGGGAATGGCGGTGAGAAACATCTGGCCCCACGAACCGCCGGCAGTCCGTACCCGCAGGTCGACGTTGCGGCGGCCTTCGGCCTCCTTCACGCCCCGCAGGCTGCGAACGCTGTCAACCAGTTCCTCGTCAAAGGGATCGGCGTAGAGACTGGCGCTGGCGGGGGCCGCCGACCGCCAGCTGGCGTCCAGATCGCGCTCAAACAGCAAATAAGAGCTGTAAACCATGCCGACGGCGAACACGCCAACCGTTATGGATAAAACCACCAGCAGCGTCCGCAGCTTATTACCCCACAGGTCGGCCAGCACCTTGCGCCAGCGCGGCCGGATCAACCGGTAGCTAAACACCGCCGTCACCAGCCCCGGCCGCCAGGATCTGGCCGTCATAAACGGTCACAATGCGGCCGCTGCGGCCGGCCAGATCATTGTCATGGGTGACCATCAGAATGGTTTTGCCGCCGGCCGCCAGTTGTTTAAAGAAATCAATCACGGCAGCGGCGGTGCGGCTGTCGAGGTTGCCGGTCGGCTCATCGGCTACCAGCAGCGGCGGATCATTGGCCAGGGAGCGGGCAATCGCCACCCGCTGCTGCTGGCCGCCGGACAAATTGGCCGGCAGCTTGTGCGCCTGCTCGCTTACTCCGACCAGCTCCAGCAGCTTCAGCGCTCTGTCCGGCCGTTCGGAGCGGGCGTACATATCACAAAAGTCCATTGGCAGCATGACATTCTCCAGTACGGTTAAAGTCGGCAGCAGCTGAAAAAACTGAAACACCACCCCTACCGTCCGGCCGCGCCAGACGGCGATCTGGTTTTCCGTCAGGGTATGCACCGGCATGCCGGCCACCCAGACCTCGCCGCCGCTGGGGCGGTCAATGCCGGTGATCATATTGATCAGCGTCGATTTGCCGCTGCCGGATTTGCCGACAACGGCGACAAACTCACCGGCCGCCACCGTCAGATTAACGCCTTTTAAAGCCTCAAATTCGCCGGCACCGGTCAGATAGGTCTTTTTCACCCGGTTCATTTCAACCGCCGCGGCCCCGGGCCGCGGCGGCGGCAAAGCAGCGTCTATTAACCCGGACAACCATTTCACAAGCATAGTTTCCTCCGTTTGGTTCAGGCGGCACTGCCTTCTGGCAGCGGCCAAGGTTTAGCGGTTGCGCTGACGGATATAGTCAGCCGCCTCCGCCGGCGGCAGCGCCGGACTGTACAGGTAGCCCTGGTACTGGCGGCAGCCAAGCTGGACCAGTTTTTGCCGCTGGGCTTCGGTTTCCACGTGTTCGACAAGGGTTTCGATCCCCAGTGAAGCGCACAGCGAGGCAATGGAGTGAATAATTTCCTGGCAGTTTTTATCGTGAAGGACATCGCGGCTGAGCAACGCGTCAATTTTCAGAGTCTGGACCTGAAACTCCTTCAAATAGCGCAGCGACGTATGCCCCATGCCGAAATCATCAATGGCAACGCGCACGCCCAACTGACGCAGCTGCTGCAGCGTCTGCCGGGTAGGGCCGTCATTGTTCAGCATCAGGGTTTCCGTAAGCTCCAGCTCCAACTCGCGGGGATCAAACGGATAGCTGTGCAGCGCTTCCGTGACGGCAGCCGGCAAGGTTCCCTGGGCCAGCTGCAGCGCCGATACGTTGACCGCCATGCGCAGGCCGCTAATACCGTCGTCCTGCCAGCTTTTCCGCTGACGGCAGGCCTCACGGAGAACCCACAGACCGACGGCGGGAATCAAACCGGCCTCTTCCGCCAGCGCGATTGTCAGCGTTGGCGGGATCCGGCCGTAATGGTTATGGGGCCAGCGCAGCAGGGCTTCCACTCCGATGACCCGTCCCTGATCATTGACCTGGGGCTGATATTCCAGCAGCAATTCCCCGCGATCCAGCGCCTGCCGCAGATCGTCGCACAAAACGCGGGCGAGATTGCCAATCGCGTCCTGGCGGGAGAGAAAGCGGGTCGCCGGCTGGCAATGAGAGCATTCCGCCTCCCGCAGCAGCGCGCTATAGGTGCGTTGGGCGGCCTCCTCCTGCTGCCGCTCACTCCAGCGTACAAACGGCAGGTAGATAAGCGTCCCCAACAGCAGGTTAACACTTTGCAGGGCGACGCCGCTCCAGGAGCCGGTGGCCAGATAAGCGTTAAGCAGGGGCGGGGTTGTCCAGTTGACAGCGGTTGTCACCGGCGCCGCCAGACCGCCGGCCACAGCCAGATAGGCGGTCAGCACAAAGACGAACGGCGCCAGCAGAAAAGGGATCAGATAAAACGGATTTAAAATAACCGGCAGGCCGAAAAGTAAAATTTCATTAATGTGGAAAATGCCCGGAAGCAGCGACAGCTTGGCCAGGCGGGTCATATCGCGGCGCCGCGAGGTGAGCAGCAGGGCCAGAATCAGGCAAAGCGTGGAACCGGCGCCGCCGATCAGGGCGAAGTTATCGAGAAAGGTCTTGGTAAGGGCGACGCCGCTGTCAGCCGCCGCCGCGTGCACGGCGGTTACATCCAGGCGGTCGAGCAGCGGCTGCAGGATATTGTTGCCATGCAGCCCCAGCAGCCAAAACAAATGCACGAAAAAGCTGAACGCCAGCAGTTGGGCAAAGGGCGAATCGATAGCAGTAAAAGCCTGCAGCAGCTGGGAATAGGCCCATTCGTGAATGCCGGCGATAGCGGTGGCGCCGGCCGCGAGCCGGACCAGCAGAAACAGCAGCAGCGTCAGAGCCGCGGGCAGAATCGCTGCCAGCGACTGCGGCAAGATCGGATCGGCGGCGTCAGCCAGCAGCTGGCGGCCGCAGATCCCGGAGCCGGCAAAAAACAGGAACAGCTCGGTCGCCAGCAGGGCGGTGACCGCCGCCAGCAGAATGCCGTTAAGTCCCAGCCAGGCAAAGGACAGGCCGGCGGCGGCGTCAACGCCAAAGGGCTGTGCCCAGACCATCAGACAGCAGAGCGACACCAGCGCCGCAAGCAGCGGCCGGGTCGCCGCCTCCCGGCTGAGGCGGTGTTCCCGCGCCAGTGAATAACTGGCGGTGACCGTCAGTAGCAGCGACATCACGGCTAACGAGGCATTGACGATACATTGCCCCGCCAGCTGCCAGTCGGAGCCGAACCAGAGCCGCATCTGCTGCTGGTAGGCAGCGTACGGCAGGTGATTGAGCATAACTGCCAGCGAGCCGATTACAGTGACCGGAATATTGATCAGCATGCCCCGGCGGAGCGCGGCCAGATGGCGCTGCCGGGACAGGATTTCCGAAAAGCGCAGTAGTTTATGCCAAGTCATACACTGTCTCCTCATAGAAGGATGCGTGACGTACTTACTCTTTCCTTTCAACATTCCTGCAAGCATGCAGAAAAACCTGCCGCTATTTGTAGAATCCGGCAGGTTTTTCGTATTGCGCATGCCACAGCCACGGCTGTAAAGCTTGCACCGTTATTTAATCAGTCCCACATAGACATCGACATCAATATCGTCGGCGGCAAATTTAACCCTAACCACTTTAGGGACGGACAGCATGACACAACCGCCTTCGCCAATCATCATGGTCGGCGGTGAAATATCGAGACCGGCTACGCCCGCGTCCGCGAAGTTCGTGCAGGCAGTGGCGCAAACCATGTTGCCCATCTCCGAAATGGCGCTTTGGGCCAGCGAGTCGAACGCGGCCACTTCCATGCCCATCATCATTTTCGAGGCGAATTGCCTGGCGGCATCCAGCGTCATGCCGATCAGTACTGTCCCCTTCAATGGGCCGACAATGCTGATTGTCAGCAGAACGCCGGGGTTGGTCAGTCCCGAGTCGACCAGGGAAAGCCCCTTTTTCTCGATCTCCTGCCGGAAACCAATCTGCGGCAAAATATTGGCAAATGCCTGCAAAACCGGATTAATCAGGTTTACATCCATAAGACCGATCCTTTCTTAAAACCTACGCTGATATAGAGGCGGCCAAAGTCGGTATCGATATAGCAGCCGGTCAGTTTAACAGTAGGGCTGACAATCTCTGTCGGCTTGCCGTGGAACACACTGGGCGGCGCCACCCGCAGCCCCAGCGCTTTTTCTTTTTTATTGAGCATCGAGCAGGCGATGCCGGCGGCGACATTGGCAAACTCAGCCGCCATAGCGACTACTTCATCGTGCCCCTTGGGCTCGCGCCGTAAAATCTTCGCCGCCATCTTTGCCGCGGTTTCAGTCGGCATATCCATGACGGTGGTGCCGGAATAGCGGCCGATGATTCCGATAACGGCGGTAATGCCCTGTGAAATATAGGCGTCACCGGGAGCGTCGTCAACATAAGTCACCGCCGTTTTTGTCATCCGGGTAACGCTTTGAGACAACGCCTCCCTAAAGGTAGCGAGGCCGGTTTCCTGCAGCGAGTGAAACAGGCTGTCCGGAGCCATTACATTGCCGATAACCCGGTTAAGCGTGTCGCTGTCAATCGGCTTTTGCAGATAGCCGACAACCCCGGCCCGCCGGGCTTCGGCCTCAGTTTCCTCGTCCTTCATCGAGCTGACCATAATAATCCTGGCTTTGGGGTCATGCAGGCGCAGCGCCTTGCTGCATTCGAAGCCGTCACTGCCGGGCATGGCAATATCCATGGTGACAAGATCCGGCTTGCATTGCGAATAGACCTCCAGCAGGGAATCGAAGCCGTCCGCCTCGCCGGCTACCTCATAACCCTGCTCCTGCAGCGCGTCAGCGAGAAGCGTGCGGGAAAAGGGCGAGTCATCTACAATCATGATTCGAATTGCGCTCATTCGTACAGCCTCCGTCCGGTTGGTTTAAATCCTGCCAACAAACAAAACAGCGCCGCCCTTGCGGCTCATATTTTAAAAATTCCTGGAAACAGGCAAAAATCCTGCCAATTCTTGTAGAACCCGGCAGGATTTTTGGCTGGTTTTAGCCAGGAAGCTGCCATGACTTTTACGAGGCGGCAGCAGCGGCATAAATTATCTTTTTCACATGCGCCTTCCGGACTGGCTATTTCAGTTTTTTTGTTCTATAATAATTATTGATAATAATACTCAATAAGTTATTGTTATCACATATTGTGCCGAAGGGAGCAATCCTCATGATAAAACCTGCGAAACACTATCAACTTTTTATTGACGGCCAATGGGCCGACAGCCAGGACGGCAAAACGTTTACTGCTTACAATCCCGCCAATGGCGAGGAACTGGCGACGTGCGCCGACGCCAGCCGGGAAGATGTCGACCGGGCCGTGAAAGCCGCCCGCAAGGCGTTTGAGACCTGGAAGGATGTCAGCCCCCAGGACCGGGCCGGCATGCTGCTGAAAATTGCCGATCTGATCGACGCCAACGCCGAACGCCTGGCGACAATCGAGACGCTGGACAATGGCAAGCCGATTCGCGAAACGTTGAAGGTTGACGTTCCGCTCAGTTCCGATCATTTCCGCTATTTTGCCGGCGCTATCCGCACCGAGGAGGGACAAGCCGTCCTTATTGACAAGAATACATTAAGTCTTGTCCTGCATGAGCCTATCGGTGTCGTCGGCCAGATTATCCCCTGGAATTTCCCGCTGCTGATGGCCGCCTGGAAGCTTGCGCCGGCTTTGGCCGCAGGCAATACGGTTGTCATTAAGCCGTCGTCAGGCACCTCGCTCAGCCTGCTGGAACTGGCCAAGCTGATGGAACAGGTGCTGCCGGCGGGTGTCGTCAACGTGATTACCGGCAAAGGTTCGGTTGCCGGCAACTATATTCTCGAGCATGAGGGCTTCAACAAACTGGCCTTTACCGGCTCAACCGAGGTTGGCTACAGTGTCGCGGCAGCAGCGGCGAAAAAGCTGATCCCCGCTACGCTGGAGCTGGGCGGCAAATCGGCCAGCATCTTCTTCCCCGACGCACCCTGGGACAAGGCGATCGAGGGGTTGCAAATGGGTATTCTGTTTAATCAGGGTCAGGTGTGCAGCGCCGGTTCGCGGGCGTTTGTTCACGAAGATATCTATGACCGCTTCATCGAAGAGGCCGCGACGGCGTTTTCCCGGGTTAAGGTTGGCCTGCCCTGGGAAAAAGACACCCAGATGGGGTCGCTGGTCAACGCCGGCCAATTGGAAAAGGTACTTAACTATGTAGCAATTGGCAAGGCGGAAGGGGCGCGGGTCGCCTATGGCGGCGAACGGATCACTGCCGGCGGTCTTGACAAGGGCAGCTTCATTCAGCCGACGCTGCTGGCCGATGTCCGCAACGACATGCGGGTAGCGCGGGAAGAAATCTTCGGACCGGTGGTTTCGGTAATCAAGTTCAAGGATGAGGCCGAGGTAATCCGGATGGCCAACGACAGCGAGTACGGACTCGGCGGCGCGGTCTGGACCAGGGATATCAACCGGGCGTTCCGCGTGGCCAGAGCGGTGGAAACAGGCCGCATGTGGGTCAACAACTACAACAACCTGCCGGCGCACGCGCCGTTTGGCGGCTATAAAAAATCCGGCATTGGCCGGGAAACCCACAAGATGATGCTGGAGCATTACAGCCAGAAGAAGAACATCTTCATCAGCCTGTCGGAAACCAAGCTTGGCTTGTATTAACCAAAATAAAACGAGGGGCCTCCTCCGGTATCAACCGGGGGAGGCCCCTCGTTTGTTGAAGACTCTTACTGTCACATTCAGAAGGCCCCGGATACTAGGCGGATTCGCGAGGACACCGAGGGACGCTGAGACCACAGAGGGCTATGGGTAGGAATCGTTCTTTTCTTCCCTCACGGCGGCAGCTCGCTACCTTGCCCGTCTCCGCGGAATCGTTCCCTGCATACTTTTGCCCCCTTTCAGGCCAGCGGAGGCGTACGCCGGAATTCAATAAGCGGTCCAGCCGGCATCGGCGACAATGACCGCCGCGTTCACCAGGCTGGAGTCAGCGGAGGCGAGGAACAAGGCTACTTTCGCAATTTCTTCCGCCTCGCCGATTCTGGGGATTAAATTCATGCCCGCACTTGCCCGCTCCAGACCAAATTCGTGCGGCTTGCCCATCGACTGCTGAATATTGGTCTTGACCGCGCCGGGGGCGATCGCGTTGCAGCGGATCCCCAGCGCCGCGTACTGGAAGCCTACATTCTTTGTCAGTCCGATGACCGCATGCTTGGCCGCCGTATAGGCGGCTCCGGCCCTGGAGCCCGCCAAGCCGCCGTTGGAGGCGATATTGATGATCACACCACCACCCTGCCGGATAAATAACGGCAGCACTTTCCGGATTGCCCGCATCGGCCCGGTGGTGTTAATGGCAAAAACGCGCTCCCACAATTCATCGGTAAGATCGGCGGCAGGGACAAAATCGTCCATAATACCGGCGTTGTTGACAAGAATATCGACGCAGCCATAAGTTTTGACAGCGGTATCAATCAGGTTTTGAATATCGCTTTCTTTACTTACATCAACCTGCAGCGCAGAGGCCAGGCCGCCGCCGGCCTCAATCTCCGCGACGGTTTTCATTGCCGCGCCGAAATTGATATCCGACACCACTACTTTAGCGCCCGCCTGCGCATAGAGAAGAGAAATCGCCCGGCCCATGCCCGAGGCGGCCCCGGTTACTATCGCTACTTTATCCTTAAGCCTCATTGCCATCCCTCCGTTCGTTACCGATAGCTTTTGCCACTTTTGGCAAAAATATTTCGATTCGCAGGAGCGATGCTGTTATAAATTCGAATAAACCAGAACCGCCGCCGACAGCCACATGAAACCGGCGGACAGCTTGTTGATCACAGCGGCAACTTTGTCAAACCCCTTTTGACGGCCGGTTTTCCAGCCGATAAAGGCCAAAGCCAGAAACCAACCCCAGGATACGCTGACACAGGCGGCGGCAAACAACAGTTTATCCTGTCCATGATAACTGACAGAGCTTGTCCCGATTACGCCGACGGTATCGAGGATGGCATGAGGATTGAACAGCGATACGGTGACGGCAAACAGGACCTGCCGCCGCGGGCTGAACGCCGTCGCGTCAGCACCGGAGCCGCCTGCGGCCGTATGCCAGGAAAGCCAGCCCATATAGATTAGAAAAACAACACCCGCCGCCAGCAGTCCCAGCCTGATCGCGGCGAAACGCTCGATAACCAGTGAGGTTCCCTGGATGGCCAGTATGATCAGCAGCGTATCACACAGCGCCGCGGTGACGACGACCGGCAGGGTCCGCGAAAACCGCTCCTGATTTACCCCCTGATTGAAAACGAACAGATTCTGCATGCCCAGCGGCAGGATCAAGCCCAGCGCCAGCAGCACGCCATGCGCAAACGCCTGCATTTTTACTCTCTCCTTGTCGTGTTTTTCTCAGTATACTAAACGGTTGCCGGGCTGATAACAGCCAATCAGGCTGTCATCAGCCCGGCCAGTTTGTTATAATAAAAAAAACGCGACAGAACGGAAGATGATTTTGCTGGCAATCGATTGGCGGCCTGATCCCAGCTCGCCGCTGCCCCTCTATCAACAGATTATCCGCTATATGCGGCAAAAAATTGCCGGCGGCGAATGGCCGGTTAACAGCCGTCTGCCTTCACAGCGGACGCTGGCCCGGCTGCTGGGGGTCAACCGCAGCACGCTGGCAACGGCTCTGGATGAACTGAGGGCCGACGGACTGCTGGAAAGCAAGCCAGGCAGCGGTGTCAGCGTCGCCGCCAATAGCGGGACGCTGCTGCCGGTGCCGGCGGCGCCGCCGCTCAACTGGGCTTCCTATCTCGACCGGGGTGTCCATCGGCCCAATCTGCTTACCGTCCAGGAAATCAATCAGCTGGAGTTCAAGCCCGGCCTCATTCGCCTGGGTACCGGCGAGCTGTCGCCGGCGCTGTTTCCCAAAGCGGCAATGGACGCGATCCTGCGGCGGCTGCCTGACCGCATCGACGCCCTGGGCTATCAGGAACCGCGGGGGCTGCCGCTGCTGCGGCAGCAGCTCAGCCGGCATCTGTCCGCTTACGGTATTCAGGCCTCGCCGGCGTCAATCCTGATTGTTTCCGGCGCCCTGCAGGCCCTGCAGTTGATCTGCTCCGGCCTGCTGCCGCGACGGTCGACGCTCTGGCTGGAGAAGCCGTCGTACCTCTTCTCAATCAAATTGTTCCAGTCGATGAATATGCGGCTGCGCGGCGTTGCCGTTGACGGCGAAGGAATGACGCTGCAACCGCTGACAACGGCGCGGCAGCGGCCGGGCGCCCAGCTGGTCTATACGATTCCCTGCTTTCATAACCCGACCGGGATCACGATGAGCGAGCGCCGCCGCCGCGACCTGGTGGCCCTGTGCCAGCGTGAGCAGCTGCCGATCCTGGAGGATGATGTCTACCGGGAGCTTTGGCTGGACGAGCCGCCGCCACCGCCGTTGAAGGCGCTGGAAGCCGAAGGTCTGGTCCTGTACCTTGGCAGTCTGTCGAAGTCGTTGAGTCCCGGCCTGCGCATCGGCTGGATTGTGGGGCCGGAGCCGGTTATCGAACGGCTGGCGGACGTCAAAATGCAGACTGATTACGGCGCCAGCAGCTTATCACAATGGGCCGCCGCCGAATGGCTGGCAAGCGGCAGCTATCAGCATCATCTGAAAACGGTAAGGGCGCAGTTGCGGAGCCGCAGGGATACAGCCAGCCGAATTTTGGCGGCCGATTTTTCCGGTTTCGCGACCTGGCAGCTTCCCCGCGGCGGCTTTTATATCTGGCTGCAGTTAAATCAGCCTGTGTCCATGCCCAAGCTGTTTAAAGCGGCCCTGGACAACGGCCTGCTGATCCATCCCGGCAACCTTTACGACACTCGCTCCAGCCGCCATCTCCGCCTGTCCTATGCCTATGCTTCACTGCCCCAGTTGGAAGAAGGACTGACGCGGCTGGCCGCACTGATTAAAGCACAGCTATAGCCAGCGGTATTTCCTAATAAATAAAAACCGGCCCGCCGAAGCAGCGGTCCGGTTCTGGTTAAAGGCAAAATGCTTGAATGCAAATCCATGCATTACATGGTATAATACAAAAAATTACAACTAATGCTTCGACAGCACGCGGTGACCGCAGCATTAGAACAGAAGCGGCACGCATATCACTTTGAACGGAGGCTGAGAAAATGAAAACAATCGGCTTAATTGGCGGCATGAGTTGGGAAAGCACGGTAACCTACTACCAGATTATCAATCAAACGGTGAAAAATCGCCTGGGCGGACTGCACTCCGCCAAATGCCTGCTGTATAGCGTTGACTTCGCCGAGATTGAGAGAAACATGACGGCCGGCGACTGGCAAAAAAACGCTGAAATCCTGGCAGCGGCGGCAGTTAACCTGGAAAAGGCCGGCGCCGATTTTATTGTTATCTGCACCAACACCATGCATAAGCTGGCTGAGCAGATTCAGGCCGCCGTTTCGATTCCGCTGGTTCATATCGCCGAAGCCACGGCTGACGAGCTTAAGCGGAATAAACTGACCAAGGCAGCGCTGTTGGGAACCAAGTACACCATGACCCAGGATTTCTATAAAGAAAAGCTGATTGCCTGCGGCATTGATGTTCTGATCCCGGAGCAGGAGGATATCGAAACAATAAACAGCATCATCTTCAACGAGCTTTGCCTGGGGCGGATTTCCGCCGAGGCCAAGACAAGCTATCTCGCAATTATTGAAAAGCTGACCCGGATGGGCGCGCAGGGAATTATTTTAGGCTGTACGGAAATCGGCCTGCTGCTCAACCAGAACGACACCCCGGCGCCGCTTTTCGACACCACAGTCATCCACGCGACCAAAGCGGCTCTGCTGGCAACCGGCAGTGACAGTTAACCGGCTAGTTAACCGGCTGCGCAATGGCCAGACTACTCAAAGCCTGCTGTTTGGGAGGTAAGCATGGCAAAAGTTGATTACAAAAAAGCCTGTAAAGAATTATATTCAGCGAAAACGGCTCCCGCTCTTGTCAACGTGCCCGCCCTGCCGTTCATCATGATTGACGGTCAAGGCGACCCACAGGCAGAAGACTATCAACAAGCCGTCGCCTTGCTCTACACACTGTCCTATTGCCTAAAAATGAAGGGCAAGGATCTGGCCGGCTACTTTGATTACGTTGTTCCTCCGCTGGAAAGCCTGTGGTGGCACGACGCCAGCGCCGATTGGCAGCAACGCGAAGCCTGGCACTGGACGGCCATGATCCGGCAACCGGAGTTTGTGACACCGGCCGCGTTTGAATGGGCAGCCGGCGTTTGCCGCCAGAAAAAACCGCAGCTGCCCTATTCCCTATCACGCCTGGAGACGTTTACAGAGGGACTGTGCGTTCAGGCAATGCACGTTGGCCCTTATCGGGACGAACCTGCCACAGTCGCGTCAATAAGGGCGTTTATCGACGCTAACGGCCTTATTGATATGACCGGAGAGGTCCGCAAGCATCATGAAATCTATTTATCCGATCCGCATAAAACGCCGCCGGCCAAACTAAATACCGTGATCCGGCTGCCTGTCGCCAGCCGGCAAAGCTGAAGCAAATAATAAAAACTGGATGCCCTAAGGTATCCAGTTTTTATTTATCGGGCCTCTGCCGTCAGTAAAAATTCCGGATTTCCGCAGAAAGCTGCCGCAGTTTCTCTCGCATGACTTCAGGCTCGAGACAGATACACTGATTGCCTAAACTCAATAAATAGCGGCAAGCCAAATCATCGACCGGTAAATGGATGTCGGCAAAATAATAATCATCTCCGTCCGGAGTCAGACAATCTTCCCCAAAGCGGGCTGTAATCGTATCCCGAATCGCCGCATGGATACGCAATTTAGCCGGGACTACCTTTTTGTCGATTGCAAGAACGCGATCAAACCCTGCCGCAGCACTATCGCGTATTTCAAAGATTTGCTCTACAATACAGATATTCTGCATTCTCCATAGCTTGAAGGTTCTGTAATCGCTGCGGGTCAGGCAATAGCCCTGCAGGTACCAATCCTCGCCTTTAAGCAGCAGCCGGTAAGGCTCTATTTCCCGATCGCTTTGTTGATTGCGAATATCCCTGTAAGCAAAACGCAACAGACAGCGTTGCTCCAAGGCAATTTTTATCGTCTCAATCCTATCTGACAAGCCGCCGGCATGCAGCCACGGAGTCATGTCAATTTTAATCTGGTTGGCACGGAAATTGAATTCCTTTTCTTTTTCCGGGGGGATCATGCCTTTTACCTTAGCCAGGGTAGCTACGATCTCATTGCTGGAAACAGTGCTTTGAATACTGCCTAAGCCCATCAGCAGGGTTGTTATATCCGATGGAGAAAACAGCCGTTTCTCGACTTTATACGTTTTTAAGATCTCTGCCCCGCCACCCGGACCGGATGTGGCTAAAACCGGGATGCCGGCCTGATTGATCGATTCCAAATCCCGATAGATTGTGCGGATTGAGACTTCAAACATGGCAGCCAATTCTCTGGCGCTGACTCTCTCCCGCTCCAGCAAAACCATAATCATGGCGATTAGTCTGTCGATTTTCACATGACCACTTCTAACATTTTTACTAAGCATAATTCATTGACATATAGTTGTCAACAATCAGGCGTTATACTAAAAGAAAAACAGCACTGGAGTGATAGCAAAATGAATGAACCGTTCAAGAAAGCAACAGCAACACTGCGGGAACAAATCGGTCAGGATAAGCCCATGGCGCTGGCAACCAGAAACGGCGATGGCGTTGCCGTCCGGACGGTCAATGTGTACAGTGACGACAGCTATTTTTACTTCATTACCGAAGCCGATTCCAATAAATACCGGCAGATCAGGCAAAATCCCCATGTCGCCTTAAGTATTGACGCGATTCAAATAGCCGGCTGCGCCACGCCGCTTGAGCATCCTTGCAGCAAATCCAATCAACAGCTGGCCGGTTTTGTAGAAAAAAACTGCCGCAACAGTTCGCCCGCTATGCGAATAATCCTGTTATGCGGCTGCTAAGAATCACCCCCGCTCACGCCAGCTTTATTCTGCTGGAAACCGGCGCCGGGTATATCATTGATTTTACGCAAGGAACGGCAGCCCCTGTCCGGCATGAAATGCGGGCTGCCGAAGGGAGCGAGACAAACTGCTGACAGGTTGCTCTCACGCAACGGCGGGGAACCAACAACGGCCAGCAGCCGGGCCAGCTGGCTATCCGCTGCGGCCTCGCCGGAATCGTTGCGCCACGGACGGCCGCCGCCCCTGTCGCCGCGCATTGCGTGGCCGGCTATCCTTGCTGCCGGCTGCTGGCCCGCTTAACGGGCCAGCAGCTCAGGCCGTTGATAAAGCCCCACCTACGTTGTTCCCCGCAAGGGGGATGCCGCCAACACTAAGGCGCTAAAGCGCCAAGAGTTGCG
>UQPB01000013.1 GCA_900542835.1 uncultured Pelosinus sp. | reverse complement strand
CGCGAGTCCGCCTAGTATCTGGGGCTTTCTGAACGGCCTGAAGATAAGGTTTTTCTACAAACTGACGCCGCGGTCTTTTAAGACCGCGGCTTAACGCTTATTGACGATTATGCAACCGGTTGTAACAGTCGCGGCAATACACCGGACGATTGCCGCTGGGGCGGAACGGAACCTGTGTTTTCACACCGCACTCAGCGCAAATGGCGTCAAACAGTTCCCGCGGCTGACTAGATATCCCACCCCGTTCATTATTCTGCTGCTTGCGCATTCGCCGGCAAGCCGGACAACGGCTGGGGGCGTTGTTAAAACCTTTTTCGGCAAAAAATGCCTGTTCTGACGCGGTGAACACAAACTCTGCACCGCAATCCCGGCAAATCAGGGTCTTGTCTTGAAACATTCTGGAAGCCTCCTTGGCAGTATGCGAACGCCAGGGTTATCGCATAACGCAAATAGTAATATTCCTATTTACATTATAACTCCCAAAATTTATCAGTCAAGAGCCGTTTTCACTTTTTACCGCATCAGAAAAGTGCCCTGTAAGCCGTTAGCCCAATCCGCTCATCGCTACATGGTCCATATCGTCAAAAGCCTGATTTTCGCCGGCCATGCCCCAGATAAAGGTATAAGCGGCAGTGCCGACGCCGGAGTGGATCGACCAGCTCGGCGAAATAACCGCTTCTTCATTGCGGACAACAATATGACGGGTCTCGTTCGGCTGCCCCATGAGATGAAAGACAACGCCGTCCTCGGGCATATTGAAATAAAGATAAACTTCCATGCGCCGCTCGTGCGTATGCGTGGGCATTGTGTTCCAGAGGCTGCCCGGTTCAAGCACGGTCATCCCCATCACCAGCTGACAGCTTTGAACACCGCCGGGCAGAATGTACTTATAGATCGCACGCTTATTGCCCTGCTCCTGGCTGCCGAGACGGGCCGGCTCGATGCTGGCTTTCTCGATCTTCACCGTTGGATAGGCGGCATGGGCGGGACAGCTGTTCAAATAAAATTTTGCCGGCTGCGCCGGATCAGCACTGGTGAACACGACCTCTTTCGAACCCTTGCCAATATACAGGGCATCGGTTGTCTCCAGCCGGTAGGCGGTACCATCGACCGTGACCGTACCGGCGGGACCAATATTGATGACTCCCAGCTCGCGTCGCTCCAGAAAATAGGCGGCGCGGATTTCTGCGCCCGCGGCCAGGGCCAGTGGCTCAACCGGGCAGGCGGCGCCGGCGATAACGCGGTCAACATGGCTGTACACCATATTCAGCTTGCCGGGCTGGAACAGCTCCTGAATCAGGAATTCATCGCGCAGGTCCTGGGTAGTGTAATACATAGCGTCCTGGGGATTGGCACCATAGCGGGTATCCATTGTACATCCTCCTCATTTTCAATCAGATTGAAGCATTTAAAACCATCCCTGCAGGTTGCGACTGAACCGGCTATACCTCGATGTCGGTTCCTTCATACAGGCAAGTCAGAATAAGACGCATATCTTCCGCCGTGACCGGCACCGGATTGAAGCGAGTGGCGCCTTTTAGGGAATTATTCACCAGCAGATCAAAATTAGCGGTAAAATCCTCGCGGCTTAAGCCCAGATCCTTGAATGCGCGGGGAATATTCACAATTTGATTTAATTCCTTAATCCCCTGGATAAAATCCTTGCCGATCCGCCGCGACAAATAGGCCAGCTTCTCCTTCACCACCGCGTCACGGCTGTTGAACTGCAGCACGTAAGGCAGGGCAATCGCGATCAGCAGGCCGTGGGCATAGTCAAACTTGCCGCCAAAAGCGTGCGCAATGCCGTGATCCATGCCGACGCCGACATTGGCAAACGCGCAGCCGGCTATGCACTGGTAGTTATGAACCTTTTCACGGGCAACCGCCGAACCGGTCGCATACGATTGCGGCAGCCAGGTAAACAAGCCTTCGATTGCTCCCGCCGCCAGCACCTGGGTAAAGTCGTCAAGCCCGGGATTTGTGTAGCACTCAACCGCGTGTGCCATCGCGTCCATGCCGGTTTCGGCCACAACGTTTTTGGGCATTGACAGGGTCAGGTCAGCGTCAAGAATGGCAATATCGGCAATTAGGCCAATCGATTTGCCGCCAATTTTTATATCGAGATCGCGAAACGTCAGTACCGACACAGCGGTTACCTCTGTCGCCGTTCCGGATGTGCCGGGAATGGCGATCAGGCGGGTTTTGCGCTGGGTTGGCAGATTGCCTTGCTTAAAGCATTCGCCGATATCCAGTCCGGGATGATCATAAAACAACGCCATTGCCTTGGCGGCATCAATCGAAGAGCCGCCGCCGAGACCGATGACCGTATCGGGCTGAAGCTCCCGCATCGCGGCAATGCCCGCCCGCACTGTCTCCAGCGGCGGATTCTTCGGGACGCCGGAAAACAGCCGGTACTGGCAGCCCTTTTTCTCCAAAATGGCCGTGACAGCCGCGTAAGAGCCGTTGTCAAATACAGACTTGCCGCCGGTCACAATAAAGACCCGCTGCATATCGACACCGCTGAGATGTTGTATCGAGCCGGCGCCGGTTACAATCTCCGCGCCGTGAAACCGCAAACTTTTCATCGTCACTTTCCTTTCCCCCCTGACTAACGGCCCAGCCAGCCGCCGTCAACAGCCAGTATATGTCCCTGCACATAGTCGGATGCGTCGGAGGCCAAGAACAGCACCGCCCCCTGCAAGTCCTCGGGCGTGCCCCAGCGTCCGGAAGGAATCCGCTCCAGAATCGCCTTGCCCCGCTCGGGATTGTCCTGCAGCGCCTGCGTCATATCAGTAGCCATGTAACCGGGAGCAATGGCGTTGACATTAATCCCGCCGGCGGCCCATTCATTCGCCAGCGCCTTGGTCAGGCCGGCAACAGCCGACTTCGCCGCCGTATAAGCCGGCACCGTAACCCCGCCCTGAAAGGACAGCATTGAGGCGATATTAATAATCTTGCCTTTTTTCTGCCGCAGCATGACTTTGGCAACTGCCTGGCAGAGGAAGAAAACCGTCTTCTGCTGAATATTGATGACGTCATCCCAGTCCTGCTCCGTAAACTCAATTGCCGGCGCGCGGCGAATAATGCCGGCGCAATTTACCAGTATATCAATGCGGCCAAACGCTTTCAAAGCCGTGTCGACAATGCCGGCAATCGGTGCTTGGCCGGTGAGATCAGCCTCGATGCTTTCGCAACGGACGCCCATGGCCCGGAACTTGGCAGCAGTCTCATGCACTTTGGCGCTGGCGGCAACAATGACCAGATCGGCGCCGGCTTCGGCCAGCGCCGCCGCCATGCCTTCCCCCAACCCTCTGCTGGCGCCAGTAACCAGCGCAACTTTGCCTTTAAGCGAAAATTTGTCCAGTATCATCTGAATCCCTCCTGTTTTTGTACTTATATAGTCCCTAAGAAACGCGAAATCTGACCGGTGACATCCAGCAGCTGGCCGGCGACCTCCGTCTCGATCAGCCGAAGCGAAAAGCGGCTTGCCGGACCGGAAACGCTTAACGCCGCGGCCACATTGCCGTCATGATCATAAATAGGCGCGCCTACACAGCGGCATTCCAGTGCGCTTTCCATATCGTCAAGCGCATAGCCACGCTGCCTTACCCGCTCCATATCGGCAAGAAAGTCGCCGCGGCTGACCAGCGAATACGCCGTACGCCGCTCCATCCCCGCCGCCGCCAGCATAGCCCCAATTTCGGCATCAGGCGTATGCATCAGCAGAGCCTTGCCCAAAGCGGTGCAGTGCACCGGGTTGCTGGGACCAAAGCAGGCAACCAGCCGGATAGGCTGCGGACTGTCAATGGTATCCACATAAATAACGCGCCCCTGCTGCAGCATGCCCAAATGAATCGTTTCCCGGGTTAGTTCGCTTAACCGCAGCATAAACGGGCGTACAAGCTGCTTTAATTCAAACCGTTGATCAGCCTGTTGACTCAGCACCAAAAACTTCAGCCCTAGTTGATAGCTGCCGTCTTGATTGCAGCGTACATAACCGCGGTGCTCCAGATTGCCCAGCAGGCGGTACGCAGTCGACTTCGGCAGTCCGGTGGCGGCCGCCGCTTCCCGCAGCGGCACAGGCCGGGATTGGCCGGCGATAGCTTCCAGTAAATCCAAAGCCCGCTGCAGCGACTGCACCTCTAAAAAATTCTTTGCCATAAGCCCTCTTGTTTCACATTATGGAACGATGTTCCATTTTATTATTTTAGTTCCGCACAAGCGGCCGATCTCCTGCAACAGCCGAAGAAAATAGAAAATTACTTCACAGGATGAAACAGCAGCCAACTGACAGCAAAGCGGCGGTCATGCCCATCAAAAGCAAGACCACCGCTTTGCTGTCTGCGACAACAATGACAACTTAGCTCAACCGGCGCTCTCCCGGCGTACATAATCGGCAATTTTCCGTTTCGCCCGCTGAATGGAGTTATCGACGACCTTCCGCTCTACCCGTAGCAGGCCGGCAATATCCTGCTGCCGGTAACCGGCCAGATAGAACCCGATCGACAAGCGCTCATACCGCGATAAATAGAGGCGGATATAACGGCAAAGATTTTCCGCCGTCTCCTTGTCGGCAAGGATTTCCAGCGGATTATGCAGCCGCTCGTCGACAACCAGCCGCTCGATTAGCTCCGCGTTATCCTTATTGAGCGAAGCCTTGCGGTAGGACAAGGATTCCGCCTCGTTGACCGGCCTGTGCTTCTGACGGTTGGCGCGGGTGATGGCTGACTTGATCATATTATGAATATTGCGTTTGGCGACAAACTCAAAACTGTAGCGGTCATTCTCATCATAGCTTAAAACCGCTTTATACAATCCCCATAATCCCCACTGGTATAAATCGTCGCGATCGCCGCCGGGCAGATAGTATTTGCCGACGCAGGCGCCTATCATGCCCTCAAGCCTGTCTGCCAGAAGCGCGAATTGATTGTCGTCAAAATTGCCGTGTTGATCAAAGCAGCAGAGTAACATGACTTCCACCTTCCATGCTTGCATCTTCTGTAGCAAAAATATTCGATAATCGTATCTCTGTCCCGTATTACGGAAATCGTATACATATCGGCTGGTCTAGGCGGCGGATTCAGCTCCGCCGGGCGACATTATCGAGAAAGACCCGGCCGATGCGTTCGTCAATCCTGCCTGCCATATCAGCGGTAATCACCGCAAGCGCCTGAGCGGGCGACATTTTCGCGCGATAAATCCGCTCACCGGTCATTGCGTCATAGCTGTCGGCAATAGCAATGACCCGCGCAAACAGGGATATGCCGTCGCCGCTGAGAGCAAACGGATAACCGCTGCCGTCCAGCCGTTCATGATGCTGCAGCACTCCCAGACTGGCTTCCTTATCCAGCTGCGGCAGTGTTTTTTTCAACAGTGCATACCCGTAGGCGGCATGCCGCCTGATAACAGTCATTTCAGCGGCGCTGAGCCGGCCCCGCTTATTCAGCAGCGCCAGCGGAACGCACTGCTTGCCAATATCGTGGAGCAACCCGGACAGGATAAGGTTTTTTAGCCGGTCGCCGCCAAGCGCCAGCTCGCGGCCAATCTGCCCGGCGATAACCGCCACATTCAATGAATGAAAAAAAGTATAGCCGCTGTAATCGCGCAATTGGGCCAAAACCGCAACGACTTCCGCCGTCTCCAGCAGGATGTCCAGGCAAAATGCGGCCGCATCCGAACAGTGCAGATCAGCCCGCCTGACCTTCAGTGCGGCGGCAGCGGCGGCCATTGTCTCGCGCCGCGCCTCTTTTCCCAGCCAAACCGGCAGAGCCCGCGGCGGCAACGGGGTCAATTGGTTGCCATCCTCATGCTGCAAGTTCATCATTCTCCCCTACAGTTTGCGCCCGCTGGCGCCGGATTGCCGGCTGCCGCCGGTATGAATGCGGCAATATTGCGGCACGGTAACATCGTAAATACTGCGGTGACAACTTTCATTCAATTCCGAAATCGTCCTGTAGACGTGTGCGCCTCACCGTTTCGGTGCTCTTTAACGTTTACCGTTCGGCAGCTCCTGCCGGTCAGGCTGTATCAACTCCAGCAAATTGACGTTTAACGCGCCGGCAAGCTGCTGCAAACAATAAATGCCGGGATTTCTCCGCTTGCCTGATTCAATCTCACTGATGGCTGACTGTGGCACATGGGATATGGCAGCCAGTTGATTCTGGGATAGGCCCTTTGCTTCACGCCATAATTGCAGTTGCTCTCCAAGCCTGCTCACTCACATCCCCTCCAACTACCTATATGGATATTTTATACTAATCCGTATTACTTTTAAATACATATTAGTATAAAATTTGGCAAAATTATTTATGCTACACTGGTTATACGAATTCATATAACAAGGAGGGCCAGGATGAATATCGGACAAAAAATAAAAAAAGTCCGCGAAGGACAAAATATGAGTGTAAATACGCTCGCCAAGCTCTGCAAAGTCTCGCAGCCGAACCTGAGCCGCATCGAAAATGGCCAGCAGCAGCCGGCCTTTGATACGCTGGAGCGCATAATAACGGCTTTGGGCTATTCACTCGCCGATTTTTTTGTATCCGGTAAACCGGAACTGGAGCCTGACACAAAAAGGCTGCTGGACAGCATTCAGACCCTAAGTCCCTGCCAGCGGCACTCACTATACGCATTTCTTGAAGCAATGAAAGAATAAGCGGGCCATCAGCCTAGGGTTTGCTGTTGCCGCAGCGGGGATGCCTGACAGGCTGCGACAGATTACTGATATACCTGTATTCATTTAACGCCTGATCCAATTGCTGGCTGACCCCGACCACCTCCGGATCGGTTAACGATCTGCCGCGAATAATCAGGTGCAATTGTTCGCGAATTTTCTCTACTTTGTACAATGATATCTGAATTTCCGACATGCCGATCCCATCCTTTTGTGATTTTCGCTAATTTTTTTCACAAAAGTACCATAACATGGAATCTATGTCTTTTTTTGTCGGTTTCTGCATGTCCCAAAAATTTTTTCCCCTCCTCACTAGGAAGCGGGTCTTATTCTACAACTATGCAACACAATCTTTAGTCCTAGTGATCTGGCAATATTATTATTTTGGTGTAGGCCGGGGTAAAATGGCAAAGGGCCAGACGGCGGCGCGGGCGCAGACGAAAAACGAGACAAAAAAGGCGAAAAGATTTCTTCGTCAGATAAGGCGGCGGAATGCGGTATACAGTCTTATGCCCATGGACGGCATGCTGAGGAATGCCAAACAGGTCATCTCTACCCGCGGCAGGCGATGCGGTACTGACAACCACAGCAGCCATCGCGATCCTAACAGAAAAATAAGCAGCAAAAGATGGTGCGCATACGCTGCGCACCATCCAGTTTGTTGAAAAACCTTAATTTTAGGCCGTTGATAAAGCTCGGCTGCGTCGGTCAACCGCCTATCGCGGCGGCGGCAGCCGGCCGCAGGAGGCGAGCCAATTCGCTAATTTCCGGGAAATATCGTCACTCAGCTGATCGTTTGCCAGCCGCCAGCCCCAGTTGCCGCTGGCTGTTCCCGGTATATTCATTCTCGCTTCCGTTCCCAGTCCGAGAATATCCTGCAGCGGCAGAATAACCATATCAGCCCGGCGGTCGAGGGCAAAGCGCAGCAGCCGTTCAGTCAGCTGCCGTTCGTCCGTACTATCGTCACTGCCCAAACGGCGGCAAACCCGCCGGTAAACAGCCGGATCGCTGTCCCGCAGCTTGCGCAGCCAGCCGGCGGTTGTGTCATTATCATGGGTGCCGCTATAGACAACCGTATGGCGGTCATCGGTCATCGGTTCACCGCTCAGGGCGAATTGCAGCACCTGCATTCCCGGCATTTCAAACTGCCAGCGCAGTGTATCGACGTCATCGGTAATGATGCCGAGATCCTCGGCAATGAAGCTGTCGCTGCCAAACTCGCGGCAGCAGGCAAGCAGAAAGTCCGCCCCCGGCCCTTTTACCCAGCGGCCTCCAGCCGCAGTCTTCGCGCCGGCGTTAATCTCCCAGTAAGCTGCCAAGCCGCGAAAATGGTCGATACGGACGCGGTCAGCCAATTGCAGCTGCCGCCGCAGACGGTCGCGCCACCAGCGGTAGCCGTCGGCCTTTAGCCGCTGCCAGTTGTATTGGGGATTGCCCCATAACTGGCCAGCCGCGGCGAAATAATCCGGCGGCACACCCGCTACTGTTTGCGGCCGGCCGCTGGCGTCCAGGGAAAAAAGGCTGCGATTGACCCAGACATCGGCCGAATGATGGGCGACAAACAACGGCACGTCGCCGATGATGGCGATACCGCGGCCGTTGGCATAGGTCTTCAATCGGGACCACTGGCATTGAAACCAGTATTGCAGGCAGCGCTGATAGGCCAATTCCGCTGCCAGCTGTTGCCGCAGCCGCGCCAGTTCCGGCTGGAGACGGCCGGCGATGGCCGCCGGCCACTTGTGCCAGTCCTTGCCGGGATACAGGCGCGACACGGCCATAAACAGCGCGTAATCATCAAGCCAGGCTGCTTCCTGCCGGCAGAAACGGTCAAAATCCTCGCTTCCGTTAAAGCGGGAAGCCGCCAGCCGCAGCAGCTTTTCCTTATACACCGCTACTTGCTTAAAGGCAACGCGCCGCAGCGGAAACGGTTCCACAACTGCGGCAAGTTCATCGCCGGTCAGCAGTCCCGCTTCCACCAGCCAATCCAATGAAAGCAGCAGCGGATTGCCGGCAAAGGCAGACAACGCCTGATAAGGCGAGTCACCCTGCCCCGGCGGGCACAGTGGAAGGATCTGCCAGTAGCTTTGGCCGGCTGCTGCCAGCCAGTCGACAAACGCATACGCCGCCGGGCCCAGATCGCCAATGCCATGGATCGACGGCAGGCAGGTCGGGTGCAGCAGCACACCGGCGCCGCGCTGCCGCGCCACCGGCTGCGCCAGCAGCAGCTTTCCCGCATACGGCGGCAGCAGCACGGACACCTCGCCGCCTGCAGCCATGATTTCGCGTTCGCCGCAAAGCATGTCACTCAGGGCTGTCGTCTGCGGCGGCAGCGGTACACTGACAGTTTGCGGCAAATCGCCGCGATTGATCAGAATCAGGGCTGTATTGTCAGGCGCGGGACTGCCGAAGGCGTCAGTATTGCTGATTGTCCGCCAATAACCATACACATCGTCTGCCAGCGGCAGTGACTGCCAGTCGCCGGTCTGCAGCACCAGGTAGCGGTGGCGCAAGGCGGTCAGCTGCCGGCAGCTGGCAAGCAGGTCGCTGTCCTCGCGGCCCCAGGGATAGGTACGGCGGTTCAGCGGATCGCGGTATCCCTCCAGCCCCGCCTCGTCGCCGTAATAAACCGATGGCACGCCGGGGAAGGTCATTTGCCACAGCATAGCCAGCTTCAGCCGCGCCAGCCCCAGTTCCCGCTGGCTGCGGCTGAGGCGGCTTTTCATGCGCGCCGCCACGCCCGGCAGCTCCTCCTCCGGCGTTGCTTCGCCCAGCAGCGTCAGCGCTCGCGGCACGTCATGGCTGCCGATCAGGTTCATGGTCGAATAAAAATACTCTTTGGGATAATTTTCATAAAGACTCATCAGCCGCCGGTGGACAGCGCCGGCGGCGGCCCGCCGCAGCAGAAAGTCCAGCACCGCCAGCCGGAAGGGATAATTCATCACCGAATCCAGCTCATCACCCCAGAAATACTGACGCATCTTACCGTAGCTGATCTTATTCGACGCGTCCTCCCAAACCTCGCCAAGCAGGATTGACTCCGGGTCGGTTTGCTTCAGCACACGGCGGAATTCCTGAACAAATTCGTCCGGCAGTTCATCGACAACATCGAGCCGCCAGCCTTTGGCGCCGGCGGCCAGCCAGCGGCGCAGCACGCTGTTCTTGCCGCTGATGATAAACTCGCGGAAGGACGGCTCCATCTCATTGACATTGGGCAGGGCGTCAACACCCCACCAGCAGTCGTAACGGTCCGGATGCTGACTGAAACGGTACCAGGCATAATACGGCGACGCCTGCGACTGGTACGCGCCCGGAGCCGGATAGGTTCCCTCACGGTTAAAATAGACACTGTCGCTGCCGGTATGACTGAACACGCCGTCCAGGAGCACGGCGATGCCGGCGGCTTTCGCCTCCCGGCACAGCTCGGCAAACTGCGTGTTATCGCCAAACATCGGATCGATCCGGTGATAGTCGCCGGTGTCGTATTTATGGTTACTGACCGCTTCGAACAAGGGATTGAAATAAATCACACTGACGCCGAGATCGTTTAAATAAGACAGCTTTTGGCGCACGCCTGCCAGGTTGCCGCCAAAAAAGTCGTAGGCGAGGATATGGCCGCGTTCGTCTTTAACATAAACGGGCTCATCCCCCCAGGCGGCATGCAGCAGGCTGCCTTCGCGCGGCGAAAGCACCGCTCCGTTATCGCTGCCATTGCAAAAACGGTCGGGAAAAATCTGATACATAACCGCCTGCTTCCACCATCGCGGCGTCGTCGCCGTCGCCGCCGCCACTGTCAACTGGTAAGAATCCGGCGGCGAGACGGCCAGGCGGCCAATGCCGCCAAGATTCTCTGCATTGTTCCCATAGTAAAGAATATCCCCGCCGGTGCGGACGAGGATAAAATAATACCACAGCAGCCCCGGCACCGCCGGCGCAGTAAAGTCCGCGGCCAAACGCAGCCGGCCGTCATCATCGCCGGCCGCAGCCAACGGCAGCAGCGTTTCGCCATCGGCCTCGCTCCACAGCCGCAGGCTGGCTGACAGCAATTCATCCGCCCGCGCCGCCTCAATGTCAATGGCAAGCTCAAGCCGCTGGCCGCAAACAACTGCGCCGAAGGGACTGCGGTAACGCGCCAGGTGGGAGTGATGCAGCACCCAATCCCGCGGTCGCATTCAGCCTTCCTCCAGCCAATAGGGATTGCCGATCGGCACCGGGTTGATCTTCCAGATGCCGATCGCATATTCGGAAACAGTGCGGTCGCTGGAGAAGAAGCCGGATTGGGCAATATTACGGGTTGTCATGCCCTGCCAGCAGCCGCGGTCAGCGAACAGGCGGTCAATTTTCGCCTGGGCGTCGGCATAGCTGGCAAAATCCTTCAATACAAAGTACTCGTCATTATCCAGCAGCGAATCGTGCAGCGAGCAAAACTCGCTGGCCGGAGCCGGCAGGAACCCGCTGCAGAGCTGCTCCATCACCCGCTTCAGCCGCGGATCGGCCAGCATTTCCCGCGGCCGGTAGTCTCCCCGGCGGTAATAGTTGATAACTTCCTCCGCCGTCAGGCCAAAGATGACGATATTGTCGTCGCCCACCTCTTCCCTGATCTCGATGTTGGCGCCGTCCATCGTCCCCAGCGTTACCGCTCCGTTCATCATGAATTTCATATTGCCGGTGCCTGACGCTTCCTTGCTGGCGGTGGAAATTTGCTCACTGACATCGGCAGCCGGGAAAATCAGTTCCCCCAGCGATACGCTGTAGTTTTCCAGATAGACTACTTTCAGCCGGTCGTTAATTGCCGGATCGTTATTAATCAGATTGCCGAGACAGTTGATCAGCTTGATCACCCGTTTCGCCAGATAATAGCCGGGCGCCGCTTTGCCGGCAAAGATAAACACGCGCGGCGCGATATCCAGGCCGGGATTTTCCCGCAGCCGGTTGTACAGGTCGAGGATGTGCAAGGCGTTCAACTGCTGCCGTTTATACAGATGAATTCGTTTTACCTGCACGTCAAAAATGGCGTCGCAATCCAGCGTAAGGCCGTACTTATCGCGAATATGCGCCGCCAGCCTCTCCTTATTCGCCCGTTTGACCGCCGCCGCCAATTCGCCGAAGGCGGCGTCGCCGGCAAACCGGCTGAGGCTGGCCAGGTAAGCGGGATGGTGAATCCAGCTGGTGCCGATCGCCGACGTAATCAGTTTCGCCAGCCGCGGATTGGCCTGCATCAGCCAGCGGCGATGGGTGATGCCGTTGGTCTTGTTGTTGAATTTATAGGGATAGAACTGGTAGAAGCGGTTCATGACCTCGCGTTTAAGAATTTCGGTATGGATCTTGGCGACGCCGTTGACGCTGTTGCTGCCGGCCACCGCCAGATGCGCCATATGCACATAGCCGTCGCTGATGATCGCCATGGCCGCAATACGCTCCCATTCGCCCGGGTAGCGGCGCCAGAGATCACGGCAGAACCGCTCGTTGATCTCCTCGATGATCATAAAGATCCGTGGCAGCAGTTCCCTGAGAATGTCAACCGGCCACTTTTCCAGCGCCTCCGGCAGGATCGTATGATTGGTATAAGATACTGTATTCAACGTAATTTGCCACGCCTGCGTCCAGTTCATGCCTTCCTCGTCCATTAAAATCCGCATCAGCTCCGGGATGACCAGCGCCGGATGGGTATCATTGATGTGGACGGCAATTTTTTCGGCAAAATCAACCAGCGAGCCGTTCTTTTTCTTATAGCGGCGAACAATGCTCTGCATGCCGGCGGAAACAAAGAAGTATTGCTGTTTCAGCCGCAGCACCCGGCCCTCGTAATGGGTATCGTCAGGATAGAGGATCTCGGTGATCGACTCCACCGTATAGCGGTATTCCAGCGCCTTCAACGGATTGATGCGGTCAAAGCTGTTGGGGTCGTCGGGCGGGACCTCGGCGTTCCACAGCCGCAGCGTATTCACCGTCTGGTTATTGAAGCCGACCACCGGCACGTCATAGGGCACAGCCAGTACCGGCCAGTAATTGCTGTGTTCGGCGATCAGCCGGCCGTCGTCGTCGGGGGTAAGGCTGACCTGACCGTAAAAACGGACCTCGACCGCTTTATCCGGCTTGCGCATCTCCCAGACAAAGCCGTTTTTCAGCCAGTTGTCAGGCAGTTCGGTCTGGTAGCCGTCGACAAGCTTCTGCTCGAATAAGCCGTACTTATAGCGGATGCCGCAGCCATGCACCGGCAAATGCAGCGAAGCCGCCGAATCGAGAAAGCAGGCCGCCAGCCGGCCCAGACCGCCGTTGCCGAGCCCGGCATCCGGCTCCTGCTGAATCAGCCGGTCAAGCTCGACCCCCATAGCCGCCATTTCCTGCCGCCAGCTTTCAAGCACTCCCATGTTCAGCAGATTTGAGCTCAACAGCCGTCCCAGCAGAAATTCAATGGAGAAATAGTACACCTGGCGTTCGCCGCGATGCAGGTATTCGGCATTGGTCCTCACCCACAGCTGGCTGATCTGATCCCGCAGCAAAGCCCCCAACACCGTATATTTATCCTGCAGGCTGGTTTCAGACAGGTTCTTCCCCAGCAGGGTCTGCGCCTTTTCATCGAGGGCGGCGCGCAACTCTTCGCGTTGACTCAACTGGCTCCACTCTCCTTTACAGAGTCCGGCATGATCACTGCCTGCTCTTTTGCTCAAAGCTGCTGATATAAATCACGATACAGGGCGGCCGACCGCCGCCAGCTGAAATCCTGGCGCATGGCCTGCTGCGCCAGCTTCGTCCAGGCCGGCCGCTGCTCATACAGGGCCACCGCCGACTGCAGCGCGCTCAGCAATTCATGGGCATTATAATTCGGGAAGCAAAAACCGGAACCGGCGGCGCTCACCGGATCATACGGCGTCACCGTGTCGCGCAGGCCGCCGGTCTCGCGCACGACCGGCAAACTGCCGTAACGCATGGCAATCAGTTGGCCGATGCCGCAGGGCTCAAATTGCGACGGCATTACAAACAGGTCACTGGCGGCGTAAATGCGCCGGGCAAGCGTTTCATCAAAGAAAATATTAGCGGAAACCTGCTGCGGCCGCTGGTGGGCCGCAATCCGGAACATGCTCTCGTATTTTTCGTCGCCGGAGCCAAGTACAACCAGCTGCACATTCAAATCAAGGATTTGCTCGAATACGCCGGTCACCAGATCCAGTCCCTTTGGTTCCACCAGCCGCGACACAATCGCCAGCAGCGGCGTATCCTCTGACTGCGGCAGTCCCAATAACTCCTGCAGTTTCAGCTTATTCTGCCGTTTGCGGCCGATCGACCGCCAGCTGTAATTGACAAACAGGGCCGGATCGGTCGCCGGGTTATAGCTTTCGCAGTCAATGCCGTTGAGAATGCCGTGCAACTGTCCCTGCCGCTTGCGCAAAATACCGTCAAGCTGTTCGCCAAACCAGGGCTCCTGAATTTCGCCGGCATAAGAGGGGCTGACCGTTGTCACCGCGTCGGCGAACAGCAGGCCGCCTTTCATATAATTGACCGCGCCGTGAAATTCCAGGGTTTCCGGCGTGAAATACTCCGGCCCCAGGCTGAGCAGTTCCCCCAGCACCTCCGGCGCGAATACCCCCTGGTATTTCAGATTGTGGATGGTAAACAGAGTGCGGATATTGGCATAGAACGGCTCCTGGCGATAATGGGCTCCCAGCAGGACAATCGCCATTGCCGCGTGCCAGTCATGGCAGTGCAGCACATCAGGCTGAAAGCCGATGTGCGGTAGAATCGCCGGGATCGCCCGCGAGAAAAAAGCGAAGCGCTCGCCATCGTCATAATAGCCATAAAGACCGGCCCGGCGGAAATAGTACTCGTTATCAATAAAGTAGAAGGGAACACCGCCGCAGTCATAAACCTCGACGCCGCAATACTGGTTGCGCCAGCCGACCGGCACGGTCAGTTCGGCGACCTGCTCGAACTGTTCTTTGTACTGGCCGGGAATATCACCATACTTCGGCATGACCACCCTGGCGTCAATGCCCAGCCTGCGCAGTTCCAGCGGCAGGGATCCGATCACGTCGGCCAGACCGCCGGTTTTGGCGAATGGTACGGCTTCCGCCGCCGCCAGCAACACTTTCAACATACTAGATCACCGATCCTTTCCTAATGATAATCGGATAGGCAGTTTCGCCTTTAATCGCGCGCCCCGGACCGATCCTGACATCTTTGTCGCAGATGACCGTATCCAGCGCCGCGCCCGCGCCGATCTCGCACTTTTGCATGACGACGCAGTTTTTGACTACTGCGCCCGGCTGTACGTGGACGCCGCGAAACAGGATGCTATTTTCCACCGTCCCTTCAATCACGCAGCCATTGGCGACCAGAGAGTTGCTGGTTTTAGCGCCGAGGCGGTAATTGGCGGGCGATTCATCCTTGATTTTGGTATAAACCGGATTGTCGCGGGGAAACAGGCTTTGCCGGATTGCCGGCTGCAGCAGCGACAGGCTGTGATGATAGTAGCCGTACACGGAGTTGATGACGGCAACATGACCGTCGAACGGATAGCCATAGAACTTCAGCTGGCCGAAATTGCGGATCAGCCCGTCCTTGACAAAATCCCGTTCGCCTTTGATCATGCAGCGCTCGATGATATCCATAAACAGCTTGCGTTCCAGCAGATACATCCGCATCGACAGCTGATGCTGCCGGCCGGGGTCGCAGCTGACCGCAACATCGCTGATACGGCCGTCGGCCTCGGTTCTGATAAAATTGCAGTGGCGGTAGTCCCGCCCCTCGAGGCGGCAGCCCGGCTGATAGAGTACGGTAACATCGGCACCTGTCTGACGATGGAAATCCAGCATGCCGTCAAAACGGATACTGGCAACCATGGCACTGCCGGCCAGCAGCACATATTGTTCCTTGGACCGTTTGAAATAATCAAAGTGCGCGTACATCTGCTCAATATCGCCCTCACCGGCACGAAACCGTCCCGGCGCCTGATTGGAGGGCAGTATGAACAGGCCGTTGCCTTTACGGGCCAGATCCCACTCCTTGGCTGAGCGCAGATGATCCATCAACGAGCGGAAGTTGGCATAAGCCAGCATACCGACATTGCGGATACCGGAGTTGACCATGTTGGAAAGAATAAAATCAATCACCCGGTAGCGGCCGGCGAACGGAATCGCCGCCAGCGGCCGGTTCTGTGTCAGTTCCCGCAGCAGTTCCTCATGCTCGAATAAATTGATAAGCCCCAGAACCCGTTTCATGCACTCCGCCTCCTATGCTTCAACCATCGCCCGGCAGGGGATGGGCGTTCCCGCGGGAATGATGATATCGTCGCCAACCACGGCGACACCGTCGCCGGCAGCGACACCGCAGCCGACGCTGCCGCCAGCCTCGATTGCCGTGCGGCTGCCAATGATGGCCTTCTCGACAATCGCGCCGGCGCCGACACGGGCATCGGGAAACAGGATCGAATGCCGGACAACGGCGCCGGCGGCGACCGTCACGCCAGGAAAAAGAATGCTGTTTTCCACCTCGCCCTCAATCACGCAGCCTTCGCTGACCATTGAGCTGCTGACCGAGGCCGCAGCCGAGATATAGTGCGGCGGCAGCGAAGGATTGACCGAGTAAATCCGCCAGTTCGAATCGTGCAGATCCAGTTCCGGCTGTTCAGTCAGCAGATCCATATTCGCTTCCCACAGGCTCTCAACCGTACCGACATCCTTCCAATATCCCTGAAACGGATAAGCGTACATGCCCAGACCGGCGTTAAGCATGGCGGGAATAACGTTTTTGCCAAAATCATATTCCGAGGCCGGGTCGCGCGCGTCCGCCTCCAGATAGCTTTTTAAAACACTCCAGTTAAATATGTAAACTCCCATTGAAGCCAGATTGCTCTTGGGCTGTTTGGGCTTCTCGTTAAACTCGACAATCCGCATCGCCGCGTCCGTGTTCATGATGCCGAAGCGGCTGGCTTCCTCCCAGGGAACCTCAAACACGGCAATCGTCGCATCCGCCTGTTTTTCTTTATGAAACTCCAGCATCAGCGAATAGTCCATCTTGTAAATATGATCACCGGACAGGATCAAGACATAGTCAGGATCAAAGGTATCGACAAACTCAGTATTCTGGTATATGGCATTGGCGGTCCCTTTATACCACTGGCCGCCTTTTTGGCCGACAAACGGCGGTAGGACATAGACGCCGCCTCCCATCCGGTCCAGGTCCCAGGCACTGCCGATACCGATATAGGTATGCAGGTCGAGCGGCTGGTACTGGGTCAGCACACCTACCGTATAAATGCCGGAATTGCTGCAGTTGGACAAGGGGAAATCAATAATGCGGTATTTACCGCCAAACGGCACCGCCGGCTTGGCCAGACGCTTGGTCAGCACCCCCAGCCTGGAGCCCTGACCGCCGGCCAGGATCATCGCGACACATTCCTGTCTCATTCCCATCTCCTCCTTCGTCTTTTTTCCTGTCACAGGTTCACCGGTTTAGACGAAACCAGGCCACAAGCCCCCAACGGCGGCTTGCGTCCGGATCAGCCCGCGCCTTCCCGCTGTCCGCTCTCCCCGGCCGCTTCGCAGTCTGCGGTGATCACCGATCCCGTCGCCGCGGGCTCTGCCAGCAGCGGCGCCAGTATTACCGCCGCCAGCGGCGGCAGGGTAATCACCAGCGAATGCTGCCGCCCGTCCCAGGGTACCGGCTCACTGCGGATAATGCCGCTGTTGCCGGCGCCGGAGCCGCCATATTCGCTTGCGTCACTGTTAAATTCTTCCTGGTAACGACCGCGCACCGGCACGCCAACGCGGTAATGCGAACGCATAACCGGCGTAAAGTTGACAACAACCAGCCGGAGCTGGCCGCGGCGATCCCGCCGCAGCAGCGAAATTACGCTGTGCTGGCTGTCGCCGCAGTTAATCCATTCAAAACCCTCCCAGCCCTGGTCCTGTTCCCACAGGCAGGGCTGGTCTAAATAATAATGGTTCAGCGCCCGCACATACAGCTGCAGCTTCTGATGCAGCTCATAGTCCAGCAGATGCCAGTCAAGGCCCTGCGCTTCATTCCACTCGATAAACTGTCCGAACTCACCGCCCATAAACAGCAGCTTCTTGCCGGGATGAACCGCCATATAGGCGTAAAACGCCCTCAAATTAGCAAACTTCTGCCAGTAATCGCCAGGCATCTTGTCCAATAGCGATTTTTTGCCGTGAACGACCTCGTCATGCGACAACGGCAGGACAAAGTTCTCAGAAAAGGCATACAGCAGCGAAAAGGTCAGTTTGTCATGCCGCCATTTGCGCTGCAGCGGATCGGTTTCCATGTAGCGCAGCATATCGTTCATCCAGCCCATGTTCCACTTATAATTAAAACCGAGTCCGCCGCTGTAAACCGGCGCCGTAACCAAGGGCCAGGCCGTCGATTCCTCCGCGAACATTAAGGCATGGGGAAAGCGCTCAAACACAGCTTCATGCAGCTTCCGCAAAAACGCAATCGCCGCCAGGTTTTCACGGCCGCCATAGTGGTTAGGCTCCCACTCTCCCGGCTCGCGGCCGTAATCCAGGTACAGCAAATTGGCCACAGCGTCCACTCTGAGGCCGTCAATATGATACCGTTCCAGCCAGAATATCGCATTGGAGATCAAAAAACTCCATACTTCCGAGCGTTCAAAATCAAAATTAGTCGTACCCCACTGCCGGTTCTCTGCCCGCAGCCGCTGCTCACTTTCAAACAGCGGCGCGCCGTCAAACAGTTTCAGGCCGTGACCATCGTTGCAGAAATGCCCCGGCACCCAGTCGAGAATTACGCCCAGCCCGCAGGCATGGCAGGCGTCGACAAACTCCATGAACTGCTCAGGTGAGCCGTAGCGACTGGTCACGGCATAATACCCGGTCGCCTGATAGCCCCAGGAACCGTCAAACGGATGCTCGGCCAACGGCAGCAGCTCGATATGCGTATAGCCCATGCCCGCGGCATAGCCGGGCAGCACCGCCGCCAATTCGCGGTAGCTGAGCGGTTCGCCGTCCGGACCTTGCCGCCAGGAGCCCAAATGGACCTCATAAATAGTAACCGGTTTATCGAAAAGCTGACCGTTCTTAGCCGACTGCCAGTCCGCATCCCGCCAGCTGTAACCGTCCAAAGCGCTGACAACGGAGGCCGACTTCGGACGCTTTTCGGAAAAAAAGGCGAACGGGTCGGCCTTCAGCAGCCAGCCGTCCGCTGTCCTGATCGCGTATTTATAAATTGTACCGGCCGCCAGCCCCGGCACAAACCCGGCCCAGACGCCGCTCTCCCCCTGGCGGTGAAGCGGCGAGGACTCCTGACGCCACTGATTGAAATCGCCAACAACGCTGACCGCCTCGGCATGCGGCGCCCAGACGGCAAAACGGACGCCGCTGACGCCGCCGCGTTCCACCAGATGCGCTCCCAGCGTCCGGTAGCTGGAAAAGTTGCGGCCGGTATTAAATAAGTACAGTTCCGCTTCACTAAAGAAAGGGTGCATGGCAACAGCTCCCTTCGGTTTCCTAATAGGAAAAATTCCCTCTGCTATAAGTAAATTCCTGCTTGCGCGGCAGGGAATTGTCATAGCCGTCAATCAATCAGAACCGCCAGTACGTCGTCGCCGCTCATGCCGCTGAAATAGGCGGCAATATCAAAAGCGGCAAGCGCGGCCGCCAGTTCCCGCCGCTCATAGCGCAAGCCAGTCAGGGCCGCCGCCACAGCCGCCGGATCGCCGGCGCTGAAAAAATCGCCATAAAAAGCCGCTGCGCGGACGCGCCCTGCGGCCACATCCAGCCAGGCCTCCAGCTTGCCGGCGGCAAACCGTTTGCTGCGGCGGATATTCGCCGGCGGCGACTGCCCATAAATCCAGTCCCAGCTGCGGTAACGCGAATCGGCAAGCGAAGCCGCTGCCGCCAGCTCCGCCGCTGCCAGCGGCCGCGTCGTCAGCGGCTGCTCCGCCGCCAGACAGGCCAGCAGCGTCGCCTTGAACGCGGCTACCGACATCCGCCGGGTCAGATGGTCACTGATATTGGTCACCCGGCTGCGTACCGACGCAACCCCTTTGGAGGCGATTTTCTCCGGGTCCGGTGTCAGGGCCGTCTCCAGCCGCTCCAGATCCACCGCAAACAACAGCGTGCCATGATGCAGAATTTTGCCGCCCCGGATGCATTGCGCACTGCCGGAAATTTTTTTGCCCGCCAGCGTCAGATCATTGCGGCCGCTGAATTCGACTGTCGCCCCCAGCTTGGCCAGCGCCGCCACCACCGGGCGCGTAAAGGTTTCAAAGTCAGGCGCGCTTTGACCACCGCCGGGCTGAATGAACGAATAATTCAAATTGCCCAGATCATGATAAACGGCGCCGCCGCCGGTCATCCGCCGCACGACCTTAATGCCCTGCCGGCTGATATAGCCGCTGTTGATTTCCGCCAGCGTATTTTGATGCTTGCCGATAATAACGGATGGTGAGTTCTGCCATAATAGAAGATAGGTTTCTGCCGGATCCGCCATGCTGAAGATCGTCTCTTCCAGCGCCAGATTGAAATAGGGATCGGTGGAATCATTAGGCAAGTACAGCATATGCTAATCACCTCACCAAAATAGTTCGCCATCAAGCCGCCGGCCCCTGCCTGCACCGGCGCGGCAAAAACAAACCCGCGGCGAAAGGCCGGTGTTTTGTCAATAGACATGTCGCCGCCATGCGTCATACCGCCGCCATTAACTAACGGACAGCCTTGGCCAGCACCAGGACAAAACGGCAAAAAATTACCGTATCGGCAAAATATTTATTTCACATAAGCGGCAGGGATTTCGTCCTCGGCAGCGTATATACTACTTACGGTACATCTTTTCTTAAATCAGCTATACTATTTAGCATGATTTCCTCTAAGCGAATTCACATATAAAGAAGGTGAAACGTATCGAACTCTCCAAACGTCAGGAAACCATCCTTGACATTGTCAGGCAGCACGGACCAATCACCGGCACCGATATTGCCGGCCAGCTCGGCCTCAGCCGGGCCGCACTGCGGCCCGACCTCGCCATTCTTACCATGTCCGGCATGCTCGGGGCGCGTCCCCGCGTCGGCTATTATTGCACTGGCAAGGAGCCAACCGACTTTATCGCTACGCTGCTTGCCAATATCAGGGTAAGCGAAGCACATTCACAGCCAGTCGTCATCAAAGAAAACGCGTCTGTCTACGACGCCATTGTCACCATGTTCATCGAGGATGTCGGCTCGCTGATCGTCGTCTCCGAAGGCGGCTTTCTCGAAGGCATTATCTCGCGCAAGGATCTGCTCAAAGCCGCCATGGGCGGACAGGATCTCAACAAATTGCCGTCCAATGTCGTCATGACCCGCATGCCCAATGTCATTGTCAGCTATCCGGAAGAATCGGCTGTCAGGGCTGCCGAAAAGCTCATCACCCAGCAGGTCGACACGCTGCCGGTCGTTGTCGCCAAAAAAATTGATCAGGAAGAAAAGCTGCAGGTAATCGGCCGGTTTACAAAAACCAATATCGCCCGCCTGTTTGTTCAGCTGGCCGGCAAATAAACCCGGCGTTGCGGCGTCCGGGAGGGAGGGCTATTTATCAACTTGTCAGTGAGGAATACACCTATTGTTTATGTCGTATCCGATTCCATCGGCCAGACCGGCGAGGTTGTGGTCAAAGCCGCAGCCAGCCAGTTCAACTCCGGCAACATCGATATCCGCCGCATACCCTATCTTCGCACCGTCCAGGAAGCGGCAGAAGCGATTATTGAGGCCAAAGAGGCCGGCGCCGCCATTATCTATACAATTGTCAGCCCGGAACTGCGCCGGTTTCTTGCCGATACTGCCCGGGAGCACAAGGTAACCGCCGTCGATGTCATGGGACCGGTTATGGAGGCCATTCATACCGTCTCCCCCGATACGCCGAAATTGGAACCCGGTCTGGTACGCCGTCTCGACAAGGCCTATTTCAATAAAATTGAAGCCATTGATTTTGCCGTCAAATATGACGACGGCAAACAGCAGCGCGGCCTTTTAAAAGCCGATATTGTAATCATCGGCGTATCACGCAGCACCAAGACGCCGCTGTCCATGTTTCTGGCCACCCGCGGCTTTAAAACCGCCAACGTGCCGCTGGTGCCGGAAGTCGCCCCACCGGAGGAAATCTTCCAAATGCCGCCGCACCGGATTGTCGGCCTGACGCTGCAGCCGCAGCTGCTCTACGAAATCCGCTGCCAGCGGCTGAAAACAATGGGCCTGTCGACAGCGGTCGACTACGCCAGCATGGAACGAATTCTTGAGGAACTGGATTATGCCGCCACGATTATGCGCCGGTCCGGCTGCGCTATCATTGATGTGACCAACCGGGCAATTGAGGAGACCGCGGCGAAAGTGGAAGAAATTTATCGCAAAGGAGCCGAAAAGTAACCATGAAAAAATATGTTTACTTGTTTACGGAAGGCAAAGCCGATATGCGCGGTCTGTTGGGCGGCAAAGGGGCTAATCTGGCCGAAATGACCAATATTGGCCTGCCCGTCCCTCCCGGCATGACCATTACCACCGAGGCCTGCAAGGAATACCACGCCGGGCGCAAGCTGCCGGCCGGCCTGCTGGACGAACTCAAAAAAAACCTGGCTGTGCTTGAGACGAAAACAGGCAAAAAACTGGGCTGCACGCAAAACCCGCTGCTGGTTTCCGTCCGCTCCGGCGCCGTTTTCTCAATGCCGGGCATGATGGATACCATTCTTAATCTCGGCCTGAACGAAGAAACCCTGCCGGCGCTGGCGGCCGCCACTAACAACGAACGCTTCGCCAACGATGCTTACCGGCGCTTCATCCAGATGTTTGCCGACGTTGTTCTTGAAATCCCCAAGCATGAGTTTGAAATCCTGCTTGATAAACAGAAGCAGGCTCAGGGCGTCCGCTTTGACCAGGAGCTCTCCGCCGCCAGCCTGCGCAAAGTCATCGACAGCTACAAGGCTCTGGTGCTGGAAAAAATGAAACGGCCATTCCCGGAAGAGCCGATGGAACAGCTGGTCATGGCTATTGAGGCCGTCTTCTGCTCCTGGAACAACGACCGCGCCATTATCTACCGCAATCTCAACAAGATCGATCACGATCTGGGTACAGCCGTCAACATCCAGGCCATGGTCTTTGGCAACCTCGGTAACGACAGCGGCACCGGCGTCGCCTTTACCCGCAATCCGTCCACCGGCGAAAACGCCCTCTACGGCGAGTTCCTGACCAACGCCCAGGGCGAGGACGTCGTCGCCGGCATCCGCACGCCGCGGCCGATTTCCGAACTGCAGACAGAAATGCCGGAGGTATACGCGGAATTTGCCCGCATTGCCCGCCTGTTGGAAACCCACTATAAAAACATGCAGGATATCGAGTTCACAATTGAACGCCAGAAACTGTATATGCTGCAGACCCGCAACGGCAAGCGCACAGCACAGGCGGCGGTAAAGATCGCCCATGACCTGGTAGCCGAAAACATGGTCGGCAAGCAGGAAGCGATTCTGATGGTCGAGCCGGGCCAGCTCGATCAGCTGCTGCACCGCCAGATCGACCCGCAGGCCAAAGTCGAGGTGATCGCCAAAGGCCTGCCCGCCTCTCCCGGCGCCGCTTCCGGCACGGTTGTATTTGACGCCGACGACGCCGAACGGCTGGCTAAGGAAGGTCAAAAGGTCCTGCTGGTCCGTACCGAGACCACGCCGGACGATATTCACGGCATGGTTGCCGCCCAGGGTATTTTGACCAGCCGCGGCGGCATGACCAGCCACGCCGCCGTCGTCGCCCGCGGCATGGGCAAGCCCTGTGTCTGCGGCTGCGAAGAGTTAAAAATTGATTATACCGCCAAGACCGTTAGCGCCGGCGGCAAGGTCATCCGCGAGGGCGAACCGCTCTCGGTGGACGGCTCGACCGGCCGCGTCATCCTCGGCGTCGTCGTGCTGAAGGAACCGGAGTTATCGCCGGAATTCACCGAATTTCTCAACTGGGCCGACGAACTGAAGCAGCTCGACGTCCGCGCCAATGCCGACACGCCGGAAGACGCGCTGAAGGCCCGTGAATTTGGCGCGAAGGGTATCGGCCTGACCCGTACCGAGCACATGTTCATGGCCCAGGAACGCCTGCCTTATGTGCAGCAAATGATCCTGGCTGAAACACTGGAGGACCGCGAGGCAGCCCTGGCGCATCTGCTGCCGATGCAGCAGGGAGACTTCTATGGCATTCTCAAGGCAATGGACGGCTATCCGGTCTGCATTCGCCTGCTTGACCCGCCGCTGCACGAGTTTCTCCCCAGCCAGGAGGAACTGGTGATCGAAACCACCGAATTGCGCCTGACCGGCAAGGATGCCGGCCTGCTGGCACAGAAAAACGAACTGCTGAAAAAGGTACGCGGCCTGCATGAGTTCAACCCGATGCTGGGACACCGCGGCTGCCGCCTTGGCATTACCTTCCCCGAAGTCTACGACATGCAGGTCAGGGCGATTTTCAACGCCACCGCCCAGTTGACCAAGGAAGGCCTGCATCCCCAGCCGGAAGTAGAGGTGCCGCTGACGATCGACGTCAACGAGATGCGCTTCTTCAAAGAGCGGATTGACGCGATTGCCCGCGAGGTCATGGAGCAGGAAAAAATCAGCTTTCATTACACCGCCGGCACGATGATCGAACTGCCGCGGGCGGCGCTGTTGGCCGGTGAGCTGGCCGAGGCCTCCGACTTCTTCAGCTTCGGTACCAATGACCTGACACAGACGACGCTCGGCTTCAGCCGCGACGACGCCGAGGGCAAGTTCATGAACGACTATCTGCATGCCAAAATCCTTAAAGAGAATCCGTTCATCGTCCTTGACCGCAAAGGTGTCGGCAAGCTGATGCAACTGGCGGTGGAAGGCGGCCGCCAAACCAAGCCGGGGCTATTGATCGGCATCTGTGGCGAACACGGCGGCGAACCGTCGTCGGTTGAATTTTGCCACATGATCGGCCTCGACTTTGTCAGCTGCTCCCCCTACCGGGTGCCTATCGCCCGTCTGGCCGCGGCCCAGGCTGCCGTCCATACCGGCGAAGTTCTGGGAACCAGATAACCAACCCATTCTGACAGACCAAGGGCGTCTGAAGTAGGCATGAGCCTATTTCAGACGCCCTTTTTGGCGACAAACAATAGAATATTGCAACGCACTTGCGGGCATTAATCAGTGCTTGCCTAAAATCCGCTCAACCCGAATTCGCGCAGCAGTCCCTGCGCGCCGGCGGCAGTCATCCGCACTGCCCGGCCGCCGGGAACCCGTTCCAGCCAGTTCAGTTCAAACAGGCGCTTAGCCAGCGAAGCGCCCAGGCTGCCCGCCAAATGGTGGCGTCGTTCACTCCAGTCCAGGCAGCGGCGGGCGAAGCAGCGGCGGCTGGTCAGGCTGCCGGCGACATCAACCCCCAGGTCGCGCAGTTTTTTATCCCCGGCCGCGCTCAAAACAAACTCCTCCCCCACCGGTTCCAGCAGCGCCAGTTCCAGCATGCGCTCTGTCAGCGCCACGCCCAGCCTGCCGGCCAGGTGGTCGTAGCAGGTACGGGCGAGCCGCAGCGAATGCAGCTGGTTAGACTCCCGCAGCGAACGCACCGGCTTCGCCGGCGAAATTACCTGCAGCGCTTCCAGCGCCTGTCCGACCTCGTTGCTGGCCAGACGATAATACTTATGACGGCCATAGGCTTCCTGGGCCAGCAGGCCGCCGGCCAGCATCCGCGCCAGATGCGCGCTGGCTGTTTGCGGCGAGATTCCGGCGGCGCGGGCCAGCTCGCCCGCCGGCAGCGCTTTCCCGCCCAGCAGGCTGACCAGCATCGCCGCCCGCGACGGATCACCAATCAGAGCGGCGACTTCGGCTAGATCGGGATGAATACTCATGACTGCACACCTCCCCTGAATAACATTCACACTTCGATAATAACCGAAATATCGTCATGTTACAATAGCCTTACTAAACCATTCATTGCGGAGGTGCCATCATCATGCAGCAGTCAACCTTCATTGAGCAGCACGGCAAGATTCAACAGCGGCAGCCGGAATTTACAGCCGTGCGATTGCGGACAATCGCCGGTAACCTAAGCAGCGACCAACTCCGCCGGGCAGCGGCGCTGGCCGACAAATACGGACGCGGCCACCTGCATATTACTACCCGCCAGTCGCTGGAAATCCATTGGGTGCCAACAGAGCGGCTGGAAGCCATGCTCGGGGAAGCGCAGCAGCAGGGACTGCTGCCGGCAGTTCGCGGACCGCGGGTATTAACCGTTATCGCCTGCCCCGGCAGCGCCGTCTGCCGGCGCGGCATCTGCGACAGCAGCCGCTTGGCCGCGCAAATCGACGAACAGCTGGTCGGCAGCGAACTGGCCGCCAAGACGAAAATTGCCGTCAGCGGCTGTCCCAACGCCTGCGCCAAGCCGCAAATCAATGACATCGGCCTGCATGGCGTCATTACCGACGCGGCCCGGGGTTATGCCGTCTACGCAGGCGGCAAGATCGGCCGCAATCCCCTGATGGGCGAGAAGATCTTTGCCGTCATCCCGGAAGAGGAGGCGTTTGACTATATCCAGGCGATATTGACGGTGTACAGCCGTTTAAGTGTTCAGGGGGAACGGATCGGCGACGTGCTCAACCGCGTCGGCACTGCCGGCTTCCGCCAGGAAATCAACCAGGTGCTGCCGGCCTCCGCAGTCCCCGCCTGCCCGCTATAGCCGCAGCGTCCATGCGGCAGGCCAAGCAACAAGAAGAGGGGGTTGCAAAAGCAAGCTGGGAACGATGCCACGGAGGACACAGAGTAATGCACGGAGTCGCACTCCGTGGACACGTATTCCCGGATTTTGCGACAGCCTCTGATCACACTTAAATATGTCCGCTGTTTACCTCCACCTGCAAGCCAAGAACCTCGCGGAAAAACTGCAGCGGCACCAGGGTTTTGCCGCCGGTCAGCTCCGGCGCGTACGGCAGCCGCACAGACTCGCCCCGCTGCGCATATACATCACTGCCAATGGTCAGCACCGCCGCCTCACGACCATCTTCCAGCAATCGGACTCCGGCCGGTTCCGCCAGCCATTCCACGCTGTAGCCAAGACTTTCAGCCACAATTCGCAGCGGCAGCAGCAGCTTATCGCCCTCGCTGACAATCAGATCACCCTCGGCCAGCGGCAGCTCCCGCCCGTCGACGACAATCACGCCGGCACCGGTATGAACGCGCAGATCCGGTCTGGCCGGCAGCAGAACGGCTTTTTCAGCCGCGGTTTGTCCCGGCATACTCATCGCGACCATGTCATACCAGACAATCAACTCGGAACGTTTCTTGATCCGCTTCAGATCCGGCAGCATTTCCGGCCGGAGTGTCACCAGCATGTCCCGGTTGCTGTTCAGCACCCGCACAGCTTGCTCCGGCGCCGGCTCAACCGCCGCCACCGCCAGGTATTTGCCGCGTTCACTGCCCTTGCCACCAACCAACAGCGCCAGAGCCTGCCCCTGCGGCGGCAGGCTTTTCGTCAGCACCGGCCCGTAATAGGCCGTGACCGCGTCGCCCGGCCGCAGCGCGGCCAGCTCAAGCGGCTGTCCGTCAATGCCGTCACGGAGATAAGTAGCCGGACTGATATATAAGATAATGGTTTCAAACGCTCCCTGGCCGCTGACAGTCACTTGCCGGTCATTGATCGATTCGATCCGGCCGGATGTCGACAGAACAGGGCGTTCCGCTGCCGCGTCCGCTGCGGCCGGCAGCACCGCCATCCATCCCCAGACAAGCAGCGGCAGAAGCCATATAAGTCGTTTCATGCATTTCGCCTCCTTTTCACTCTATATGCATAAACGCTAACAACGCCAAAAGGTAACAAACGCCAGCGCTTTTAAAAATAATCGGAAAAATACGGTGTCTGCCGTTCCACCAGGCCTTCCAGCAGACCCACAAGCTCTTCCCCGCACTGAATGCGGCCGATGCGGGCCAGATACTCCGGCCGCTTATAGCCAAACAGCATTGTCGTCATGGTCTGAATATCCAATTCCGCCTGATAGCCGTCGCCGCCCCGGCTCAAAACCGCCTTGCCGTCAGGCGGAATCCGCAGCGTAAAGACCCCCTGGTTCCAGGCCAGCAGCGGATCATTCAGCTTAAACGTCCATACCCGCTCCTCATTATATGGCTTGAACGGATAACAGGCCAGAAACAATTCCAAATCGACGATCCTGGCCATGTAATACGGCGAAATCGTCTCCTTGATATCCGCGTCTTCCAGCAAAAACGCCAGCGGCTCGTGCGTATAGGTGCTGCCGATCACTTTCGATATCATCGAAACATGAGCGCTGATAAAATTCCAGAGGCCGGTGCGTGCCTCCTCGTGTGTAACCACCATTTCCTTGATGTAAAAGATGTCCTGGGCAATCCAGTACAACAAATAGCCGCTGGGGTTGCGCATTTCGTCATAATAAACGGCAGCGGTCATATCTTCCGGATCCCAGCGCCAGTATTCCTCCCAGGCCAGATCATTGCGGATCATTGCCGCGTGCCGGCTGTGGGCGAACTGATCATATACCTTGCGGATATCCCCGTGCTCAATGCTGACCCGATCTACATCGCCGGCCACGCTGCGAAAGCGCGGCAGCTGAAAATCCTGTACCTCAAAGGTCATTTTGTCAGAGATGATCTCCCAGCCCTTGCGGCGATAATAGGGAATCGAGTAGGGATACAGGTACGCCACCGCCTGTCGCCTGTCACGCATATCGGCAAGCGCCTTACCCATCAGCTTATGCATCAGCCCCAGATTGGCGTATTCCGGATAGGTGCCGACACCGGTGAGCCCGCCCATATCATAGATGGTTCCGAACAGATTAACCTTGAAGGGATACACGGCAATTTGCGATACCAGCTTATCCGTGTCAAACCAGCCGATGACATCCGCCTGCTCCAGCACCGGCAGCTTGGCCAGCGTAATTTCCCGTTCCTCCCAGCCAACCTTCTGCAAATCCTGATTGGTTACCTGAAATACATAGCGCAGCAACTGATTGAACTGCTGCAAATGGCCAATCTCGAGATTTTTCATTTTGAGCCGTTTTTCCCGTCTCATGGAAATACCTCCGTTTACTATCCGGTCCTTATAGAATTTACCCAAACGCGCCGTCTTAACCAGAGCGGCGGCAGCGGACCGGCAGACTGCCTGCTTAATTGTTTCGACAACAGCGGCGCCGTCTCCTCTGCCAGCGGCTTGTCAGAGCCAATCCAGCGGAAACCGGCTGCAGGTTATCCGGCATCCGGCTGTCGTCAACTTTTCGCGACCCTAACCCAATGCCGCAGTCAAAAGAAACAGGCCCAAGCTAGCAATACCTAGTTGAGCCTGTCCAGTCAGGGATCATGGCACGAACTTAAGCCGCGGCGGCAAAGAAAAACGTCAGCAGCCCCAGTGCCAGTGAAAAACCAATCGCATATTTAAATGTCGCTTTTAACAACTCTCCCTCCCGGCCGGTTAAGCCGGTGGCAGAGGCGGCGATGGCGATGCTCTGCGGCGAGATCAGCTTGCCGGCGCAAGCGCCGCTGGTATTGGCGGCGGCAATCCAGCTGGGGTCGGCGCCGATCCGCAGTGCCGTCTCCTTCTGCAGGCTGCCGAACAAGACATTCGAGCTGGTGTCGCTGCCGGTCAGGAAGGTCCCCAAAGCGCCAATTGCCGGTGCAAACAGCGGATAATACGGACCTGTCGCCGCCGCCAGCGCAACGGCAACCGCGGCAACCATGCCACTATAGGCTAACACCTTGGCCATTGCGACAATCGCCAGCACTGCAGCCATTGTTTTTTGCAGCTGCCTGACCGTGTCAAGCAAAACGGCAGCAAGCGCCCGGCAGGAGGCCCCCTGAAGCAGGCCGCCGCTAACGGCGGCAGCCATAATCAGCGTTCCCGGCGTCAGAATCCAATCGATGGCCAGCGGCTTGCCGCCGGGGCCGTTATAAAGCAGCAGCAGGGTCTTCACCTGGCTCAACGGCCCGTTGACGGCGGGATTCAGCGTGCTCGTTCCCAGGACCAGAAGCAATAGCAGTAAATAGGGCGACCATGCCTGCAGCTGTTTCACAGGCGAAAAGCGCGCAACCCGTGCCGGCGTCGCAGCTTCGCCGGGGAATCGCCATTCCGCTGCCGGCGGCAGGGCTTTAACACTGGCCAGTATAGCGAGGCAGGAGGCCAGCGAACCGGCGACAGCCGGCAAATCCGGCCCGATAAACCGGGCGACCAAAAATTGCGCCACACTAAAGCCAACTCCTGCGCTCAGCGTAATAATCCAGACACCGTTCAACCCCCGCCAGCTCCGCGTAACCGTCGCAACCAGCAAAAAGGGAATTAGCAGGGCGAACGGAGTAAGCTGCCAAACCACATCCTGCGTCAGCGGCATGACCGGTAAATCAGTAATCTTCGCCAGGGTAATCACCGGAATCCCGATGACCCCGAACGCAACCGCCACCGTGTTGGCGATAAGACAGAGAAGCGCCGCAAAAAATGGCTCAAAACCCAGCGAAATCAGGATAGCCGCCGGAATCGCGACCGCCGTGCCGAAGCCGGCGACAGACTCCAGAAAGCCGCCAAAACCCCAGGCGATCAGCAGAACCTGGACGCGGCGGTCGCCGCTTAAGCTGGACAGTTGCACTTTGATGCGCTCCATAGCACCGGTACGTACCGATACATTAAAGGTAAAAAATGCCGCAATAATTACCCACAGGATCGGCATCAGTGCCAATACGGCCCCCTCCAGAGCGGCGCGAACCGCCAGAGCGGCCGGCATCTCCCAGGCGGTCACGGCAATAAGCAAGCTAAGCGCCAGGCCAACCGGGCAAGCTTTAAACGCAGCCATTCGCAGCAGGCCCAGACTGATAAACAGCCAGACAATAGGAATAAGCGCCAGTATGACGGACAGCGCCTGCCCGCTTAACCAGCCAAAGAGCCAATCCTGTTCCATCACGACAACTCCCCTAAACGCACTCTCTAGGTAAGCGCTGATTAATGAACCAGTCATATTAATCAGTGCTTACCTAGCTTAAACATTCTCCGGGGAGTTCAATCAACCTTCTCCAGCTGTTTTCAACACGTGAAAAAATAAGCGCAGACAGGGTCTTCGGAACTTATGTTCGTGATCGCTGCCAGCGCAGCGAAGGCAGAGCGATTCCCGCCAGGATCAGCGCCACTCCCGCCCACTGGCCGCCGCTGACCGGTTCACCCAGCACCAGCGCCGCCATCAATACCGCAGTCGGCAGTTCCGAGGCGCTTAAAATCCCGCCCAGGTCCTTAACGACCGGCATGCCGATAGCAAACAGCACCGGCGGGATCAGCGACGCGAACAGGCCTGTCGCCAGACCGTAGGGCAGCAGGCCGGCCGCCGCGCCGGTAAACAGGGAAAGCGGCGGCATAGCGGCAAATACGCATAACATCGCACCGCTGGTCATGATCGCGCTGCGGTAAACCGGATGCAGCCCGCCGCTGCTGCGGCTGCTGATATACACAAACGAAGCGAACGAGACCGCCGCCAGCAAGCCCCACAGCAGGCCCCGCCAGGACAGCGCCGCATCTGACTGAAAAACGCCGCCGGCAAAAGCCGAGCCCAGCAGAATGACGCCGATGGCGGCAAGATTCTTTGCCGCCGGCGGCCGCCGTTCCAGCAGAAAATGCAGCAGCGAACTGATCCAGGTAAACTGCAGCAGCAGGATAATCGCAATCGAAGCCGGGATATGCTCAAGCGAGTTGTTATAAAAAATCCCCGTCAGCCCCATCGGCGTACCGCTGACCAGCAGCCGGCCCCACTGTCCCGCCGCCAGCCGGGGACGCGGCACCCAAAGCGCCGCCAGCCACAGCATTGCCGCGCCGCAAGCATACTGGCTGCCGGTAACCATGTCCACCGTAAAGCCCTGCCTGTAGGCCAGCTTAACCATGGTAGAAACCACTCCGTAGGAACAGCCGCCGAGAAAAACCAGCAGCGAATAATGCCAAAACTGCACTGCCTCCACCCTTTCCCCTAAAACAAAAATTCGCCACCCCATTCCCCTAGGAGAATAGAGTGGCGAAAATGAAAACCGTGATTTTCAGAAAAATCCACCTGCCGCACAAGGTGCAGCTTTTAGTTTACTGTTTGATAATGCAATTCGCCGCTGGAATGAAAATTCCTGCACAGTGTAATTTGTAATCTCTCACGCGCCCACGAGGGACGCGACCTGTCGCCGCTGTGCCGAAGGGACTCCACCCTGTTTCAATCTACGCGCCGATTTAAGTAACATAAAAGCATACTAATTGCTGAGCCAAGACCAGAACTTGGAACGACTTACTCTTCCTGAGGTTACAACAATAATCCGACGTTATTATGCTCTGCTGATTTGATCTTATTACGGATCAGCATTCGCATCACCTCTCACACTATTCTTGATGCTAAAATACCACGATCCTTCTTTTCCATCCATCACAAAATAAATTATTGCTCATCCTGCAATAAAGTCAGCGGAACACCCTGGGCGGCCTAAACTGTCCAGGGTGTTCTGCTGACGGTAGAGGATCGGGTAAGCCATTACGTCAAAGATGATGAAAGCGGTTCCATCTTCAATGCATGGCTTTGGTATTGACCCGGAGATAGCCTCTAAAGAAATGGCGGTTGCTAAAATACTATGGAACCAGACTGGCGGACGTCAATATAAGCATTTAATTTTTAGCTTTGATGGCGACATCGCTTTACCACGTAATGATCGCACTCTTCTTCCGAAAAACTCATGCTGCACTTTAAAGGTTCGGTTTAATCTTAGAACCACAGATCAGATTGTTTGAGACTGCATTTTCTTCACTTCATTAAGATAACTGTAAATAGTAACTTTAGATAAATCTAATCGATCAGCTACTTTATCTATCGCGCCCTTAACCAAAAAAACACCTTTTTTGTTCATGAACTCGATCAACTCCAGTATATCCTTCTTTTTATAGCTGTGAACATCTGCATCTCCAATAATATCATCAATCAATTGATCGATAATGACCATTATTTCATCTGTTACGTTGGAATCTGATCCTGGCTCTTGTTCAGAAATCTGTTCTGGCAAGTATGGCAAAAAATCTAGCAGTTGCCTATGAAGCTCATTTAAAAAACTCACATCATAATTGATACACAGCATCCCCACTACCTTTTCAGACTCATCTCGAATGAGTGATGATGAGGATTTAATTTTTCTATCCGTAGCAGTTATGAATTCATAATTAACCACATAATCATCCCTAAAATTTTTGCTTAATAAAACATTTTTCACCAGATGGTCAAATGATTGTCCAACAGACCGACCGGTGATATGGCCGTTCACAACGTAAACCACTGAACTTACGGGATGTGTAAGGTCATGGAGCACTACTTCGCAGTTTTGCCCAAAAGTTCTTGCAATCATATTTGCAGTAGGAATATACCCTTTTAATAATGAATGCATGAAATTTCACTTCCTTCGTCACAACTATATAAAATATTATATCGCATTGTTAAATAAAATTCTATATATTGATATTAAACAATAAAAATATACACAAAATTATATAAAATATTATATTTTTATGTATTTATCCGTTGACACAATATAAAATTACATATATATTTATCTTAATATATATTTTTATATAAAATATTATAAAATATTTTACAAAGGAGATGTGTTCGAATGCAATTCGCTTGCAGCAGCTGTCACAAAACTTATGATGACAGCAATTACAAATGGAGATGCGATTGCGGCGGCTATTTGGCGTTAGACCATCATGTGAAGTTTACAAAAGATGACATCAAGACAGAACGGTACAACATGTGGAGATACGATGAAGCTTTTCCTTTGAAATACGAGGACTTAAAAGCAACCTACAATGAAGGATTGACGCCGCTCGTCAACACGAACCACTCTCAGTGCAGGCTAAGAATAAAAATGGAAAGCCTCATGCCAACCGGTTCCTTCAAAGATCGCGGTACGGTTATGGTGGTCAACTATTTGATCAATAAGGGTGTCGAAAAAATTACGGAGGATTCCTCCGGCAATGCGGGGGCTTCCGTTGCAGCGTACTGTGCACTTGGTAGGATACCTTGTGAAATTTATGTACCTAAAGGAAATTCGGCAGGAAAATTGATACAAATAAAATCTTATGGCGCAGAAATCCATGAAATTGGCGGAACAAGAGAAGATGTTGCTCAAGCCGCCCAACAAGAATTTGAATCCTATGCAGGACACAACTGGCACCCGATGTTTGTTGAGGGAACAAAAGCGATTGCCTATGAAATATGGGAGCAGAATGGCTTTGAGGCTCCTGAAAATGTGGTAGCTGTTGCAGGAAACGGTAGCACAATTCTTGGTATATACTATGGGTTTAAGGACCTTTTCGCAAACAAGCAGGTAACGAGACTTCCGCGGTTATTTGCGGTACAGGCCGAGAACTGCAATCCCATTTATAGAGAGTTTGCCGGAGTAGATAATACCTCGCCATTTAAGAGTACTGTCGCAGAGGGAATTGCTCTGGCGAAACCCAACAAGGGAGACCGGGTAATTGAAGCTGTTCGGGAAACTGGCGGTGCGGTGTTAAGCATAAGCGAGGATAAGATCATCGCAGCCCTAAAAGAAATTATCTCCAAAGGATTTTATATTGAGCCTACTTCTGCCACAGCTTATGCAGGTGTCAAAGAACTTTTGGCTACAGGGATTTTCGAAGAGGCAGATGATGTAGTGATGATTGCTTCAGGAAACGGCTTAAAAGCAGGCGCGGAAATAACAGAATTGCTTCACCGAAACCATTGATGCAAGTGTTCCTTAATGTTGAAAGGGGATGTATTAAATGAGTAATGCGAACGAAGCGAAACCACAAAGAAAAAAAGTAGGTCTCTCAACTCAAATGGTGGTAGCACTTGTAATCGGCACAATCGTAGGGTTGATCTTCAATAAGTACAGGCTGGATGCTTCTATTTTCAAGCCTTTTGGAGACATCTTTCTCAATTTAATCAAAATGCTGGTAGTCCCCTTACTGATGAGTGCCCTGATCGCCGGGACAAGCGGAATGAGTGACATCAAAAAATTGGGACGTGTGGCAACTAAAGCAATCTCGTTATATGCCGTGACTACAACATTGGCCATTCTTCTTGGTCTTGCCTGCGTTATGATTTTCAAGCCAGGTGTAGGCTTAAATCTGAACATGGAGACCTTGAAGGGAGTGGAGGCATCTCAATTCCCTGGAGTCATGAAAATTATCGTAAATATGATTCCTGTAAATGTAGTCTCGGCAATGTCAGGAACTGAACTTGTACCCGTTATTCTATTTTCTATTTTCTTCGGAATTTGTATGGGTCTTGTTGGAGAAAAGGCTGAGCCTGTCGTAAACTTTATAAAAGCGGTTCAAGAGATTATGTTCAAGATGACAGCGATTGTTATGATGTATGCTCCTATCGGTGCTGGCGCCCTGATTGCAGGTACTGTGGGTAGCTTTGGAGTAGAGGTATTGATCCCGCTGATTAAGATTGTCTTTATCTGCTTTGTTGCATTAATTGGTCTTTTGGTACTCATTTATCTGCCGTTAATTGCAATAAGCACTAATCAACCTTTGAGCAAAACCATGAAAATTCTGCAGGTACCCATTCTAGTCGCATTTAGCACAACGTCCTCTTTGGCGTCTATACCAGCAAACCTGAAGGCTGCCGAAGAATTGGGGGTCGATCCCAAGATAAATAGCTTTTTGATTTCCTTAGGCAGTACAATGAACTCGGCGGGAACAGCCATGTATAGTGTTATGATGGCAAATTTTCTTGCACAGGTTTACGGTGTGCCGATTACAACCGGAACTCAAATTAACATCATCCTAATTTCTCTTTTGCTCTCTATGGGAATTGTGGGTATACCCGGTATGATGCTGATCATTCTTTCCGGCGTACTATCCATTGCGGGAATTCCTCTTGTTGGCATTTCCCTTATCGCTGGGGTGGATCGTATCATTGATATGGGGAGGACCCCCAACAACGTAGTTGGAGATATTGCTGTCGCTTTAGCTGTGGATAAGAGCGAAAAAAACGATGCAAGGAAACAAGAACTTAGAAGACAGCAGTAACTAAATATTCCTCAGGAGGGAAACATGAATTTTATTAAAACCAATGATGCTCTGGAGGTTAACGGGCATTATTCTCAGGCTGTGGAGCATAATGGAACGATCTATATTTCGGGCATATTGCCATTTGATAACCAGACGGGAAAGTTCGTTGATACTGGTTTAGAGGAGCAGGTTATAGCCGTATTTTCAAATCTCGACCATATCTTGGAGGCGGCGGGAAGCAGCAAGGAAAAAATTCTTAAAACAACCGTCTATATTCCAGGCATTGAACTTTGGGATAAAATAAACGCTCTTTATGGCGAATATTTCGGTGAACATAGGCCGGCAAGGTCTATTGTCCCCACAACTCCGCTCCACTTTAATTCAAATATTGAGTTAGAAGTAGTAGCCTATAAATAAGCAAACGAAGATCATTTTATTAATGAACAGCCGGAAGCCAACCTGAATCGGTGAGCCTCCGGCTGTTTTTGTTTTCGTTAAGACAAAGTGATGGATTTGCGTGGGCTGCAGAGGCCGTTCTCTTTTTGTCATTCCTAGAGGTAAGTGGCAATTAGCTCTAGGGTCTATCCCAAAAGCTGTGTAAACGCCGAACAGTGGAGCGGAACAGAGCAAAATATTGATTGGCGGCAACGGCTTGTCCGACGCCGCCTTATTTACAACTTAACGCTGGCGGGGGCGGATGTCAAGGGCGGCGAAGCCGCTTGTTTACCATTGACATCCGGACCTGACGGTGTTATTCGGGCATCCGGTCAGCAAAAAACAAGGCCATTTGCGCGTGGATGACGCTCCAATCCTGCCGCCGTCCGGTCCATTTTTTCGTAATATCTATCATGGCTAGATACAGCATTTTAAAGAGGCTGTCGTCCGTGGGGAACACGGATTTGGACTTGGTCACCTTCCGAAGCTGCCGGTTGAAGCCTTCAATGGTATTGGTCGTGTAGATCAGCCTGCGCACCTCCCGCGGGTACTTGAAGTACGTGCTAAGGTTCGCCCAGTTCTCCCGCCAGGACTTTGCAATCTTAGGATATTTCTTGTCCCAGCGTTGTGCGAATACATCCAGCGCATCCAGCGCGGCCGCCTCGTCCACGGCGGCGTAGACGGCCTTCAGGTCGGCCATAAGCGCTTTCAGATCCTTGTAGGAGACATATTTTGCTGGAATTGCGCAACTGATGGATGATGCAGTGCTGGATCTCCGTTTTCGGGTAGACCGCCTCAATGGCCGATGAAAAGCCGGTCAGGTTGTCGGTGCAGGCGATGAAGATGTCCTCCACGCCTCGGTTTCCTCAGTCCGTTGAGTACGGTCGCCCAAAACTTGGCGCTCTCGTTCTCGCCGACCCACATGCCCAGGACATCTTTCTTCCCGTCCAAATCCAAACCGATGGCGATGTAGACCGCCTTTTTCACGATCTGCCCCTCACTGCGGACGTGGTAGTGGATGGCGTCAAGGAAAACCACTGCGTAGATGGCCTCCAGCGGCCGCTGCTGCCATTCTTTCGCGATAGGCAGAATCTTGTCGGTGATGCGGCTGACGGTGGTATCTGATACCGCTATGCCGTAGATGTCCTGAATATGGGCCTCGATGTCGCTAGTGGATCCCCTTGGCGTACCTGGACAGAATCTTCTCTTCGATGTCTTGGCTCACGCTAGTCTGGTTCTTTTTAGTATCTGCGGCTCAAACTTGCCTTTGCGGTCCCGGGGGACGGAGATCTCCGCATCCCCGAAGCTGGTGCGCAGCCTCTTGCTGCTGTGGCCGTTTCGGCTGTTGGCCGTGTTCTTGTTCCGGTAGTCGTACTTGCTGTAGCCTAATTCATCCTCCAGTTCTGCCTCTAGGCCGTTTTCCATGAATTCCGCGATGGTCTCCCTGAACAGATTTTGGATATCGTCCATGCTGTTGATGTTTCCCATCTGCAGCAGTTCGCAAATCTTTGCGCGACGCTCATTTTCCTCCGGGGTACGATTCTTTCTCGCCATAACATAAACCTCCATTGTTCTGCTTCTATTCTACACCACAACGGAGGTTTACACATAATTTGGGACGGTCTCCCATGCGCCCGCGAGGGGCGCGACCCCTGGGCCGGCTTAACATACGGGCAGCCGGTGTTTCAATCCACGCGCCCGCGAGGGGCGCGACCGGGTGATTCCATACGTTGATGAAGTATTCAGCGTTTCAATCCACGCGCCCGCGAGGGGCGCGACTGCCGGGCGCATAAGCCTCTCCGCCCGGAGCACCGGTTTCAATCCACGCGCCCGCGAGGGGCGCGACCGCCGCCGATGCCGTTGCCCATGCTGCCGGCTCGTTTCAATCCACGCGCCCGCGAGGGGCGCGACCGTTCCGGTTTGATAGGCTTTTTCGATGTCATAAGTTTCAATCCACGCGCCCGCGAGGGGCGCGACGCGTCCGCGGTCCAAGTCTTTATAGTTGACCTGGTTTCAATCCACGCGCCCGCGAGGGGCGCGACGGGGGCTGCCCTCGCTTGACCCGGCAAAAACGGTGTTTCAATCCACGCGCCCGCGAGGGGCGCGACCTGTTTCTCTAGGGCTGGATCAGGCTAACTATCTGTTTCAATCCACGCGCCCGCGAGGGGCGCGACAACGGAGGATCAGGCCCGAATTAACACCGTGCAGTTTCAATCCACGCGCCCGCGAGGGGCGCGACCGGCACGGTAAGCTGCCGCTTAAGGACGCTAACGTTTCAATCCACGCGCCCGCGAGGGGCGCGACTGGAGATACCAATTGAGGGACGAGATAGTCGGTAGTTTCAATCCACGCGCCCGCGAGGGGCGCGACGCCCTTTAATTTTCCATGGGTGTAATCATAGCCGTTTCAATCCACGCGCCCGCGAGGGGCGCGACGCATGTTGTACGGTTCCGCGACAACATATAAAAGTTTCAATCCACGCGCCCGCGAGGGGCGCGACCCCTCACCTCGGCGCAGCTGATCCGGATTGTTTGTTTCAATCCACGCGCCCGCGAGGGGCGCGACGCAGGACGCGCGGCAGAGTTCCCTGCTGCTGCCGGTTTCAATCCACGCGCCCGCGAGGGGCGCGACTCTATAAATGTGCTTTTCTATAGGGAGGATCAAAGTTTCAATCCACGCGCCCGCGAGGGGCGCGACATTTGGAATTGGGAGGGGAACCATCATGGCTTATGTTTCAATCCACGCGCCCGCGAGGGGCGCGACGACGCAAACTTATTACGGTCCTAACGCCAAGCCGGTTTCAATCCACGCGCCCGCGAGGGGCGCGACCTGGGCTAGACTGGTTTATATATACGGGTGCCTTAGTTTCAATCCACGCGCCCGCGAGGGGCGCGACCGGCGACACAATCCTAACGATAGCAATAACCAGGTTTCAATCCACGCGCCCGCGAGGGGCGCGACGGTTGACCATCTATCTGCCGTAACCAGGACGCCGTTTCAATCCACGCGCCCGCGAGGGGCGCGACGTGAGTATGGAGAGCGTTGCGGCGCATGGCCTGTTTCAATCCACGCGCCCGCGAGGGGCGCGACAAGGATGGCATATCGATTAAGTTGGCCGATAAGTTTCAATCCACGCGCCCGCGAGGGGCGCGACAGCAATTCCTTGCGCCCTTCTTCGTTATACCTGTTTCAATCCACGCGCCCGCGAGGGGCGCGACTTCTGATTTAAGAGACGACGGCTGGGTATTTGCGGTTTCAATCCACGCGCCCGCGAGGGGCGCGACGGGTAAAAGGACTGTTTAGCCAACCAATTCAGGCGTTTCAATCCACGCGCCCGCGAGGGGCGCGACCGTAGTCGGGATATTTTACCGCATTTTCCTGATGTTTCAATCCACGCGCCCGCGAGGGGCGCGACCCGGCAGCATTACCTTTGCTGGCCGGCCGCTGCGTTTCAATCCACGCGCCCGCGAGGGGCGCGACGGCAGCCAGGTGTAGCTTATCCGGATGGGTTTCGAGTTTCAATCCACGCGCCCGCGAGGGGCGCGACGTGATCCAGTTGTTGAGGCCCCGGTCGCGCGGCTGTTTCAATCCACGCGCCCGCGAGGGGCGCGACATATATTGGTTTCTGTCGAAGGTTGTTCCCGGGGTTTCAATCCACGCGCCCGCGAGGGGCGCGACTTCCTGCCGGCAGTACGATGCCGGACCGTTACGTTTCAATCCACGCGCCCGCGAGGGGCGCGACTTTGCAAACGCCAAAAAGTTCGCGGAATTAAGCGGTTTCAATCCACGCGCCCGCGAGGGGCGCGACCGGCAGTCTCGCCCGCGCCGAAAAGCTGGCCCGTTTCAATCCACGCGCCCGCGAGGGGCGCGACTGGCTTCACCGCTGACGCCTGTCCAGGGATTGTGTTTCAATCCACGCGCCCGCGAGGGGCGCGACGGGTTACGGCAAGCTTGACGGCAAGTACTTTATTGTTTCAATCCACGCGCCCGCGAGGGGCGCGACAACAAACGGAGCCATTTTGCGTTTACCCTTTTTGTTTCAATCCACGCGCCCGCGAGGGGCGCGACCTGCGTCTGCGTACTCTGCGGCGATTGACAGCGGTTTCAATCCACGCGCCCGCGAGGGGCGCGACAATGCAGTCCGTTACAACGTGACAATAATAACCGTTTCAATCCACGCGCCCGCGAGGGGCGCGACCGTCTCGCCAGTCATTAGCCCTGTAAAATCAAGTCGTTTCAATCCACGCGCCCGCGAGGGGCGCGACAGTTCCTATTCTGATGCCAGTAAAATCAAGGCCCGGGATCACCAATTCCGCGAACCTCCATTAACTGACCCAAAGATTGACTCTTTTTCCACAGTCAATCCGCTTTCAGGCCGCATAAATGCTGACCTGCGAACCTCCCGGGAAATCAATGAGCACATGAGGTTCGCACTACACCAGCAGCATCCCTTCCGGATCATAGCCGGCGCCAGCACCGACATGTTCCACTCTTGTTTTCCAATTGCTGCCGAGAAAATAATAACGTAAGCTATCGGTCTCCGGATCAATGATCGCTTCCAACCGATGCTTCAACTGGGCAAATTGGGTTGGATCCAGCAGACATTCGAACACAGAATTCTGTACCCGTTGTCCATGATTGACACACTGCTTGGCCACACGCCGCAGCCGTGTCTTGCCTTTTTCAGTCGTCACATTAACATCATAGGTAATGAGTACCATCATTGTAAATTCCTCATTTCCAGAAAAACGGCGGATAATCGTCCAGATCGCCCCGCAGATGCCGTGCCAGTAAAAGTGCCTGGACATAAGGAATAAGCCCCAACGGAATTTTTTCTTCTAAATAAGGATGGGTGATTTCCTCCTGTTTGCGCTTTTGCCAGGCAGTCAACACTTCTTTGCGGGTATCATCAGACATGACTACGGCGCCATTTTCTTTGATGACAAACCCCTTGGCGTTAATCTGATTGCGATTAATCAGCGTGACCGCCAAACGGTCAGCCAAGTGTGGCCTTAACTCCTCCATGACATCGAGCGCCAGACTGGCACGACCGGGGCGGTCCCGATGCAGAAAACCAACCTGCGGGTCCAGACCCACACTTTCTAACGCGGCGGTCACCTCATGCGCCAGCAGGGTGTAGAGAAAGGATAGCAAGGCATTAATCCTGTCTGTAGGCGGACGGCGATTCCTGCCAGACAGGGAAAAGTCATCCTGCTGACTCCGCAGCAATTGATTAAAGTTCGAAAACTAAAGCTGCGCCGCTTCGCCTTCGATTCCCCGGATTTCGTCGCCGCTATTTGCCCGTTCCAGACGCGACGGCATTTTCGCCATTGCCTGCAAAGCAGCCTCAACAGGCGAACAATCGATAGCATCAGCATGATCCCGCAAGGCCCGGTGCAAGACTGCCCGGCTGTTAATGATCTTCGCGGTAATAAACCGTTTCGCCAGACGCGTCGCTTCATTCAAATCATCCGCCCAGCGATACTGTGTGCGCCGCAGCAGCACATTGCCGGAAATCCGGCCGTTGACCCGTCCCATAAACTTGCCGTATGCGGTTAAAAACGACAGCGCTACACCGCGTTCGCAGCAAAGATGCATCAGGCCGGGACTGGCGCCGGCAAAGCCAAAACAGACAATTCCCTCCAGGTTATGCACCGGGATGCGAAATTTCACTTCATCAAATATCTTGATGAGGACATTTTCCCCGTCACAGGCCAGGTACGCATCCGGCAAGGTGACATATAAGGTATTCAACAGCCTCCTCAAACCCCGTCCTCCTCCATGCGGCTCATCCGCTGCAAATACAACCGGACAGATCGCTGTTTGTTGCTCCATTTCGGCTGGCACTGCTCAATCAGCGAACATTCCTTGCATCGTTTTCCCTTTGGCGCCGGCGGCGTTCGCCCTTCTTGGACAAATTGGTGCATCCGTCCGGCCAGCTCTATCGTTTGTTGGCGCAACGCGGCGTCCAGGAGAATCTCCTGGCGATGCTTGGTTTGCCAGTAGAATAAAAAGCCGCTGGCAATGGTGATGTTCAGCATTTCCTCCAGGGCCATCGCCTGGGCGCAAAGCTGCACGGCGTCACGGTCGTCACGTTTAGGGCGGCCGCGCTTATACTCCACCGGCACCGGCCGCCACCAGCCCCGCCGTCCCGCCAGACGGCAGCCCTGTCCCTCTATCTCTGCCTCTGCCTGATAGAATTCAACCACATCGGCAATCCCGCGCAGGCCAAGCCGCCTTGAGACCAGCGGCATCGCTCGCACCGTCCGCAGTGTTTTCCGTGTCTCATCCTCAAAGGGGTCATCGGTGCGTTCGTGCAGTTGCGCGCCCTCAACGGTACGGACATTTTCCGCCCATAGCTGCTCGACATGAATCAGTGCCCACTGCCGTTCGCAAAAAGCCATGTGTTGAATGCCGGATAACATCAGGAAGTCGTCTTCAGGGATGCTGTCCATCAGAATTCACGGATGGTAACGCCTTCCGGTTTGCCGATGTGATCAACAACAATCTGATAATCGGCAAAGGCGCGCGGCGGTTTAGTTTCATCAAGACGCACAGCCGTCACCAGCTCGAACAGCTTATGCGCCGGTGCATTCCCCAATGCTGCCGAGTGCTCGAAAACAACCAGCTTACGGCTGGCCATTTTACCGCGGGCGGCGGAATGATCATGCTCAAACATATTCAGCAATGCCTGCCAAAGCAATTCCAGGTCTGCTTCCGAGAAGCCGGTCCTGGCTGCCAAGGGAGCCGATACATACCCCTCCGCCCGGTACAGCGCATACGGAACAATGTGCTTCCTGCCCATGGTGCGTTCTTTTTCCGCATCCTTTTTATTGGTCACTGCCATGCGGGTAATCGTAATCTCCTGCGGAATAATCGGATCGATGCTTTTTGCAAAGCTAAACTGAATCGGGCCGCGAACCTGGCCGCAATTAACCTCGGTTGTCATGACCGCCCCAAAAGCCCGGATATCATAAAATCGGTCGCACATGTACTGGGTAAGTGATTTTGCCTTACCGGTATCCTTCGGCAGCTTCTTTGCCTCCGGCTCAATATCAAGGTCTTTATATGCTTCGCTATTGACATCGTTCAAAACCGCATTTTCCCGGACGTAAATATCAAACGGTGCAGAACCGCCTTTAGCCAGCTCGATATAATTACGCACCTTGCGTTTCAGGCAAACATCTGTAACCAGACCATGACTGGTTTCCGGATCCAGACGCGGCATATTACCCGCATCCGGATCGCCATTGGGATTACCGTTTTCCACTTCAAAAAACAACACAAATTCATACCGTTTCGTAATTACATTGCTCATACCGGATCAACCTCTCCTTCTTTGATCGATTCGTTCTTTTTATAATTAGCCTGGTTCTGATGGTAATACCCCAGAACGAAAAGTCCTTGCTGTTCCATCGAAAGATGCTTGGGGAATCCCTCTGATCCGCTTAATCCATTCATAACCGTTTGAATCTGCCTGTCAATCAGCTCGCCATATTTTGCTTTTGAAATATGATGCCGCGACAAGCGGAGCAGTAAAGGAAATACCGCGCCCGGCGTTGCCGATGCCGCGCCAAAATAACGGTCGCGGATGGTCGCATTAATCGCGTTTCCCAACGCGTCCCTCTGCACTTTTTCTAATAAGGAAAATAATCTGCCCAGCAGATAGGCGGGATTCAAGTTGCCTTCATTTAAACTCACGGTAACGGTAGCCTCCTCTTTCAGGTTATTTTGCAAACGATACTGCCGGCGTAAAAAAGCTTTAATGACTGCCGCCCGGATAATGCTTACACCGCCAGCATCGCCACCGGTCCGGCAACGCAGCAGCGCGGCCTGAAAAATCGACTGCGGATATGGGCGCCCGGACAACATACTGTTAAGAAATTGCCCGCCGAGCAGAGGCGGAATATTTCTCGCATCCTCCTGAACCGCCAGCGCTTTCAAGGTTCGCCATGGTGATATCATACCGCCGATACGGTCACTGCCGTCAATCTCCATATCCGTATAATGCTGCGCGACTTTTGCAAGCACATCGCCAAACTCGCTGACTTGCCAAAACCGCACCGACAGGCGGGCGGCATTTGGTGAAAGACCCAGCATATAGCAGCGGGTATTGCGGTCAAACGCGGAGTCGCCGGCAGGAAGCCCTGCTTTGACCCGCTCAAAGATTGTTTTTGCCTGCAACACGGCTTCCGGCGCCAATCGCCAGTTGGTGTTCTCTTCAGTTGCTGCGGCGGGTTCGATCGGATCGAGGCACCAGGAAAGCACGGCTTCTTCGGCTTTGCCGTTCTTCTTATCAGCCCAGAACACCATTGTCGTATCGGCCAGCCGGACCCGGTTTCTATCACTGGCAATTAAGTAATTCAAAGCAGTCCCATAGGCAAATGCCGCTTGCTGGCTGACGGGAGCATTAAAGCTTTGCGACTTCCCATAAGAGGTAAATGCTTCCGCATTGAAGGACACCAGGGACGCGCCACTCGACTGGGCCCCGGCAACCCCCTTAATTAGCGGATGAATTCTGGCAATCTGCAGCGTTTTGCCTAAAATTAAGCATTGCTCTGCCACGACGTTGCCTGCCCCCTGCTCCATAGCTTCCCACGCGGCGCGAATATCCGGATGTTCATGCACATATCCAGGAACTCCATCCAGTTTAAAAACAAAATTACTCGCTCCGGTCAATCCCTCCAACGCAGCGGCGACGACGGGGTGCTCAACCGCACAAGCAGGATTCCAGGCCGCTAAAAAGGCGTTAACTGCCGCAGCCTCCCGGCATTCTATGCCGCTTAAAAATTGTTCATTTCTATGATAAAACTCCAGGTACTTATCCGGAAACAGCCTGACAGCCCCCTGCTTATCCCGCTCAAAACCCAGTACATAGGAGATACTGTCACAAAGAATATTGGCAGCAATCCCTGAGGTTCGCTTCACCTGTTCCGGTACCAGCAGAACCTTGGGCACACTGCGTTTCCCCTCCCGGTCTGACAGCGGCAAAATATCCAGAAGTTGACCGGAAGCCGCGATGACCAGCGCATGCGATACCTTGGCCGGGCTATAACCCGGCGGCGCAACGCCCGAGTCCGGCTCATCAAGCAGCCGTTGATAATGCTCATTCAGAGCCTGTAAAATCAAACTCCTTCCCCCTTCGTCAGCCGGGCATCCACAATACCATCCTTCATGACCGGACGAAAAAAAACCGGCTGCATGCCCGCCGCAAAATTAATATCCCAAAGCATCCATCCCAAATCCTGCTCTCCTGTCAGCATGGAAGGAGAAACAGCCTCGACCAGTTCAAAGGCAACAGGAAATTCACGGCACCCGAAGTAAGGACGCATGTGGCACTGGCCAGATTTAGCCCGTCGCAAAAAAATGGCGTAATGCTTCGCCGGCGTGTCACTTTCGCCAGCCTTATCGGTCATATCGAAGTGCGCCTCAATCACATATTCGACATCGCGCAGAACCAACGCCGCCCGCTGTTGCCGATCTTCGGCCGCGTATTGATGAAGATCGACGCGCCCCCCCCTCATGGCTGTTTTGATATTCCGTTCAGAAATTTTACCTGCCACTTCATTTCTACGAATCGAATCAAACCGAACCGGCTTCATCACATGAATACGATCTATTCGCCAAACAATCGCCGGTTTCCAGTAAACTGCCTCAAGAATACCACGCGCCGCCGACGGGGTCATCACATCATAGCTTACTCGTTCCGTCTTCATCTCCGGACGGGTAAAGCAGGCATAATCGCCCCAGACCCTGAGTTTAATACCAAAGCCCATAAGCCTCTCCCTTCTTTGAAATAGGCTGAATTACCATAGCAATACCGTGGACGGTGCTTTCACCTCCTTTGCCTCCCGCAAACCAAACAAAGGATCATAATAGTCACTGTCAATCAGGAAATTGAATATGCCTCCAGCTTGTTTAACCGCGCCGGCCTTAACCAAGGCCGCCAGTTCATACGAGTAAACCTGAACCACATATGGCTGAAACAAACGTGCCAGACTAGCTGGAAACGGATGCTGCCAGGCCTTGTCCATTAACGCGGTCGCCTTGTCGTCAAACGGAACGATAACAGGAACTGTGGCATTGTCAATCAATTGAAACTCCCTGGCGATCTTTAAGAAAGGAAATGACAGACTGCTGCCGCCATCGTTAATTGTTGACAGAATACCCTTCTGATCCAGATTCTCCCGTTCCAAATCCAACAGCTGTTGAAAGTAGTCCTCAATCGCTTCCAGTGACAGCAAATCACCGCCAAGCTCCTCTAACCGTCTGGCCGTACTGCCGGTTAACTTGGCAACAGCGGCAAAATGGCCAACACTGGGCATGCCATGCGGCTCAGGCTCAAACACGGTTACCTGACCACCACCGGGACGCTTACCCTCACGATTGCAGCGCCCGGCCGACTGGGCAATCGAATCAATTCCCGCTGCTGCCCGGTATACAATAGGAAAATCCACATCCACACCGGCTTCGATTAACTGGGTCGACACTACCCGGCAAGGCTGAGCCGCCTGCAGCGCACAACGAATTTTCGCCAAAACTGCTTTGCGATGCACCGGACACATGCGCGCCGACAAATGGTAAATGCCGGTTTGCGTTTTCGTCTGCATCCGGTCAAACAGCAACCGCGCATGACGCCGGGTATTGACAATGGTCAGTATTTGTTTCTCCTTCTCTAGGATACCCGCCAGCGTCTCATCAGTCAGTCTAGAGCCATAACGTACGGTCACCCGTTTAAATATACGTTGAAGCTCCGCCGGATCCTCCATAATCTCCAGCGGTACTAACCCGGCGGGCAGCAAGCTGTTCACAACCGGCTGCGTGGCCGTGCACAGGACAACGGTCGCGCCATAATTAAGTACTAATTCGGCTAATGCCCAAAGACAGGGCTTAAAATACTCAAGCGGCATCATTTGCGCTTCATCAAGCACAATAACACTGTTAGCCAGATTGTGCAGCTTGCGGCAACGAGAGCCGGTATTGGCATAAAGAGACTCAAAGAATTGTACAGCCGTAGTCACGACAACCGGCATGTCCCAGTTCTCTGCCGCCAGTCGATGCGCTTTCTCCCTGGCATCCCAGTCATCAAAATCCGCTTCCGGATAATCAAAATTACTGTGATGCTCAAGAACGGCTTGCCCGTCTGAGTCTCCGTCCTCTAACACTTCACGAAACACCTGGGCGTTCTGTTCAATAATGCTGGTATAGGGGATGACATAAATTAACCGGTCCTTATTATACTTAGCCGCATGTTTAAGCCCAAACGCCAACGAGGCGTAGGTTTTACCGCCACCGGTGGGGACGGTAAGCGAGAACAGTCCGGGGGGAGACGATTTTGCCACAGATAAGCACCGTGCCTGAATATCGCTTCTGGCACGATTGATCACTGACAGAGAGCCACGACTGTCGTTAGTAAAAGCATTTAATTTTCGTTCCAGGCGTCTTAACAATTCCTGCATGGGTACCGGCTGAGGCCGGTGCAAAAACTTTTCAACTTTCATAAACCGTTCCGTATCCAGATAATCCGCATCCACCAGGCAAGAATACAACATGCGAATGCAAAAGGAAAAACTGAACGCCGCCATCTCCCGGCTTTTGGGTTGCGGCATGCCGGCCAAATCCGCCTGACACAGGTCAGGGATCGATAGTTCTTCACGGAAAGCCTGATAAGCAGGAATATCCGTCTTGGCAAGACGTTCCGGCAAATTCTTCGGATCGCCGCTATTGCCGTCAGGCAAACCGCCATGATGACCGGCAATCACAAACGCCATCGCCTTCCCCACAGGGTTGCCAAACTTCTGATAAACCTCCTGCGCCCCAGCGGTTTTATGATCAACCTTTTTCGTCATTCCAGTCAAACGCTGCTGAAAAGCTTCTGAATATTTGCCTAGATCATGCGTCAGCCCCAGAATCCAACCAATTTTACCGGCGCCAAACTTATTCGCCCGGTCAGCCGCCAGATCGGCGACCGCCGCTAAATGGTCGTTAAGCAGCTGCCATTCCTCTTTCGGCAGGGTTTTGCCGGTTTTGACAGCCTCCTTGGTATGGGCATAAAAAGGCATTTCATTTTCCCCTTTATATTTAGCTTGATTCCTGGGCTTTTAGTGGCCACCTCTTCACTAATAACATCTATTGGGTCAATCCACGCGCCCATAAGGGCGCGACAGTCCTGCCCATACAACAGGTCAACCGCAGAGCAAAGCCACTAATTCCGCGAGCAATGAGCCCATCCGGTTCGCACTGCGCCGGCAAAACTCCCGACAACAGCAAATTAAGCCGTTATTTTACACAATTCGTTCTTCCTTTTTTTTCTCCTTTACAAATGTTTCCTGCTTTTTCTACATTTTTCGACATCATTACCTCAGAGAAAGCAAAAGCGGCAACCGTTCACCGGTTGCCGCTTTTGCTTTATGAAACTGTATTTACTGCGTGTTATTGCTTCGGAATCCAGCCATTCACCAGTGCTTCGTTTTTCTGCATCCACTCCCGGGCGCCTTTGGCCGGATCATCGCTTTTCTCGATGCTATCCATCAGACTGCCCAGCTGTTGATCGTCAAGCTTGAAGTTCTTGAAAAACTGCACCGCGTCCGGCAGGTCCTTCTCGATATCCTTACGGGCTACGATATGGATGTCTTCCGTTTTGCCATATACGCCTTTGGGGTCATCGAGGAATTTCAGCTTCCAGGTGGCAAATTTCCAATGCGGCTTCCAGCCGGTAACCGCGATCCATTCCTTCTTTTCCACCGCGTCTTTCAGGGCGGCGGTCATCGCCGGCCCGCTGCCGGGCAGCAGCTTATAGGACAGGCCGTAATCGGCGATCGCCTTATCAGTCGCCTTCATAATGCCGGCGCCGGAGTCGATGCCGACAATCTGGCCGCCAAATTTAGCCTTGGCGCCATTAAGCTCCTCAATGCTGTTAATTGTCACATAGTCAGGAACGACTACGCCGATCCGGGCGCCGGTAAAGCTGATGCCGAGATCCAGCAGCTTGTCGCCGTATTCTTTCATATAGCTTTCATGGGTAACCGGCAGCCAGGCGTCCATAAATACGTCGTAATCGCCATTGGCGACCGAGGTAAACACCGGCGCCACATCGGCCATCGTTACATTGACCGCGTAACCCATTTTATCTTCCATGGCGACTTTGGCCAGATGAGTCATCGCGACCCCTTCCGACCAATTGACATAGCCGATTTTCAGCGTCTTTTTCGGCGCTTCTTTCGCGGACTCACCGCCGCAGCCGCTTAAAACCAGACTAAACGCCAGAACACTCATCAGCAGCCAGAGCGACCGCTTCTTCCACCCATTATTCATGGAAAACCCTCCTTGTTATTTTTGTTTAGATTTGCCCTTAGCTAAATTCTGCGTGATGCGGTCCAGGATCATCGCCAGCAGCACCACAGCAACACCGCTCTCAAACCCGCGGCCGATCTTTAGCTGGGTAATTCCCTTTAAGACCTCCTCTCCCAAGCCTCCTGCGCCGATCATGGCGGCAATGACCACCATGGACAGGGATAACATAATTGTCTGATTGACGCCCGCCAAAATCGTCGGAACGGCAATCGGCAATTGCACTTTAAATAACAGCTGACGTGAGGTTGAGCCAAAGGAACGGGCCGCTTCCACCACGTCCGCCGGTACCTGCCTGATGCCGAGATTGGTCAGCCGCACCGCCGGCGGCATCGCAAAGATAACCGTTGCCACCGCGCCGGGGACCTTGCCCAGCTTAAAGAATAAAATCGCCGGAATCAGGTAGACAAACGCCGGCATGGTCTGCATAAAATCCAGCACTGGCCGGGCCAGCCGGTCCACGCGGTCGCCGCTTGACATCCAGATACCCATCGGCACCCCCAGCAACAGGGCAATCAGGGCCGAGGTCAGCACCAGCGCCAAGGTTTCCATGGTCTGGGTCCAGAGCTGCATGCTATAAATCAGGGCCAGGCCGGCGGCGGTAAATATCGCCACCCGCCGTCCCGCCACTTTCCAGGCCAAAGCGCTCAGCAGCAGGATGCTGACGGCAACAGGGGGGAACAGCAGCACCTGTTCAAAGGCTTCAATAAAAGCGGTCAGCAGGGTGCGGATCATGTCGAATACACCACTGAAGTTCTGGCGCAGCCACGTAATCAGCGCCTCAAATACCGTGCCAATCTGAATCCGCATCATTGCCCACCTCCTTCACCCATGATATGGGATATAACCGAGGCCCGGCCGATAATGCCGAGCATCACCTGCTGATCATCCACAACCACCAGCGGCGACTTGGCGCGAAATGCGACTGGCAGCAGATCAAGCAGCGGCATGTCGGGCGAGGTCAGCTCCGCGTCGGCGACAAGCACTGAGCTCAGGTCATGACTGCCCTGCCGCACCAGATCCATTGCCGCTTCGATCTTAACGCTGCCAAGGAACTGCCGTTGGGCGTTAACCGCGTAAATGCTGGATATATTCTCCTCCTGCATCCGCCGCACCGCCACCCGCGGCCCGTCCTTCGGCAGCACCAGCGGATCCGGCCGCTTCATAATCGAGGCGGCGGTAAGTACCTTGGTACGGTCAACATCCTGAACAAACTCACGCACATAGTCGTCGGCCGGCTGGGTCAGGATTTCCTCCGGCGTTCCCAACTGCACCACCTGACCGTCGCGCATCATCGCGATCCGGTCGCCCAGCTTCAGCGCCTCATCCAGATCATGGGTAATAAAGACAATCGTCTTATGCATCTTGGCCTGCAGATCCAGCAATTCTCCCTGCATCTCCTTGCGAATGAGCGGATCAAGCGCGCTAAACGCTTCATCCATCAGCAGAATGTCCGGATCAGTCGCCAAGGCACGCGCCAGCCCAACCCGTTGCTGCATACCGCCGCTAAGCTGGTCCGGCATTGACCGTTCATAGCCCTTCAGGCCGACCATTTGAATCGCCTGCAGCGCCTTCTCCCGCCGCGCCGCCGCGTCCACACCCTGTACCTCCAGGCCGTATTCCACATTGCTGCAGATATCGCGGTGCGGCAGCAAGGCAAATTTCTGAAAGACCATGGCAATCTTTTTACGCCGTATTTCAAGCAGGCGCTCCGGACTGACGGACAAAATATTCTCGCCGTCCAGCCAGATTTCGCCGGCCGTTGGTTCGATCAGTCGGTTAAGGCAGCGGATCAGCGTCGATTTGCCGCAGCCCGACAGGCCCATCACCACAAAGATTTCTCCCTGCTTTACCTCGAAACTGACGCGGTTAATCCCAACCGTATGGCCGGTTTTCTCCAGAATATCCCGCTTCGACACTCCCTGCTCCAATAAAGGCCACACCGATTGCGGATGCGAGCCAAAAATTTTAAATAATTGCTTCACAACAAGTTTTTCCATTGATTCCCTCCCACCAGAACCTAAGCGGCCCTTTTATCTATTTTCCTTACTATCCGCATTGCTTGGCAAGGCTATGCTTTCACAAAGAAACAACTTCATTTTACCACACAAGTTGTTTTACGTCAAAGTTTTCCTGTTTATACCTTTTTTGCAAATAAAGATTATTGTCGCCAAATCAGCCGCTTTTCACCATCCCGGCTAAGCGGTTAATCTGGCTCAAACCGGCGCGCCGGCTTGAAAATTGAGCATAATTGCCATATAATGAGGAAGCAGTGATAAAAACTATTACTGTTAGTTAAAAAGTCTTATCCATTATATTATTTTTTGATTGTATATGCGGAGGGGAAACGGCGTGAAAATCATCAACAAACTTATGCTCATAACCATTGTACCTATTCTCTTTTTCAGCCTGATCAGCTATTTTTATATTATCCCGCAGGCAAGAGACAGCATTTACCGCGAAAAGGACCTGCAATTGAAATACAATGTCGACAATGTTCATTCACTGATCAGCTACTATGCCTCATTGGCGCAGTCAGGAGCGTTAACTGCGGCTGAGGCGCAGGCGCAGGCGATTGCGGCGACCAGCAAGATGCGCTACGGAAACAACAGCTATTTCTGGATTGATAATACCGCGCTGGTGAATGTCATGCATGGCGACCGCCCTGATATGGTCGGCCAGGACCGCGGCGGCACCAAGGACATCAAGGGAACCTTTACGGTAAAAGAGTACATCGCCGGCGCCCAAAACCATAAGGAAGCCGGTCATTACATTAACCTCTGGTACGCCAGACCGGATACGCCGGATCCGCTTTACCGCCGTGTATACGCAAAGCTGTACGAGCCCTGGGGCTGGGTCATCTGCACCGGAGTCAATATTGACGACGTCGAGGAAACGGTCGCCAAGGTAACGACCGTTATTTTCGCGGCCAATTTCAGCCTGGTGGCGCTCATGCTGCTGTTTACCTATTGGTTTTCCCGCCGTACGATCAGCAGGCCGCTGGACAACATTATCGCTAAACTGCGGGAGATGGCCAACAGCGGCGGTGACCTGACCAAGCGGCTGGAGGTGACCAACAACGACGAACTGGGCCGGCTGGCGGCGGTCGTCAACGACATGACTGAAAATATGCGCCGGCTGGTCGGGCAAATTGCCGGTGCCGCCCAACGGGTAGCGGCATCGTCAGAAGAGCTTTCGGCCAACGCCGGCCAGTCGGCAAACGCCGCCGCTCAGGTAGCCTCCCTGGCCTCGCAAACCGCCGCCGCCACCGAACGGCAGTCACACACTGCCAACGATGCGCTCAGCGTGGTAGAGACCATTACCGGCGGTATTCGCCACGGCGTCGACAGCGCCAAGGAAACCGCCGCAATCACCGGCAGCACGGCGGCGCTGGCCGACGACGGCAATGCCGCGATCGCCACCGCAATCGCGCAGATGAACCAAATTCAAACCAAAACCGGAGATTGCGCCGCTGTTATCGCCGAGCTGGGCGAAAGTTCGCATGAGATCGGTAAAATCATCAGCGTGATCGCCGCTCTTGCCAACCAGACCAATCTGCTGGCCTTAAACGCGGCGATTGAAGCGGCGCGAGCCGGCGAGCAGGGCCGCGGCTTTGCCGTGGTCGCCGAGGAGGTCCGCAAGCTGGCCGAGGAGTCGCAGACGGCCGCGCGCCAGATTACCGATATTATTAATGCGATTCAGGGCCGGACCGAACTGGCGGTGGCGACGATCAGCGAAAGCGCCGCCGAGGTGGAAAAGGGCACGAAAATTGTCGATCAGGCAGGGGCCGCGTTTGCGACAATCCGCAGCGAAATCGATCGCGTTGCCCAAATCGCCACCCGCTCGGCCGATACGCTGCTGCAGCTGATGACTGGCAGCGACCAGGTGCTCGCCGCCGTGCAGGAGGTTGACGGTATTTCCAGCGACATCACCCAGCAGGCCAAAACCATCGCCGCCGCGGTTGAAAATCAGTCGGCGGCAATGCAGGAAATCACCGCTTCCAGCCAGGCGCTGCTGACCGCCTCCAACCAGCTGGAGCAAACGGTGGGCCAGTTTAAAGTATAGGCCGCGGAGGAATCCCGCGGCCGGGAGCGAACAATAGCAAGTAAAGCAGCGCGGCGACGCTGCACCCGGCCGGCAGTACCGGTCCGGGAGGAAAGCAAAAGGTGTTGGCTGTGACTGAATGGAAAAAGAATCTGGCTGTGATGTGGCTGGCGCAGTTTATCGGCATGGGCGCCATTACCGGCGTAATCGCGTTCATTCCCCTGTATATACCGCAGCTCGGCATTACCCGCCTCGAAGATATTGAAATCTGGTCCGGTGTGCTGATGGGCGTAGCGCCGCTGTTCGCCGGACTGGCCAGCCCCTACTGGGGATCGGTGGCCGACCGCAAGGGCCGCAAGCCGCTGGTTGAGCGTGTCATGCTGATGTTTGGCTTTGTCATGATCAGCATGGCGTTTGTCTCCAGTATTTATCAGCTGCTGGCGCTGCGTATCGTTCAGGGGATATTCGGCGGCTTTACCGCTGCCGCCCTGGCGCTGGTGGCCAGCGTTGCCCCTAAAAATGAGCTGGGGTTTGCCATGGGCATCTTTCAAACGGCAATGATCGCCGGCGGCGCGGCCGGCCCGATGTTCGGCGGGCTGGTGGCTGACAGCCTGGGCTACCGTCAGGCCTTCGCCGCCTTTGGCCTGCTGTGCTTTATCTCGCTCATCATCATTCATTTTGCCGTCAACGAACAGTTTACGGCCGCGCCTAAGGCAGCCAAACCGTCCATTGGCGGCGAGATCAAGGATATTCTCGCCATTCCCGGCCTCAAAAGCATGCTGGTCGTCCAGTTCCTGATCCAGTTTTCGATCCAGATTATCGCTCCGGTCATGCCGCTTTACGTCCAGGCACTGGTTAGCGATACCACCTACCTGGCCAGCATTTCCGGCACCATCATTGCCATCGCCGGCGTCACCAGCGCCATTGCCGCCGCCGGCGCCGGCAGGCTGATGCGGCGCTACCGCAACCGCGATATTCTTGTCGCGGCCGCCGCTGTCGGCGCCTTCTTTTTCGCCTGGCAGGCGCTGGCCGCTTCCGTGTGGTCGTTCGCAGCGCTGCGCGGCCTGAGCGGCTTCTGTCTGGGAGCGATGCTGCCGACCTCGAACACGATTATTTCGCTGCTGATTCCCCGCGCCAAGCAGGGCGTCGCCTACGGCGTAACCACCGGCGCGGTTCAGCTCGGCAACGTACTGGGGCCGCTTAGCGGCGGCGTCATCGCCCTGGCGCTGGGTATACCGTCCGTATTCTGGATAACCGCGCTGTTGTTTGCGATCGTCGCCGTCTGGGTCAGCACGCGGGTAAAAGCGCCCGCCGGCGGCGAAGCCTAAGTAACGACTGATTATCCCGCCGGTTTGGCTGGTTCATTTAATCAGCGGTTACTTAGCTAAGCGACGATAGCAATAAAATACTGATAACGCAAGGTGATACAATGGCAATTACCGTCAGAGAGGCCCTGCGCATCGGCGGGCTGCACCACAGCCGCCTGGTCGCCGGCAGCGGCGGCCTGGACAGACAGATCAACTGCGTCGATATTCTCGAGGTGCCGGATTCGTTTTTGTGGCTGCGGGAAAACGAACTGTTGATCACGACCTTTTACGCCGTCCGCAATGATCCCGACGGCCAGCTTGCGATCCTGCGGGCATTGGGGCGCTCCGGCGCGGCTGCGCTGGCGGTAAAATTCGGCCGGTTCGTCGGCGAACCGCCGCCACCGCTGCTGCGGCTGGCCGACGAACTGGGCATACCGCTGCTGGATGTTCCGGACGGCGTATCATTTCTCGATATTACCCATCCGTTAATGACCGTCATTATCAATCAACAAGCCGACAAGCTCGCCTATTCGGAAAAGATCCACCGCCGCTTGACCCAGCTGGCCCTGGAGCAAAACGGATTGCCGCCGCTGGCGGCGGAGCTGGCGCAGCTGCTGGGGCGGCCGGTGCTGATCACCGACGGAAGCGGCGAGCTCCTCGCGGCCTCCGGCGAGGAAGCGGCCGCCAGCCTGGCTGCGGCGGCGGATAGATTGACCGGCCGCGCCAACTGCCGGCGGTTGCGTCTGGGAACGGTTGACTGGGACGTGTTCGCCGTCGATGTCCAGAAAATGCGCTATGGTTATATTCTGGTCCGCAGCCAGGAGCCGAACGGCCCGCTGACCGATATGCAGACAATCGCGGTGGAGCACGCGGTAACGGTTACGGCGCTGCAGCTGGCGCGCGAAGAAGCGGTGAGTGAGGCCAGGCACAGCTATAAACGCGACTTTCTCGAGGACCTGATCGCCGGCGCCGTGACCAACCGGGAGCTGGCGTTGACCCGCGGCGAGGCGGTTGGCCTCCGCCTCAACGAACCGTATTACATTCTGGCCGCCGATATTGACGGCTTTACCGGCATGCTGGCCGGCAGGGCGCAGTCCGAGCTGCTGGCGCGGCGAATGAAGAACGAGCTGCTGCGCCTGGTCGAACAGGCGGCCGCTGCCTGGAAGCAGCCGGCAATGACGGTCAGCCGCAGCGACAGCATTGTCGTCGTTCTGCCCGCCGGCCGCAGGCCCGGCGGCGACGCGCGCAAACGGCTGAACACGCTGGCGCAGACGATCCAGCAACAGGCCCGTCTGCGCTGGCCCGACATCACCCTGACAATCGGTGTCAGCCGCCTGGGCGCCGACCTCGCCGACTTTGCCGGCAACTATGCGCATGTCCGCGATATGATCCGGACGGTCCGCCAGCTATATGGCAAAGGCCGCGTCGCCTTTTGGAACGACATGGAGATCTACAATCTTCTATTGAACGCCGGCAGCCGGTTGGAGCAATTCTACAGAGACATCCTCGGCGCCATCGACCGGCCCGACCTAAAAAACCGTCAGGAACTGCTAAAAACCCTGGAGGTCTTTCTCGAGTGCCAGGGAAACGTCGTCGAGGCGGCGGAAAAGCTGTTCATCCATCGCAATACCCTGCGCTACCGTCTGGAAAGACTGAAAAAGCTGCTGGGACGGGACTGGGACAATCCCGATTACCGCTTTACACTCTGGATGGCGCTGAAAGCCCGCAATCTTCTTGATCCACACCGTTAAAACGGCTTGACGCCGCGGTTGTTGTGCAAACAGTACAATAACCGCGGTTGTTTTTTTGTCCGCAGTACAAAGAGTTAATTCTTCTGAGCAGAGAATAAAACTAACAAAACAGGATATATCCTGTCCTAAACAAAAAGGAGGCGCAACAATGCTGGCAGTTATTCGCGTATTTACCACCGACAATCCGGAGCTGCTGTCGCTGCACAGCCGTCTGATCCAAACCCGGTTCGGGCTGGAGACGGCCACCTATTGCATTCCCGATCAGCCGCTTGGCATCCACGACGCAGCTTCGGAGGCGGCAGCGGTTCCCAAAATCGAGACGCTGGCGCGGCAGGCACAGGTTGACGGCGCCAGCGCAATTCTGATTAGCTGCGCTGCCGATCCCGCGATCGCTGAGTGCCGGCGTACCGTCTCCATTCCGGTAATCGGCGCCGGCTCGGCGGCGGCGGCAACGGCGCTGGCACTGGGCCGGCGCGTGGGCGTGCTGACACTTAACGGGGAACCGCCGCCGCGCATGGCCGAGCTGCTCGGCAACCGTCTCACTGCCTGGTGCTCGCCGGACAAGGTAGACAACACCACCGATCTGCTAACCCCGGCTGGTCTGCAGGCTGCGTTTGCCGCCGCCAACAAGCTGGCGGAGCAAACCGACGTTATCGTCTTTGCCTGCACCGGTTATACGACCATTGGCCTTGCCGCCAAGCTTAACGGCGTAATTCGTACGCCGGTTATCGATGCCGTGGTGGCCGGCGGCGCTATCGCCGCCCAACTCATTCCAGCCAAACAAGGAGGTTAGCGCATGACAGAACCGCGATCCCGGGAAAAACAACATCCCCGCGCCTTTGAGCCGGCGATGCTGATTATCAACATTATCCTGTCTTTCTTCGGCGCCATCATCGGCCTGCAGATCATCGCCACTCTGGGCGTCACGCCCAACACCGCCATCATCGGCGTATTGGTAGCGCTGGTGCTTTCCCGCATTCCGCTCGCTATCTTCCGTCAATTCCGTGATATTCAGCGCCAGAACCTGGTGCAGTCGACCATTTCCAGCGCCACCTTCGGCGCGGCCAACTCGCTGTTCCTGCCGATTGGCATTCCGTTCCTGCTGGGAAGGTCCGATCTGATCATCCCAATGCTGATTGGCGCGACAATGGGCATGGTGATTGACTTATTGATGCTGTACTGGATCTTTGATTCCCGCGCTTTTCCCGGCAACGCCGCCTGGCCTCCCGGCGTCGCCGCCGCCGAGGCGATTTACGCCGGCGACGAGGGCGGCAAACGGGCCCGGCTGCTGTTCTGGGGCGTAGGCGGTGGCCTGGTCGGCTCCTATTTCAACATTCCCATGTCAGCTTTGGGCATTACCATGATCAGCAATATGTGGGCAATGCTGATGTTCGCAACCGGGCTGCTGCTGCGCGGTTATTCCGTCGATCTCTTCGGTATCGATATCAATAAGCTGTACATTCCCCATGGCTTTATGATCGGCGCCGGCCTGGTCGCCGGTATTCAGATCATGCTGGCCATGTTTAAAAACAAGGAAAAGGCCGTGGCCGAAGGCGAAAAGGCACACACCTATACCCGCAGCGACAGCGAAATGCGGACCGGGCTGATCCGCGGCATCTGCTGCTATGTGATCGCCGGCATGGCGCTGGCGCTCATTTCCGGCCTGTACACCGCGATGGCTCCGGGACAGCTGCTGCTGTGGGTGGTATTCGCGGCCCTGGCCTGCATTCTGGCGGAATTTATCGTCGGTTTGTCGGCAATGCACTCCGGCTGGTTTCCCGCTTTTGCCACCTCGCTGATCTTCCTGGTTCTGGGGATTCTGCTGGGCTTTCCGCCGGAAGCGCTGGCCCTGCTGGTCGGCTTTGTCGCCAGCGGCGGTCCCGCCTTCGCCGATGCCGGCTATGACTTTAAGGCCGGCTGGATCCTGCGCGGCAAAGGCTCCGACTGGGCCTTCGAGCGGGAGGGCCGCAAGCAGCAGCTGCTGTCCGGCATGATCGGACTCGCGGTCGCCTGGATTACGGTCGCCGCGTCCTACAACATCTATTTCAGTCAGAATATGCTGCCGCCGGTTGACCGCGTCTTCGCGGCGACGATTAAGGCCGGTGTCGATCCCTCGATTATCAGCACCCTGCTGATGTGGGCGATTCCCGGCGCCATTCTGCAGGCGGCCGGCGGTTCACGGCGGCAGATGGGCGTCCTGTTGTCAACCGGACTGCTGATCCTCAATCCGGCGGCGGGCTTTACGGTGCTGGCCGGCCTGGCGGTGCGGCTGTACATCGAGAAGTATAAAGGCAAAGAAGCCATGACCTCGGCGACAATCGTCGCCGCCGGCTGCATCGCCGGCGATGCCCTGTACGGATTCTTCAGCTCGGTCTGGAAGGCAAAATGGAGGTAACGCAATGGATCAATGTTTGAAACTGACGGAAGCCCACGCCCGCGCCGCGGTTCTGGGCGGCGCTCTGCTGGGGGGCGGCGGCGGCGGCTCGGCCGCCGATGGCCTGGAGGCGGCGCGGCTGGCCCTGCGGCTTGGCGATCTGGTCCTGACGCCGCTGTCAGCCCTGCGCGACGAGCAAACCGTCCTCACCGCCTCGGCGGTCGGCGCGCCGGCGGCCAAGAACCGCTATATCCGCCCCGCCTACTATATCCGGACGGTGGAGCTTTATCAGCAGCACTTCGGGATTAAGCCGGACGGCATCATCAGCAACGAATGCGGCGGCAACGCCACCGTCAATGGCTGGCTGCAGGCGGCGGCGCTGAATTTGCCGCTGCTGGACGCCCCCTGCAATGGCAGAGCCCATCCCACCGGCATCATGGGCTCGCTTGGACTACACCGCGATCCCCATTACCAGTCGCGGCAGATAGCGGTGGGCGGCGATCCGGCCCAGGGCCGCTACATCGAACTGGCCGCCAGCGGTTCGCTCGACAGCGCCTCGGGCATGATCCGCAGCGCTTCCGTCCATGCCGGCGGCCTGGTCGCTGTGGCCCGCAACCCGGTTTCCGCCGCCTATGCCAAACAGCATGCGGCCGTCGGCGCGGTCAGCCAATGCATCGCCCTGGGCACGGCCATGCTGGCGGCACAGGAGAAAGCAGCGGCGGCAGCGATTGACGCGGCGGCGGACTATCTGCAAGGAAAAGTGATCTGCCGCGGCAGCGTCGGCAGCGTCGAACTGGAAACCCGCGGCGGGTTTGATGTCGGCAGGGTAACCCTCGACACCGCCGGCGGCAGCGTCGAGCTGACCTTCTGGAACGAATACATGACACTGGAAATCGACGGCCAGCGGCTGGGAACCTTCCCCGACCTCATCGCCACTCTCGACGCCGTCAGCGGCTGCCCCCTGGCGACCGCGGAGATAACCGCCGGCCGCGAAATCGCCGTCCTCTGGGCGCACCGTGACCGGCTGCTGCTGGGCGCCGGCATGCGCGACGCCACCCTCTTCAACGTTGCCGAACAGGCCGTCGGCCGTTCGCTGATCCCCTACGTGTTTCCCAATTAGCCCTACGGAAAGGAGTCTATTTTATGGCATTAAAACAAGTTCTTGAAGTCTACGAGGTCATGGACAGCGGCTCTGTCAGCGGCAGCGATATTGTCGCTATGGCCCGCGACGTCGGCATCGCCGAAGCCGCCAGCGTCACAGTCAAGGGCCCGAAAGGCAGCACCGACTTTGTCAAACTGCTCATACCCGGTTCTAAAGGCAAGACGGCCGGCGGCTCAGCCCCCACGCTCGGCCTGATCGGCCGTCTCGGCGGTCTCGGCGCCCGGCCGGAGCGGACCGGCTTTGTCTCCGACGGCGACGGCGCCCTCACCGTCATTGCCGCCGCGCTCAAGCTGGGACTGATGGCCCAGCGCGGCGACCAGCTTGCCGGCGACGTTATTGTCGCCACCCATATCTGCCCCAACGCGCCGACACGGCCGCACCATCCCGTTCCGTTCATGGATTCGCCGGTCGAGTTTCATGTAACCAACGATTATGAACTGGACGAACGGATGGATGCCGTCCTGTCAGTCGATACCACCAAAGGCAACCGGATTATCAACACCCGCGGCTTCGCCCTCTCACCGACGGTCAAACAGGGCTACATTCTCCGCGTCAGCGAAGACCTGCTGGATTTGATGCAAATCACCACCGGCCGGCTGCCGGCCGTATTCGCCGTTACCACCCAGGACATTACCCCTTACGGCAACGGCGTATTCCACCTCAACAGCATCCTGCAGCCGTCCGTAGCCACTGCGGCCCCTACCGTGGGCGTAGCGATCACTACCGAAACCGCGGTGCCCGGCTGCGCCACCGGCGCAACCCATTTAACCGATATCGAAATGACGGCCCGCTTCTGCATCGAAACCGCCAAAGCCTTTACCCAGGGGCAGTGCCGCTTTTATGATGAAGACGAGTTTACGCTGCTGCAGCAGCTCTACGGCCCGATGACTCATCTGCAGGCTGGCGGCAGCCGGCCGTGAAGGCCCAGATCACGCTGACCGTGCCGGAGGCCAAGGCGCTCATTGCCGAAGCGGTGGCGCAGCTGGCAGAGGTGCGCCAGGCGCTGCGGCAGGGCAAGATCCTGCTTAAAGGCGGCACCACCGTGGCGGCGGCATCCTACCGTCTCGCCGGCGGTGAGCTGCGGATTTCCGGCCGCATCAGTCCCGCCGGCACCAAAAGCGCCGCGACAACCTCTTCCCAGCCGCACAGTATCCTCATCAGCCAGGGAAGTGTCCGTAATATCGATACTACCTTTGGCGAAGCGGTCGCCTCACTGCGCCGCGACGATATCGTCATCATCGGCGCCAACGCGCTTGACAGCCAGGGCCGGGCAGCCATGCTGCTGGGCAGCCCCCTGGGAGGAATGCCGGGTCAGGGCTTCGCCGGCCTGATGGCCCAGGGCTGCCGGGTACTCATCCTCTGCGGTCTGGAAAAGCTGATACCCGGCTCGATTGAGGCGGCGACAGAAGCGGCAGGCATCTACGCCTCGCACTGGTCAATGGGAATGGCCACCGGTCTCTGCCCGCTGACCGGCCGGGTAATTACGGAGCAGACCGCGCTGGAACTGCTGGCGCCGGTGCGGTGTACCGTCATCGCCGCCGGCGGCATACATGGCGCCGAGGGCGCTACCACGATGATCATTGAAGGGGAAGAGAGCGCCGTCCGTCAGGCAGTACAGGCGGTGCTGGCAATAAAAGGCGCCGACAGCGCCGGCTGTCCGGTCAGCCTGGAGGAATGCCGGCCGGGAAGTCCCGGCTGCGGCGTTCATCAGGGCTGTGCCTGGCGGACATCGAAAGGAGAACAACTGCATGGCATGTAAAATTGGCGCAATTACGATCGGCCAATCGCCCCGTACGGATGTAGTGCCGGAAATGCTGCCACTGCTGGGCGGCATCGAACTGGACCAGCGCGGCGCGCTGGACGGCCTGAGCCGGGAAGAGATCGCCGCGATTGCTCCCGGACCGGCTGATTACGTCCTGGTGACCCGCCTCAATGACGGCAGTTCGGTACGAATTGCCGAAAAGCACATCCTGCAGCGGATGCAGGCCCTGATTGACGAGCTGACCATCCAGGGAGCCGCCGGCATCCTACTGTTGTGCACAGGCGAGTTCCCGGCGTTCCGCAGTACAATACCGGTTCTGTATCCGCAAAAACTGCTGCGGCACTTCATTGCCGGCACAGTGAGCGACCAGACAGTCGGCGTCCTTACCCCCGACGCCAGCCAGGTGCCGCAGGCAACGCGCCGCTGGCGGGAATACGGCGTCCCCAATGTCGTTGTCGAGCCGGCGTCGCCCTACGGCGACGCCGCGGCGGTGGTCGCAGCCGGGCTGCGGCTGCAAGAACGTCAGGCTCAGGTCATCGTCATGGACTGCATCGGCTATACCGTCGCCATGAAAGCGGCGATTGCCGACCGGACCGGACTGCCGGTAATCGTGCCCCGCACAGTGGCGGCCCGGGCCGCCGCTGAGCTGTTCGGCTGAGAAGCCGCCATAATAACAAAAACGCAAGCTGTCGCTGCTTCAGCGCACAAGCTTGCGTTTTTATTATTGTTATTAAATCTGAAACCGGCTGACAGCGGTCTGCAGATCCTGGGCCAGATGGGCCAGACTCTGACTGGAGGCGGCAATCTGCTGCATCGAGGCCGACTGCTCCTCGGTGGCGGCCGAAACCGTCTGCGAATTGCTTGCCGCATCCTTGCTCAGCGCGTCGATCCGCTGCACGTCCGCCACGATATTCTGGCTGCCCACGGCGATCTGCTGGGCCGCCTGCGACAAGCCCTCAATCTTCTCGTTTGCCTGCCCGACCAGATTGACAATCTCATGAAAGGTCTGCCCCATAACACCAACCGCTTCAATGCCGGCTTTTACCTCTCTGCCACCAGCCGTCATATTGGCGACCGCCTGCTCGGTATCGGTCTGGATATTGCCGATGAGCTGGGCAATCTGTTTGGCCGCCTCCTGAGACTGCTCGGCCAGCTTGCGCACCTCCTCGGCGACAACGGCAAAACCGCGTCCGTGCTCGCCGGCCCGCGCCGCCTCGATCGCCGCGTTCAGCGCTAAAAGATTGGTCTGGCCGGCGATGCCGGCGATCGTATCCACAATCTGTCCGATCTCCTGCGATTGCTCGCCCAGCGTATTAATCGATTCGGCAACTAATTGCGATGTCTTTTCAATTTGCCCCATCTGACCGACCGCTTTCTCCACCGACTCACCGCCGGCGGCCGCTTTCGCGCCCACTTCGGCTGACTGGGCCGCTACCTGGGCAGCGCTGGCAGCCATCTCTTCCGCCCCTGCCGACATCTGCTCCACTACCGCGGACGTATCGGCGGTGGCGGTCAGCTGCTCGTCGGCGCCTTTGGCGACATCGGTGATCGACACCGCGATCTGGGTCGCCGCCTGCGCCGACTGTTCGGCACTGGCGGTCAGCTGCTCGCTGGCGGCAGCAAGCTGCTCGGCCGAATTTGCCACCTGTTTCATCAGATCCCGCAGCTTCTCCCGCATCTGCTCCATCGCGCCGGCCAGTCTGCCGATTTCATCATGCCGCTCCGGCTGCTTCTCCTGCAGGCGGAAATCGCCGGCGGCAAACCGCTCGCACAGGACAACCATTGCCGATACCGGCGCGGTAATCGCCCGGGTGACGGCAAAGCCGCCGGCCAGCAGCAGCAGCAGGCAGGCCAGGGCAATAATCGAATCAATCCAGATCGCCTGAACGAATTCGGCCCGCGTATGGCGGAGATTCTCAGCCGCCAGCTGATCAAACAGTTCGTTCAGCCCCTGCAGGTCCTTGACCATTTTAACGGTGACCGGATCAAACCGGGTCGCGTAGACGGTTTGCGCCTCCGCGTACTTATTCTGCCGCGCCAGGCCGATAATCTGCTGCAGCGACTCGCGGTGCTGCGCCTGCGGCTGTTGAATGGCCTGAACGCCGCTGTTGACCCGTGGATCCAGATTCATTGCCGCAATCTGTGTCAGCATATCGTTTACTTTTCCATATTGCTCGTTCAGGATCGCCTCATAGCCGGATTTTTTCGCCTCTTCCCGGTTCAACAGCAGTTCCAGGGTGGCGCTGTCCACCCGCCGCATCGCGAAACCGGCCTCGTTTACCATGTCCATCGGCACCAGCCGCTCGCTGTACATCAGTTCCAGTTCGCGGTTCGCTTCCCGCAGTCCGAAATACCCTGTCAGCACCAGAACGACAACCGTGACGACCGCAATAGCGAGCAGCAGCCCCAGCTTGTACACCATTCGCAAATTTGCCAGCCATTTCATTAACAATCCCTCCGCATATAATTAATTAAAACTTAACATTATTTAATAATTAATATCTTATTTTAATTATAGCAATGTCGCCGGCGACCGAACAGATCCCCTGCGGACAAAGTAAACTGAGCCTGATTATCCGCGAAGGATAACGGCTTGTCTGGCAAAACAGAATGCGCCGGCTGATCTGCCGCAGAAACTAAATACGCCAGGCAAATCCCGGCGCTTTATGCAAAATCAGCCATTTATCTACAATAAATTCATCATAGCACAGCCTAAAAAGATTATACACTGTCAAAGTGTATAATCTTTTTAGGCCCCGGTTTATACGTTCTGTTGAAAGATTGACGCCGTTGCAATGCGAAATAATCATTAATTGGCAACAATTTTGGTTTCCACCTATAATACTGTTAGGATCGCAGCCCCGCGCCGGCTCCCTGCCGCCGGGAGCCGGCGCCCGGACACTGCGTCGTCAGGATGGACAGGTTTGGCAGGGTATCGCCGCCGCCGCCACGCCAGCATCACCGGAAGGACTGTGAATTGAATGAACCGAAACGCATGCAAACCTTGCGCGCTGGACGAACGCAGCCATTCCCTGCAGGCCTGTTGGGACGCCGGCCCTTTCCTGTTAAGCTGCCTCGATCACGACGGCCGCTACCTGCAGGTCAACCAGCGCTATGCCGCCTACTGGTCAATTGAGACGGCAACAATTCGCGGCCGCCGCTTTCAGGAAATTCTCCCGCGCCAGTTGCATGAAAAGCATGAAAAACTGTTTGCCGAATGCTTGCGGGGAAAAACGATGGAGTTCTCGGACGAGGACATCGGCAGCGACTACCACGGCGTCTATACCCCGATCTGCACCGACGGCGGCAAGGTCCGCCGCGTCATGGTCGTCATCACCGCGCCGCAGCTGAACAGTCTCAGCCAAACCGCCGCCAGCGCTCCCTGCGGCGCCAAGGAATTCCTGCTGTCCCTGCCCGGGGCGGGCATGATCGCCAATCAGCTTGGCGTAATTGTCGAGGTTTTTGACGACAACCAGCTTTTGCCGCCAGAGGCGCGGGATTGGCCGGGCCAGCAGCTGCAGGCCGTCTTTCCTGTAGCCGCCGCCCGCGAGCTGACGCGGGAACTCGACCGGGCTATCAGCAGCGGCCGGCTGCAGTTCACCGTCTGTAAACTGAAATGCGGCGACACCTGCCGCAGCTTTCACGTCCGGATCGCGCCGCTGCGCTATCAGCATAAAGGGATAGCGACCGCCGCCTGCTACTGGATGGACGCGACCGGCCTGCCCCATGCCCCGGACGTGGCCGCGGCGACTGATTTTAAGCAGCAGCAGCAGGATCTGTTGAATATGCTGTTGGAACGGCGGGCCCTGCCTTCCCGCGAAATTCTTGATCACGCCTGGCGGCTTAATCTCAATCTATCGCAGGATTTTTCCTGCTACGCCGTTGTCCGCAAGGCAAACGGCAAGGATGGCGACAGCAGCCAGGAGACGGCGACGGACGCCGCTTTGGTAGAGAAACTGAACAAGGAACCCGGCGTTATCGCCTGGCAGACCCGCGAGGGCGTGGCGGTGCTGATACCCGCTTCCATCCCGCCGGGACGGAAGCGGGAGCTGGAGCGGGCTGTCCGTTGGAAAAGCCTGTTTTGCGACTGCGCTCCCGGCCAGTACAGTATCGGTATCGCGCCGTTCCAGACAGAAACCTTTTGGAAACTGGCCAAAGTCTATGAACAGGCCCGGCTGGCCGTCACCTGGGGCCAAAAACTGCGTCCCGGCCAGCAGATTCATCATTATCTCGACAACGGTGTGTTTCAGTTTTTTCCCGCCGTTCGCAATACGGAGCATGTGCAGGATTTCGTCGAGCGGACACTGGGCCGGCTGGAGCAATACGATCAACAGCACGGCACCGACCTGATGGACACCCTGATCAAGATCCTCCAGGTCAACAATCTGCAGGAGGTTGCCCGCCAGATGTATACCCACCGCCAAACCGTGCTGTTCCGCAAACGGCGGATTGAAGAAATTCTCGATATTTCCCTTAATGACTTTGAAGCCCGGCTGGCGATCGGCATGGCCCTGAAGCTGCGGCAGGGCTTTGACGCCAAACCGGCCCCCTGACGCCCATACAAAAAGTCCCGCCCGGGAAGGGCGGGACTCTGGCCGTTAATCAATTGCGGGAACAACACTTTCCACAGAGGGTTGCCGTTGTCCCTCTGTGGCCTCCGTGGAGCCGTTCTTTCGTTCCCTGCCTTTTCCTCCCTCAGGCGGCAGCTCGCTGCCGCACGCAGCGCTCCCCGATTTCCGGCCGCAGGCAAACACGGCAATATGTATCAGTAGCCGAGCGCCGCGTTCAACAGCTGCGCCAGCTCGGCCGCGCCCGGATCATCCGGTCCCGGCTGGACAACCGCTCTGCCGTCGACACGGACAACGCCGTTTTCGGCGTAAGCCCGTCCAGGCTGGCTGCGCGCATAGACGGCGGCCAGATTACCGGCAACCAGATAGCTGCGTTCAAGGCCGCTCATGTTGGCGAATGCCGTCGGCTTCATGAACGGCCGGTTGTTAACCTTAATCTCGCCGCTGGCGGCGTCAACCGTCACCTGTTTGCGGCTGTGCTCGGTGAGCTTTTTGGCATAGTTATCCCGCCTGTCCTTGGCTTCGGGATGGGTCGACGGATTCAGCAAATCATCCAGAAACCCGCCGGACTTGCCGCTGTCCTTGCTGTCCAGCACCCGCTGCCAGACCGCCGCCGGCGCCCCCGGATTATAACCTGCGGCCAGGATATAGTTATAGGCGATATTATCCGCTTCCCATTCATTCGGTTTGGTAATGCCTGTCGCCTTGGTGTTGGCCGCCACCACGCCGACCGCCAGCCTGCCGCCGCCGCCCATTTGCGAGCCGACAACCGACTTGACAAAATCGACCGTCAGTTTCTTCTTCGCTCCGTTCAGCGGATGCTGCTTCTGCCCGTGCACCAACTCGTGAGCGACCACGGCGGCGACTTTATCCTCATGATTATCAAAAAAGTTAAAGACGCCGGTATTGACGGAAATATTGTGCCCCAGACTGCAAAACGCGTTAAATTCCGGCTGAGGATTGATAAAATAGTTATAGGGCTTCTCCTGTATCGACGGCTCCGTTTTGGCGATCGCGTCCGACAGCCGGCCCATAATCCGCGCCAGCAGCGCGTTCAATTCCGGGTCCTCATTGACGCCTTCCGATTTCTTCAACTGCTCGAACAATTCGTGGCGGCCGTCGTTCTCGTAATATTCAAGTGACTTTTTAATCTGCGCCTGCTGGATAGCTCCCCCCAGCAGCGCCCCACCCAGATCGCCAAGGTCCAGCGCCTCGCTGCTCGCCGGCTGCAGCAGTCCCGCCGTCAGCGACAAGCTCAGCGCCAGAACCGCTGTCCTCACACCCCGTAGCTTCAATGTCCGCACACCTTTCTTGTTGCCTGAGTTGCACCGACGCTGAACCCAAAGATTGCCGGCGGTGCAGCACAACTGATACTGTATAATACTGCATCAAAAAAGAGAACTCCTGCCAAATCGTCAAGATTTTAGCAGGAGTTCTCCCCGTGCCGGCAGGTAAAAAAGCGGTTCTGACCTTTACTGTCCCGCTTAGGCGACCGGCTTGTCGATATAGCTGCGGACATAGGCGACATCGGCGGCAATGCCGGCGATGTCGTCGGCGCACTGCTTGCCATATTCAATGACAAAGTCCGCCTGCGGCGTATAATGGCGGCAGCAATCGAGGATCCGCGCCATATCCAGGGTTCCGTCATGGATGCGGTTATGCAGGTCGGCACGGCCGTCGTTGTTATGCAGGTGATAGGCGATGATCCGGTCCGCCAGCGCGGCAATGACGCGCTGGATATCCCAGCCGTTTGCATGGGCGTGGCCGACATCGAGTAAAACGGCGTCGGCGGCGGCGCCGGCTACTTCAATGAATTGCGCCTCGTCAAACAGCATATTGCCGCTGGACAGCACGCCGGCATTCTCAACCGCCAGGATCGCGCCGCAGCGCGCGGCCGCAGGCCGCAGCCGCGCCAGGTTGGCCGCGGCCGTGTCGATCATCGTCTGCCGCCGCTCCGGTTCCACCCGGCAGTTATTGTGGTGGAAGACAATATAGCGGCTGTTCAGCCGCTGCGACAGGGCCAGCGTGCGGCGAAAATAGGCCATGGACCGCGCGTAGACCGGCGTGCCCTTGGCACTGCTGTGCTCGGTGCAGTAATAAGGACCGTGCAGGGAAATCGGATAGCTGGCAAAACGGTCAATATACCGCTCTAGCTCATCGCCAAAGCCTTCGCTCTGCCATTCGGGAAACAGCTCGATCCCGGCCGAGGGATCGCCGATTTTCTCCAGCAGCGGAAAAATCCGCCCCAGCTCGCCGGGATTATAGAGATTGGTACTGATATAAATTCGCGGCATCGTACACCTCCGGGTAACCGATATTCTGGCTGGTCTGCCGGTCAAACAGATGAAGCTTAGCGGCATCGACTGTAAAATACACCCGCTGCCCCGGCTGCCAGCCGCCGCTGTCGCAGATCGCGGCCGCCTCGCAGCCTTCAAGGTCAATGTACACACCGCGGCGGTTGCCGTAATCCTCGACATATTTCACCGTAGCGGCAAAGGCGTTATCCGCTTGCGCCGCCTGCAGCCGGATATGCTCCGGCCGGAGCCCCAGATACAGCTCGCGACCGCCGTTCTGAGCGACGCGGCCGCACCAGCAGTCCGGCAGCCGCACCGACTGGGCGCCGACATGGAGGCGGTGCTCCGCGTAGCGGGCCTCGAGAATATTGGCCGGCGGCGAACCGATGAACCGGGCGGTATAGACATTGGCCGGCCGGTTATAAACATTCTGCGGCGTATCGAGCATCTGCAGCTGCCCCCGGTGCAGCAGCGCGATCCGGTCGCCTACCGTCATTGCCTCCACCTGATCGTGGGTGACATAAACAAACGTCTGACGGTAGAGCTGATGCACCCGCACCAGTTCCTTGCGGGCATGGCCCCGCAGCTGCGCGTCCAGGTTGGACAGCGGTTCGTCCAGTAGCAGCACCTCGCTGCGCTTTACCACTGCCCGCGCCAGCGCCACCCGCTGCCGCTGCCCGCCCGACAGTTCCTTCGGTTTTCGCGTTTCCAGCCTGTTGAGCTCCAGCATGTTCAGCGCGTCGCTGAGACGGGCGGCAATCTCCGCCGGCGGCAGCTTTTGAATTTTAAGGCCGTAAATGATATTGTCAGCCACCGTCATATGCGGAAACAGGGCGTAATTCTGAAACACCATGCTGACATTACGCTCGCCGCTGGGAACATCATTGATCCGACGTCCGTCCATATACAGACTGCCGGACGTAATATCCTCCAGTCCGGCGATCAGCCGCAGCGTCGTCGATTTGCCGCAGCCGGAAGCGCCAAGCAGAATCAGCCGTTCCCCCGGCCTGACGGCCAGATTCAGGTCGTCAATGACGCTGGTCTTGCCATAGTCCTTGCGTACATGCTCAAACACAATTTCCTTCATGCTTTTCCCGCCTTTCGTTTGACACTATTTAATGCCGGAAGAGGTAAAGGTGCTGATAATATAGCGCTGGAACAGCAGATAGAGCAGCAGCGGAATCAGCATTGTCAGCACCGACACCGCCATCGCCAGCGTAAAGTCAGTGCCGCCCTCGGAGCTGATAAACAGCTGCAGCGCCAGCGGCAGCGTATAGTTGGCCTTGTCCTTCAGGATCAGCACCGGCCAGACATATTCATTCCAGGAGTTGATAAAAAACATGATCGCTGTGGATACGGCCGCCGGCCGGATCAACGGCAGGACAACACTGCTCATGATCTGCAGATGGCCGGCCTGATCCAGACGCGCCGCCTCAATCAGCGACCTTGGAATCGTCCGCATCGCCTGCCGCAGCAGAAAAATACCGGTGGCGTCGGCAAGCTGCGGCAAAATCACGCCGGCAAGCGTATTGCGGAAGCCGAGCTGGGATACAGTCAGATAGTTGGGAATCATCGTCACCGTAAACGGGATAAAGATGGTGCTGATCAACAGAAAATACAGCAGCTGTTTACCCCTGAAATCAAAGTAGACAAACGCGTATGCCGCCAGAATGGCGGTAAGCGTCTTGAACAGCGTCACTGTCGCCGCGATCAGAAACGTATTGGCGGTAATCTGCGCCAGCGGCAGCCGCGCGAATACCTGCAGGTAGTTGCCGAGGGTCGGCTGCTCGGGAATCAGCCCGAACACATTGCTGTAGGCCTCGCTGAGCTCCTTGAACGAGCTGGAAACGGCAAACACGATTGGCAGCAGCGACAGCAGCAGGCCGCAGCCCAGCAGGAGATGCCATTTAAGCTCCGGCTCAATTCTCATAGTAAACACCTTTCTCCACATAGCGGAATTCCAGCACCAGCAGCGCCACAAACAACACCATTGCGGCAATCGCGAAGGCGGACGCGTAGCCGGTGCGATAAAGCACAAACCCCTCCTGATACACGCTGTAAATGATGTTGGAGCTGGCATTGTCGGGGCCGCCCTGGGTAATGACCTTGATCGGCGTGAACACATACTGCAGCCCCTGGACGATGGTCATGATCAGGATATAGACGCCGGTGGCGCTGCTCATTGGCAGCACAATATCGAAAAAAATCCGGTGCAGCGGCACATTGTCAATGCGGGCGGCTTCAATCACTTCCCGCGGTACACCGGCCACGCCGCCGAAAAGCACGATAAAATTGTAGCCAAACACCTTCCAGGTCGTGATCAGGCTCAGCACCGCAATCACCAGCCCCTCGGTCTTGCTCCAGACCGGCAGGCTGACGCCAAACCAGCCGGCAATCAGCGCCACCGGACCGGATATCGGGTTTAAAATCCATAAATAGAGTATCGAGCCGACTACCAGTGAAATCACGCTGGGCAGAAAAAAGGCGCTTTTATAAAAACCGCCGCCGCGTTTGATCACAAACGACAAAACAAACGCCAGCGCATACGGAGCGGCGCAGTTCAACAGCAGCAAAATCGCGATATAGGCCGCCGTATTCTTTAACACCGCGTAAGTCAGCGGGTCCTGAACCAAGGCGATATAATTATTCCAGCCGACAAACGTCTTGACCGGCTTGATCATATTCCAGTCAAAAAAGCTTAAATAAGCCGTATAGGCCAGCGGATAAAACATAAACGCCGCAAATACCAGCAGCGAAGGCAGAATAAAGCCAAATGCGATCCAGTGATCGCGACGGGGCAGATCCAGCCGGATTTTCCCTATCTTCATCGTTTGCGGTCCTCTCAAGTTCAAAATTCGCCGTCAATATGAAAAAGCGGCGGCGGTCCGAATCCTGCTTCAGACACCGCCGCTCTGCCCGGCCAGCGCGCCCGGAAGCTGCGCTAACGGCTGCCGGTTACTTTTTTAACAGTTCATTGATCTTTGCCTGCGTCTGCGTCAGTCCTTCCCGGGCCGACACACTGCCATTGAGAATCCGGTCCCGCACGTCAAGCAGCAGCTGTTCCGCCTGCAGGCCAGCATCGCCGGGGAAAGAGGTCCAGGATACGACACCATCCATCTGCGACGTCGCCGCCGCCATCATCTTGTTCTCGGCCAGGAAGGCTTTCAGGCCATTTTCGGCCTCGGCCACACCCTGGCGCGGCGGTACATAGCCGGTTCCCTTCGTCCACGCCGCCATTGACTCAATACTGTAAAGGTATTTGGTAAACTCCCAGGCCGCTTTCTGCTCCGCTTCCGTCTGGGCAGTGATCGCCAGGAAGCAGCCGCCCGCCGGCAGCCGTTTCGGCTTGCCCTGCCAGGCCGGCGAACTGACGGCGGCGGCGTCAAAGGAGGCTCCCTTCTGGACATTGGCCCGCTGCGCGATCGTCGTATACAGCATGCCGACATTGCCGTCGACAAACGACTGTACGCCCTCGCCCCAGGAAATGTGCAGCGCCGATTTCTTGTTTACCACCATGTCGGCGTAGGCCTCATAAGCCTTGATGCCTTCTTCCGAGGCAAAGCTGGCCTTGCCGTCGGTCATCATCCGGGCGCCGTTGCTTTCCATCAGCGCCTGCTGGGCCCAGTTATCGGCCGGCTCCTGCATATAGAAGCCGTACTTGCCGGTCTTTGTCTTGATCGTGTTGGCAAACGCGATCAGCTCTTCCCAGGTTTTCGGGCCGTTTTCATTCAGGCCGGCCTGCCGCAGCAGATCGCGGTTAAGATACAGCACCGGCGTGCTCAGCGAGTAGGGCAGGCCGACCTGGCTGCCGCGGCTGTTCTTGGCCAGCGCCATGACATTGGGCAGGAAATTATCCCGTAAAAATGCTTTATCCTGGGGGAAATGGGCGTCAATAATCGCCTGCGGCTCCGTATAACGGAAATTATTTGAGAAATAGTCCAAAAAGGCCCAGCCAATCTGTACCACCGCCGGCGATTTGCCGGTAGCGGCCTCCGCCTGCAGGTTCTGCATCAAGCCCTTATACATATCCGGGTTGTAGCGGGCGACGACCTCCACGGTTTTACTCTTTGCGTTAAAATCATTAACCAGCTGCTCGACCGTCTTGCCTCCCTGGGTCTCGGCATTGACGTGCCAATACTCAATTCTGACCTTTTTGCCGTCCGCCGCCGGAGCCGCCGCGTTCTGGGAATCGCAGCCGGCCAGCAGCAGCATGCCGGCCAAGCCGAGACAGAGTGCTTTAAGCCTGTTGATTTTCATTTTACGTCTTCCTTCCCTTGGGTGTTATCATCACTATACCACCCCGGCCACGGCCCGGCGTTAAGTCCATGTTAGGCTTGTGTAAAACTTTGCCGCCGCGGCTGCCGGCGGCAGTTTTGCTTTTAATAGTAAAGACCTTGCCGGCAGCTGCCGGCAAGGTCTTTTAATAATTTTCCTGATTAAACCGTCCAGCCGCTCATACAGCGCCAGCCGCCAGCTGTTGCAGAATGTCCCGCAGCAGACGAAATCGCGGTGCAATCGAATCAAGCAGTAAATATTCCTGCGGACTGTGAGCGCCGCCGCCGATCGGCCCCAGGCCGTCAATTGTCGGCACGCCGAGGCTGGCGGCAAAGTTGCCGTCAGAACCGCCGCCGGTCGCGGTCCAGCCAAGAGCAATCCCGCCGGCGGCGGCGAGACGCTCGATCTGCCGGCACCAGTCCAGGGTGCGTTCAGACGGCACCATTGGCGGCCGGGTGACGCCGCCGCTTACGGTCACGGCAATGCCGTCCGCATGCGGCTGCGCCGCTGCTTGCCGGATCAACGCCGCCAGACGCTCCGCTGCCGCCGGATTGCGGAAGCGGATATCAACCTCCGCGGCAGCCGCCGCGGCGACAACATTGGCGGCTGACCCGCCTGTAACCATACCGACATTGACCGTTGTTCCCTGCTCATAATCAGTCTGGGCATGCAGCAGTTGTATCCAATAAGACAGCTCCTGAATCGCGCTTCTGCCTTTTTCGTGATCGACGCCGGCATGGGCGGCTACCCCGCTGATCTCAACACGGAAACGGGCAATGCCCTTGCGCGTGTGGACCAAATTGCCATTGGCACGCGCCGGTTCCAGCACCAGGCAATGCCGGCTTTGCTTTGCCAGCGCCTCCAGCCAGCCGCGGGAGAAGCGGGAACTGATTTCTTCATCACTGTTAAAGGCCGCACAGACGGCAACGCCGTTCAATTTGCCTTCCCGCTCCAGACTGGCCAGTGCGTAGAAAGCCAGCAGCAGGCCGGCTTTCATATCGGCTACGCCGGGGCCGCGGGCCTTGCCGTCACCGATTGAGAACGGCCGCTCCGCCGCCGTTCCGGCCGCAAATACGGTGTCCATATGCCCCAGCAGCAGGACATCATATGCCGGACTTGCCGTATTGGTAATCTGCAGACAGGGGCCGACCGCCGGATCGGGGCGGTGAAGCGCAGCCCGCCAGCCCATGCCCTCGAACCGTTCCTGGAAAAACGCCGCAATCTTCGCGGTTCCTTCGGCCTGCCAGGAGCCGCTGTCGATATTGACCAGATACGCCAAATCACGTAAATACGCCTCAAGCTCAAATTCCGGCTGCATATTTTCACTTCCTTATAAATTAGTAGTCTGCTATCCGCGCCGGCTGCCGGGCAGCCGCGGCCGGTGTTAAAACATAAAGAAGATAATTACCTGCAGGACAACCAGACCGGCAATCAATGGTATTGCCGTCCGTTTAACAACCTCGAACGGCGATACGCCGGCAACGCCGGCGATCGCTACCACGACAGCCGTAATCGGCGACATTGACCGGGAAACACTGGCGGCAAGCTGCATCGGCAGCAGCAGATTGACCGCCTCCGCTCCCACCTTGCCGGCAACCTCGGGGGCAAAAGCGGAAAAAGCGAAAAACGGCGCGTTGCCCGACCCCATGACCAGGGAAGAACCGGTAATAATGCCGCTCATCAATAAGACCATCGCGTCTTTGCCAAAACCCGCCCCCTGGGCCGACCGGATCATGGTATCAATAGCCCCCAGCGACGTCAGCCCCCGGGCAAAGGTTTCACCGGCGATAATCAACGTCACTACAGTGGCAAACTGGACGCCCATGCCGTCAAAAAACGTCTGGATGCTGCCGAGCGTCTGCCGGACATCCCGGCCCCGGACATACTCCAGCAGCATCGCCACAAACAAACCGATGAACAACGCTACATTAATATCCATCGAAATGCCGCCAATTTGAAAATAGCCGAACAGCAGCACCAGCACCAGCGGCACCGCCGGCAGCAGCGCGTAGTACAGCGGCGGCAGCGTCTCCGCCGCCGTCTGCGTGGCGGCGTCAGCCTCGCGGGGAATCCCCTGGGCCAGACCGTCCTCGCGATTCTTCTCAAACCAGCGCTGCACAAAGAAATGAAACACCACCAGCGTCAGGGAAATGCCGATCGCCGGTGGCAGCTGATAATTAACAAAGTATTCGACAGGCGTAATCCCGGCATATTTTGCCGCCAGAATCGAGTTGCCTGACGCCGGCCCCAGGTCCAGGCAGCCGTTGGTGGCGATGACGGCAGTGGCAGAAGTGCGGCTGATTCCTAAAGAAACGTAAATCGGATACATGGTTACCATCAGCAGCAGACCGAAGCCGGACGCGCTGGGAATGAACGGATGCAGAATCTGCCCGATCAGAAAGCCGCCGCAGAGTACCAGATAGGGCGAACGCAGCAGGCGCAGCGGCTTGACGGCAACATGCACCATTGCCCGGCTGGCGCCGATCTTATCCATATAGCGGGCAAAGCCGGCGCAGACCATGATCATCAGTCCCAGCTCCGCCGTCCGCTTCGAAGCCAGGGTATCAACAAATTTAAACAGATCGAACCAGGCCAGTCCTGTCGACGCCTTGGCAGGCAAAATCGGACCAAAATTAAAGATGATCGCAATTGCCATCATGAAAAATCCGCCGCAAAGCAATACCGCCTGCGGCTTGTACTTATTGACAATCAGATAGCCGCAGACGCCGACCACGCCAATCGCAATCGTTAAACCTAACACTTCGCATTCCTCCCCCGTGTTATCGTCCTGAGCCTAAATCGCTAATCAGGCGCACCAGCAGGTACAGCCGCGGCACGACCGATTCGAGCCGGGTCTTTTCGTCGGCGGTATGATTCGGGCCACCCTTGACCGGTCCCAGGCTGTCAAGCACGACCGCTCCGGCCGCCGCGGCCAAATTGGCGTCCGAGCCGCCGCCGGCGCCGCTGCTGCTTAACCGCCGCCCCAGCTCCGCGTAAATGGTTTCCGCCCGGGCGGTCAGCATCGCCGTGCCCGCATTTGCCGCGAACGGGGGCCGGCCGACAGTAAGCGAGACGGCAGCCGCCGTGCCCGCCGTCGCCCCAGCCGCGGCCAGCTGCCGCGCCTCCCGCTCAACCCGGGCAAACTCAGCGTCTGAGACAGCCCGCACATCGGCCCAGGCTTCGGCATAGTCGGGTACGACATTGAGGCGGTCGCCGGCGGCCGCCCTGGTAAAGGTGACTGTAGTCTGCTGTGCGCTATCGGCAAGCGCCGCCAGCCGCGGCAGCTGCCGCGCCAGCTCCAGTAGCGCGTTGGCCCCCTTGTCGGGATCGCTGCCGGCATGCGAGCTTTTGCCGGTTACCGTCAGCTTCAGCTTGGCAACGCCCTTGCGCCAGGCAATGACACTGTCGGTCACGCCGCCAGGCTCCAGCGACAGCACATAATCATGCTGCCGGGCCAATAATTGGATCAGCTGCCGCGAATGCGGCGAGGAGATTTCCTCGTCACAGTTAAAGCAGCAGGTTAACTGGCGATAGTCGCTGCTATTCATCGCCTGCAAAATCTTTACCGCATGCAAGGCCAGCGCCACACCACCCTTGCAATCAGATACGCCCGGACCATAGGCCCATTCGCCGTCAGTCCGGAATGGCCGCGCGGCTGCGGTGCCCTCCGGGAAAACTGTGTCCATATGCGCCAACAATAAGATCGACTTGCTGCCCGTACCGGCTTTTACGGCTGTAACATGAAATTCGCTGTCCCCGCCGCCTACCGGATGAAACTCCACCCGCATGCCCTGCTGCGCGCAAAAGTTGCCGACCAGCTCCCCTACCTGTCTCAAACCCGGCGCATAGCCCGAACCGGAATCAATATTGACCAGGCTCTCCCAGGTCTGCATCAATTCAGGCTGCTCCTGCCGGCAATAGGCCAAAATCGGCTGCATCACTCCGCCTCCCGTTGTTACGATTTTACTGCCAGCTGCCTGTCAGTCATTTTCATTGTATGTCGATTGTCCGCAGTGTAAAAATACCGGATTTTTATCCGTCAGTGATAAAATAAACTTATTTCGGCCCGTCCGTCGCTATCGCAGCAGCGTTACGGCAATCGGCATAAAAACACATTTGTTTTTTAATTACGTACAGCGGCATTTTCCGCTTACCACTGCGGCTGCTTTTGCGTTAAAATAAAAGCAGGGAACGTTAATTCACGGTTAATTATTACCTGTGGTTAAGGAGCGCGGCTTATGGACTATAAAGACTGGGTTATTCTCAAAACCATCGGTGAGGAAAAGAACCTGACCCGAACGGCGGAACAGCTGTTTTTGTCACAGCCCGCCCTCAGCTATCGCCTGCAAACGCTGGAGAAAAGCATTGGCGTCAAATTATTGCATCGCCATCCCCACGGCGTTCAGTTCACGCCGCAGGGGGAATACCTGCTAAATTACGCCCGAGAGATGCTGAGCCGCTATGAAGAAGTCAAACGCCATATCCGCAGCATGGACACGGCCATCCCCCAGGGTGTCCTGCGGCTGGGGGTATCCTCGGTTGTCGCCAAATTCAAAATGGCGTCCCTGTTGAAAAGCTTTCACAAACAATTCCCGGAAGTACAAATCAACCTGAAAACCGGCTCCAGCGCGCTGGAGCTGCCGGAAATGCTGCGGCAGGGGACAGTCGACATCCTGCTGCTGCGCGGCGACAGCGACTGGCCCGAGGCCAAGCATGTCATCGCCGCCGAACCGATGTGCATCGCCTCCTCCCAGCCGGTCGAGCTCGAGCGGCTGCCGCAAATGACACTGATCCAATACGAAACCTCCCGCATTGCCGGCTCTGAGCAACAATTGGCCCAGTGGTGGCAGCAGCAGTTTTCGGTGCCGCTGCCGGCGCCGACAAAGGTCGACTCGATCGAGGCTTGCCTGCAGTTGGTATCGCACGGCTTTGGCTGGTGCGTCGTGCCGCGGATCCACGTTGCCAGCCGCCGCCTCTGCACCTGTCCGGTCACCTGGCGCGACGGCCGGGTCCTGCAGCGGCGGACCTATATGCTCTACCGCCACGAAACCGCCGAACAGCCTGCCTGTCAGCTATTTATCAAGCACGTCCTGCACAATTACAGTTGAACGCCTGGCGGCGAACGCAAAAATCCCTCTCATTCGCACAGCGAACGGGAGGGATTTTGAGGTCCGGACAGCTAGCGACGCCTGTCCAGACGTTCCTGGGCCTCAAGCAGATCGGGAACAAGCTCGGCCGCAAGCTCCGGCGCGGGGGCGATGTTTTCAGCCAGCAGCACAACGCCGGCTTCGTTGAGCCGGTTGCCGGATTTGCTGTCAAGCCCGGCGTCGCCCAGCAGCAGGCTGATCAGAACGCCGGCCAGCGACACCAGCATTGCCGCCAGAAAGACAATATGCAGCGAATCGGCCAGCGACGCCTTCAGCGGCGGCAGCATCGCCTCCTGCCACTGCGGCGGAATCTGGCGCAGTGTATCAGGACTCAGCAGGACATTGAACAGGCTGTGGGGATCATCCTGCCCCCTGGCCAGCAGCTCGGCGGCGGCGCCGGCCGGCAGCTGCCGCAGGGAGGGAAAAAACTCCCGCTGCAGGATGGTGACTGAATAAGCGTTAAATAAAACGCCCAGCAGGGTCATCCCCAGCGTACCGCCAATACTGCGGAAAAACTGCGCCGCCGAGGTGGCCACGCCGCGCTGCTCCGCGCCAAAGGCGCTTTGCACGGCAATGGTCAGCACCGGCATGATCAACCCCATGCCAACGCCGAGAATGACAATATAATAAACGGCGGTGCCGCTGCCGGTCGCCATAGTCATGCCGCTCATCAGGAAAAAGGCCGCGGCCATCAAGGCCATGCCGGCAATATAGATAGTACGGAACCGCAGCCGCACCGCTAGACGGCCGGCCAGCACACTGGTCAGCATCATCGCCAGCAGCATCGGCAGCATGGCGTTGCCGGAGCCGGCGGCGCTGATGCCCAGCACCCCCTGAAAAAACAGCGGCAGAAACATCAGCGAGCCGAACATGCCCAGCCCCATTAAAAAACCGACAACATTGGTAACGGCGAAGACTTTATTGCGGAATAACGCCAGGCTGAGCAACGGATCGGCCGCCCGCCTTTCCACCCGCACAAACAACACCCAGGAAATGACGGACACCGCCAGCAGCGACAGGACCGGCCAGGACAGCCAGGAATAGGCGCCGCCTAGATTCAGCCCCAGCAGCAGGCTGACGGTGCCGGCAATCAACGCCGCCGCGCCAGCATAATCGATCGCCGCCGGCACCGGCCGCAGCGGCTCTCCTTGTAAGCCCCAGTAGATCGTCAGCGTCGCCAGCAGGCCGATCGGCAGATTAATGTAAAACACCCACTGCCAGGAGGCGTAATCGACAATCCAGCCGCCAAGCGTCGGGCCGACGGCGGCCGACAGGCCAAACAAAGCGCCCATCAACCCCTGCCATTTGCCGCGCTGCTCCGGCGGAAACACATCGCCGACAACCGTCATTGCCAGCGGCATCATAATGCCGCCGCCGATTCCCTGCAGCGCCCGGTACAGGATCAGCTGCAGCATGCTGGCGCTGGTGCCGCAGAGCGCCGACCCCAGCATAAACGTAACCAGACCGGCAATGTAAATGCGGCGGCGGCCGTAAATATCCGCCAGTTTGCCGGCAATGGGCACAATCGTGGTCGAGGTCAGCATATAGGCGGTCGTTACCCAGGTCATAATGCTTAAGCCGCCCAGCTCGCCGATGATCCGGGGCATGGCGGTGCCGACCACCGTCTGGTCGAGCGAAGAGAAAAACAAGGCAAGAAATAATCCGGTCAATAAGACTGTACGCTGATAATCCGGCCGCATGGCATCCTCCCGTGGGTAAGCGCTGCTGAAATGAACCAGTCAGATTGTTAAATCTGACACTGCTATTGTGTCCGCGGACAGCGCAAACTATGACCGCTGCCAGGGAAAAGACAAGGGCGGGCAGCATCTGTTCTCCAGATGCTGCCCGCCTTCAGGCCGTTGATAAAGCCCCATCTACGTTGTTCCCCGCAAGGGGGATGCCGCC
>UQPB01000012.1 GCA_900542835.1 uncultured Pelosinus sp. | reverse complement strand
TCGAACGCGGGACACCCTGATTAAAAGTCAGGTGCTCTACCGACTGAGCTAGTGGGTCATCAGTCTCACAAGATAAGATTATATCGGAAGAGCGGGTGCTTGTCAACACTTTCACCAGATGGATTTTTATTACAGCATTTACGCCGGCAATGCCGCCTCCACGCAGCCCAAAATCACGGAAAAAATGGCTGCCGCCAGCCTAACAGCGGCCGGCGGCAGCCGAAGCAAGCGCGGCTCCGGCCGCGTTTGCGGTAATACCTTAGAACATCTCTTTCAGGACGATCGTCTGATCCCGGCCGGGGCCGACGGAAACAAGGCCGATTTTAATACCGGCAGCCTCGCTCAGGCCTTCCACATAACGCCTGGCGTTAACAGGCAGATCCTCATAACGCTTGATGCCGGAAATGGGCTGCTGCCAGCCCTCAAATTCCTGGTAGACAGGCTCCACCTGAGCCAGCACTTTAAGGCTGGCGGGGAATTCCTTCAACAGCTTCCCCTGGTATTTGTAGCCGGTGCAGATCTTCAGCGTCTTCATATTGTCGAGAATATCCAGACGGGTAATGGCCATGTAGTTAATCCCGCTCAACAGGCCGGCATAGCGGACGACAGTGGCGTCAAGCCAGCCGCAGCGGCGGGGACGGCCGGTAACGGTGCCGAATTCATGACCCTGATTGCGGATATAGTCGCCATTCTCATCCAGCAGTTCGGTCGGGAACGGTCCCTCGCCAACCCGGGTCGTATAGGCTTTGACAACGCCGACAACGGTATTGATGCGGGTCGGTCCGATGCCTGCGCCAACGCAGACGCCGCCGGCGATCGGATGCGAGGAGGTAACATAGGGGTAGGTACCGTGGTCGAGATCCAGCATGGTCGCCTGCGCGCCTTCAAACAAGACCTTGGCACCATTGTCCAGCGCTTCATTCAGCACGCACATCGTGTCGGCGACATAGGGACGCAACTCCTCGGCATAGGCGAGATATTCCTGTCTGACGCTGTCGTAGTCGAAGCCATCCAGGCCGTAAACGGCTTTGAGCAGGTGGTTCTTAGCGGCGAGGTTGATGCGCAGCTTTTCGGAGAACTCCGCTTCATCCATCAAGTCAATAATGCGGATACCGGTACGGGCATTCTGATCCATATAGCAGGGGCCGATGCCACGCTTGGTAGTACCGATTTTATGCTCGCCGCGGTATTGCTCCTCAGCCTCGTCAAGCAGGCGGTGATACGGCATGACGACATGCGCTCTGTTCGAAATTTTCAGTCCTTCGGCGGTAATGCCTCTGGCTTTCATGCCATGGACTTCCTCCAGCATAACCTGGGGATCGACGACTACACCATTGCCAACAATGCACATTTTATCGTTATAGAGAATCCCGGAAGGCAGCAGCCGCAGTTTAAACTCCTGACCGTTGACGACCACAGTATGGCCGGCATTGCTGCCGCCCTGATAGCGGACAACGACATCGGCCTTCTCGGCCAGATAATCCACAATTTTGCCTTTTCCCTCATCACCCCACTGGGTGCCCATTACAACAACTGACGACATATTCTTCACTCCTCATTATCGAAAATCCCGCTGGGACGGTAAACCACTTACAGGCCAAACCGGGCCATGATTGTATCTACATGCCGCAGGAAAAAGGCCGGATCAAAGCAGGCCTCAATGTCCTGGGGCGAGAGGTATTGCTGAATATCAGGGTCTTTGTTGACATTCTCTTTAAAGTCGGCGTTCGCCAGCCATTTAGCCATGGCGTTGCGCTGCACCCAGACGTAGGCGGTTTCACGGGCGACACCCTTATCAACCAGCGCCAGCATCAGCCGCTGACTGAAAATCAGACCGCCGGTTTTATTCATATTCGCCTGCATCGCATCCGGATACACCAGCAGCTTATCAATAATATCGGTCATCAGCCGCAGCATGTAATCCAGCAGGGTGGTGCTGTCGGGCAGGATAACCCGTTCCACTGAGGAATGGGAAATATCGCGTTCATGCCAAAGCGCCACATTTTCAAGCGCAGCCATGGCGTTGCCGCGCAGCAGCCGGGCCAGACCGCTGACCCGCTCGCAGGTGATGGGATTGCGTTTGTGCGGCATGGCCGACGATCCCTTCTGCCCGGGATGGAAGAATTCTTCCGCCTCGCGAATATCAGTACGCTGCAGGTTGCGGATTTCAGTGGCAAACTTGTCGAGCGAGCTGCCGATAATGGCCAGCGTCGTCAAATACTCGGCATGGCGGTCACGTTGAATAACCTGGGTCGCCAGCCGGGCCGGCTTGATCCCCAGCTTTTCGCATACATAGCCTTCTACTTCCGGGTCAATGTTGGAATAGGTTCCCACCGCGCCGGAAAGCTTGCCAACCGATACCGTTTCCCTTGCGGTCTCCAGACGGCGGATATTGCGCTCAGTTTCGTCGAGCCAAAGGGCAAACTTCAGCCCCAGCGTCATCGGCTCGGCATGAATGCCGTGGGTACGGCCAATCATCACCGTATATTTATGCTCGGCCGCCCGCCGCTTCAGCACAGCGTGCAGCTCCTGCAGCCGCTCCAGAATAAGACCGGCCGCCTGACGCATCATGACGGCCAGCGCCGTGTCCTTAACATCGCTGGAGGTAAGGCCCATATGGATATATTTAGCTTCATCGCCGACATTTTCGGCAACAGCTGTTAAAAACGCCAGAATGTCATGGCGGGTTTCTTTCTCGATCTCGCGAATCCGGTCCACGCTGAAACGGGCTTTCTCCTTGATAACCGGCACTGCTTCCTTCGGAATCTTGCCTAACTCCGCCATACATTCACAAGCATAAATTTCAATATCAAGCATAGTTTGGAATTCATTTTCATCTGTCCAAATTCGTCCCATGGCCGGGTTAGTATAGCGTTTAATCATCAGCGACGCTCCCTTTCAAGCCTTTTGGGGTTCTGGTCTTGTCCGCCGCAAATCAGCCGCGGCGGTCAGCATAACCGCAGACACAACAAGAAGCCCATAGTCCTGGTCCGGAAACGGAACCGCAAAACGAGGGCACTGTCATTGCAATCGGCTATTTTCCCTTGCTTATCATAGCATAGCGAATATCGAGTGTCAACAAACAGTCGAATGTTTTTGCGTTATCGCCAAAGAATGTTCGGGTTGTCCCTGCATCACACCAGATCGCCAGACTGCCTCGCCAAACCGGCCGCAGGCCCGCTGCTGCCAGCGCACCTGCGGCCGTTCATCTAAACCTGGAACCGCTTGATCATCTGACTGAGCTGCTCAGCCTCCTGAAGCAGCTGCTGCGCCTCCTGGGCAATCGACTGAATCGTCGCGGCCTGCTGCTGTGTAGCGGCCGCGGCTTCTTCGGACGAGGCGGCGCTTTCCTCGGCAATAGCCGCAATATCGGTGATAGCGCCCGCCACTTCCCCGGCGCGGCTGTCAAGCCGCCTGGTTTCGGTGTCAACCCGCTCAACCTGAGCCGTAATCGCTGCCACCGCCTGACGGATATGGTCGAACGCCGCCTTGGTCTGCTCAGCAGCGGCCTGCTGCTCGGCAACCAGGACTGTCGCCCGCTCCATCTCCCGCACCGCACCGGCAGTGCCGGTTTGCACCTCGCGTACCAGTTCGGTGATCTCCCGGGCGGAAGCGGCCGACTGCTCAGCCAGCTTGCGTACTTCCTCCGCCACCACGGCAAAGCCCCGTCCCTGCTCGCCGGCCCGCGCCGCTTCAATGGCGGCGTTCAGCGCCAGCAGATTGGTCTGTCCGGCAATGCCGGTAATGACCTCAACAATCTGGCCGATCGTCTGAGAGCGCTGCGCTAACAGGCTGATGGCCTCACCGGCGCCTGCCGTGGCCTGCCGGTTTTCGTTCATGATTGCGGCCTGTCTCAAAACGGCGCTCAGGCCCTGCTCCACTACCGTTTTGACCGCATCCGTCTGTTCTACAGTGGCAGTGACATCACCGCCGATTGCTGCCACCGCCGTATTCACCGCCTGTACCTGCGCCGCTCCGGCCTGCACCGACTGTGCCTGATCAGTGGCGCCCCGCGCCAGATCGGAAATCGTAACCGCGATCTGCTCCGACACCCGGCCGGCCTCCTCTGCCGACAGCTTCATCGTGCCGACTGACCGGCCGACGGCCGCCGCCGACACGCTAACCCGGCTGATCAGCTGGCGCAGATTATCCCCCATGGTGTTAAAGGCGGTGCTTAAGGCAGCAACTTCATCCTTGCCGTCAATAACAGCCCTTACGGTTAAGTCGCCAGCCGCCAGTTTAGCGGCATTGGCAGTTAACTGCCGGATCGGCCGGGTAACCTGGCGGGCGAACAGCCAGCCGAAACCGGCTATAGCCAGCAAGCCCGCCAGGCTGGTAATAATGAACCGGAAGCGCAGCGCCGCCAGCCCGGCATAGGCATCGGCCTCATCAATCGTGATCGCCATTACCCAGCCGGTAGCGGGAACCGCGCGGAAGCTGATCAGCTTGTTAACGCCATCCACCTGATAACGCTGACTGCCGCTGTTTTGACTGAGCATGGCTTCGACCACAGAGCGCAAGGCGGCATTGTCCGCCAGCTTGGTGGCGATCAGCCCCGGTTCGGGATGTGTCAGCACTACGCCGTTGCGGTCGATCAAAAATGCATAGCCCTTGCCGTCAAACTGCACGCCCTCGATCGTTTGCGCCAGCGTCGTCAGCAGGATATCCTCGCCGGCGACGCCGCTGATTTTCCCGTCTTTGACCAGCGGCAGCGCCGCCGACACCACATACTGCTGAGTGCTGGTATCGATGTAGGGATCGGAAAAAATCAGCGTTCCGGCTTGGGATGCCTGCTGATACCAGCCCCGCTTCCGGGGATCGAAATCGGGCGGCGGCACAAAGCCGCTGCCGTCGATGAAGCGTCCGTCAGCCAGGCCGATGTAGAGATCGGTGATATCTTTGTCCTGGCGGTAAGACTGCAGATGCGCCGCTGTTGCCCCGGCCGCGCCCGCGGTGTTCTCAAGCACGGCGGCGGCAGTCTGCAGCTCACGGGCTTTCACATTCAGCCAGCCGTCCAATTGATTCACCCTGCTGTCCAGCGTAAGGGCAATTTTGTCGTTTAAGTGTCCTGCCACCTGCTGTCTGGCACTGTCAAAACCGGAAAAGGAAATAATAGCAAAAATAATGGCTGCTGCAGAAACAAATCCGGCAATCAGTTTGGTGCGTAAGCTCATTGACGACTCCCTTTCTTTTCTAAACCGATGGCAAGACGGCTTCATCACCGAAGTTGAAGAAAATGCCGACTGGCCGTCATTGCGAATCGGCACAGCCAGCAAGCATGTCTTACATCTTTGTACTATTTTATCAATTGTTAATCAATTACACAATAATCATTTTTCTATCATTTTTGACCGACCGGTTAGCAAAGTTGTTTTCATCAGAGGGCAATAGTTCCGCCCTTGCCGGTTTCGCACCATGCCTCTCCCGCCTGCCCGGAGGCGTCACCGCCGCCGCTTATCAGGGCTCTTTAATCAGGCCTTCTCGGTACGCGGCCAGCAGCTGCTTCAAATCATCAATCTGACACTGGATTTGCTTGCCGTCGTCCGTATCGCCGACGCGCATCCGCACCGGATGCGTCTCAATGATCTCCGTTTCCGAGTCAATATCCATCTCTTCGGCAATCGCCTTTTGCATGGATGCAAAAGGGCGATGGGCCGCCAGCAGCAAGCCGATCGAATTCGAGATCAGCGTATAGCCGGCAATGCCGGTTTCCCGCTGATAGGCTTTGGCAAAGCCGCCGTCAATGACAATCATACGGCCATTGGCCTTGACCGGCGCTTCCCCTTTTTTGACCTTAACCGGAACATGCCCGTTGATGATATGGCCACGGGCCGGGTCAAGCCCGAACTCCGCCAGGATCTTGCAGGCCGTTTCCTCGCTGTCGCGCAGGTCGTAGTAAGGATTGCGCGGCTCGATATGGGTTTCGGGATCGGCGATAAAGTAACGCTCAAAAGTGGTCATTTTCTCTTTGCCAAACAGCGGCGACTGCGGCGCACACCATAGAAACCACATCAGATCCATGCCATACTGTTTCTGTTCCGGGTTGTCATCGGCGAAATACCCCTGCCGTGCCAGCCGGTCAACCCTGTCGAGAAAAGCCTTGCCGGCAAACTGCCGCCCGTCGACGCTAAAGGCCTTGAACGAACCGTCCGCGTTCATCGCTATGCAGCCATGATATAACAAATTGCCGTTATAGATATGATAGATTCCCCCCTTGGAGAACAAAAAGCGGACATGCTGCTGCAGCTTCTTACTGTGGGTAAACGACAGCTTCAGCTTGTCGACAACCAGTTGCTCGGCGTCAGTCAGGCGATACACATCCGCCGGATCGATTGTCGGGAAATAACTGTCAAGCAGCGGGTATTCGGTTTCATCCAGCCGGATTGTTCCCCGCCGGTAATCAATTTTATCCAGCAGCAGCCGCGCTTCCATCTGATAATGCCGCCGCCGTTTAATCATCTGACCTTCCAGTTTAAACTGGATAATGGTCATCGCCTTGTGCATCTGAGCCATCAGCCGCAGCTCGGGATTGGTAAAATCGCCTTTGTTCAGCACCTTGGGCATAAACCGGTCGCAGGGGTCGGCGGTATAGGTCTCAAGCGCGAATGACGCCAGCGGCAGCAGGCTGATGCCGTAGCCGTTCTCCAGTGACTCCATATTGCCGTAACGCAGACAGATGCGGATGACGTTTGCCATACAGGCTTCGCTGCCGGCGGCAGCCCCCATCCAGATAATATCATGGTTGCCCCACTGCAAATCAACATGATGGTACTCCATCAGCGCGTCCAGAATCAGGTGCGGCCCGGGACCGCGGTCATAGATATCGCCCAGCACATGCAGCCGGGCGATCGCCAGCCGCTGGATCAGTTCAGCCAGGGCAATAATAAAGGAGGGAGCGCTGGCGGTGGCGACAATGGTATCAATCAGGCTGTTGTAGTACTGTTGTTTGCTCTCAATTGTCTCCTGCTCGTATAACAGTTCTTCGATAATTGCCGCCGACTGCTCCGGCAAATATTTGCGAACCGTCTCCAGTCGGTATTTGGCCGTCAGCAGCCGGCAAAGCCGGATCAGCCGGAATAAAGTCTGCCGGCTCCACTCCGCCGGCTGCGGAGTCGCTTTCAACAGCAGCGGCAGCTTTTGCTCAGGGTAATAAATCAGCGTCGCCAGGTTGCGCAGCTCCTGCCGCGACAACTCCCGGCCAAACATTTCCTCCAGCTTGCGCCAGATGGAGCCGGCACCGTTCTTGATCACATGGCTGAATGCCTCATGCTCGCCATGAATATCGGATAAAAAATGTTCTGTGCCTTTTGGCAGCTGCAGCAGTGCTGTCAGCCGGATAATGGCGTTTGACGCCGCCTGAATTGAGGGGTACTGCTCCGCCAGCAGCCGCAGATAGCGCAGATCGGTCATCGCTAAGTATACCTCCGTATTGATGCGATCGCCAAGCCGCGTAGCGGTTGGCTGTATTAGTAACAGCTTCTCTCCTGCGGCCGCTTTTCCCTCTTGTGCATGCAGACAATGACTAAAGTCCTTATTTTCAGACGTTTGCAGGAATGCTGTAGCCAAGGTAGAAAGCCTACAATAGATATAAGATTATGCTGCCGCTACGCCGGCGGCGGCGTGTGTTGAGGTGAAAAAATGGCAGACATCCTCTACGGGGTAAAAAAAGAATGCCCGCTCTGCGGCGGCGAATTCTCGACAACCAAGGTTCGCAACAGCTTAAAAATGGTCAAGCAGGACACCGACTTTTGCACCTATTACCAGGAGGCCAACCCTTACTACTACGTCATTTGGGTCTGTCCCCACTGCGGCTATGCGGCTCAGGACGTCTATTTCGAGCAGCCGCTGCCGACAGCGGCTGCAGAGTCGCTGCGAAAATTTTTGAAGAACCGCCAGGTCAATGTCGACTTTGGCGGTGTCCGCAGCCGTGAGCAGGCAATTGCCACCTACAAACTGGCCATCTTCTACGCCGAAATGATGCTGACCCTGTCCAGCCGCCTGGCTGGTCTTTGGATCAAGCTGGCCTGGCTGTTCCGCGAGGGCGGCCAGGCAGAGGAAGAGCAGATCGCGTTAGCCAAGGCCTTGTCCTACTATGAGAAGGCTTCGCTTAAGGAGCAGCTGCCGATCGGCGGCCTGACAGAAATCACCCTGCAGTACCTGATGGGCGAGCTGCTGCGGCGGACCGGTAAAACTGACGAGGCAATCACCTATTTGGGAAGACTGGTCTCCGATCCCCGCGCCCGCTCGGAAAAACGCATTGTCGATCTGGCCCGCCAATGCTGGCAGCTGGCGCGTCAGGAAAAAGGACAAGCAGCCGGCGACGGTGCCTAAACGGCGCTGCGCCGAGGCCGAGAAAAGACCTGCCGGATCAGGCTCAACCGATCCGGCAGGTCTTTTTAGTCCAGTTTATTGACGACGGCGATTTGGTACATGCAGCCGCCGCTTTCGTTCAGCTTATGTTTCAGGCTGTCGGCGTCGACCGGCTGCGCTGCCGTCACCGTCAGCAGCGAACCGGATGCCGTCCGTCCCGGCGCCTTGCTGACAAGCTCTATCGCCGCCAGCTCGTCCTGGCGCTTAAGCTCGCTGATGATCTCCTCCAACGGCCGTTCGGTATCGCCGATCTCCAGTTGATAGCGACCGCCCCCGCTCTTGCTAGCGTGTTTTTGCATACGATTCACTCCTTTACTCATTATATCTAAGCCTGCCCAATCCGGCCGAATCTATGCCGGCAAGGCCTGAGCCGCCGCAAAGCGACGATAAAGGCGGCGCTGCCGGCTAACCGGCCTGATTGGACAGATCGGAGAACTTGGTAAACTGTTTGTGAAAAAACAACTGCACCGTGTCGACTGGTCCGTTACGATGCTTGGCGACAATGATTTCGGTGATATTCTTGTGCTCACTATCGGGATTGTAGTAGTCGTCGCGGTAGAGAAACGAGACAATATCAGCATCCTGCTCCAGCGATCCCGACTCACGCAGGTCGCTGAGCATCGGCCGCTTGATCTGGCGCGACTCCACACCGCGGGACAACTGCGAAAGCGCGATAACCGGCACATTAAGCTCACGCGCCAGCTGTTTTAGAAATCGTGATATCTCCGAAATTTCCTGCTGGCGGTTCTCGCCTTTACCGTTGCCGCTGCCTTGCATCAGCTGCAGATAATCGATAATGATCAGCCTCAAATCGTGCTCAGCCCGGAGGCGTCGGGCTTTGGCCCGCATTTCCACCGCGGTGATGCCGGCGGTGTCATCAATGAAGATCGGCGCTGCGGACAGACGGTCAGCGGCCTTGACCAGCCGGCCCCAGTCGTTTTCCTCCAGCTCGCCAACCCGCAGCCGCTGCGCATCAATCGGCGCCTCGGCGCAAAGCATTCTCTGCACCAGCTGCTCTTTGGACATTTCCAGGCTGAAGATAGCCACCGCCTGCTTTTCACGGATCGCCACATTCTGGGCGATGTTAAGCACAAAAGCGGTTTTGCCCATACTGGGACGGGCGGCAATCAGGATCAGATCGGAAGGCTGCAGGCCTGACATCAATTTGTCCAGATCTTTAAACCCTGTCGGAATCCCGGTAATGCCGCCCTTGGCGTTATAAAGGCTTTCAATTTTATCCAGGGTATTGAGGATAATCGTTTTGATCGGCATAAAATCCTTGCCGACCTTGCGATTGGCAACCTCCAGAATCAGCTGCTCCGCCTTGTCCAGAATCATTTCCACTTCTTCATTGTCGTCATAGCCCATCGACGCTACCTGGGTGGCCGCGTTAATCAACTGGCGCAGCAGCGCCTTTTCCTCAACAATGCGGCAGTGAAACATGACATTGGCGGCGGTGGGCACGCAATTGGCCAGATAGGTAACATAGGAGATGCCGCCGACGGCTTCCAGCTTATCCTCTTTGCGCAGTTGTTCGACCAAAGTAATCATATCCACATTCTCGTTGCGGTTTGCTATTTCCATGACGGCGTCAAAAACAACCCGGTGCGCCTCACGGTAAAAATCCTTGGCAGCCAAGGTTTCGGTGACCTTGGAGATCGCCTCTCTTTCGATCAGCAACGCGCCGAGCACAGCCTGCTCGGCCTCAATATTCTGCGGCGGTACGCGATCAATCATCGAAAACTCTCCTCTCCACAGCCGGGTAACGGTGACAGCCGCCAACAACGCGCAACGTACACAGAGAACAGCACAAGGCTGCCGTCTCTGTGTACGCTGCGGTCGAAGCAGGCGTCCGGCTGCCGTCTACGCGATTGCCTCGCTTGTATTCTTAACCAGAAGCAGGCTTAGCGCCGCTTCCACCGTATCCACCGCATGCACCCTCAGCCCTAAGTGATCGGCGGGAATATCCTTTTCGTTTTCCTGGGGGATAATCAGGGTTGAAATGCCGGCCTGGCGGGCTCCGTAAGCTTTTTCAAACACGCCGCCGACAGCTTTGACCTTCCCCTGGATCGACAGCTCGCCGGTAATTGCGGCGTCCTGACGCACCGGCTGTCCGGTAATCGCCGAAATAATCGCCGTCAAGATCGCCGTACCGGCGGAAGGGCCGTCAATCTGGCCGCCGCCGATAATATTGACATGAATATCATAATTGTGAATGTCCTGTCCGGTAATTGCCCGCACTACCGCGCCGGCATTGAACACCGAATCCTTTGCCATGCTGCCGGCCGTATCATTAAAGCGAATCGCACCCTTGCCCTTGTCGCCGCTGGGAAACGCTACCGCCTCAATTTCAATAACCGACCCCAGATAGCCGGCTACACCCAGCCCGAATACCCGTCCCACTTCCGGGGTAGCCGATGCCTTGCGGCTGACATAGGGAGTCAGGCGGCTGACCTGAGTCACCGCATAAATATCCTCGAGCCGGATTTGACGATCCGCCTGCTTGCGCGCCAGAGCCAGTCCATAGGCATCGGCAAAGATGCCGATCGCTTTGCGGCCCTCAATCGTATATTCGCTAATCAGCGCCGGCACGCCGGCTTCATAGGCAACGTCGAGTTTATCCGCCGCCTGCCGCACAATTGCCTCAATATGCCGCGGCGTCAGCGGCTCGAAATAGATTTCGGCGCAGCGCGAACGGATTGCCGGTGTAATATCGCTGCGATCGCGGGTAGTTGCGCCGATCAGAATAAAATCAGCAGGCGCGCCTTCCTCGAACAGCTTCTTAATGTATTTGGGCACACTGGCATCACTGGGATCATAATAGGCGGAGTCGAAATAGACCCGCTTGTCCTCCAGCACCTTCAGCAATTTATTTTGCAGCATCGGATCCATCTCACCGACTTCGTCAATAAACAAAATCCCGCCGTGTGCCTCGGTAACCATGCCCGGCTTCGGCTCCGGCACACCAGTTTCGGCCAGATCCCGTCTGGCCCCCTGATAGATGGGATCATGCACCGAGCCGAGCAGCGGGTTGGTAATATCGCGCGGATCCCAGCGCAGGGTTGTACCGTCAACCTCGATAAACGGGGCGTCAGGCGCAAACGGCGTATACTGCAGCTTTTTAGCCTCTTCCAGCGCCAGCCGGGCAGTTGTCGTCTTGCCTACGCCGGGCGGACCGTAAAGGATGATGTGCTGAGGATAGGGCGAAGCCAGCTTTGCCCGCAGAGCGGCAATAGCCCGCTCCTGGCCGATGACTTCCGATAAACTGCCTGGGCGCAGCAACTCGCCGGCCGATTTTGTCAGCTTCGTTGTCTCCAGCTTCTCAAGCTGGGCGTACTTTTTCAAAGTCTGCGGGTTTTCCGGATTGGGGCTGTCTTCCTTTAATACCTGCATCTTGATTTCCCGCACATATTCCTGATGCCGCTCTTCCATTCGATCGGCAATCTTTTTTTCAATCCGCTCCTCCACTTCCCGCCGCGCCAGCATATCGGCCAGCTCTTCCTCCACCGCGTCGAGAATGCCGGGAATATCGGAACGGGCCGGCAGCTTGTCAACCGTCGGATCCTCAAACACCAGTTTTTGCAGTCCCAGCACCCGCTCGGCAATATCCTGTGACCGGATTAACTCGAGAGCGCCAAGCTTGCCTGCTTTCAGTACGACCTTCTCCGGACCGACCACAGATGCCACCAGACTGTATAAAGAGGCTACGCGGCGCTTCAGGCTGTCGTCGCCTGAGACTGCCTTTGCCGCCGGCAGCCGGTGAATAAGTCTGCGAAATAAATTTTTCATAAACCGTGTCCTTTCTATAAAACCTGTTTTGTCAACGGAAAAGGAACGGATGCCGGTTCGGATGCAATCGCCTTAATGTCCAACAACGCTTACCTTTACCTGGGCGCTGACATCAGGATGAATCCGGACGACAGCAGTATACTCACCAACCGACTTAATTGGTTCTTTTAATTCTACTTTACGCTTATCGATAGCCAGTCCGTGCTGGCTCTCAATCGCGTCGGCGACATCCTTGCCGCTGACAGAACCGAATAATTTACCGCCTTCGCCCATTTTGACACTGACGCTGACAGACACCTTGGATAACTGGCTGGCCAGCATCCTGGCCTCATCCATAGCCTGCTGCTCCCGCCGCGCCTGCGCCGCCTGCTGCGCTTTCGCCTGCTTGATTACCGCCTCGGTCGCCGGCATGGCCAGCTTTTTAGGTAAAAGGAAGTTGCGGGCGTAACCTTCCGACACTTCCACAATTGCATCTTTCTTACCAAGACCTTTCACTTCTTGCAGCAGAAATACTTTCATCTGCCTCACTCTCCTCTATTTGTTTTTGTACCAGTTCAACCAGTTTGTCCCTGGCCTCTTCCAGCGTAGTATTTTTCAGCTGTGCGCCGGCCATTGTCTGATGACCGCCGCCGCCAAAGCTTTCCATTAGTACCTGAACATTGACATCTCCCTGGGAACGGGCGCTGATATTAATCATATCGTCCGCGGGAAATAAGACAAAGCTGACTCTGATTCCCTCTAAATTCAACAGCATGTCGGCCGCCTGAGCGGCCATAACCTGGATATTCTTTATCCCCGGCGGGCAGGTTGAAATAACAATGCCCCCTGGCAGCTGCCTGGCGCTGCGGATAATCTCGGAACGGTACTGCAGCGATTCCAGATCGACCCGGAACAACTGGCGCACCAGCCGCGGATCGGCGCCGACCCGCCGCAGATAGGAAGCGGCCTCAAAGGTGCGTACACCGGTTTGAACGGCAAAGTTTTTGGTATCGACAACAATGCCGGCATAAAGCGCCGAAGCCTCCAGACGGTTCATATCAATGGCATCGTCAAAATAGGTCAGCAGTTCGGTGACCAGTTCGCAGGTCGAGGAAGCCGACGGCTCCAGATAAACCAGCAGCGGATTGGCAATAAAATCTTCCGCCCGGCGATGGTGATCAATCACAATCACCTTCTCGATTTCCGACAGCAGTTCGGGCGCCGCCGTCAGCTCCGGCCGGTGGGTATCAGCGACGAACAGCAGCGCCTTGTCTGAATTGGCCTCCCGCACAATCGCCACCGCCTGCGACGGACTGATAAAGATGGAACGGTATTCCTCATAATCGGTCAGCAGTTCGGACAGCTTATCCACCGCGCTGCCCGGCTGACTGAGGACAATATAGCTTTCTTTGCCAACATGCCTGGACATGACGGCCAGGCCGATAGCCGCGCCGATACTGTCAAAATCCTCGTGGGCGTGACCCATAATCAAAACCAGCTCGGCATCCTCAATCAATTCGCGGATTGCCTGCGACACGACCCGGGCTTTGACGCGGGTGTTCTTTTCCACAGCCTTGGCCTTGCCGCCGTAAAACTGCATCTTTCCGTCCGCGTAAACGGCCGCCTGATCGCCGCCGCGCCCCAGAGCCAGATCGAGCCCCGCCTGGGCTCGCTGTCCCAGCAGCGGGATTGATTCTTCCTCAGCGGCAACGCCGATACTCAGCGTGACCGGAATTTTATTACCGCCCTGAATCGCCCGGATACGGTCAAGAATGTCAAACTTGTCATTTAGAATCTTATCCAGTGACTGCCGGTTGAATATCGCCAGATACATGTCTTCGGCAAACCGTTTAATATAGCTGTCGGTTTCAGCGGCCCATTCCGCCAGCCGGGTGTTGACGGCAGCGGTAATGCCGCTGCGTTGGGTCTCGCTCAGCCCCTTGAGCACATCGCTGAGATTATCAATCTGAATATAGGCAAAAACCGGCATCGCCGCCAGGCTCTTCAAGCGGGTGGTCTCGCTGACGCTGATGTCGCAGATATAGGCGACAAACATGCGGGGCTCACTGGTCTCGCCTTCCTCCACCGGTTTGCACAATACCTGCAAATAACGGCCGCCCACCGCAATGATCCGCGGCGCCTGGCTCTTGTCCCAGTTCTTGATCAGCACCAGTTCCGGACAAAGCCGGTCAATGCTGTCGCCGGCGCAGAATGGCTGATCCAGCCAGTCCACGCTCAGCTGGTTGCGCCAATGCACCTTGCCGGTATCGTCAAACAGAATAATCGCTATCGGCAGATGATGCAGCGCGTACTGACCGGCCTGGTCAATATTGAAGGTCAGCGCTTCCACATAGGCGGCAAACGCCTGCTGCTGCGCCTTATGCCGGTCGCGGGAACGGTGATACAGCGAAAGAAAGGCAATTGCCGTCAGCAGCATCAGCCCCAGATTATAATAGGCCAGTGTCGCCAGAACCAGCGCCCCGGCAAACAGATGCAAACGGCTGACGCGAAATAACGACCCATGAAGCATGAAACATTCCTCCTGTCAGGTCGGGCGGGACTCCTTGAGTTTGCGGTAGTCAAAGATCAGGTCAAAAGCGCCGGCAAACATGACCACCTGTGTCAGAATGCCGTTGGTCAGCACTAAGATCAGTATAATATTACGGACAAAGCGTGACAAATTGTATTTCTCGGCAAGGAAGTAAAATAACGCTAATCCCTGGCAAAGCAGTACCACTGTCGCCAGGATCTGAATATTGACACTGATCTTGGAAAGCAGCTCATACTGGTATAGCCCGCTCAGCAAAGCGATGCCGCTGGCTGCAGCCCAGACATAAATTGTCGCGTAGGGGACGCTCCAATATTTAAATGCCAGAAACGGCTGAAAATGATGCCCCAGCTTCCGCAGCACCGAACGGGCAATGGTAAAGTTGAGCCAGGTTTCAAAAACGGCGGCAACGGCAAAGCCGGCAGGCAGGATTACCTTCATCACGCTCAGCGTGGTTTTCATCATTTCCGTCATTTTCCCCAGATCTTCCTCGCTCATGCCGAAGCTGCGATAAATGCCGACGACCCGGTTCAGCACCTCAACCATCGTATCTTCCTGAAAATTAAAGGGATTGACACCCATGACCACAATGCTGATACCGATAACGGCCAGCTTTGATACCAGCGAGGCCAGAGAACCCCAGGCCAGGGTTTGCAGTACCCCCATGCCGCTGCGAATGCAATAGCCGAGCGCGATGCCGGTCAGGGCAAACCCCGCTACCACCGAGACAGCCTGCAGCGGATGCAGCAGCATAGCAATAATTAAGCCGGCAACCACTGTGGCCATGACACTCCAGCGGTGGCCGTGCCGGACGCCCAGCAGCACCAGCGGCACCGGCCAGATAATATTGACAAAAGCACCCAATACCGGCACATAGGCGCTGATAATCGCGAACAGGATGGCAACCGCGGCCAAAATGCCGCTTTCCACCATTGGCTTAACGCGGGGTTGATGCATCGGTTCACCTCTTCCGGTTGAGATAACGCTCCAATTCGGCATAATCTGCCGTCCATTTATCAACATCGTGCTCTTTGGCACTATAGCGCGCCAGCCAAGCGCCAATCTCCCCGTCCAGTTTCTCAAAGTCCAGGCCCAGACGGCGGGCAAGCACATAGGAGGTGACAACAAGCCCCGCCAGAGCTTCGGCGATGGCGCGCTCGCTGTTTTTGGCAAGTGCATGCAGCAATGCGGCCAGGTGTGCGGCCAGCTCCGCCTTCAGCCATTCAATAAACCGCAGCCTGCGCAGGATATCTGAATCGTTTGCCATGACAGCCCTCCTCCTTGCGTAACTTATTGTATTCGTTTTTTACAGGCCAGTTTCCTGCTTGCCGGCTGAGGAAAAAGCAGGACGAGGGGCCCGCTGCCTGGCAGGAGCGGCAGGTCTTGCCAGGATGCAAAGGCGGAGGCCTGCCGGCCTCCGTCAAAAAGCTACATCCTGAAAATCGGCTTCAGTTACGGCGCAGTAAACAAGCGGTAAAACGGCGCGGCCACGCCCGCCACCGTCAGCAGCAGGACACCGAACCAGCCCAGCCGGTTGCCCTTGCGCTTCAGCCAGCTGGCGTAGGTATAGGCGTGGAATCCGGCCAGCAGCGCTAACGCCGGCATAACATATTCCATGACAGATCTCCCTTTCTATTGCTGTTTTTTTCCGGCAATTGGCGATGTCTGCCACATCAGGCCGGTGCGGCGGATCGTAGTCTTGACTGTCAGTGTAATTTCCGCTTGCGGATACATTTTTTCAAAATCAAACTCGGCATACTCGCCATAGGTGGTAAAATGCCTGGCAGCATGCGCGCCAAAACCAACGATATCGGTGCCCATAGCCTGAGTTTTGCGCAGTGCCCGGCTCATTTCCCGTTCCACCACCTGGTCAACCTGCTGCTCCAGCATCTGGCTGTAACGGGAAGCTTCATAATTAATGCCGCTGGGCAGGCTGCTGATTTCCGCCTCCAGCAGCACGTCGGCGCTAATTTTCCATTGCCCCTGCTCGATCCAGCAGTTGATCTTAGGCTGCCGTCCCAGCCGCAGGTACAGGTTGAGATTTTTTTCCGGCTCCAGCGGATCTTCCACGACCAGATAGCCCCTGCCGAATTTCCCCTGCAGCATTAGAATCATTCGCGTTTCCTGGCTGTTTAAAGTACCAACCATTTTATCACGGGAAAAAACCGCGGTTCCCAGCATCTCCACCGGGTTGGCCTTATCATCGCGCGGCAGGTTGCCGGCAGTATAGCCGCCTAACTTATCGCCAGACGCCGGCTGCTGATCCATCTTGCCGCCCTGCTGCGGGTTAATTCCCATCAGCACGGCGTAGGGCGAGCCTTCGTTGCTTTTCAGCCGGCGGTAAAAATCGTGAATCTGGCTTTTAGTAAAATAGCCGCTGGTATCGGTTGTCGAGAACATATTTTCCAGATACTTTGATGAAAGCGGTTCCTGGTGCGGCGAGTTCTTCTCCAGAAACTCCTTGGCGGTGGCGTTTTGAACCACACCGATATACATGGTGCCGCGAAACTCGCGGAACCGCATCGCCACCGACATCACGTCGCCTACGCCCTTGCGGGCGAACGCCTCGCCAAAGACAAACGCCTTGACATGCGATAAATTGATGCTGCGGGAAACAACCGAGTTCAGCAGACTGCGGGCTTCTGCCAAGTTGACGGCCCGTACCGTCACCAGCTCCATTGGCTGCTGATCGCCGCCGCCTTTGCCGCCCTCGCCGCCCAGCGCCCTGGGAATGGCAATTTGGTAGGTCACTTCAATTTCCTTGCCGTCGGTGGCGTCGATACCGATACAGATCACATAGGTCACCTCATCGGTTTCCTTGCCGCCAAGGCAGCCGCCGCAGATCAGCGCCGTCACCAGGAGCACAGCAATTAGCAAGCATTTTCTCATCCGCTCTGCCCCGCTTTCGGCCTGCCCTTCCACAGCGACAGCAGCAGCAGCAGCAGCGGTACGCCACACAGTCCGCCATTAGCAAGGGTACGAATCACAATCGCTTCCACCTGGAGAACAGCGGCGACATCGGTCGGAATAGCGGCCACAGTGGCGATCAAAACCGCTGAAATCGGCAGCAGCGGCCGCAGGCTGGGCAGCTCGAACAGCCGGGTAAAAAGATATAGACCCATATACAGATGCAGCGTGATTGCCAAAATACCGCTGATTACCCATAACATAATGAACAACGACTCGATCCGCTGCAAAAAACGCCCCAAATAAACCAGCCGCGATAATTCATAGAACGGCAGGATCCGTTCCTGCCCCACTGCTACGCCAAAAATCAGCGTAAACGCCAAGACGCCCAGCGCCTTAAATGAAATACTGAGGCTGATACCCAGCAACGAGCCGCTGAACCAGGTGCGGCGGTCATGAAAGGTCCCCGCCAGCAGCGCCGGTGCCACGCAGGCGACATTAATACCGCCGGTCAGCATCCCCTTGCCGAAAAACTCCTTCCAGCCATTGCCCTGCAAGGGAAACAGACTGTAGACATTATAATAGGGAAGCAGCGCGGCCAGGACAAGCAGCAGGCCGCCAAGCGCGAACGGCATAATCAGATAGGTAGCGCGGCAGACCGGCTCCAGTCCGACATAGGCGATACAGACAATCGTCAGTCCGTAGGTCAGCAAAACAAGGGTAAATTCCGTCTGCGGCAGGGCGGTCAGCAGCGTGTTTTCCGTGTACTGGCGCAGCAGCGATACAGCCTCTGTCCAGAACAAAATACAATAGTAAAGTCCGGCCAGCCAGACCCCTGTTTTACCAAGGTAAAATTCTGTCACCTGCAGCAAATCACTGTCATGATCACCCAGCAGGTAATAGATCACCCATAGCATGGCGGCCGCGGTCAGCCCGTTCAGAAGCACGGACACCCAGCCAAGCGTCGCCTGGTTCACCAGCGTACGCGCCGGCGTGGTCAGAAAGATGCTCGAGAACGTCATAATAAACACCATTGCCAGACATTCGGCAACCCCCATCTTACCGCTGCGATAGCTCATGATTCACTCTCCTTGTCTACAGGCGGCCGCTGTGCCCAGAGATTTGACACCGCCGGCTGGCGGCCGGCGTCGCGCGTATTTAACTCGTCAGGACGGTTGTCGCGGTTGAAGGCCTTGCCGCGCAGCACCACGTCGAAGTCGGCGATTGTTTTCGGTGCCACCGGCGACATAAAGGGAACCCCAAACGATTTCATGCCGCAGACGATTACGGTCAGCACCAGCATCCCCAGCGACAGTCCCACCAGTCCCAGGCTGCCCGCCAGCAGCAGAAATAAAAACCGCAGCAGCCGGATCGAGGATGCGATCCGGTACTCGGGAATAACGAACGACGCCAACCCGGTGAGCGCAATAATTACCACCATGATCGGACTGACCAGATTGGCGGAGACAGCGGCCTGTCCCAAAATGATTGCGCCGACAATACCGATCGTGGAACCCAGCGCGCCGGGAACCCGCCAGCCAGCCTCGCGGATCAGCTCAAAAGCAAATTCCATCATCAAAATTTCGAAAACAGCGGGAAAGGGTACGTTCTCCCTGGCTGCCGCCACTGCCAGAATCAGTGCTGTCGGCATGGCCTCCTGATGAAAATAGCTGATGGCCAGATACATTGACGGCAGAATAAGCGTCAAAAGCGTAGCCACCCAGCGCAGCACCCGGGCAAAATTGGCTATCGGGGCTTTAAAGGCCCAATCCTCGGCGGAGTGAAAGAAGTTAAACAGCGTAACCGGAAACAGATTGACAAAGGGAACTCCCTCCATTAACAACGCCAGCCTGCCTTCCATCAAGCCGGCGGCAACCCGGTCCGGCCGCTCTGTCGACAGCATCTGCGGCAGCGGTATCGAAGGATGATCCTCAATAAACTGTTCCAGCACGCCGAGGTTATAAACATAGTCGGTTGATATCCCGTTAAGCCGGCGGCGCGCTTCCGAAACCAGACTGGGGTTGGCAATTGACCGTACATACATCAGCGCGCACTTCTGCGGCACCCTGTCGCCCACCAGAAAAATCTCTGTAACCAGGTCGCTGGTCTGCAGCGCCGAACGCAGCAGCGCCGTGTTGACGCGCAGTCCCTCGCTGAAGGCCACCTGCGAGCCGCGAACGGTCTGTTCGTTTTGCGGCCGTTCCAGTCCCCGCTGCTTGTAGCCCTTGCTGTCAATCAGCAGGCCGACGGGGATACCCTCGATCAGCATAGCCGTATCGCCGCTGTTGATCCCGTCCGCCAGTTCGCTGATCGTCATTGCCTGGGTCGTCTGGTTGACAGGCAGGTATTCCTTGGCAATGATGTCCAGCAGACGGTCGGCAGGCGGCGCCTGCAGCCGGCTGCAATAGATGAGCGGCTGCAGCACCGACAAATTGAGCACCTGCTTGTCGACCATGCCGTCAAGATACAGCAGCATCGCCTGGCGGGGCGGCTGGCCGTTGATTTCCAGCGAGCGCAGAATCAGGTCTTCATTTTCCGGCAGGCCGTAAAGCCGCTTAATGACAATAACATTCTCTTCCAGACTGGCGCTGATCAGGCGCTGCGCCTGATCAGTCTTGCCGCTCTCATAAGCCAGAAAAATCGCTTGCAATTCCTGCTGCTGCCGGTTCAGATCAGCCAGTTTGCCGGCAGATTCCGCCAGGCTGCGGCGGTCGCCCTGCTCCAGCGCCGCCTTGGCCTGTTCCATGAGCGCCGCCAGCCGCCGCCCGGCCCGCAGCAGCGCGTCAAGCTCGCGCCAGGGCTGCTGCATTCCCTGCTCATCCCGCTGCGGCGGCTTCCGGTCGTCCGGTTTGTGCTCATTCAGCACAAACCGGCTGGGCAGCCGGGAATCGCGAAAGACCAGAATACTCCGGACAGTCCGGTAGATTTTATAGATGATCGTTTCAGTCATCCCAGATCCTCCCCTATTCTGCAGTTAGTATTTACAATTTCGCCAAATTCTAGTAAAAGCAGAATAGCTGTGATGTATATCTTTTGGCCAGCGGCGCATAGTAACCACAATAGATTTTTCCCTGTTGGAAAGGAGTATGCCAATGAACAAGCTGACAACCGCTCTGCTTTCCCTGGCAGCCGCCGCTCTTCCCCGCCTGCTGTTTGCCAGACGGCCAAAGCGGCTGTGGTTTTACGCAAGCGCATTGGCCGGCCTGCTGGCCTGGGCGGGCTCGCAGTGTAAGCACCGCCCGGCACGTAAAAGCCGGCATAACCCAAGCGACGAATTCGAAGTGGCGGCAGCCTCGTTAAGCCGGCTGCGCAACGGCAATAGCGGCGGCCACCGGCCGCACGCCGGCGGCAAGGAAAATCCCGGCATATAACTGGCGCTAATTTCTCCGTATCGGCCGGCTGCAAAATGACATACTAACCGTGGTGCCACAAAACCATTCAATTAAGGAGGGTATTGCCGTGGACAAAACAACTAAGCAGCAGCAATCCAAATCCGAATATGGAACCATGACCGCCAAGTTTGACGCAAACGGCGACTATGGCGCCGCTTCGGCCTCCGCAAATGCCGCCGGCAGTCAGCAGTCGAGCAAGGCCAAATACGGCACGCTGACCGCTAAAGCCGACGCCCATAATGATTATGAGTAATTGAATGTCGGCGCCCGCCTCCGCAAGTGAGGCAAAGCAAACAGGCCGCGCAAAAGCGCGGCCTGTTTGCTATCCCGGCCTACGGGGCCTGTTAAAATAGAGCGCCGGGATCCGGGTTTCCCGGCTGCAGCGTACAGATGACAGCCATTGCCGCCTCGACGCTTTCCACCGCCGTCGCTCCGGTTTCGATCAGCCGCCGGTTGCCGGAAGCCCGGTTGCTGTCAAGGCCTGCCGGTGAAAAGACCAGCAGCATGCGTCCCTGGCGTCGGGCAAATCGCGCCGTATGCATAGCGCCGCCATCCATTTCCGTTTCAACGACAATGACCAGATCACTTAAGCCGCTCTGCAGGCGGTCGCGCTCAACAAAGCGATACCGGGCAGGCTGAATGCCGGGAGGATACTCACTCAGCAGACAGCCGGCAGCGGCAATTTGCGCCGCCAGTTCACGATGCTGCGGCGGATAACTATGATCAAGCCCGCAGGGCAGCACCGCCGTTGTGTAGCCGCCCTGATCCAGGCAGCCGCGATGGGCCGCCGCGTCAATTCCCAACGCCAGACCGCTGATAACCGGCAGCCGCAGTTTCGCCAGCTGCCGGCCGAGAAAATAGGCTGCAGCCTCCGCCGCCGGCGACGGCTGGCGCGTCCCGACCACCGCCACAGCCGGAAACGCAGCCAAGCGGCTGTAATCGCCGGCGGCGTACAGCAAAGAGGGCGGATCGGCAATTTGCTGCAGCCGCCGTGGGAAGCCGGGATCAAACCGGTTGAGCACCTGCCAGCCCTGCCGGCGGCAAATCTCGCTCATGCTTGCCGTTCGTCTGGCAGCCTGTTCGATTGCCGCCGGCGAAGCCGCGGCCGGCAGCAGTCCCTTTTCGCTCAGCACCTTGAGACCGGCCTCAATAATGTCCAGCGAATGATGGGCGGCGATAAATTCCGCCTTGCGTCTGCCGATCCGCCCCAGCCCCAGTAGTGTCATCAGCAACTGACTTCGTTCCATCCCGTTCCCTCCGGCAGCTTGTTTTGCTGACAAACTTCGACTGCAGCAGACAATATCCCTGCATCCGGCCTAAGGAAAGCAACAATGGACGATTTGCCGCATTGATTAAACCGCTAACGCCAATAGAACACAGGCCAAACAGGCAAAAAGGGATAAAAAAAGCGCCGGCATGAAGCCGGCGCACTTTTTCTATTCCGCTGTAAACGGCAGCAACGCGATGTTGCGGGCACGTTTGATAGCAAGAGTAACCTGACGCTGATGTTTCGCGCAATTGCCCGAAATGCGGCGTGGCAGGATTTTGCCGCGTTCAGTAATGTAGCGGCGCAGTTTGGGAACTTCTTTATAGTCAATGTCTTTAATTTTATCAACGCAGAAGCTGCAGATCTTTTTCTTCGGCCTTCTGCCCTTTTCACGCCTGACCATGGCCATACTGCTCTACCTCCCTCTAAAATGGAATCTCTTCTTCCGGAGGGAATACTTCCCTTCCACCGAATGCCTTGGCCGCGTCATTGGTGCGGCTCACCGGAGCTGCCCCAGCACGCGGGCCGTCTGATTCAAAGTTTTGCGCAACAAGATCGGCAACGACTTCTGTGACCCAGCGTCTCTGGCCATCCTGCGTCTCATAAGAGCGGACCTGCAAACGGCCCTGCACAAATACGCGGGATCCTTTGGCCAGATTGTTACCGCACATTTCAGCCAGTTTGTCCCATGCCACGACGGGTATAAAGTCGGCGGGCTCCTTTTCATTCAGATCCCGCTGCGCCATCGGCATGTTGCGGCTGACAGCAACGGTAAACGTTGCAACTGCCTTTCCGGTTTTGGTATACCGCACTTCCGGATCACGCGCCAAACGACCGACTAATACGACTTGATTCATGGCAAAACATCCTTTCCGGCTTATTCGTCTTCTTTAACGACCATGTGCCGCAAGATATCATCAGAAATCTTCATGACGCGCTCCAGCTCGAAAACAGTTCTAGGCTCGGCGGTAAAGTAGATCAGCGTGTAAATGCCTTCACTATGATCCTTTACCTCGTAGGCCAAACGTCTCTTGCCCCAACGATCAATCTTTTCAACATTGCCGCCATGCGTATTGATCAGATTCTCAAACTTCGCGACTGTCGCGTTGATGGAATCTTCCTCCGCCGGCTTCATGATGAATATGACTTCGTACTTTCTCACGAAATCACCTCCTCCTTTGGACTAATGGCCCCAAACTGGGGCAGGGAAGGTTTCGAAATAAATTTGAAACCCACTTGGACTAAATAATTATAGCACTTTTATAGAAAGAAAAGCAAGCAGATATTACAAATTTGCCGATTGAAAGGCCGCCGGGTAAACGACGACGCCCTGCACATTTGCCAAAGCGCCCGGCCGCAGGCTCAACACCATAAATGCCGCGTCCGGCACAGGATAAGGACAGCTGATCCCAAACCGCGACGCCGGCTGAAAGCCAAAATGGGAGTAATATTCCGGATTGCCCAGCACAATAATCATACGATGGCCTAATTTGTGACAGGTTAAAATACCGCTTTCCAGCAGCGCCGTGCCAACCCCCTGGTACTGACGTTCGGGAATAACCGCCAGCGGCGCCAGCGCCAGGGCCGCAGCCCAGCCTTGCTCCGTCTCTATTGCAATCAGGTGAAACAATACATGGCCAATGATCCGGCCAGCATCGACAGCAACCAGAGACAGGCCCGGATGGAACTCGGGCGTCTCGCGCAGCCGTTCTACCAGATTTGCTTCCGCCTCCCGCCCAAATGCGAGCCGGTGCACGCCGGCAATCGCCTCGTAATCATCGCTTTGTTCAGGCCTGATTTGCATGGCCTCACCTCCGCAATATTAGTCGGCCAGCCCCCGGGCGATACGGAATGCCTGCTGCAGTCTCGCGGCGTCTGCTTCGCCGCCGGAAGCGAAAAAGCAAATGCCGCCGTCGCCGCCGGGTGCCAGACCGGTCTCCTCCAGTTTATGCAGCAAATGCCGCAATGTCCCCTCCGTACCGTCAATAATATCTGTTCCCGGCGCCAATACCCGGCGCAGACTGCCGCGAAAGAAGGCAAAATGGGTACAGCCCAGTACAACCGTACCATAGGCGGCCAAATCAAGGCCGGCAAATTTCTGCTGCAGGCAGGGCACAACCGCCGCCTCGTCAACAATCAGCTTTTCGGCAAATTCAACCAGTTCCGGCATTGGCAGACTGTCGACAACATGCTCATGATCGACCTGGGAAACCAAATCCCGGAATTTTGTTTCCTGCAGGGTCAGCGCCGTTGCCAGTACCAATACCCGCCTGCCGCCGCCGCTATTGGCGACCGCCGGTTTAACAGCCGGCTCCATGCCGATAACCGGAAACGCATAGGTTTGCCGCAGCGTCTGGATAGCAACGCTGGTTGCGGTATTGCAGGCCACCACCAGTGCGTCAATGCCGCAGCCGGCCAGATAGGCGGCCGCTTCGGCAATATAGCTTTTCACATCCGCTTTCGGCTTGGGACCATAAGGGACATGCAGCGTATCTGCATAATAAATATAGTCTGCCTTCGGCAACAGTTTTACCGCTTCGGCCAGTACTGTAACACCGCCTACGCCGGAGTCAAAGAAGGCAATTTTCATATCTTCACCCCGCATTCGTTTTTTCGGGCTGTATTTCCCGGGAAATTGAGCACATTTTGCCTCCCCACCGGGATCAGGCAAAATGCTCCTGCTGCCAGTCAATAAATTCACTTACTGTTTCAAAAACGGCATCCGGTTTCGCGGCCCGCAAGCCATCAAGATCGGCTCCGGTTGCCCAGGCGGCGCTAAGCGCGGTTACTCCCGCCTCTCTGGCAGCAGCAACGTCTGAGACAACATCGCCAACATAAGCAACGGCTGCAGCCGGCAAGTTCCATTGCCGCAAAACACGGCCGATAATCGCCGGTTTTATCGCTCCGCTGGCCGACCCGGTCTCCAGCAAATCAAAGTACGGCTGCAGTCCGGTAATTTCAAGCGATGCCGTCAGACTGCCGCGGCCTTTGCCGGTGCCAATGGCCAACCGCACCCCGTGCTGCCGCAGCAGCGTCAGCGCCTGCTCAATACCGGCAAATGCCCTGACCGGATGCAGCCGGCGATAAGCTTGCAAATAATCGCTGAAACAACTTTCCCAGCGGTCCGGCAGCAGCTGCTGCAGCACGCCTTCCTCTGTCGGCCCATACCAGGCCGCAATCTCCCGGTCGCTGTATTCCTTACCGAGATGCAATTGCAGACACTGCCGGAAGGCGGTGACAATCGCTGGCATTGTGTCAGCCAGAGTGCCGTCAAAATCAAAAATAATCCCCTTTAGCCGCATGCATTATCTTCCTTTATCATTAGTGATTCTTTTCCATTATATACTAAATGTTATTGATTATCCATAGCAGTGCGCCGCTGCGCTGTTACTAAATGATATAAGGACACAGCGTCCCGCTGTGTCCTTATATCACGGCCAGACCGGCTGGTCCTGGCGCTGCAGAACGGCTGCTGGCGGCGGGCCTGTCTCAGACGTTAAACCGGAAATAGGTTACATCGCCGTCCTGCATCACATAGTCCTTGCCTTCCAGGCGTACCAGTCCCTGTTCGCGGGCCGCATTCTGGCTGCCCGCCTGCATCAGATCGCTGAAGGATACGATCTCTGCCCGGATAAAACCGCGCTCAATATCACTGTGAATCTTGCCGCCAGCCTGCGGCGCTTTGGTACCGCGAACAATTGTCCAGGCGCGCACTTCCTGTTCCCCTGCCGTCAAAAAGGTCATTAAGCCAAGCAGCTTGAAGCTGGCTTTAATCAGCCTGTCCAGACCCGATTCGCTCAACCCCAGCTCGCTAAGAAACACCTTTGCTTCCGCATCATCCAGTTCGGCAATCTCCGACTCCAGCTTGGCGCAGACGGTGATGACCTGGGCGCCTTCCTCGGCCGCAAATGCCGCTACCTTTTGCACATAAGGATTGGCGGCGGCATCGGCGATCTCATCCTCATTCACATTAGCCACATACAACACCGGCTTTAAAGTCAACAGGTTCAAATCGCGCAGCAGCAGCATTTCCTCTTCACTGAAGCCGGCGCGGCGGGCCGGTACGGCATCGCCAAGAAATTGCAGCAGCCGCTGCAGCAGTTCGATTTCCGCCTGGATCTTTTTGTCGCCGCTTTTAAGCAATTTACGGCCGCGCTCAATCCGCTTTTCCACACCTTCAATATCAGCCAGACAAAGTTCGGTATTAATAATCTCAATATCGCGCAGCGGATCAATGCCGCCTTCGACATGGGTGACATTCTCATCGGCAAAGCAGCGGACAACCTGGGCAATCGCATCCACCTGACGGATATGGGCCAGGAATTTGTTGCCAAGGCCCTCACCCTTGGATGCGCCCTTGACCAGACCGGCAATATCAACAAACCGCATTGCCGTCGGCAGCAGCCGCTTCGACTTATAAATAGCGGCCAGCCTGGCCAGCCGTTCATCCGGTACTTCCACAACCCCCACATTCGGTTCAATCGTGCAAAACGGATAATTGGCGGCTTCGGCACCCGCTTTGGTAATCGCATTGAACAGCGTGCTTTTGCCAACATTGGGCAGCCCGACAATGCCTACCTCCAAATTCGTACTCATGGCTCTCACCAGCGCTTTCATTCAAGTTAACTGTACCAAGTCAGCCTAAAGCGGTGGCGACTGACGGTCAGTTACGCACGAAGCGGCATGCCTGCCTCGATCGCTTTGCCTGACGCGTAATTGCAACGCCACTTGCCTGCTGCTTTAGGGCTGGCTAGGTACTAGTGCCACGCCAAGCCTAATTCAGCGTTTTAAGCTTGATGTGGTACTAGTTTAGACGATTTCGCCGTTAAATGCAAGACAATCAAGCCCGTCAGGTCAGCGCCTGCCAGGCAAAAACGGCACTCCCCGGGTATAAGATTTGTCTGCGGGCAAAGTTAATCGGCAGTCCGGTATCTGGGATAATCGGATTCGATACAGTCATTATACCATTGCAGTGACGCCAGATAATCCGCGGCCAGCTCGCGATGGTCAATGCCAAGCCGGGCGGCGCAGTCAATAGCCTCGTCCCAGCGTCCCCGTTCATAGGCGACGATCAGTTGATGGATTCTGCCGATTTCTTTGTGATCACTTAACAAATAATCCACTACCTCAGCGGGAATCTGAATATCACGCAGCACCTCGGCGAACGGGCGCTCCAGAATCACGTCCAGCAGTGAAAACAGCCCGGCCAAAAACAAATTATCCGCCTGATCTCTGAACTTTGTTTTTAATGCGATCAGTTCCGAAAACCGGGCCCGAACCAAAGACAGCCGTACCAGCTCGGCCGGCTTATTCTCGCTGAGGTCATGCAGCAGCAGCAGCGAAACCCACTTGCGAATCTCCTTTTCACCCAGCAGCACCAGTGCATGCTTTACCGAGCGAATGCGGGTGCGCAGGCCGAATGCCGCCGAGTTGACCAGCCGCAGCAGGCTATAGGTCAGTGCAAGATCGCGGGAGGTGGTTCGTGATACCACGCCGTAATCAAACTCGCCCTGATTAACCTCGGCCATAATTTGCAGATACGTCGTTTTCAGCGGCAAAATTGCCTGGCTTGTCACGATTTCCGGCTTGCTGAAAAAAAAGCCCTGAAACAGAGAAAAGCCAAGCTGTTTGGCATACGCAAACAACTCCGGCGTCTCTACTTTTTCCGCCAAAAAAGTCAAATTGCCATTGCGCCGCCGCAGCTCGCTCAGCAGCGTCTCAATCTGCGGCTTGCTCAGGGCCAGGAAATCGACCTTAATGATATCAGCCAGATTCAGCAGCGGCTCATACTCCGGCTGATAAACAAAATCATCCAGAGCAATGACATAGCCCCGTTTCTTCAGGGCCTTGCACATCGCCACCGTCTGCGGCGTCGGCATTACGGTTTCCAGCACTTCAATCACCAGTTGATCGCGGGGAATTATCGAGGCCAGTCCCTGCCGCAGCAGATTCTCGGTAAAGTTGATGAATACCGGACGGTTATTGGTCAAAACCTCCAGCCCGAAAATCTGAAACGTATTATAAAAGACACTCGCCGACGCCTTATCGGGGTCAATTCCCGGAAACGCATTCGTATAACTGTCGCGGTACAGTATTTCATACGCAAAGACATTGCCGCCGCCATCAAAGATCGGCTGCCTGGCCAGGAAAATTTCCATTAAGCTTCTCTCTTCTCCATATTGTCCTGAATCACCAGATAAGGCCATTATTCCTTATCACTTCCGCCTCATGGTGCACCAACCCGGCAAACAAAAGTTGGCGCACCACTAGTATAGCGAGAATTGTTGCTTTCTGTCAATCAATACAAATTATTCCGCTGTTGGCAAGCAACAGCTACGCCCACAGCGGCGGGTTGGCCAGTTCAGCCATCTCCGTCAGGCGTTTCCTGCTGGCGGCTGACAATCGCCTTAACCGCCTTTTCAAATTTTGGCCGCGGCATTAACACAAAATGACCGCATTTCTGGCACTTCAGGCCAAAATCAATGCCGGTGCGGACAATCTGCCAAAGGTCACCGCCACAGGGATGGCCCTTTTTGGTTTTCACAATATCACCGACCTGGTAACGAACAATCATTGCTGACCTCCTCTAGCAGTCGTATTTTTTATCCCCTGCGCCGCCGGCGGCAGTGGAACGGCGGCGGCGGCAAACAACTCTCTGACCTTCTGCCTGACTGCCGCTTCCACGCCACCCTGCTCCAGCGGCAGTGTTTTCACAACAATCCGCATAACCAGCTCCCCCGGTTGGAAATCAACAATGCCGATCAGCTTTGGCGTCTCAATAATCTGCGGCAGGTCCTTAACCGACTGGCAGGCTTCGTTCAGCAGGGAGCGCACCTGCTCCATATCGGCATTGTAGGCGACAGGAATATTAACAATTGCCTGCATATGGCCACGGGTATAGTTGGTTACTTTGCTGATCGAGCCATTAGGAATAATATGAAGAACGCCGTTGGAGCCGCGCAGCTTGGTGATACGGAAGCCGACATCCTCAACCGTTCCGGCCATGTCGCCGCTGGCAACATAGTCACCTACCGAATACTGGTCCTCCAGAATAATAAAAAAGCCGGTAATGACATCCCGGACCAGCGTCTGCGCGCCAAAGCCGATTGCCAGGCCGATTACGCCGGCACCGGCGATAATTGAGGTTGTATCAATCTGAAATTCCTGCAGAAGCATGACCAGTGTAACAAAATAAATAACATACTGAACAATGCTTTTTAACAGCGAGCTTAATGTCCTCGCCCGCCGTTCCTCCAGATACAAATGCCTGCCACCCGGCTTCGGCAGAAAAATCCGGTCAATAACAACATGAAAAAATCGTCTTACCAAACCCGAGCCAATAATAATCAGGCAGAGACGCAGCGATTTATTGGCAATAAACATCAAATAGCCGGGAGAAAGCAGTTCACTCATAAGTCCTCCTAACGCCGCGCCCCGGCGGCGTCAATTCACCTGTTTTACTACTATATTTGCCGGTAATGGCTAAAGTCCTTTTTTTCGCCGGTCACCCCGGCAGCAGTTGGCGCATATCCTAGTGGTGCGACAACTTTAAACCAGAAGTTGCCGCGTAATACGCCGGCACTTGCGGTAACAGTTGCGAGGTGATTGCCATAGACGAACAACGCCCCATTGTCGACACTGTGCTTGGCGACGTTGTCGCCCTGGTCCCCCAGTTCTCTTCCATTGTCGCCTCCTACCGGCTGCTGGTCGGCGCTGCCGAGGAACTGAACCGGACAAAAAACGTCTGTGAAGATATCGCAGAGCGGGCAATTGTCCGCGCCGACCGGGCTGGTGCCCTTATTGATATGATGCTGGAAATACTCTGCACCAAAATTGCCTTCAGTACAAACTTTCTGGCCGTCAGCTCGGCCCCCGTCGATGTATTCCGCTTCCTGTCCGCGGCTTACGCCTGCGATCCTTCCCGTCTGACCGCCGAGCAGATTATCGAACTGGAAGCGCTGCGGCAATTACTATGCCGGGAACGCTCCGACCTGTGCTTTGCCGATAAAACCACCGGCCCCTGCACGCCGCCCAAGGGTAAGCCGGCAGCGGCCGCGCCGCCGCCGCTGCCTTCCGATATCGCCGATGAACTGGAGACAGAAATTACGGAAGAGCTCTCAAATATTATTGCTCCGGTCCGCCGCTGAACCCTCAGGCCGGTTTGACAGACGGCACAGCGGCGCATAGCGACAAATCGGACAAGCTCGTGCTGCCAGCGGTCTAAAGAACTGCTCAGCAAGAGCCAGCCGTAAGGCTAGCCTCTATACAGCGGCAGTGCCGCGCAACGCAGACCGGGAAAAGACTATTTTTAGTCCCCGCCGGGTACATTTTGCTACATTTTATATTGTACGCAAATCAAAAGCAAATAAAACGAAAGGCCCGCGCCCCTTACTGGAGCGCAGGCCTTTTTGCAGCTGACTTAGTTGCCGTTATTGCCGATATGAGCAATGTGCTTGACCGGACAACCTGCCGCTTCAAGCCGCTTGACCAACTGCTCCGTCTCCCGCACGTCCGCCCGGATCACCAGCTCATATTCGCCGCTGCTCAGCGGATATATTGCCAAACTGCTGATATTAATCGAAAGCTCGGCAAAAATGCCGGTAATCTCATGCAACCGGCCAACCTTGTCGGCAACGTCAACGGTAAGCCGGGTTTTCCCCTTTTCAAGCCCCATGATTTCAATAAAGCATTTAAATATATCGGTCTCGGTAATCACGCCGGTCACAGAGCCTGCGCCATCCACCACGACCAGCCCGCCGATACGGTTGCTGACCATCAGCAGCGCCGCCTCTTCAATCGTCGCCTCCTCGGTAATGGTAACGACGTTTTTCTTCATAACATCCTTAACCTGCATTTTCGACAACAGGTAGTTCAATTCATGAATGGACAGGGCCGTCGCCGGCGACGGCGATACTTCCCGCAGATCACGATCGGTAACGATGCCGATCAGTTTGCCATTGTCAACGACAGGCAGGCGTCGAAACCGGTTGGTATGCATGAGGTGATTCGCCTCAGTAACCGGAGTCGAGGGCGTAATTGTAACCGGATTTGGCGTCATTCGCGTAGCGACAAACATCATTATCACTCCTTGCCGTATGCTTAATGAAAAATCAGCCAGGTCTCACAAGCGGCACCGGCAGCTTGCGTCACTTGAAATTACGGTAACGTGAGCCGCTAACCACCAAGATAAGCCTTGCGCACCGCCTCGCTCGCGGCCAGCTCCTGGGCCGTTCCTGACAGCGTAATGCGTCCGGTCTCCAAAACATATGCCTTATGGGCGATTGACAGTGCCATGTTGGCGTTTTGTTCAACCAGGAGCACGGTTGTGCCGCTTTCGTTAATCTCTTTGATAATTTTAAAAATCTCTTTGACCAGAAGCGGCGCCAGCCCCATCGACGGTTCATCCAGCAGCAGCAGCCGCGGCCGGCTCATCAGCGCCCTGCCCATTGCCAGCATTTGCTGTTCACCGCCGGACAGCGTGCCGGCCATCTGGTCGCGGCGCTCCGCCAGCCGGGGAAAGCGTTCAAAAACCTGATTCAGGTCGGTTTTGATGCCCGCCTTGTCACTTCTAATATACGCGCCCAATTCAAGATTTTCAAGCACCGACATATTAGCAAAAATACGGCGGCCCTCCGGCACCTGGCTGATGCCGAGCTGGACAATCGACTGAGCCGCGACGGCGGCAATATCCTTGCCCTCAAACAGGATTTGACCGGTCTTAGGCCGCAGCAGTCCTGAAACTGTCCGCAAAATAGTGCTCTTGCCGGCGCCGTTGGCGCCGATAAGGGTAACAATCTCGCCCTCGGTCACTGCCACGCTGATTCCCTTGAGAGCGTGAATCGCGCCATAATATACGTTAATATTATCTATTGTCAGCATCAGTGCACCTCTTCCCCGAGGTAGGCCTCGATAACCCGCGGATTGCTCTTAATCTCAGCAGGAGTCCCGGACGCGATAATCTGGCCGTAATCAAGGACATAAATCCGTTCGCAGACTCCCATAACCAGACTCATATCATGTTCAATCAACAGAATAGTCAAATCAAACCGTTGCCGGATCCAGCGAATCATTTCCATCAATTCATGCGTTTCCTGCGGATTCATCCCGGCGGCCGGCTCATCCAGCAGCAGCAGCTTCGGCTGCGCCGCCAGCGCCCGCGCTATCTCCAGTCGGCGCTGCTCGCCATAAGGCAGGTTCTTGGCGATTTCATCCTTTTTATCTTCCAAATTGAAGATTTTCAGGAACTCCACCGCCTTGGCGGTGATTTCCGCCTCCTCCGGATAGTAGCGGCCAATGCGGAGAACCGATTCCAGCAAGCCGTATTTAACGTGAAAATGATAGGCGATCTTAACGTTATCAAGTACAGATAAATCCGCAAACAGCCGGATATTCTGAAAGGTTCTGGCAATGCCGCGCTGAGTGATCTGATAAGGCTTCAGGCCGGCAATGCTCTTGCCGTCAAACTCAATTGTACCCTCTGACGGCTCATAAACCCCGGTTAACAGATTGAAGGTAGTGGTTTTGCCGGCGCCGTTGGGGCCGATCAAGCCCACCAGCTCGCCCCGCTTTATATCAATTGTAAAGTTGGAAACAGCGCGCAGACCACCGAACACCCTCGAAAGCTTATCGGTTTTAAGCAGACTCACGCTTGCCACCTCCTATCAGCCGGCTAAACAGTTTCAGGCTGATCTCCTTATTGCCGAACAGGCCCTGCGGGCGATACAGCATCAGGACAATCAGCGTCAGCGAATAAATAACCATCCGCCATTCCGGGTAGCTGGCCAAAGCCGCCGAAATAAAGGTCAGCAGAATCGCCCCGGTTATCGCCCCGCTCATGCTGCCTAAGCCGCCGAGAACAACCATGGTTAAAATATCAAAGGATCGCATAAAGGTGAACGAAGCCGGATGGGCAATGTAGAAGTAGTGGGAAAACAACGAGCCGGCAACACCGGCAAACGCCGCGCCGATCGTGAACGCCAGCACCTTGTACCTGGTGGTGTCGACACCCATCGCCTCGGCGGCAATCTCGTTCTCGCGCACGGAGATACAAGCGCGGCCATGACTGGAATTAATAAAATTCTTAATGAAAAACAGGGTTAACAGCATAGCGAAAAATGCCCAGGTAAAGGTCGTATTGCGGGGAATTCCCATAAAGCCGGAAGCGCCGCCGATATAGGAAATATTCAGGATCGTGATGCGAATGATCTCTCCCAGCCCCAGGGTGGCGATCGCCAGATAGTCGCCGCGAAGCCGCAAGGTCGGCAACCCGATCAAAAACCCGAGCAGCCCTGCGCCAAATGCGCCCGCCAGAATCGAGACAATGAACGGCGCCTGCAGCTTTACGCTAAGCACTGCCGACAAATACGCGCCGACGGCCATAAAGCCGGCATGACCGATGGAGAACTGACCGGTAAAACCGTTGATCAGGTTCAAGCTGCTGGACAAAATAATATTGATGCAGATTAAAACGACGTTAAGCAGCCAGAACGCGCCAATGAATTCGATTTCGATCAGGGTCTGAACCACAGCGTACACAATCAGGCTCGCGCCCAGAATGTATAGGTCTTTCTTTCTTGATGCATTCATCGCCGTCACCTACACTTTCTCGCGCACATTTTTGCCCATCAGGCCGGAAGGCTTGAACAGCAAAATGATAATGAGGATGCCAAACGCCGCCGCATCGCGGAAGGTCGAGGAGAAAAAGCCCGATACCAGAGCCTCGATAACCCCCAGGATAACACCGCCGGCCATAGCGCCGGGAATCAGGCCAATCCCGCCCAGAACCGCCGCGACAAACGCTTTCAGCCCCGGCATAACCCCCATCAGCGGATCAATCGAATTGTAATAAACGCCGACCAGAACGCCTGCGGCAGCCGCCAGTCCGGAACCGATAGCGAACGTAAATGATATAACGCGGTCTACGTTGATGCCCATCAGCCGCGCCGCATCGGTATCGTAGGACACCGCCCGCATTGCCTTGCCGATTTTGGTATGATGAACAACGTAGGTCAATACAACCATTAACAGCAGCGATACCACCAGGATGACCACCTGCTGGCTGTTAACAACAATGCCGCCAAATTTAAACGTCATCGTTTCAAACAGAGCCGGAAACGTACGCGGCTGCGGTGTTACCAGCAGCATGCCGCCGTATTCCAGCAGCAGCGAAACGCCGATGGCGGTAATCAGCACCGCAATTTTCGGCGCGTTGCGCAGCGGCCGGTAAGCGGCTCTTTCAATCAGCACGCCGACCAGGGCCGCACCGGCCATGGCCAGCAGCAGCGCCGGCAAAAACGATAATTTTAATACGGTTGTTGCAAAATAGGCAAAATAGGCGCCCAGCATGTAAATGTCGCCATGGGCAAAGTTAATCAGCCTGATAATGCCGTATACCATGGTGTAGCCCAGTGCGATGAGCGCATAAATACTGCCAAGGGATAGACCGTTGATCAGCTGCTGCCCGATTTGCTGTAGCAGTAAATTTAGTTCCACGCGCTCCCCTCCTCATTTCTTAATTTTTCCGGTACTGCGCCAAGCTTGATTTTGCAAATACTGACAAGCCAATTTTCGAAAACTCCGGTCGCTGGCCGAGGCATATAGCTGAATCCATCCCGTAATTGCGAAAATCGCCGGTCAACAGCAGTCAGTTTCAGGCGTAGCGCCGTGCGATCCCGCTGCTGCATAGGAAAGGGACTGATGCCAGATGCAGGTAGTTGGCGCCAGTCCCTCGCATACGATATCTGCAGACAGCTTCGTCCGCTTGCTATAAATTATGTGCCCTAATGTGATTATTATAAATGCGGCATGTATATGTGTCAATAGACAATGACACATATACATCTTTTGTGTCTCTCATAAAGAGACATGAGTCCCTGTTGTTTTACCGCGCAAATCCTGCGGCCAGCCTGCGGAAAACGGCTGGCGGCAACAGTGTTCACCCCGTCCCTCCAGCCGCTTTTTCATTACTTTTACAACTTGAAACTGCCCTTAGCCATTAACAATTGTCCGGTACATAGCGACTGGTTCGGCATTGGCGTTCATTGTCCAGATGCCGCAGGGGCAGACACCGGCACAAATGCCGCAGCCAATGCAGCGGCTGGCATCGGAACCATAGAGGAAAGAGCCGTCGGCCTCTGTCCGGCTGATCGCTTTCTCGGGGCAGGATTTCTCGCACATGTGGCAGTCACGGCAAGTGCCGCAGCTAATGCAGCGCCGGTAGTCCTCAACAGCAGCCGGAACTTCAGCCGCACCGTACTTGGCAAAATAAGCTGTGTGCAGCCGCTCCTGCGGGACAACCGTTTTTTGCCGCGGTTCATATTCGCTGTTGGTCAGCCAGGCATTGATCGCAGCAGCCGCCTGACTGGCGGCGCCGATGGCATCAACCAGTCGTCCGGGACGAATTGTGTCGCCGGCGGTAAATACACCGGGGGCAATCCCGTAATCGCCTGCAGGCTGCAGACAGCCCCGCACTAACGGGATTTCCGGTGGTAAAAAGCTCAGGTCGGGGGTCTCGCCAACGGTAATAATCACGGTATCGGCCGGATAAAGCCGGCCATCAGCAGCGACCAGCCCCTGCTCGGTAATCTCCTTGGTCATTACCGGCCAGACCAGCACGCCGCCAAGTGCTTCGACATGTTCAATTTCTTTAGCGAACGCGGCCGGTTTTTGCACATCGATACAGGTTACCTGTTCCGCCCCCATTTGATAAGCGCCCACCGCTGCGTCCATTCCTGAATTGCCGCAGCCAATGACAACGACCCGTTTACCGACAGCGGGCTGTTCACCAAGGTTGACCGCTTTTAAGAACTCGATTCCTTTAACCAGACGTTCACTGCCCGGCCAGGGGAAAACCCGCGCAACGTGAGCGCCGCTGGCGACCACAACCGCGTCGTTTGCCTCGCGCAAGGCGGCAAACAACTGCCGGTCAACCCGTACGCCGGTACGGAATTTGACCCCCACCGCCTCGATTCGCGCCAATTCCCGCGCCAGAATTTCCGGCAGCAGCCGGCTGCGGGGAATAACCTGCTCCATTTTACCGCCCATGCGCCGGTCTTGTTCATAGACAGTCACCTGATGTCCCATACGGGCCAGCTGCCAGGCGGCAGTCAGGCCGGCAGCGCCGCCGCCAATCACCGCCACGCTGCGTCCGGTTACAGTTTGCGGCAGCTCCGGGGCAACGTCGCTTGAGTACAACCCAAGCCGGCCGATCTGCGCCGACAAGTCAAGGCTGCGGCGGCTGCATTCGTCCATGCAGGGATTGGGACAGACGGAACCGCATACCGAGCCCGGAAACGGCGTATAATTCAGCACTAATTTATAGGCTTCGCCGATCCGGCCCTCCCGCAGCAGATTAAACCGTGTCTGCGTCGGCACTGAAGCCGGACAGTTTGCCTCGCAGGGGGCGCTGTAACGCCGGTTCTCCCATACCGGCACCCGCTGCCGGTACAGGCCGGTTGCCACTAACCCCACTACCTGGTAGTCGTCGGAGCAGACATCGCCGAAAATGCCGCCTTCTACCCACTGCGAGGCGCGAAAGCCGCCGATGTCTGTGTTGGCCTTTTTCGGTCGTTCATCATAACTAAGGGCAATAATTTTCCGCCACTGGGTCCAGTCGCTCAGTTCGGCAGCCAGTTCCGGCCGGTCAATCTGCGCCAGAAATTCGGCCATGCCTGCTTCAAGGTAGGCAATATCAGCTGCCGCCAGTGGCTGCATTTTAACATCCTTTTGCGAGATTCCGGCAGTTTTTCCCCGCACATAGAGGATGCCGCCGACCATGCCGACGCAGGAGCGGTCTCCCAGCACCGATTCTTCGCCGCAATCATAGCCGCAAATAACACCAACACCACCGGACATAAACTCAAAGGAAAAGCTGCCGCAATTCTTCAATACCCAAAACTCGGGCGGCGTATCCAGCGGATCGTGCTTCATCAGCGATCCGGACCGTGTTCCCGCCCTGCCGCCAATATAAATCCGCCCCGAAGCGGCGCAATGCGCCGTTGTGTCGCCGCCATCGCCTTTGACGACAATCGTGCCGCCGGCGTTCAACCAGCCGACATCAGCCGAAGCCGGCCCCTCGACAATGATTTTTGTTCCCGGCAGGCACATCGATCCAACCCGCTGGCCGGGATTGACAACACGAAATGTCAGCTCCCTGCCTTCGGGATGCCACAGCGGCCCGCCGATATCATGCTGCCCGGAAGCTTCAATGAAAAAATCGGTCTCACCCGCTGCCAGCGCGGCGTTAACCGCCTCCAGCAGTTCCTGGGTGGACATTCGCCTATTGCCTTCTGTCGCCCGAATGCTAAACATATATTTTCCCCCTAGCACGCATACTGAATAGCCAATTTTTCGGCTACAGCCTTATCGGTCGTCACTAAAGCGTCCGAGCGCCCTACCGGCAGCGAGCTGTTACCGACCGGTGCCATCAGCTTACGCAGTTCACTGTCAAAGGCCAGCATATAATCAACAATGTTCTGGGCGCCTTTGTCGATATCAAGCCGTTTGACCAGCCGCGGGTCCTGGGTACAGATGCCGGTAGGGCAGCGGCCGGTATTGCAGGCGTTGCAGCGTCCCCGTTCATTGCCGACACAGCCCAGCAGCTGAATCAGCAGTTTGCCAAGGAAAACACCGTTTGCGCCCAGACAAATCATCTTGAAAACGTCGGCAGCCGCATTGCCGGTGAGAGCAACGCCGCCGCCGGCCCACAGCGGAATCTGCCCCTGGCGCCCCTGCTTAACCGCAGCCTGATAGCATTCACGCAGCTTGGAGATGACCGGATGGCCGGTATGATCGAGCGATACCTCATTAGCGGCACCGGTCCCCCCCTGGATTCCATCCAGAAAGAATCCGCCGCAAATATAATAAGGATCGCGCAGCAGGTTATTGTATACCGATACGGAAGTCGCCGAAGCCGCGCATTTAATCGCAACCGGTACCCGGAACTTAAACGCCGCGTTCAGGGACATGTGCATCTTCTGTACCGATTCCTCAATCGAATACAGCCCCTGATGATTGGGCGGCGACATCAGATCCGCTTTCGGCACTCCCCGGATCGCCTGTACATGCTCAGCAACCTTTGCGGCCGGCAGCAGGCCGCCGTCACCCGGTTTGGCGCCCTGGCCGATTTTAATCAGGATACCGCCCGGCTCTGTCTTCATTAACGGCATTGCTTTAATAATCCGGTTCCAGCCGAAATGGCCGGAGGCAATTTGGATAATTGCATACTTAAGATAGTCAGAGGTCAGCAGCTTTACCGGCATACCGCCCTCACCCGAAGACATCCGTACCGGCATATGATGCTTTTCATTTAAATAGGCAGTGGCGAGAGCAACCGCTTCCCAGGCGCGCGTCGACAGCGCACCAATAGACATGTCACTGAAAATAACCGGATAAATCCAGTTGACAGGCGGCATTTTACCGCTTAACTCCAATGCGCCGCCATTTAGCGAGAACGGCAGCTCCCCAGGCGCCAGAACCCGTCCGAACGGGGCCTGCAGGTCGAACGTATGCCGCTCGGAATCAAGCGCCGGATCCGTCATTTGTGAAATGCGGCCGATAACGATCTTGTCAAGCACGCGCTCGGAAGCGCCCAGGTTGGCGCGGCCGCCGCGCTTAAGCGGTGAACCGCCGGAGCGGGCCAGCAGATTCAGACGCGAATCCTCGTTGCGCACCGGATAAATTGCCTGATTCGGACAAACCTTCTCGCACATGCCGCAGCCGACACAGATGTTGGCAAGTGAGCATTTTTGCTTAATCGCCGGTGCCGCCAGCTGGCGGCGGCTGGGTTCAGGAATCGCGGCGGCAGACACTGTGACGGCGCGGCGTTCGATGACCGGCTCGATCGCCTGGAACGTACAGGCTGCAACGCAGCTGCCGCACATTGTACAGCGTTCCGGCGACCATTTGATTTTCCAGGGCAAATCATTGACCGAGATATCCTGCGTCTTCACTGTTTCCATCGCTCTACCTCCAGGTCGGGCTTAATCAGCACGATTTCACGCTCATTCGGGTATATATCTGTTTGCGGATCCCGCTGCGGCAAAATTGCCTGCAGTCCGCATACCTCGGAGGATATGGCGATGGTGTCGCCATCACCGCCAACCACCACCGGCCGCAGCTTTTTGGAATCGCAGCAGGTCATCATGCTGCCATCAGGCAGCATCGCAATAATCGTATTCGGTCCATTGATCTCCAGATGCCCCAGAGACTGGCGGATGGCCGCCAGCACCTGCCGGTCGGGGCGGCACTCAATTTCTTCGAACGGCAGCGGCGTAATCACATGTTTATAATAAACCAGCGGCCAATGCAATTGGCGGTGGACATAGTGCAGAGTATATAAGAAATTCTGTGAATCGGATTCAAAGCCGATGTAGCCGCGGTAAAGCGACTTCTGATACTCCTTGTTTTTGGTATAAAAGGTGTTCTCACCATTGGCGCACAAGGTATACCCCTGCAGAAAAAACGGATGAGCGGCGTAGCGGACAATTTCATAATTGGTATTCTGCCGGCATTGCACCACAATATTGCGGGCCATCAGGTCGCCGTTATCCTCCCAAAGCCGGAAGTAGGTCGCGATATCCGCCGGATCGCCGATTTCCTTTAATGTCAGTACATCCGGCCAAAACGAAAAAACGTAGCCCAAATCGGCCTCTTCCAGCAGCCGTCGCAGCGCAAGCCGCGTATCAACCAGCAGCTCCTCCTTCTCCTGCTGCGAACGGTTGCGATAGTACTCGGGATATTCGTAGGCCCGGAATACATAATAAGGCAGCGCCTGAATATCAAGGCCGGCAATGCGGTTTGGTTTTGGAATATACTCTTTGACGGCAATAAAATTATTGGCATCCATATAATCCTGAACCAGTTTAATACCGTCCTGCTTGCAGGCCAGCGATAACAACGGCTTATCCTTAAACCCGGCAAATTCTCCGTCAAGGTCCTGCATCACCATCGCAAATCCGGAATTGTCGTGCCCTTCCTGCTGCGGCAGCATCAAATGCAGCGCCTGAGAAGGATGAAGGGGATTTTTTGATTTGATTGCGCCAATTCTGCACATTGAACATCCCGCCTTTAGTAAAATACTTACCGAGTGGAGGCGACACCATTCGAAGAATACGCCAACGCGACCGCTGAGGGCTGCGGTTTTTACGTTCTTGTTTGCATCCTTCGGCTAAGCGCCGCCCTGCTCGCTAATTGCCAAACGCCCTCCTGGGGATAAGAAAAGACCTGGCCTGCGCCAAGTCCCCGACAGGGGAAGGCGAAAGCATCCACGCCCTTATCAATAAAAAGCGTTCGCACTTTCGGTTTGATCAAAAGGCCCTGGCGAACGGTGCTGGAAATCCTCCAGGACCTTCCGCCAGGGTCTTTTATCCCCACGGTGTAGTGCAGCACTGCACCCGTGCCGCTCGGTCCAGACCGCAATTGCGCGGAACCCTAGGCACGCTCCTAAATATTTCATACTTCTGTCTATACCGGAAATACTATTATGTTACACGCCTATTATAGTAACGAATTGTTATACTGTCAATATGAATATTAAATAATTGTTTTTTCTGAAAAATGGACTTGATTCCACTGTGTATTTGTACACAAAATGCACACGTATATTCCTGCTTTTATTCATTATTTGCCGCAAATCACTGCTGATTTTATTATTAAAAAAACAATACAGTCAATGAATAAATATTCACAGACTGTATCATTTAGCTATTGCTGTATATACAGTTTGGCCGGCGTTTTTAGGCAGCCGGCCAATTATGGCAGTCTGTATAGGAACCCATTGTACTGCAATGTTTTGCTGTATACACAAATGCTGTTTTCCGGGGGCGGGCCGGCAAATGTATAGAAATTCCGCCAACGACATATACTAGAATAAATTTGAAAACTGGAGACAGGCATGATACCTCTTTTTCACTCCGCATCAACTGCAGCTAAAGAACGCCGCTATCCCATTCAAAGCCCCGACAGTATGCTGGAGCTTGCTTCCGGTATGCGTCAGCTATTGCGAGAATTGCAGCCGTCCGGCCGGGAACTGGTGATTGTTTGCATTGGCTCCGACCGCTCAACCGGCGACGCGCTGGGACCGCTGACCGGCAGCAAGCTGCAATCACTGCATCGCTACCCTTATGTCTACGGCACACTGGATGAACCGGTGCATGCAACCAATCTGGAAGATACGCTCAAGCGCCTGCAGCGTCAGTTTGAAAATCCATTTTTGATCGCCGTCGATGCCTGTCTTGGCCGTCTTGACAGCGTTGGCTGCGTAACAATCGGCAAAGGTGCCTTAAAACCCGGTGCCGCTGTTAAAAAGGAATTGCCGCCGGTCGGCGATGTCTATGTGACCGGCATCGTCAACGTCGGCGGCTTTATGGAGCACTTGGTCCTGCAAAGCACCCGCCTGCAGTTGGTAATGAAAATGGCGGAAACGATCGCCTCCGGCCTTGCCTATGGTCTTCATCCTCCCGCCTTGTCAAGCCTACAGGCTGTCCAGACGGTCGATGACGGCCTCCGGATCTAAGCCGCCGGCATTGACCAGCCGTGTTCCCTCCGGTCCGTGCCGGCTGCTGCCACCGCTGGCGACTTCACCGACATAAATGACCGCTTCCACGGGCGCATAGCCGCTTTCCATGTCGACAACCTCATAGCCGCGTTCTGTCAGTCGCTGCTTCAGCTGATCCAAACCTGCTTCTACCAAAACTTTACGCATGTCGGTACACCTCCGTCCAAGCGATTGCGCGGCGGCTGATACCGTTAACGAAAGCAAAAAACGGCCTCCGCAGTTGTAGTATCTGCGAAGGCCGTTTTGTTATGCCTGCTTGTTATTTTTTTTCGCTGCCGCCGGTTCCGCCTCCTGGCGCATTTCGCAGGCGCCTTTATAGACTGCGCCTTCGCCGACGGAAAGAATCCCAACCTTTAAATCTCCCAGCACCACAGCTGTGGAGGATAGCTCCAGCTTTTCCGTGATCGTGACGTTGCCGACAATACGGCCGGCGACGATAGCGTTGCGGGCATTAATCTGCGCTTCCGCTACGCCGCTGGAGCCAATAATGACATCGCTGGCGGTCATAATTTCGCCCTCTAGTTTACCGTCAATGCGGACGCCGCTATTGGAGGAAATAACCCCTTTAAATACCGTATCCTTGCCGATGACGGTTTCAACCTGACTATTGGGCGCGCCGGCTCCTACGGCCGGCTTGTCCCTTTTGCCGCCAAACATTGTCGCCTCTCCCCCTCATTACCTATAAAAAGTTAGCCGGATTGACAGCAGTGCCATTTACCCGTATCTCGTAATGCACATGCGAGCCGGTACTGGCCCCGGTGCTGCCCATATAGGCGATTAAATCGCCTTTCTTTATTGTTTGTCCCACACTGACCAACAGTTCCGAATTATGCCCGTAAAGGGAAATAATTCCGTTGCCGTGATCAATCTGCACACATTTGCCGTAACCGCCGTACCAGCCGCTCATGACAACCTGCCCGTCTGCGGTAGCGGCAATCGGCGTACCGGGGCTGTTAGCAATATCAATGCCGGGATGCCAGTCGCTGCCCCAGCCAAACGGGGAACTTCGCCAGCCAAACCGGGAGGTTACGTCACCATTTGCCGGCCAGATCGATGGCGTCACCGCCAATCGAGCATTGCGGTCGGCCACCTTCTCCTTTAACTCAGCCAGGCTCCGCTCCCTGACTTTGACCACTGCCTGCAGCTCCTCAACCAGCGTATTGAGCTGCTCGGCGTTTGGATTCACTATTTCGCCGCCCTGGCCGCCATAGCGGGCCCGGCTGGCGCCCGACCGGGAGACCGGTTCGCTATCGCCGCCGTCAACCAGACGCCGGATCTCCGCATCCAGCACATTCAGACGACTGACGTCATTTTGCAGAGCAGCCGTTTTCTGAGCCAGCTGCTCAAGCTGATCAGACTGATGGCCTGTCTCCTGGCGCAGTCGAACCAGCTCGGTTTTTTCCGCACTGGCCACATTCAGCGTGTTGCGGTAGGTAACGGCAAAGCCGGCGCCGGCTACTGCCAGAACGCACATTCCTACCAGAGAAGCTTTTACTGCTAAAATCGGAATTCGGACTCGTATCACTGACTCGCCCTGATGTGGAACGATCATCAGCGTATATTCCCTCTTATCCGGACCCTTCGGATTCTTTGGCTCTTTACGGCGCCAGAACGCCGCCCTATCCCAAAGCTGCCGTAAACAGCCGAGCCCGGGGCGCAGTATTGCCATTGACTCACCACCTGATATCTGTTTGTCCACTTTTAGAAAAAACATAAAAGTGCAAAGCCGCTAAAAAGAAACCGCTATTCCACGTCCAAAGCCGCCAACGGCAGCCGTATATCCGTTACTTTAAACTGACCTTATACCTATTCAAGAAAAAACTGAAAAATCCTGCCTGTTTAATAACAATATTTTCTACAAATTTAGCTTAAATTGCGGATAGTCCGCCAATCAGAGCGGTTCAGCGCTTTTGGCCCGCTTAATTGCCTGCTGTTCCTCTGTCGACAAAGGGTAGCGGGATTGCAGCTGCGTCACCGGCTTGGCATAAATACGCGATTCACTGCGCCCGTACAGACTGGAAAGAACAATGCCGTTATCATTGCCGTCCAGCACCGCCAAGGAAAAGCTCAGATCGCTGCCGGTGTCCTCAAAGGCATTATAACGAACCAAACCAACCTTTTGAATGCATGATTGCAAAACCTGTCCCAGCCGCTGCGTCTCTCCCTGTAAACGGTCAACCGCAGCAAGCGCGGCGCTGACATCATGATTATGTGTCAACAGCATCGTTTCCAGGCTTGTCCCCGTTGTGCCTTCCATCATCTGCCGATACAGCCGCTCCAGCCGGTTCAGCTTCAGGCTGAGCCTGACGACTACCGTCAGCAGCAGCAGAGCCAGCAGCGCTGACGCGGCTAACAGCCAGGAACCCGTTTGTTGATTTTGCAAAATACTATTGATATATTCCATAGTTTCACACCTTTCTCCAAAATTATACGCCGCGGAGGCAAGAGCCCCTGCCTCTCGTTCCGGATTAGTCAGGCTGCAGCCGCCTGAGCTCAATGCCAAAAGGTAGCCAGAATAGCGGCCGCCAGAATAGCAGGCAGCAAATTCGCTACCTTGATCGTTTTTATTTCCAGCATCAGCAGTGAGATACCGATAATCAGAATGCCGCCCACCGCCGTCATCTCACGGATTACCGCCGGCCCCAGCAGGCTTGAAATCTGACCTGCCAACAGCGTTATCGTTCCCTGGTACAGCAGAATCGAGACACTGGATAAGGCTACGCCCGCGCCCATCGCCGAGGCAAGAATGACAGAAGAAATCCCGTCCAGCATGGCTTTGGCGTACAGAGTGGCGGCATCGCCGGTTAAGCCGTCTTGAATCGAACCAACTACTGCCATCGCGCCAACACAAAAAATAAGTGTCGCGGCCACAAACCCTTGTCCCAGATCGCCATAACCGCCTTTGCTTTTTTCCGATAACCAGCCGCCAAAGCTGTTCAGACGCCTGTCAATATCAACCCACTCTCCCAGCAGGCCGCCAGTAGCCAGGCTAAGAATAACGATCAGCATGTTTTCCGTTTTCAGGGCCATTTCCAGGCCAACTAACCCTACAGCCAGCCCCAGTCCCTGCATAACCGTTTTTTGATAGCGTTCGGCAAAACCGCGCCGCAGCAGCAGTCCCGCTCCCGCTCCCACGAGTACGGCAGCAGAATTGACCAGTGTTCCCTTCATCATGTCATCTCTTTTCTATTGGGCTGAAAAAGCCCGGCGCACTTCGAACCCGCAGGATTCCACGCCAGGCAGGGAGCAAATCAAGCCAGTTGTCAACGCGTCCCATTCAGCCGCTTTATTCATCGTTCAGCTCTTGGCAAACAGACTCGCCGCCAGCGGAAAGGGCAGCAGCGCCCTTGGCAGTATCCCCTGCAGCCAGGCGATCAGTACGCCGTAATTTACGATTGGCACCTGCTGTTCCCTCGCCAGTGACAACCGATACAGCATCTGCCGCCGGTTGAGCATACAGGAACCGCAGTGTACGATCAAGCGGTAGGATGAAAGATCTGACGGGAAGTCGCCTCCCGATACCCACTGAAACCGGAGTTCTCCTCCTACCCGTTGCCGCAGCCAGCGGGGAATCTTTACCCGCCCGATATCGTCTGCCTGGCGATGGTGGCTGCAGCCTTCGGCTACCAGCACCGCATCCCCCGGCAGCAAACTGTCAATTGCCTTGGCGCCGGCGGCAAGCGTAGCCAGATCACCTTTATGGCGAGCCATCAAAATCGAAAACGATGTCAGCCATACGTCTGGTGGCGTATCGCCAGCAACCTTTGCAAACGCCTGCGAATCAGTAACGACCAGTCGCGGCGGCTGTTTGAGGTTGTCCAGCGCCCGGCGCAGCTCCTGTTCCTTAGTCACAACGCAGATACTGTCATGGTCAAGCGCATCGCGAATGGCCTGTACCTGCGGCAAAATCAACCTTCCCTTAGGAGCCGCCAAATCGATCGGCACCACCATAACGACAGTGTCGCCCGGCCGCAGCAAATCACCGATCAGGGGCTGTCCCTCCCAGTCGTCAGGCGCAGCCTGAATAATTGCCTGCTTTAACTTCTCTATGCCGGCACCGCTGGCGGCGCTAACCACAGTGACCGATCCCAGCCAGGCTGTCCATGCGTCCAATTTCTCCGGCTCTACCCGATAGCGGTCGGCTTTATTGACAACCGCCAACAGGGGGATCTTGCGGTGACGAACCGCTTCTGCCAGCCGCCGTTCCTCATTGCCGGCACCGATTGCGGGATCAATCACCAGTAAAGCCAAATCCGTTTTGTTGAGCACCTGCAAAGTCCGTTCCACGCGCAGCGCTCCCAGCTCGCCCTCATCATCAATGCCGGCCGTGTCAATAAACATGACCGGTCCCACCGGCAACAGTTCCATTGCCTTATAAACCGGATCTGTCGTTGTACCGGCAATATCGGAAACCAACGCGATCTCCTGGCCAGTCAGCGCGTTGATCAGGCTGGACTTGCCGGCGTTGCGGCGGCCAAACAACGCAATATGCAGCCGGTCCCCTTTTACAGTCTCCTGCACTCTGCCTCACCGCCTGTTCGTGATATAACCCGTCCCGGCCGGGTCATTGCCTGCGGCTGTAGAATTGCCGCCGCCGCTTCGGCGCTCAGCCAGCCTTTGGCGCTAACAAGCGCCGCAATCGACTCCCCGCTTTCATCAGCCAGTCTGGCCAACTCTCCGGCTCGTTCATAACCGATATACGGCGTCAGCGCCGTCACTGCCAGGCCGCTGCTCTGCAGCAGCGCCTGGCAGCGCTCCGGCCTGGCAGTGATATCGCGCACACAAGAATCGGCCAGTATCCCAACCGCATTGGTTAAGATATCAATACTGCCAAGCAAGTGATGCGCCAGCAGCGGCAGGAAAGCGTTTAACTCAAGCTGTCCCGCCTGCGCCGCCAGCGTAACCGCCAAATCAGACGCCATCACATGAAATGCCGCCTGATTAACAGCCTCGGCAATTACCGGATTGACTTTCCCCGGCATAATAGATGATCCCGCCTGTTTTGCAGGCAGCCTAATCTCCCCCAGCCCGGCGCGGGGTCCGGACGACAGCAGGCGCAAATCATTGCAGATTTTAGTCAGATTAACCGCCAACGCCTTCAATAAGCCTGATACCTCGACAAAAACATCGACATTTTGAGTTGCGTCAATCAGATCCTCGGCACGCGCCAGTCCAATCCCAGCCAGCTGGCGGAGTTTCTCGTTCACAAGATGCGTATAACGGATATCGGCGTTGAGGCCGGTGCCAACGGCAGTGCCGCCCAGATTCACCTGTCGCAGCCGCTCTTCCGCCTTATACAGCCGCCAGCGGTCACGCGCCACCGCCTGAGCGTAAGCGCCAAATTCCTGTCCCAGCATAATCGGCACCGCATCCTGCAGTTGCGTGCGGCCAACTTTAATGATCGCCGCAAACTCCTGTTCCTTGGCCTGCAGCTGCTCCTGCAAGCCGGCGCAGCCGTCGCAGAGATTGCGCAGCTGCCAGATGGCAGCCATGCGCAGCGCCGTAGGATAAACGTCATTGGTTGATTGCCCCAGATTGACCTGCTCCAGCGGATGTACCCGCCAATAATCGCCTTTGGCTGCTCCCAACCGTTCGCAAGCGCGATTGGCGAGAACCTCATTGACATTCATATGCAGGGAAGTGCCGGCACCGCCCTGCAGCGCATCAACAACAAACTGGTCGCGGTAGCGGCCGGCAATAACCTCGTCAGCCGCAGCTGCAATCGCCTCGCCAACCGCTTTGTCCAGCAGTCCCAGTTCCGCGTTAGCTTGCGCCGCCGCTTTCTTCACCATCGCTATGGCCTTTATTAGACCATAATGACACGGCAGTCCGCTGATCGCAAAGTTTTCACGGGCCCGTAAACTGTGAATACCATAATACGCAGCCGCCGGCAATTCCCTTTCCCCTAACGCATCATGCTCTCGCCGCATCATATCGCCTTGCTTTCTGTTTCACGTGAAACATTAAACTATGATCGCGCCGCTCCGTTTTGCGGCTGCTGCTTGCTGCCGGGCAGACATGCACTCTAAAATCCGCTCCAAATCTTCCGGACTATAAAATTCAATTTCCAGCTTACTCTTCATCTTCCCCGGTTTAATCCGCACCTGCGTCCCTAATGCCAGTTTGAACTTATCTTCCATTTCTGTGACAAAAAACTCCTGCTGTTCAGGCGGCGGCATTTTAGGCTTTTTCTCCTTCTTATTCAGCAGCCGTTTTACCAGCTCTTCCGCGTCGCGGGCGTTGAGATCCTCCTCAATAATTAGCCGGGCCGCCTCACACTGGACTGCCGCATCCTCAACCGCGAGCAAAGGTCGCGCCTGCCCCATCGACAATGTTCCACGTGAAACATATTCCTGTACTTCCGGCTGCAAATTCAATAACCGGACCATATTCGCCACCATTGAACGGCTGCGGCCAATTTTACGGGCAACTTCTTCCTGGGTCAGGCCAAATTCAGTCATCAATTGTTGGAATGCCGCCGCTTCTTCCATTGCATTTAAGTCTTTTCGCTGCAGATTTTCGATCAGGGCAATCTCGGTCATCTCACTATCGGTATAATCACGCACCACAGCCGGTATCACAGTCAGACCGGCTAACTGAGACGCTCGCCAGCGCCGCTCACCGGCTACCAAATCATAGCCATCCGGGCTGCGGCGAACAATGATCGGCTGTACCACACCGTACTGACGAATAGAACGCGCCAGCTCATCCAGCGCTTCCTGATCAAACAAGCGCCGCGGCTGAAAAGGATTAGGCGTAATCAGCTTAATCAAGATTTCCATTTTTTCTTCCCGCTCGCTGGTATTATCCGCTGTTGGAAAAAATGCTCCCAAGCCTTTTCCTAATCCCCGCTTAACAGTCATCGCCAACTACCTCCTTGGCTAATTCATAATAAACCTCAGCGCCGCGCGATTTGGGGTCATAGCGGGCAATTGGCTTGCCATGACTCGGTGCTTCACTTAAACGAACATTACGCGGAATGATCGTTTGATAGACCTTATGCCGGAAATGGCGCTTAACTTCATCGACCACCTGAATTGACAAATTTGTCCGGCCGTCAAACATGGTCAAAACCACGCCTTCCAGCGCCAACGCCGGATTAAGATTTTTCTGCACCAGGGATACCGTATTCATCAACTGGGTCAAGCCCTCCAGTGCATAAAACTCGCACTGAATCGGCACCAGCACTGAATTAGCCGCGGTCAGAGCATTAATTGTCAGCAGTCCCAGCGAAGGCGGACAGTCGATCAGCACATAATCAAACTGGTGCTTAACTCTGTCGAGCATCCGTTTCAAACGGCTTTCCCGCGACATAACCGGCACCAGTTCGATCTCCGCCCCCGCCAGCTGAATCGTTGCCGGCAAAATTTTCAACGTGGGAATTTGCGTATCCAGCAGCATGGAATCAATCGATACATCATTAACTAACGCGTCATAAATCGAACGTTTAATCGCGTTTTTCCGGATTCCAAGGCCACTGGTCGCATTTCCCTGCGGATCAGAATCAATTAATAACACCTTTTTGTCTAAATCAGCCAAACAAGCCGATAAATTTACTGCGGTGGTTGTTTTGCCTACGCCGCCCTTCTGGTTGGCGATAGCGATTACTTTTACCACATGCCTCACCTTTCTGTTCCTCTTATTGCATTCTGTTTAGATTCCACACCGTAAATAGAGATTCCTGCAGATTTATTGATATCGTCAATCTGTTGTAAGCAACTGGGCCGGATTCGGCGGGTTATCAGCAGCAGGCACAGACAAAAACCGGCGCCGCGCCGCCGGCTCCCGCAAAGGGACGAACAGCCACTGTTTGCACCAAAGGGCCCAAACACTAAAAAGGCCTCCACTGCCGGCAGCGCCGAAAGCTAGGAAGTCTACCCAGCTATTTTTTACTTTATGCCATGCGGACACCAGTATCCAAAGCGTTCTGCAGTTAATTGCGGCTATGAAAAATGCCGCAAAATACTTTTCTCCAGCCAAAACAGTTCCCCGCTTGACAGTCATACCCGGCTATGGTAGTTTTGTAGAAAACCCTTATCCTCGGCTATGGAAGGAGTCCTGAAATGATACTATTCGACGGCGCAATGGGAACAATGCTGCAGCAGGCCGGACTGCCTGCAGGCGCCTGCCCCGAGGCCTGGTGCCTGCTAAGACCGGAATTGATTACAGCCATACATAAACAATACGTTGACAGCGGCGCCGAAATTATTGAAACCAATACCTTCGGCGCCAGCCGTGTCAAGCTGGCGCATTACGGTCTGGCCGATTCCGTAAAACCGATTTGCTTTGCCGCTGTCCGGGCAGCCCGTGAAGCCTGCCTGCCTTCGACAAAAATAGCCGGCTCTGTCGGTCCCAGCGGCCAGCTGCTGCAGCCCTTGGGAGAACTTTCATTTGAAGACGCCTACCAGGCTTTTGCCGAACAAATAGCGGCACTGGACGAGGCGGGCGCCGATTACATCTTAATTGAAACTATTATTGATATTCAGGAAATGCGGGCCGCGCTGCTGGCGGCAAAAGCGGTTACTGCCAAACCTGTTATTTGTCAGCTTACCTTTGAAAAGGATGGTCGTACCGTAACCGGCACTGACCCGGCGACAGCCGCTGTCATTCTTGATAAGCTGGGCGCCGACATTATTGGCGCCAACTGCTCACTGGGTCCGGCGCAGCTGCTTGATGTCGTCAAGGCAATGACGGCGGCTACTGCCAAGCCAATTATTATTCAACCCAACGCCGGCATGCCGGAGCTTGAGAATGGTCAAACTCATTATCACATGAGCCCGGATGAGTTCGCCGCCTGGATTCCCCGGCTGGCTGAAGCCGGAGCAGCCTATCTCGGCGGCTGCTGCGGCACTACACCGGCACATATTCAGGCCGCCCGTCAGGTAATTGACCAGCTTGACAGCCAGCCGCGGCAGCGCCAGCTGCCGGAAAAAACAGTTGTCCTGGCCAGCCGCAGCCGTCATATTTATATAGGAAAGAACTATCCGACCGCCGTTATCGGAGAACGAATCAACCCTACCGGGCGTAAACTAATGGCCCAGGAGCTCAAAAGCGGCAATTTCCAGATGGTGAAGCGCGAGGCATTAGCCCAAGTCCAAGCCGGCGCCGTAGTGCTTGATGTCAACATGGGCGTTGCCGGCATTGACCAAACTCCGTTGATGAAATACGCGGTTGAACAATTGGCGGTTATGACCAATGTCCCGCTGGCGATTGATACCACAGATCCGGCGGCGCTGGAAGCGGGCCTGCGTGCTTTCCCCGGCCGTGCTCTGATCAATTCTGTCAGCGCTGAGCCGGAACGGATCGAAACCTTCCTGCCACTGGCGAAAAAATACGGCGCCGCCGTCCTCTGCCTGCCGCTGACTCCGGCGGGAGTGCCGAGCACAGCCGCAGAACGCGTTGCCATTGCCGGCGAATTGATTGCCGCTGCCAAGAGTGCCGGTCTTACGGATAATGACCTGCTGCTGGATGCGCTCACTTTGACCGTAGCCGCCGACCAGACGGCAGCCCAGGAAACACTGCGTACTTTGGCTGCTTATCGCACTCATTTCGGCATTCCCGCCGTTATGGGTCTTAGCAACGTCTCATTTGGCCTGCCACGCCGCGACCTGCTGAACGGCGCCTTTTGCGCCATGGCTCTGGCAGCCGGCCTTGACGCCCCCATTCTTAATCCTCACGCCCCCCTAATGCAGGATATACTGGCCGCATCGGCGGTGCTGCTGGGCAAGGATCAACACGCTAAATACTATGCTGCCGCCTATGCCCAATCCACTCCCGCTCCGGCGGCGGCAGCCGCTGTCAAGCCGGCAGTAGCAGCATCGGCGCTGGCAGGCGGCGAGCTGCCGCCGCTGCTTCAGGAAATCAAGCAATGCGTAATTACCGGCGAAAAGGACCGGATTAAACCGCTGGTAGAACAGGCCCTTGCCGCCAAGCATACTCCTTTAGAAATTACTGATCTTGCCTTATCCGGCGCGATGAACGATATTGGCAAAGACTTTGGCACCGGGCTGGTATTCCTGCCGCAGGTACTCTTATCGGCGGAGACAATGAAAGTAGCCTTTGAAGCGATTCGGGCTATTATGCCAGCTCACCAAACTGTTTCACGTGGAACAGTCCTGCTAGCAACAGTAAAAGGCGATATTCATGACCTGGGAAAAAATATCGTTGCCGCTCTATTAGAAAACAACGGCTTTCAAGTCATCGATTTAGGTAAAGATGTCAGTGCCGAAAAGGTTGTCGACGCAGCCTTAAAACACAACGCGGATATTGTCGGCTTGTGCGCGTTAATGACGACGACCTTGCCGCAGATCGATATAACCATCCAGAGCCTGCGCACCGCCGGCTGCGAAAAAGCCGTCATTGCCGGCGGCGCTGTACTGACAGCGGAGTATGCCTCCAGTGTTGGCGCCAGTTACGCTGCCGACGCTGTCGCCGCGGTAGCGATCTGCAAAGAAATCACCAAAGCTAGTTCCCTAACAGGCCTAACCCAGTAGAAACACCGCGCTCATGCCTAGGTAAGCGCTGATTAAAAGAACCAGTCGGGCTGAAAAGAGATCTGCCTGGAGGCGTCAGCTTCTGCTGTTTGAATACTAATCAGTGCTTATCTGCCACCGGCAGTATATACCGCTAATAAAACCGCAAAAAACAGCCAGCCGGAAGAGATTCCTTCTTCCGGCTGGCTGTTTGTATCACTGCACTGATCAAAGAGCGTATAATAAGTTCAGTACTGCAGGCACAGCAAAATCGCGGTCCTGGCTGTAAACAGGTTGTCAGCGACGTCACTCCGACAGCAGGCGCACACGCCTATTTTTTCTTGGGAATGCGCATTGTCAAAATTACATAATCATCATTTTGTTCCTGCTGTACATTTACCGGCAAACCCGCTTTTTTCATATCATTGGCCAGATTCGAAATGGTATTAATAAAAATCCGTACATCCTTAATCAGCCTAATCACATTGCGCCGCGGCTCCGCGGGAGTGTTTTCCCGGGAAATAGCTTCCAGGTACTCTTCGATCGCCGCTTCCGTCTCTCTGACATTTAATTCTTTATCACGGACAAGCTGCACCATTTGCCGTTGCGACTCAGCAGTCTCCAGCTTCAACAACGCCCGGGCATGGCGCTCCGTCAAGGAAAACTCACGCAGCGACTGCCTTACATCCGGCTCCAGCTTTAAAAGCCGCAATTTATTGGCAATGGTCGACTGACTCTTGCCGACACGGGCGGCCATCTCCTCCTGGGTCAGGCCAAATTGCGAAATCAATAGTTGATATCCTTCCGCTTCCTCAAGGAAATGCAGGTCTTCCCGCTGCAGATTTTCAATCATCGCCAGCTCAGCCATTTCCTTGTCGGCAATAGCACGTACAATAACCGGTACCTGCGGCAAACCGGCAAGCAAGGATGCGCGCAGACGGCGTTCACCGGCAATCAGTTCCAGCCCATCATCCGTCCGGCGTACAACCAACGGCTGCAAAATGCCAAATTCACGGATCGAAGCCGCCAGTTCCTGCAGCGATTCTTCATGAAAGGTTTTCCGCGGCTGAAACGGATTTGCTCTCACTTCCGCCTGACGCACGTAAATAATTTCCGCCCCCGGCATGCTATCGGCCAACGCCACAGCCGGCTCCTCCTCAACCGCTACTTCCTGCAGCACCGGCTGCGTCGGTTCCTGGCTGGCTTTATCAGATCCGATCCCCAGTAATCTGGCGATACTCTTCATAAATGACACCGCCTTACAAAATTAGCTGACTATCTATTCGCCACACCTGCGATTATTTCCTTCTTTTGGAAAATCATGGCAACGGTTTTTTCTCCGGTGTTCCCGGCCGCCGCGGATAGGCCGACGGCGTCGGCTGCAGCTTCTCAATATAGACAATACCGCGGCTATCCGGCAGACGAGGCAGAGTCACCGGCCGCAGCTCCCGCAGACGTCCTCCCAGCAGTTTGATCGCCGCTTTGGCCTCGGCAGCCTCCTCGCGATACAGAGCCCCCTTAAGAGCAATAAAACAGCCGCCTGGCTTTACCAGGGGCAGACACAGTTCGGTCAGCACATTTAACCTGGCGACAGCCCGCGAAGTGGCAATATCAAAGCGATCCCGCAGTTTAGTCTGCCGTCCCGCTTCCTCGGCCCGGGTATGAAGACAGGTCACATCCGCTAAATCCAGTTCGCACGCCAAAAGCTCTAAAAAATTAATCCGCTTCTGCAGCGAGTCTAACAGTGTTAATGACAAATCCGGCCGCAAAATTTTTAACGGCACGCCGGGAAAACCGGCGCCGCTGCCGACATCAACCACAGAACAGCCTGACGGAAACAGCGCCGGATCATAGCAGGACAGGGAGTCCAGCATATGCTTGACAGCAACTTCCTCTGGCTCGGTAATCGCCGTCAAATTGATTCTCTGATTCCATTCCGTCAACAGCCGGTAGTAAAGCGTAAACTGACTCAGCTGGGCCTCACTCAGGACAATGCCGAATTCCGCCGCCACAACCGGAAAAATAGCCTCAAAGCTCATTGCTGTATCTCCTTGCGCCGCTGCTGCTCCAGATAAACCATCAGGATGGAAACATCCGCCGGTGAAACGCCGGAGATCCGAGAAGCCTGACCAATTGACCGCGGCCGGATTTTATCAAGCTTTTGCACCGCCTCACTGGAGAGACCGTGAATAGCCCGGTAATCGATATCATCGGCCAGTCGCTTCGCTTCCAGCCGCACCGCCCGCTCCACCTGCTCCATTTGCTTTTTGATATAGCCTTCATACTTGGCTGCTATTTCCACCTGCAGCTCAACCGCAGGCGGCAGCGGCGGCAGGGAAAACTGCATCGCCAGCAGCCGGTAACTTACCTCTGTCCGCCGCAGCAAATCATATAAACTGATACCGGAGCGGATTTCTGCCGTGCCGAGCGCCGACAATCTGGCCTGATTATCCGCAGCAGGACTAATGACTGCGGCCTTCAGCCGCTCCGTTGCCGCCGCGACCGCGTCGCGTTTAGCCGCAAAGCGCTCATAACGGGCGATATCAACCAACCCCAGCGAGCGGCCGATTTCTGTCAGGCGGATATCGGCATTATCCTGACGCAGCAGCAGCCGGTATTCCGCTCGCGAAGTCATCATCCGGTAGGGTTCTGCCGTCCCCTTTGTCACCAGATCATCAATCAGCACGCCGATATAAGCCTGCGAGCGGCTCAATACCAACGGTTCCCTGCCGTTAAGGGCCTGAACGGCATTAATTCCGGCCAGCAGGCCCTGCGCCGCCGCTTCCTCATAACCGGAGCTGCCGTTAGTTTGTCCGGCACAAAATAATCCGGCAATATTTTTCGTTTCCAGGGATGGCTTCAACTGTGTCGGATCAACGCAATCATATTCGATCGCGTAAGCCGGCCGCATGATTTCTACCCGCTCCAGCCCTGGAATAGTCCGCAGGAATTGATATTGAACCTCGACCGGCAGACAACTGGACATCCCCTGAACATACATCTCATTGGTATCCAGCCCTTCCGGCTCAATAAACAGCTGATGCGATTCTTTCTCGGCGAAGCGGACGACTTTATCCTCTATTGAAGGACAGTAACGCGGCCCGGTCCCCTCAATGACCCCCATATAAAGCGGCGAGCGATGTAAATTAGCGCGAATGACCTCATGCGTACGGGCGTTGGTATACGTCAGCCAGCAGGGAACCTGCTCGCGGGTAACGGCGTCAGTCATAAAGGAAAAACAATGCGCCTCGTCATCGCCATTCTGAACTTGCATTTTGCTAAAATCAAGACTGCGGCGGTCTACCCGCGCAGGGGTGCCGGTTTTAAACCGCATCAGCGTCAGTCCCGCCGCTTTCATTGACTCGGACAATCTGACCGCAGCCCGCTGACCATTGGGTCCGCCACTGTATTGGGTTTCACCGATAATAATTTTACCTCTAAGATAGGTGCCTGTCGCCAGAATCAGGCAGCGGCAGGAAAAAAGCTCGCCGGTTTCAGTTTTAATACCACTGACGCGGCCTCCTTCCAGACAAATTTCTTCCACCAGCAGCTGCTTTACATCCAAGCCAGGCTGGTTCTCCAGCGTCTGTTTCATTCCCGCCTGATACTGCTTTTTATCCGCCTGCGCCCGCAGCGCGTGCACCGCCGGTCCCTTGGCCGTATTGAGCATCCGCATCTGAATCAGCGTCTGGTCGGCAACCAGGCCCATCTGGCCGCCCAGCGCGTCGATTTCCCGCACCAAATGTCCCTTGGCCGATCCGCCGATAGAAGGATTACAGGGAAGCATCGCAATATTATCCAGCGTCAGGGTTGTTAACAGCGTCTTCGCTCCCATGCGCGCCGCCGCCAGCGCCGCCTCACAGCCGGCGTGACCGGCGCCGACGACAATGATATCATAATCGCCGCAATGAAACGGCTTTGACTCCGACATGTATCAGTCACCCCTTACAGCTTACTTACCAATGCAAAACCGGGAAAAAATTTCATCAATAATATCCTCGCCAACTGTATCGCCGGAAATTTTACCTAAGGCCTCCCAGGCCGAACGCAAATCAATAACAACGCAGTCCGCCGGCATGACGGCTGCAGCCTCTTGGGCCGACTGCAGATGGCGCTGTACCTCACGCAGGCAGTTTAGATGGCGGACACTGGTAACAAACGCCCCTTCAGACACGGCCTGACCGCTGTATACCAGACGGACAATTTCATCTTCAAGCCGGTCCAGCCCCTCACGGTTGAGGACGGAGACTTCCAGCAGCGAATGCCCTGCCGCCAGTGGCCCGATCACGGCGGCATCCCACTGCGGCGGCAAATCGCTTTTATTAAGCAGGATGATCGCCGTCCGGCCTGTCAGCAGACGGAGAACCTCCCGGTCTTCAGCCGACAGCGGCTGTGAGCGGTCCAGCATCAGGATAAGCAAATCCGCCTGACCGGTGACAGCTCGCGCCCGTTCGACGCCAATGCGCTCAACCAGGTCCTCTGTAGGCCGGATACCGGCAGTATCAATCAGCCGCAGCGGAATGCCGCGGACGGTCACATACTCTTCAATCATGTCACGGGTAGTGCCGGGAATAGCAGTGACAATAGCCCGTTCTTCCCTGACAAGGGCGTTAAGCAGGCTTGATTTGCCCACATTGGGCTTGCCAATAATGACTGTACTCAACCCATCGCGCAATATTCTGCCGGTATCTGCAGTAGACAACAGCCGGTCTGTCTGCACAGCCAGGCTGACAATACCGTCCACGACCGCAGCCATCGCCGGCTCATCAATATCTTCCTCAGGAAAATCAATCGTCGCCTCCAAATGCGCGATCAATTCCAGCAGATGCTGCCGCATGGAACCGACTTCCGCAGCCATCGCTCCTCCCAGATGGCTGACAGCCACCCGCAGCGAGGCATCGCTCTTCGCCCGGATAACGTCAATGACCGCTTCCGCCTGACTCAGATCAAGCCGTCCATTAAGAAAAGCCCGTTTGGTAAACTCACCAGGCTCAGCCGGCCGGCTGCCCAATCGAAAAGTTAAATCAAGAATCCGCCTTAAGGCAACGCCGCCGCCATGGCAGTGGATTTCGACAACATCCTCGCGCGTATAGGAATGCGGCGCCTTCATTACCAACAGCAGCGCCTCATCAATAACATCGCCGGAAACAGGATCGGCAATCCGGCCGTAAGCGGCCTGAAATGGCTTGAGCTCAGCCGCTGTCCTGCCGTTAACGCCGCTGAACAGTTGTCCGGCAATGCCAATAGCCGCCGCGCCGCTAATACGGATAATACCGATGCCGCCTTCACCGGCGGCGGTCGCCACCGCGCTAATCGTATCATCTGACAAAGCTGCTCTCTCCTTGTGCGTTTATTTAAATCTCACCGGCCCTATAACGCCGACGACCCTGAGAAAGAGGCACCGGCGATTGATACGCCAGCAGCAGCTTCTCAGGGTCAACAACGCCGGCCTCCGACAAATCAGGCCATCTATCACAGTACCCGGCTCAGCGCCGGCCAAACGCCATCAGCCCGGCAACTGCCGCCGCCCGCAAGGGCTGCGGCGAAAAAGGCGGCATGCAGCTCGAGACTTATCGCTTTAGCGCAATAACCACTTTACGATAAGGTTCCTCACCATCACTATAGGTGGAGATACGGGGATCATCCTGCAGCGCCATGTGAATTACTTTTCGTTCGTTTGGCGTCATCGGCTCCAGAACCACCCTCTCGCCGCGGCGCTTCACCTGACTGGCAATGCGCTGGGCCAGGCTGGTCAGCGTCTCCGCCCGGCGCTTGCGGTAATCCTCGACGTCAATAATAACTTTGGCCCGGTCCTGGGCGTCGCGATGCGCCGCCAGGTTTGTCAAATACTGCAGTGCATCCAGGGTTTGTCCATGTTTGCCGATCAGCATGCCGAGGTTTTCGCCGCGTAAATTGAAAAAAACGCCGTCTTCCCGTTTATCCATTTCCATGCTGACATCAATATTCATTGCTTTAATCACGTTTTCTAAAAACGAACGGGCGACATCGGCAACACACAGCTGTTTTACCGTAACGCGAACTCTGGCCGGTTTGCCGCCAATCAGGCCGAACAGGCCTTTACTGGCTTCCTCCAGAACTTCCACCTCGACCCGCTCCGGGGGCAGTCCGATCTCTTCCATTGCCGCCTGCAGCGCTTCTTCCACAGTCTTGCCTGTTTTTTCGAGAACGTCCATTACTTAGCCTCCCCTTGAATCACGGCCGGCTTGCGATACATCCACCACTGCTGCGCAATTTGCACCAAATTGCCGACAACCCAGTAAATTCCCAGCCCAGCCGGAAACGTAATTGTGATGTAACCGATAAAAATCGGCATAAATACCATCATCATTTTATTTTGGGCGTTATTTACATCGGTAACGGTCTGCTTCTGCTGAACATAGGTTGTAACCGCAGATAAAATTGGCAGAATATAAAACGGATCGCTGGGGTTGGTAAAGCTGGCTTCTTTTGCCGGGTCGACAAAAGTCAGGCTGTTCAGCCAAAGAAAACCGGTATCGCCAATATAGTTGTATTCTTTAATCGCAAAGAAAATGGCGATAAGTACAGGCATTTGCACAATCAGCGGCAAACAGCCGGCCAGCGGATTAACGCCCGACGATTTGTACAATTCCGCCATCTCTTTCGATAATTTTTCCTTGTTATCTTTGTATTTCTCCTGCAGGGCTTTCATTTTGGGTTGAATCTCTTGCATCGCCTTCATCGATTTAACCTGTTTTACCGTCAGTGGATATAGCAGCATTTTAATAAAGACAGTCAACAAAATAATCGCCAGACCGTAACTGGGGATCCCGGCCGAAACAGTCAAATCATAAAATATCGTCAGCAGGTTCTTAATAATTCCGCTCAAGAAATCCAAGCCATTCACTCCTCAAAAATCTCTACTCTATTCCACAGGATCATAGCCGCCGGGATGAAACGGATGGCATTTCAAAATTCGTTTGATCGCCAAAATACTTCCCCGGAAAGCCCCATATTTTTCAATTGCCAGTATTGCATATTGCGAACAGGTCGGCATAAAGCGGCAGGTCGGCGGTTTCAACGGCGAAAGAAAGCTGCGGTAAAAACCAATTAATCCGATCAGCAGCCTTTGCGTTAGTCTCACTGCCTTTCCACCCGCATACGCGCAGCCCGGCCGGCTACATTTAAGAACGCACCGATGACCTCCTGGGTTTTAACCCCTACCACTGGCTGGCGTCCCACCAGAATAAAATCATAGCCCTCCGGCAGTTGATCGCGGTTAAGCCGGAAAGCCTCGCGCAGCATCCGCTTGACGCGATTGCGGACAACAGCATTGCCTAAGCGCTTGCCGGCGGCAAAGCCAATTTTACCGCCAGTAGAGTAATTGGGCAGCATATAAAGAACCAGCAATCGATTTGATACTGATTTTCCTCCTTTATATACTGCCTGAAACTGTTTGTTTTTTCTGAGCTTATCCGCTTTTTTCAGCGATAACACCATATCCTCTCCCAATCTATCCTAATGGTAAGAAAAGCTTGGCTTACGCCAAGCCCGGGCAATTTTGCCGCCTGTATTATTGGGAGATCCTCAAATGTTAAGCAGAAAGTTTTTTTCTGCCCTTGGCGCGTCTTCTTTTCAGAACCTGACGGCCGCCAAGTGAACTCATGCGTTCACGAAACCCGTGGGTTTTTTTCCGCCACGATACATTAGGCTGAAATGTGCGTTTCATTCTATTCCACCTCCCTGGTCAAAACAGCTAAAGATACTAGAAGAGACAGTTTAACACATACGATTATAGACTAGCCGGTGCGGCAGTGTCAAGATAATTGCGGAAAACAATCAGGATTGGCCACTCCGGCAAATCCATTCGCCGTTCGACATTTTTATGCCGAGCTGCCGCCAAAAACGCCGCCGAAGTAAATGGAAAATTTTTGCCGGCAATCGCGTTGTGCAGCAGACAGGCTGCGGCACCGGAAGAAACTACGCCTGCAGCCGCTTTGACAGTATCCGACTTTGCAGTGAAAAACCTGTTGATAACTAGGCGTTTTTTTGATAACATGAAACCAGCAGATTATCCACAGGATTGTGTATAGTTTCATTTTGAACGGATTTATCCCAGATTATGCACATATTATACCAGATACTCACAGGTTTATCCACAGTTTTGCCATATGCCGCCAATACATACAGCGACTTATACTGCGGACACCGTCAGCCCGCCGGTATCTTTTTTTTTCCTCAAAATCCTCTTTTTTGCCGCTTTTTTTATACACAGCTGTTAATAACTGTGTGGATAACTTATGTTAATTGCTTTTTTATCTTATTACGATTGCGAGGACTACAGCCATGAATGATCCTTCCTACCTGGCGTCTATCTGGGGGCAAGCTCTCGATATTCTGGAAAAGGAAATCGTTAAACCGATTTTCAATACCTGGATCAAATCCACTATTCCCTTATCCATTAACGACAGCGTCTTTGAACTTGGGACTCCGACTGAATTATCCAAGCACTGGATTGAAACGCGCTATCTCGAAAAAATCCGTACTGCCGTTCAATATGTAACCAAGCAGCCGCTGGAAATCCGGTTTATTATTCTGGATATGCCGGAAGCAGCCGAGGCAACAGCGGGCTCCTTTGAGCCCGCCCAGGCGGTATCGGAAACAGCCGCTGCCCAGATCGCCTTACAGCCGGAAGCGCCGCCGACCGTCAAAGCGGCGCTTCCGGCTCCGGCTGTTGAGGACGTTCCCAGTATGCTGAATCCCAAATATGTTTTTGAAACGTTTGTTATCGGCAATTCCAACCGCTTTGCCCACGCCGCCTCGCTGGCAGTGGCGGAAGTGCCGGCAAAAGTCTACAACCCGTTATTTTTATATGGCGGGGTAGGCTTAGGCAAAACACATCTGATGCATGCCATCGGCCACCGTATCCGCCAGCATCATCCGGAAGTGAAAGTCCTTTATATTTCCAGTGAAAAGTTTACCAATGAACTGATCAATTCAATCCGCGACGGCAATCCGGAAAGCTTTCGCCAAAAATACCGCAATATTGATGTGCTGCTGGTTGACGACATTCAGTTTTTATCGAAAAAAGAGCATACGCAGGAAGAATTTTTCCACACCTTTAATACCTTGCACGAGGCCAACAAACAGATTATTATTTCCAGCGACCGGCCGCCGCGGGAAATTCCGACGCTGGAGGACAGGCTGCGCTCCCGTTTTGAGTGGGGCCTGATCACTGATATTCAAGCGCCTGATCTGGAGACGCGGATCGCGATTCTGCGCAAAAAAGCGATCATTGAAAGCCTGAATGTTCCCAATGATGTCATGGTATTTATCGCCAGCCGGATTGACAATAATATCCGGGAGTTGGAAGGCGCCTTGATCCGGGTAATGGCCTATGCCTCTCTCACCAACCGCCCGATTGACCTCGATCTGGCAACCGAAGCGTTAAAAGATATTTTTCCTCACGGCAAACCCAGACAAATAACGATTGATTCGATCAAAGAGATTGTCGCGTCCTATTTTAAAATCAAGCTGGATGATTTATCGGCCAAAAAGCGTACCCGCAATATCACCTATCCACGCCAGATTGCCATGTACCTTTGCCGGGAAATGACTGACTCGTCCCTGCCGCGGATAGGCGAGGAATTCGGTGGTCGCGATCATACCACAGTAATCCATGCCCATGATAAGATTACCCGCGAGCGCAATGACGATCATAAGATGCAGCAGACAATTATCGAGTTGATCCGCCGCATTGAATCGTCATAGTCTGTTGATAACTGTTGGATAATGCTGTGCACTGTCTGTTAGCGACGAAACATCAAATTTTTATCCTCGAAGACCTGTGACTTATGTGGACAGGCTGACAGAAACGGTTAACAGGTTATACACATCGCGTTTGCTTTATGTGACTGTCTTCCGCAAAGTTTCCCACATATCGACAGCCCCTACGGCTAATACGGCTAAATCTATTATTTTATTACGGATTTTATAGTAATATACCCCAATTTAGCGAACGGAGGTAAAGACCTTGAATTTTTACTGCAGTAAAGTTATGCTCCAGCACGCCGTACAGGCGGTTCAAAAAGCTATTGCCACCAAAACGCCGATGCCTATTCTCACCGGTGTCTACCTATCGGCAGCTAACAATAGACTCGAGTTACAAGCCACCGATTATGATATGGCGATCAGCTGCTCCATCGAGGCCAATGTTGAACAGCCGGGAACGGCCGTTGTTTCGGGACGCTACTTTCAGGAACTGGTAAGGCGGCTTCCCGGCGAAACCGTACAGATTACTTCCAGTCAGGAAGATTCCACTCTTCGCATCTCCTGCAATTCCTCCAACTTTAATCTCCTCTGCTTTCCCTATGAGGAATTTCCGGTTATCGAAAAGATTCAAACTGCAACGAACAAATTAGTGGTTAAAGATAACGTTTTGCGGAATATTATCAAAAAGACGGTTTTTGCCTGCGCCACTGACGAGTCCCGTCCCATTTTCACCGGCGGTTTATTCGAAGCGGAAAATGATGTGGTCAGAATGGTTGGCACCAATACTCACCGCCTGGCATTGAAAAAAGAGACGATATCAGCTGTCGAACAACCGGCAAAAATGATTATTCCGGCCAAGCTGCTGAGCGAACTGGCTCGCAGCCTCTCTTCAGACGTTCCTGTCGATGTCAGCATTTACTGGGAAAAAGGACATGTCGCTTTTGCCTTTGATGACATCTACCTGAAATCCCGCCTGATTGAAGGCAATTTTCCTGACTATAACCGGGTTATTCCCGATAAATTTGATACGGTCGTCACCTTTGATACCCAGCTGTTTCTGGCTGCGGCTGAACGCGTTTCCTTAATGGCCAAGGATGGCGATTACAATATCATTAAATTTAACTTTGATCAGGATATGATTACACTGAACTCCAATAACCCCGATGTCGGCAAGGCCTGCGAGACAATTGACGCCAGCATACAGGGACCTGGTCTTGAAATCGCCTTCAACGCCAAATATGTCACCGACATTCTCAAAAATCTCGGCAGTGATCAGGCGACAATTTCGTTGAACAATCCGCTGGGACCAGCCTGCATCAGACCGGCTGACAGCGCTAATTACACCTATGTGATTACACCGGTGCGGACGAATTGAGGCGGCAATGCAAGCGATAAAAGCTGACCCGATTGCCACTCCCTACATCCAATTGGATCAATTTCTGAAATGGATCGGCGTTGTCGACAGCGGCGGCCAGGCCAAGGAGCTGGTCGCGGCAGGCTTAATCCGTGTAAATGGCGAACTTGTCCATGAACGACGTAAAAAGCTCTATCCCGGAGACAATGTCAAGCTGGAAGATGGAACTGTCTGGACAGTAACCGCCTCTTAACTGCAGCCGTGAAACAGAGGTGCCTATGAAAGTAGATGAAATGGTGTTGCGCCACTTTCGCAACTATCAGGAGGCGCGGATTGACTTCTCCCCTGCGATTAACCTGCTGATCGGCGAAAATGCGCAGGGAAAAACCAATATCCTCGAAGCGATCTATATTGCTGCCCTTGGCGCTTCCCACCGCAGCTCCGATGACGGCGATCTTGTGGCCTGGCAGCAGCAAGCGGCGGCAGTGGAACTCAAATTTACCAGCCGCGATATTGAAGGGCTGCTGCAGATCAATTTATATACCAACCGCAGAAAACAGCTCCGTCTTAACGGCCAGCCGGCGAAGCTGCGGGACATCATGGGCACTCTCAATGTCGTCCTGTTTTCACCGGAGGATTTATGGTTAATCAAAGGAGCGCCGGCTGTTCGTCGGCGCTTTTTAGATAATGAAATATCACAGGCCAACGCCTCCTATTATCAGAAACTGCTGCGTTACCAGCACAGCCTGCTGCAGCGTAATAATTTGCTGAAAGCAATTCGCGAGCGGCGCGCAGCCGCCGATCAGCTTGAGGTCTGGGATGAGCAGCTGGCGCTTCTCGCCGCGGCCGTAACGGTGAAGCGGCTGGAGGCGGTGAAAAAATTAACAATGCTGGCCAATCTGATGCATCGCAAAATTACCAATGGCAGGGAAGGTTTATCGCTGGCCTACCTGATTCAGCAGTTGGAGGAAGAGAATTTTCCCTATGACGTCAATTGGTTTGGCAAGTGGTACCGGGAGAAACTGACAGAGGGACGCGCCCAGGATATTGCCCGCGGCAGCACCAGTATCGGTCCGCACCGCGATGATTTGCAGATGGCTGTCAATGGCCGTAATCTGCGCCTGTACGGCTCGCAGGGACAGCAGCGGACCGGGGCGCTGGCGTTGAAGCTGGCGGAACTGGAGTTTATCAAGTCCGAAACCGGTGAATACCCTATTCTGCTGCTTGATGATGTTATGAGCGAGCTTGATTCCTCGCGGCGTGAGCACTTGCTGGCATTTATTAAAAATAAGATTCAGACCTTTATCACCGCCACTGACGCCACCTACTTTCCGGCTGTGTTTCCTGTCCGCAAGTTTTTGGTTAAACAAGGCACAATAAAAGGGTGAGGTTATGTTTAGCGCTAAGGATATCCTGCCGTCGACGCTCAAGTCGCTTGGCATGAAGCGACAGTTTGCCGCCCATACTGTCATTCTGCACTGGCAGGATATAGCCGGGGCTGAAATTGCCATGCAGTCGCAGCCGACCGCCGCCAAGAACGGGATCTTGTTTGTCGCCGTTAAGACACCGGTCTGGGGACATCATTTATCGATGCTCAAAGAGCAGCTGCTGGCAAAAATTGAGGCTTTTCTAGGGCAAAAACTCTTCACTGATATGAAGTTTCATGCAGGAAATTTTGTACATTCCGAGAATTCTAAAGAGAATGGGCTGGATTTTCGTGAAAAGCTGGCTACCGTAATTCTTTCCAGTGAACAGCGTATGGAAGTGAAAAAAACCGTATATGCTGTTAATGACGGTGCGCTGCGCTACCGCTTGCAGCGTTTAATGCTGAAAGATAAAAAACGGCGCAAGCTGCTGGAAGCAGCCGGCTGGCACTCTTGCCTGCGTTGTTCTTCCCTGTGCCCCTCCGGGGAGCAATTTTGTACAAGCTGCGCCAGCGATAATTCCAGGAGGAGGCGGGAAGAGATCCGTCGCCTCCTTACTGATGCGCCATGGGTCGGCTATGCGGAAGCAAACAGCTGCATAACCTGCAGCCGCGAGGAATATAACCGTTGCCGCCAGGAAGTGATGCAGAGTTTGGTCAATAAGATTGATGTCAATCATCCTGACCCGATTGATCTGTCAACACTGGCAATGCTGGTATATGAGACCGTGCCGGACCGTCTGGATCAGGAAACGCTTGAAAAGACGCTGCGATTTATCAGGAGGAATCGGTATGTTTTTACATCTGGGCGCTGATACCATAATTCCGTTAAAAGATGTGATCTTGATATCCGACCGCAAAACCGGCGCTGCCGGCATTAACAGCGAATTTCTTAATTTGATGCAAGAAGAAGGTCTGATTGTCGATGTGTCGGCCGGCAATCCGAAAAGCTTTATCATTGCCGATCATAAGGTATATTTATCAGCTATTTCGGCCACTACGCTTAAAAAGCGGGCGGGAACAATGATTGCCGATTTTTATGAAGAATAAGTTGATGAACCAGGGGGAAAGACATGAGTTTACAGGATACAACCGTTAACGGTCATTATGGTGCGGACCAGATTCAGGTTCTGGAAGGACTGGAAGCCGTACGTAAACGTCCCGGCATGTATATCGGCAGCACCTCGTCACGCGGTCTGCATCATTTGGTCTATGAAGTCGTCGATAACAGTATTGACGAGGCCATGGCCGGCTATTGCGATACCGTAAACGTTACTATTCATCCCGATAATAGCATTACTGTTGTTGACAACGGACGCGGCGTTCCGGTTGGCATGCATGAAACCGGTAAACCGGCACTGGAAGTAGTCATGACGGTACTGCATGCCGGCGGTAAGTTCGGCGGCGAGGGTTATAAGGTTTCCGGCGGTCTGCACGGAGTCGGTGTATCGGTTGTCAACGCGCTTAGCCAATGGCTGGAGGTTAAGGTCAAACGGGAAGGGAAAATTTATTTTATGCGGTTCGAGCGTGGCCATACCGCTCAACCGATGCAGATTATTGGCGAAACCGATGAAACCGGCACTACCGTCACCTTTAAGCCGGACGCGGAAATTTTCGAAGAGCTGGAATACCATTTTGATATATTAAAGCAGCGGCTGCGGGAACTGGCTTTTTTAAACAAGGGCATTATTATTACGCTGACAGATGAGCGCAATGGCGAAGACCGCAAATTTCATTATGAGGGCGGTATTGTCTCGTTTGTTAAGCACCTCAATGAAAATAAGGATATTCTGCATCCGGAGCCAATTTATGTCGAAGGCAGCAAGGATACGACTGTAGCCGAGATTGCGCTGCAATACAACGACAACTACTCGGAGAATATTTTTTCCTTTGTCAATAACATCAATACCCAGGAAGGCGGCAGCCATCTAAGCGGGTTTAAAACCGCCCTGACCCGGGCGATTAATGATTATGCCCGCAAGCTGAACCTGATTAAGGACAGCGAGGTCAATCTCAGCGGCGAGGATGTGCGCGAGGGCCTGACAGCTGTGATCAGCATCAAGCTGCAGAATCCGCAGTTTGAGGGACAGACTAAGTCAAAGCTGGGCAATAGTGAAGTCCGCGGTATTGTTGATACAATTCTAAATGAGGGACTTAACGAGTACTTTGAAGAAAATCCTGCTGTTGTAAAAAAAGTGATCGAAAAGGCAATTATGGCGTGCCGCGCCCGTGACGCAGCCCGTAAGGCCCGTGATTTGACGCGTCGTAAGAGCGCGCTGGAAATCAGTTCGCTGCCGGGTAAGCTTGCCGACTGTTCGATGCGTGATCCGGAGCAGACGGAAATTTATCTGGTCGAAGGCGACAGTGCCGGCGGCAGTGCCAAGCAAGGCCGCGACCGGCGCTTTCAGGCGATTCTGCCTTTGCGCGGCAAAATTTTAAATGTTGAAAAATCCCGGTTGGATAAAATCCTGAATAATGCTGAAATCCGGGCGATGATTACCGCGTTTGGCTGTGGCATTGGCGAAGAGTTTGATATAGAGAAAGCGCGGTATGGCAAGATTATTATTATGACTGATGCCGACGTTGACGGCGCCCATATTCGTACCCTGCTGCTGACGTTCTTCTACCGCTATATGAATCCGCTGATTACAGCCGGCAAAGTCTATATCGCCCAGCCCCCCCTTTATTTAGTCAAAAAAGGCCGGGAGAGCTGGTATTTGTATAGTGATGAGGAACTGGACCGCTTGCTTACCCGTATTGGCCGCGATAATATTGGTGTGCAGCGCTACAAAGGCCTCGGCGAAATGAATCCGGAGCAATTATGGGAGACAACAATGAATCCGGAGGGGCGTACCGTACTGCAGGTACAGCTTGAGGACGCGTTGGAAGCTGATTCGATTTTTACGACACTAATGGGCGATAAAGTCGAGCCGAGACGCCAGTTTATCGAGGACTACGCACACCGGGTTCGTAATCTCGATATTTAGTCATTGGCCGGGATTACGCTCAAGGCAATCGTTTACGGAAAGGCAAGGAGCGAAAGAACGGTTCCAGGGAGGACACAGAGGATACACAGAGGGCACCGAGGCAAAACGGGAGCTTTGGATTCTGCTTTGGCTAAAAGCGGTCATCGTTTTGCGGCAGACACCATTTCTACTCTTGCCAAACGTTGCAGAAACCAAGGCACTTTTGTAAGCGATTGCCCTGGGATTACGCTACCTTTGCTTGACGGCTGGCCTGGTTACCCCGGTATAGTCCGCCATTACGGCGATTTTGCTCTTGCAGTCTGTTCGCAGCATGCCGCCAAAGCCAATTTATTAACTGGTTTCCTGCTGGCGAAACCGGACAGCCTATAATTTATGATAAATTATTGCTGTCCGGTTTCTTTGCCTAAATACCTGCCGTCTGTTTTGTCCAGTTAACGTCTATTACGGTTCTGGCCTGAAAATATTACCGCGTCGTTGCCGGGCCGCGATGCGGTACAAGGAGAATGATGATGGAAAAATTTGTTGACTTAAAAACCCGTTTTTCCGGCATTCATGACTTAATGAAATTCAGGGTTACGGAAATTTTGTTGATTTCCACCGAGTATGACGCCTATGTCCTGGAAGAGGACGGACAGCTGGCCGAACAAATTTACCATCAGTTTAATGACTTAAGCATTCCTTTTATTCCCCGCATTCATTGGGTCGCCAGCAGTGAAGAAGCCTTCAGCGTATTGGAGAAGACGCCGATCCACCTGATCATTACCATGTCCCGCATCAGCGATATGAGCTCCTTTGCTGTGGAAAACAGCATTCATGTCGCCTATCCCTGCATCCCGATTGTTATGCTTTCCTATGACCGTTTGACGCCGGAAATCATCGCCAAGATCAGAAAAAACTCCTGTATCAACCGGGTCTTTCATTGGTCCGGCGATAATAAAGTCTTATTGGCGATTATCAAATATGTCGAAGATCAGCAGAATGTTGAAGAGGACAGCAAGCTGGGAGTCCAGTCAATCCTGGTGGTGGAGGATTCTCCTGTTTATTATTCGCAGATCTTGCCGATTATCTATACGGAAATTTTGACACAGATCCGCTATTTGCTGCTGCACGCCATGAATGTCAGTCACGGTCTGCTGCGGGTTCGCCTGCGGCCAAAAATCCTGCTGGCGGAAACCTACGAAGAGGCAATGGATATCATTTCTACCTATCGCAACAATCTGCTGGGGGTTATTTCCGATGTCCGCTTTCCCAGGGGCGGAGTCATAGACCCGGCTGCCGGTTTTGAACTGGCCAGGAATATGCGGGCGATGATCACCGACTTTCCTTTTTTGCTGCAATCGGAAGAACTGGCGAACGCCGAAATTGCCCGCTCGCTGAATGTGCATTTTCTTGATAAAAACTCCTCTAACCTGCTGCATGATCTACGCAATTTCATGCTGCATAACTATGGTTTTGGATCATTTGTTTTCAAATATCCAGACGGCCGCTTCATCGCCGAAGCAACTGATATTACCGGCCTGGAGAAGATTATTCGCGACTTGCCTGACGAAAGTCTTTACTATCATGCATCGCATTATCACTTTTCCCGCTGGTTCCGCGCCCGCGCCGAAATTGAGGTAGCGGATAAATTACGGTCAATGGATACCAAGCAGTTTAACAGCATTTCCTCGCTGCGGGCCTATATTCTGAAGGTGCTCAATGACTATTTTCTTAAATACCAGACCGGATTGATACTCGATTTTGAAGGCCTTTCCAAAAAAGATATGGATAACGCCTTTATCAAGCTGGGAACCGGCTCCCTCGGCGGCAAGGCCAGGGGCATTGCCTTTATGAATGCCATGATCGCCAAAGCCGGTCTTGCCGACAAGCAGCCGGAGCTGCGGATAAGAGTCCCCCGCTCGTTTGTCATTGGCAGTGACGTCTTTGAACAATTTATTGAAGAAAACCAGCTGCATGATTTTATTGCCGATAATCCGTCCGAAGCGAAAATTGCCGATATGTTCAGGGCCAGCGAACTGCCGGCCGCAATTGAGGAAAATTTACGGATTTTAACCCAATATGTAAAATGTCCGCTGGCGGTGCGCTCTTCAAGCATTCTTGAGGATTCGCGGGTGCTGCCGTTTGCCGGTATTTATCATACCTATGTGGTCCCCAACAGTCATCAGGACCCTGCCGTCCGCCTCAAGCAGTTGTCAGACGCGGTTAAACTGGTCTACGCGTCGGTGTTTTACGCCGCGCCCGTGCAATATGCCAAGAATGCCGATATTCGCATTCAGGAGGAAAAGATGGCTGTGCTGATTCAGGAGTTGGTCGGCGAGCGCTATGGCGACCTGTATTATCCGGCTATTTCCGGTGTGGCCCAGTCGTATAACTTTTATCCTTACTATCCGATGCAGCCGGAGGAAGGCACGGTAAGCCTGGCATTAGGACTTGGCAAGGCAATTGTCGAAGGTGAGCGGGTCTACCGCTTCTCACCGGCTCATCCCCGCCTGAATCCGCTCATTTCCAGTCCGGACGAGTATTTTAAGCAGTCGCAGAATGCGTTTTACGCCGTCAATCTGGAGGCTTCAGCCGCAATTACGCTAAAAGCCGGCGAAGACTATATGTATGAGAAATTGCCGATTTCCCAGGCCGCTAAGGATCAGTCACTGGAATATACCGGCAGCACCTATTCGGCCGCCGATGACTGTATCTATGACACCGTCTATCAGCCGGGACCGAAACTGGTTACCTTTGCGCCTGTACTTAAATATGAGCGGCTGCCGCTGACGCAAATCATCAACGACTTATTACAGTTAGGCCAAAAGGCATTTGGTGCCAACGTGGAAATTGAATTTGCTGTCAATATCCCCAAGGATAAGGATAAGCCTAAAGAATTTAATTTTCTTCAAATCCGGCCGATGGTTATCGGCCGGGAAGCGCTGCAGGTAAGCCTGGATGATACCAGAGAAGCCTGGTGCTTCAGCCAGCGCACGATTGGCAATGGGTTTTATCAGGATATCCATGATATAATTTTTGTTGATCCGGAGCGGTTTGATTTAAACAACAGCGTGCAGATTGCCGCCGAGATCAGTGAACTGAATCAGTTTCTCTATAAAGAAGGCCGCCGCTCCATTCTGATCGGTTTTGGCCGCATGGGAACGGCAGATCGCTGGCTGGGTATTCCTTTGACCTGGGAGCAGATGTCGCAAGCCTTGATTATTGTGGAGGTCGATCGTCAGGACCTCCATCCCGAGCCTTCACTGGGAAGCCACTTTTTTCATAATTTGACCGCGACCAGCATGGGCTATTTTCATATTCCCCATGATAATCAGGAACAGGGAAAAGTCGATTGGGAATGGCTGCTGTCGCAGCCCGTCTTGCGACAGACGGATTATGTAAAATTGATTCGCAGAGAACAGGCCTTTGAGACTAAGGTAGACGGCAAAGGCTTTAAAGGAATTATTTATAAATAGCCCCGCTGCGTGAGAGTTTTCCACCCGCCCCTTCTCCTTCTGTATTCGACCTGACGCAGTGTTTACCTTACCAGCCGGTACCGCGATCTTGGTTATCAACAATAGAAAAAGACGGCTTATTGGCCGTCTTTTTCTATCAGTACCGATTCGACCCGTTTTGTTTATACCAGGCCTTGCGCTTTCATCGCTTCAGCGACTTTGATAAAGCCGGCAATATTGGCACCGACAACCAGGTTATCTTTATGACCGAATTCCGCTGCGGCTGCGCTGGCGCTCTTGTAGATATTCAGCATAATCGTTTTCAGCTTAGCGTCGACTTCTTCGAACGACCAGGCCAGTCGCATGCTGTTCTGCGTCATTTCCAGACCCGAAACCGATACGCCGCCGGCATTGGCTGCTTTCGACGGTCCCAGATAAACGCCGTTTGCCAGGAAATAGTCAATAGCTTCATTGGTTGACGGCATATTTGAGCCTTCACAGACGAATTTAACCCCGTTGGCGACAATTTTCTCGGCGTCTTGCAGCAGGATTTCATTTTGGGTGGCGCAGGGAATAATAATATCGGCTTTAACGCCCCAGGGCTTTTCGCCGGGGAAAAACTTAGCGCCATATTTGTCGGCATAATCTTCAACCCGGTCGCGGCCGGAAGCGCGCATTTCCAGCAAATATTCAATTTTATCGCCGCTGACGCCATCGGGATCGTAAATATAGCCGTCAGGGCCGGAGATGGTCACAACTTTGCCACCAAGCTCAGTGACTTTTTTGATCGTTCCCCAGGTAACATTGCCGAATCCGGACACGGCTACCGTTTTACCGCTAAAAGAGGTTCCCTTGTATTTCAGCATCTCCTGGCAGAAATAGGCGATGCCAAACCCGGTGGCCTCGGGCCGGGCCAGACTGCCGCCAAAGGGGATTCCCTTCCCGGTCAAGACGCCATTTTCATAGCTTCCTTTAATCCGTTTGTACTGGCCGAAAAGATAGCCAATCTCCCGGCCGCCTACGCCAAGGTCGCCTGCCGGCACATCAGTGTCCGGACCGATATAACGGTACAGCTCGGTCATAAAGCTCTGACAAAAACGCATAATTTCAGCGTCCGACTTGCCCTTAGGATCAAAATCGGAGCCGCCCTTGCCTCCGCCCATCGGCAGGCTGGTCAATGAATTTTTAAAGGTTTGTTCAAAGCCGAGAAATTTTATAATACTGACGTTGACCGACGGATGAAAACGCAGGCCGCCTTTATAAGGGCCAATTGCACTGTTGAACTGTACCCGGAAGCCTCTGTTTACTCTAACCTTGCCGGTGTCGTCCATCCAGGGAACCCGGAAGATGAACTGGCGTTCCGGCTCTACGATCCGTTCCATTATTCCGAGTTCAATATATTCAGGATGTTTTTCCAAGACGCCGCTCAGCGAACTGAGTACTTCCTTAACCGTTTGGTGAAATTCCGGTTCGTTGGCGTTGCGTTCAACGACGCGTTGATACAACTCCTCGCAATACTTTTGTGCATTAACAGACATCAAAATCAACCTCCTTTATTTTGGTTAGGCGATTGAGCGGAAAGTATGCCGGTGGATTCGCCGGAGCGGTATCGCTCCGGCTTGCTCCGGCTGCGTTTCCGCCCTGACACGCTAACTTAACGCTTCGGCCACTTTGCCAGCCAGGCCATGCATTTTGGTTACCGGCACCGCACAGACGGCCACCCGCAGGCCTTTGGCCATTGGCACGACAAAGATATTGCTCCGGCGCAGACGGGCGCTTGCCGTCACTGGATCGGCCGCGGGAATAGTGATAAAAAAGCCGGCTGTATACGGCAGGATGGCAAGACCGGCTGCGGCCGCTTCGCTGACAAATAAATCGGCGCGTTTGCTTAAGATCGCCGCATACTGCCGGCGTTCCTCCTCTACCCTGGCAAGCAGTGCTTTATCCTGATAAATTGCTGCCAGCGTCCGCATCGCAGCCCGGCTGAGATTCGACCAGCGGGTGCGGCAGGTAATAACGGCGGCGTTGACAAATTCGTCAACCGCCTGCTTATCTTTGGACACGCCAATAAGCGCCCCCATTCGCTGTCCATAGAGGGTAAAGCCCTTGGACATGCTGAAAGCGAAGGCGCCAAAAACATTGCCGGATAACGTTTCAAATTTTTTCATAAAGCTGCGGCACTGATCGGGATTGTCCGCGTAGTCAATATAAGCGATATCAGCCAGCAAGGCAATCGTCTTATCGCCGCTGGCGTACTGATTGACAACAGCAATGACCTGATCCCATTCCGCGTCAGTCAGACTATAACCGGTGGGATTATGGTTAGGCGTATTAAGGATAATAACCAGGTTATCCTGTTTGGCAGTCAGTTCCCTGACTTTAGCGCTGAACGATCCGATGTCAAACGCCCGGTTCTCGTCAAAGAAGCTAAACGTTTCCAAGCGGCGGTGAATATCGCTGCATAGCACGGAATACGGCTGCCAGTGCCAGTCATGGGTCAGAACCGCATCACCGGCATTAGAATAATTCCAGATAAAATTATGGATTGCGCCTGTGCCGCCGGAGGTGGCGACCGCCTCAATATAGGCATCAGGCCGGTGTGCTTTAAACGTTTGTTCAATTGCCGCCGCCAGATAATCGGGAAATCCTCTGACACTGGCATAGCCGGCGATATCGTCGCTGCCAAGACTGCGGAAAACGGATTCCACCGCCGGCAGCAGGACCAGTTTTTCCTGCTCGTCGCATAATGAACCAATTGTGGCGTTAATGACTTCGCCCTTACCGACCGCAGCTACAGCACGGCCGGCAGCTGCCACCGCGTCGAATACTTCGTCGACAAATACTTTCCCCCGGGCATGAGTGGCCAGCCGACTTGACATAAAACCTCTCTCCTCTCCAAACGTAGTTGGCACTTGTAAACCGGCAGACAAATTAGCAAACTTTCCGAAATATTTGTATACATTATACAAATATTATCTGACAATTTTAATTTTAAATCATGCCCACAGATAATTCAACTGTTATTTTTTAATGGTTCAGGTAGTATTGTGATTGGCGCAAGGCGGGCATGGCGGCTGTCTGCCGATCAGGCCCTTTCCGCTTTCAGTAAAGCGATAAGCTGATCGGGAGGCAGCGGCTTGCTGAATAAATAGCCTTGCATCTGATCGCAGTTAAGCGCGTGCAGGAAAGAGAATTGCTCTTCTGTTTCGACGCCTTCGGCGACAACCTGATAATTAAGATTTTTGGCCATCGCCATTATTGCCCGGGCAATAATGGATCCATCGGCGTCGAGGTGAATATCCTGAATAAACGAGCGGTCAATTTTCAGGGAATTAATCGGGAACCGCTGCAGATAGAACAGCGAGGAATAGCCGATACCGAAATCGTCGAGAGCAATTTTTATACCCATTGACTGCAGCGACTGCAGCACATGAATTGTGTAGTCGGCATCCTTCATCGCCACTGTTTCCGTAATTTCCAGGATCAGCTGCTGCGGCTCAAGGCCAGAATCCTCAATGGCGGCGGCGACTACGCCCAGGAGATCCTGCTGCTGGAACTGGCGGGCCGATAAATTTACCGATAACAGCAGCGGCAATCCCTGCTGCTGCCACTGTTTAGCCTGGCGGCAAGCAGTGAGGAGAACCCATTCGCCAATCTTAGCGATAAGTCCGGTCTCTTCCGCCAGCGGGATAAACTGGGCCGGCGAAATAAGACCTTTGCACGGATGCTGCCAGCGGATCAGCGCCTCCACTCCCACAATCTTGCGTTTGCTGTTGACTTGCGGCTGATAATGAAGCAGAAACTGCTGCTCCTGCACCGCTTTATGCAAATCGGCCTCCAGCTCCATTCGTTGTGCCAGCTGGCCTTCCATAGCGGCAGCGTAGAATTGATAATACCCTTTACCCAGTTGTTTAGCCTTGTACATGGCAATGTCGGCCTGCTGCATCAGTATGTCGGCATTGGTACAGTCGCCGTCGGAAATGGTTATGCCCAGCTTGCAGGACATATAGTAGGTGGTTCCGTTAAAATGCCAGGGCTCGCCGATTGTTTTAATTAGCTTTTCGGCAATGCCGCTGACTGCTTCAGCGGCAGCAAGGTTTTTCACAATAATCATAAATTCGTCGCCGCCAAGACGGGCTACGGTGTCCTGCTGATATAAAGCCGCGGTCAGGCGTTCGCCAATTACTTTCAACAGACTGTCGCCGGCGAAATGGCCGGCGGTGTCATTAATCAGCTTAAAATCATCGAGATCAATGACGATAACCGCCAGCAGCTCTTTGCGGCTGGCGGCGTCCGCAATTGCCGTCTGAAGACGTTCCCGCAGCAGGTAGCGGTTGGGGAGCTCGGTCAAGGCGTCGTAGTAGGCCATATGTTCAATTTTTTGCTGGTGGATGACGCGGTCGGTGCAGTCCAGAAACTGGACTGCAAATTTGCCGGGTTCCGGGCAATAAGCCTCCACTTCAAAATAGCGATTAAGTTCCTGCGTGAATCGGACAAAAGAACGCGATTGGCCGCTGAGAGCGACTTCACCGTACAGGTCGATCCACTCCGGCTCAATAGCGGGCAGGATCTCCAGGATGGTTTTACCGACAACGCGGTCGGCGGCTAAGCCGGTTAACCGCTCAAAGGCGGGATTGACACTTAAAAACCGGTAATTGACCGGCTTGCCGCTGTCATCGCAAATTATCTCGTGCAGAGCAAACGCATTCAGCATATTATCAAATAAGTTGCGGTAGTTATAGTCAATGATGGTCAGGGCGTTTGCCTGCTCCGCCAATTCGTTGAACTGCTGCCGCAATTCCTCATCAGACGCTGTCAGCTCTTCATAGGACAGCTCAAGCTCCTGGTGAGCCTGACGTAAATTTTCACTGGCGGCGATAAGCTGGTTGAGAAAACGTCTGGTTAAGCTGTAGAGCAGCACGGTGGTAAGCAGGATAAAGCCCCAGCCTTTATAGGTGTTCAGCAAGGAAAATTGCTGCATATTGCCGTCTGCCCAGGCGGCGGCCAGACGGTCGGAGCCAAGAATCCATAGCGAGCCGGTAAGCAAATAGATGCTGCAAAGTTTGCGGCTGATCGCCGATGCGGCAGCCGGTGTTAGCGGATTCCGTTCAGTATCAATCGGGCGTAGGAACATGCTGCCGCCTCCTGTCAGGTAATCAACTGCTGCAAAATCTATTCGACAAAATTTTCAATAATCCTTTATTTGGCAGTGTTTGCGGCCATCGGTGCGGCAAAAAGCGCCAGACCGCCCTATTGCCGGTCTGGCGCTTTTACCGGCAATTAGGCCGGCCGTGTTATAAATTAGAAAAATGATGCGTCTGCATTGCTTTTAGCTGCCGGTTCAACGAATGATTAATATAGAGTACCTGTTGGAAGCAATCGGCCAGTTGGTCCCATTCCTGCGCGGTAAAGTCGCTGCGATTGTTTTTCTGTCCGACCAGCGCCGCGACCTCGGTCAGACGCAGCTGCAACTGCCGGGCATTCTCCAGCAGCAGACTGACAGCCTCCGGAGAGGAGCGGCTTTGAATGTAAATGATGTTGTTTTTTTCATTATAAACCGCATTGGTTTTCCAGACCTTATTGCTTTTGTCCTTACCCATCCGTTTCATGCTGCACCGCATTTCTTTGTTGCTTTAACTTTATTATAGACCCGCTGTAGGTAATGGTCAATAACTGTCAGTAATGTTTTGTCAACAATTGTTACTTATGGTTAACAGGACTTTCTTTGCCGGCTGATTAAATTAAGCAGTGGTGATAGTATGACATTTGGCCAGAATCTCCGCCGGGCCCGTGAACAATTGAATCTTAGCCAGGAAGCGGCTGCCAAATCAATCGAGAAGAGTTATCAGGTGCGATTGTCGGCGGCTTATTTAAGTATGATTGAAAACGGCGTTAAGACGAATCTGACCGTTAAACTAATCAATGCCCTGTTGTCGCGTTTTCGACTGCCGCTGTCCGCGGCATCCAGTCTGTTTGCAGTGACGCCGGACGAATATGGCAGGCAGGGACCCGCGGGCGCGGTTAAGGAAGCCGGTCCGCTGTATCCGGAGGATGAGGTTCTGCCGGAGGAGGCTAAACAGGCGCTGCTGGAATTTCGCGAGTTTTTGCGGTACAAATATAAACAGAAGAAGTCAGTCCTGTGAGCAGCTGTTCACAGGACTTTTTTTGCTTTCTTGCCGCTGCGGCCTATCCGTTTTTTCAGGGCTTATCCGTCCCTCGGCAGCAGCGGCGAATGTCTGGCAATAGCGGCTTTGCCTGGCGTCAATTCAGTTACCTCGCTTTATTCACCTGTCGGGAAGGATTTGTTGGACTATTTTGTGAATACTACTGTTAAGGCATGTGAGGAGGGATAATTGTGAATAAAATTGTACTGGTAGGGACACTGGATACAAAGGGCCAGGAAATTCAGTATATCCGCGATATTATTGTCAACGCCGGACTGGAAACAATCACAATTGATGTCGGTGTCATGGCGCAGCCGCATTTTACCCCTGAGATTAGCAATACAAGCGTCGCGGCGGCGGGAGGAACCGCGCTGCAGGAACTGCTGACCAAAAGTGACCGCGGTTTGGCGATGGCGGTAATGGCCCGTGGCGTTGCCTCTGTGGTTGCCCAATTATATCAAAAAGGCGAAGTGGCCGGCATTATTAGCGTTGGCGGCAGTGCCGGGACTACTCTGGGAACCGCTGCCATGCAAGTGCTGCCGGTGGGGATTCCCAAGCTGATGGTATCGACGCTGGCTTCCGGCGATACCAGGCCGTATGTCGGCATTAAGGACATCACGATGATGTATTCGGTTGTCGATATATCCGGTTTGAACAGTCTGTCGCGGCAGATTCTTGCTAACGCGGCCTACGCCATTGCCGGTATGGTTAAAGGGGAAGTGCCTGCCGCCGCCAATGAAAAGCCGCTGCTGGCGGCGACCATGTTTGGCGTGACGACTCCCTGCGTGACGAAAGCGCGGCAATATCTGGAGGAGCAGGGTTATGAGGTGCTGGTGTTCCACGCTACCGGTACGGGCGGACAGGCGATGGAGAGTTTGATTGAAGCCGGCTTTATCAAAGGTGTTTTCGATGCTACGACGACCGAATGGGCCGATCAATTGGTTGGCGGCGTGCTGGCGGCCGGACCGCACCGCCTTGAAGCTGCCGCCCGGGCCGGCATTCCCCAGGTTGTGTCTGTCGGTGCCCTGGACATGGTTAATTTCGGACCGATGGACACGGTGCCGGAAAAATTCAGGGGCAGAAATCTCTATCCGCATAATCCGACGGTGACGCTGATGCGAACTACTGAGCCAGAGTGCGCCGAGCTGGGGAAAATCATTGGCGGCAAGCTGAATGCGGCTCAGGGGGAGACTGCTCTGTTCCTGCCGCTTAAAGGCGTTTCGATGATTGATGCCGCCGGTCAGCCCTTCTACGGTCCGGATGAAAATGCTGCCCTGTTTGCTGCCTTGCGGCAGGAGCTTGACCGTGAACGGGTGGAACTCATCGAGCTGGACTTGCATATCAATGACGACGAATTCGCGCTGGCCATGGCCAAAAAATTGGTAGCTATGTTAGCAAAGGCATGATGAAGATGCAGCTGCGATAGATAAGGAGGAATTTGTGATGGCAATGAAAAGAAGCGAAATTCTGGCTAAGCTGAGAAAACAGGCGGCGGCGGGCAAGCCGATTATCGGCGCCGGCGCCGGCACCGGCATTTCGGCCAAGAGCGCCGAGGCCGGCGGTGTTGATCTGATGGTTATCTATAATTCCGGCCGCTACCGCATGGCCGGCCGCGGTTCGCTGGCCGGGCTGATGCCCTATGGCGACGCCAACGGCATTGTTGTCGAAATGGCCAGCGAGGTGCTGCCGGTGGTACGGCAGACGCCGGTGCTGGCCGGCGTCTGCGGAACCGATCCGTTCCGGCTGATGGATGTCTTTTTGCGGCAGCTGAAGGATATCGGTTTTGCCGGTGTCCAGAACTTCCCCACTGTCGGTCTGATTGACGGCACGTTCCGCCAGAACCTGGAGGAAACCGGCATGGGTTATGATTTGGAAGTGGAGATGATCGCCAAGGCTCGCCAGCTTGAACTGCTGACAACCCCTTATGTATTTTCTGACAGGGATGCCGAGTTGATGACGAAAGCCGGCGCCGATATTCTGGTCGCCCATATGGGTCTGACCACTAAAGGCACAATCGGCGCCAAAACCGCTCTGACACTGGATGACTGCGTACAACGGATTCAAAGTATGCATGATGCCGCCAAGGCGATAAATCCTGATATTCTCGTTATTTGTCACGGCGGGCCGATTGCCGAACCGGCTGATGCGCAGTATATTCTGGCCCATACCCGCGGCGTAGTCGGCTTCTACGGCGCTTCCAGCATGGAACGGCTGCCGACAGAGCGGGCAATTGCCGCTCAGGTGAAAGAATTTAAAGAGCTGACACTCTGAAGATAGCTTTATGCAAAGGAACCTGCCAATCAGAGGCAGGTTCCTTTGTTTGTTGAAAGCCTTATTTTCGGATACTTGGCGGCCTGGCGAGCTCAGCAGTGACGCGTACGGAAGGTCCGTTAGCAATGGGTAACCTCGTGTTCTCCGTGCGGACTCCGTGTGAACCGCCTCCCTTATTGCCGGCTTTTGCGACAGCCCTTTTGGAGCTTCAGCAAAACCCTGCTAAGCGTGCATAGCGTCAGAAGCGGTAAAGCACGGCCGGATTATCGACAAGCGCCAGCTGACGTGCGGCCGCATCAGGAACCCAGCCGGAGAGCAGGTCAAACAGCAGTGAGTCGTCAGGTTTGCGACTTTCGGTGACGTGCGGCCAGTCGCTGCCCCAGACGACGCGCTCCGGCGCGGCGGCGGCAAAGGCACGGGCGACAGCGCTGGCGTCGGCGTAGGCAGGCGGGCCGGTGCGGGTATTCAGGTAAGCGCCGGACAGCTTGACCCAGGCGCTGCCCCTGTCAATCAGGCGGCAGATAACGGCAAAGGCGGGATGGTTGATTCCCTCCCCCAGCGGCAGCCGGCCCATATGATCAAAGACAATCGGGCAGGGCAGACGGTTCAGCAGCGATTCCTGGGCCGCGATCTGGTCGCCGGACATATGCAGCTGGGCGTGCCAGCCAAGCTGCTGAATCCGCTTGGCCAGCGGCTCGATCATATCGGCGGTGGTCACTGTGTCGCGGGGATTCCAGAGGCTGAACCGCAGGCCGCATATACCGGCTGCGTCCAGCCGGCGCAGTTCGGCATCGCTCACTTGCGGATGAACAACGGCAATGCCACGGCTGTTTTGGCGGCCTAACCGGTCAATGGCGTCGACCAGACAGGAATTATCGGTGCCATAGTATTTGGCCTGGACGATAACGGCGCGGCTTATGCCAAGACAATGCTGAAGTTGCCGGTAGTCGGCAGCGGTCCCCTGCTCGGCAGCGGGCGCACCGGCGGCTGCCGGCGTAAAAGCGGGATCAAAAATGTGCAGATGGCAATCGCAGCTGTTTGCCGGAGCGGCTAACTGCGGCGGCGACGTTGCCGCCGAATTCGGCGCCAGGAAGGGCTGGATTTCATGATTGTGCATCAGCAATCTCTCCTTTACTGTAGCTTGCGAATAACGTCAATAATGGTGCCGTCGCGGTATTCGACCAGCCCGACGACCTTACCTCCTGCCGGCGCCGCCTGCGGCTC
>UQPB01000011.1 GCA_900542835.1 uncultured Pelosinus sp. | reverse complement strand
GTTTTCAAGGAGCTTCGCGACTCGCTCAGCTATGCTGTTTCGCCGCTTTGGCTGCTTTCTTGCTTACCGTCTCCGGTGAGCGCTTAGATATCTTATCACAATCACCAGGCCTGTGTCAACAGCTGTTTTACATTTGTTTTCACATTCCGACAGAGTTGATTTGATACCGGTCAGTGTTTGACCCCGCTCACTTGCGACTTGTATATGTTACCATAATCCCAATACACTGTCAAGGCTGCAATTTGAAAATTCCAGGGCAATCCCGCAAGACGATTTCATAGAGACGGACGAGGCAGCGAGCTGCCTCTGTGAGGGAGGAAATAGCAAAGCACGAAAGCACGATTCCACGGAGGACACAGAGGATACACGGAGGGCACGGAGGGAAAGTGAGAATATCCATAACCTTCTGTGCACCTCGGCGTCCCTCGGTGTCCTCTGTGGAAGAATTCCCCTGTTTCCTCCGAAACTCCGTGCCCCCGTGGCTCGTCATCAATTCCGGTGAAAGCCTGGGGGCGACGGAGAGAGACGATTTCATGGAGACGGGCCAGGCAGCGAGCTGCCTTCGTGAGGGAGGAAAAGGCGAAGAACGAACAAACGATTCCACGGAGAACACGGAGGATACACGGAGGGCACAGAGGGAAAACGAATTTTTTCCCAAAGCAATCACTACTTGCGGCTTGGCAAAGGTAATAAAACGAGGAGGCGAGCTTTCGCTCGCCTCCTCGCTCGGTTACATTCGGAATTCCACCCGCCTCGCTGGCGGAGAACTCCTCGCGCAAGGCTAACCCGCCACTATTCCCGATTCCGCATATGCGGGAACAGCAATACATCGCGGATCGAATAGCGGTCGGTTAGAAACATCACTAGCCGGTCGATGCCTATGCCTAAGCCACCCGTTGGCGGCAGCCCGTACTCAAGCGCGTTAATATAGTCCTCATCCATCATATGGGCCTCGTCATCGCCGGATTCGCGGGCGGCAACCTGATCCTGAAAACGGCCCTTCTGATCAATCGGATCATTCAACTCCGAGAAGCCGTTGGCAATTTCGCGGCCAAAAATAAAGGCTTCGAACCGGTCGGTTGCTTCCGGGTTTTCGCGGTTCCGTTTGGCCAGCGGCGAAATTTCGGTGGGATGACCAATAATGAAGGTCGGCTGCATCAGATGTTCTTCAGCTACCGCCTCAAAAACAGCGTTTAAAATCGCACCGATCCCATGCTTAGGCTCGTAATGAACCTCAAGCCGGTCGGCAATCGCCCGCGCTTCTTCCACTGTCTGCACCGCGGCAAAATCAACCTCGGCGTATTTCTTTATCGCGTCAACCATCGTCAGCCGATTCCAGGGCGGGGTAAGATCGATGGCTTGTCCCTGATAGGTAATTTGAGTGGTGCCCAAAACGGCTTTCGCTACGCCGGCAATCAGCTCTTCCGTCAGCTTCATAATGTCCTGGTAATCAGCATAAGCCTGATAAAGCTCCATAATGGTAAATTCAGGATTATGTTTAATCGAGATTCCCTCATTGCGAAAGACCCGGCCAAGCTCGTAAACCTTTTCAAAACCGCCGACAATCAGCCGTTTCAAATAGAGCTCCGGCGCAATACGCATATAAAGGTTCATATCCAGGGCATTATGATGGGTCACAAACGGCTTGGCGGCCGCGCCGCCGGCAATCGGATGCATCATCGGCGTTTCCACTTCTAAAAAGTCCCGATCGTCCAAAAGCGTGCGCAGGGCTTTGATAATCTGACTGCGCAGAATAAACGTATGCATAACGTCCCGATTGACAATCAGATCTAAATAGCGCTGCCGGTAGCGCATCTCGACATCCTTCAGGCCATGCCATTTCTCCGGCAGCGGCCGCAAGGATTTCGACAGGATTTCAAAGGCGGTTACCCGGACACTGATCTCGCCCTTCTGGGTTCTGAATACGGTGCCGGTCACACCCAATATATCGCCAATATCAACAAGCTGAAACAAAGCGTAGGCGTCTTCACCGACAACATCGCGGCGAAAATACAACTGTATCCGCCCGGTCAGATCCGATAAATGGGCAAAAGCGGTCTTGCCATGACCGCGCAACGACATAATCCTGCCGGCAATGCGTACCTCCTGCTCTTCCAGCTGCTCAAACCGGTCGATTATCTCCTGGGCGTGGTGTGTCAACTGATATTTTCTGCCAAACGGCTCCAGTCCTTTTTCGGCTATTGCCGTCATTTTTTCGCGGCGCACTCGCAATAATTCGTTTAAATCCTGCTCCGCTTCAGGCGTCTGGTGTTCTTGTTCTTTCATACCCAATTCTCCCTTATATCAGATCAGTGTACACGGGGCTTTAAGCGAACAATCTGATATTTTAAAATTCCGGCAGGAACATTCACTTCAACAACGCTGCCGACTTTCTGGTTCAAAATAGCCTCTCCCACCGGCGATTCGTTGGAAATTTTGTTTTCTTTCGGATTGGCTTCGGTCGAACCTACGATCGTGTACTCCTCTTCACTGGCATCTTCCATATCGCGCAACACGACTGTCGAACCGAGAGCGACAACATCGTGACGAATTTCAGCCTCATCAATCAACTTGGCATTGCGAAGGATCTTCTCCAGTTCCAGGATTTTGCCTTCGATAAAAGCCTGTTCATTCTTTGCATCTTCATACTCAGAGTTCTCACTGATATCGCCAAATTCAATGGCCTGCTTTATGCGTTCCGCCACTTCGCGCCGGCGAACCGATTTCAGATGTTCTAATTCGTTCTCCGTTTTTTTCAAGCCATCTGCGGTGAGCATAACCTGCTTTTCTGTCATGACCTTTACCTCTCCTTTAACTCTGAGAAATTCTAATCGCTGCTATACTATGTCGAAGGACGGATAAGTGACAACGGCGCAAAGCAATATAAATAGTGCCAAGTTATACTTGACACTCTGCTTGACACGCCGCCGGGCTTTACTGCAATCATCGCGGTGTTTCTGCCATTATGCATATTATAGGCATAAAACTACGGTCTGTCAATAATTTCTAGCCTAATCGCTCCGGCTTTCTTGCCAGCCGGGCAGCGGCATTGGCCTTGATGTTCATAACCTCCTGAGGCGAAACCGCTCTCTCAAAGCTGCGGAATCCAGCGAGTTTAAATCCGTGTTTAGCCGCTAATTGACTGATTGTTTCGATTTGCTTGACGGTCAGTTCCCGTCCCAGTGTGAAATTCTCGTATCGGCCTTCCAGCGCCAGGATCATTGTTTCCGCCATGCAGGCATATGCCGTTTTGGGAGGAAAGCCAAAGTTCAGGCCAAAATTCACATCGCCCGGGACCTCTACAACACCACCTTCGATTACCAGAACATCGTTGCGGGCCTGCGCGACTTGCTGCGACACATTGCGCGGACGGGAAACATCACAGACAATGGCCCCCGGTTTCAGGTCGTCCGGTTCAATAATACTGTCGACTGCACTGGTTACTGCAATAATAATATCAGCTGCCTGTAGGGCAGATTTAGTATTTGCCGTCACGCGAACCGCTAACCCTGTAGAACGCAAAATTTGCCCGGCAAGTATTTCCAGCTTTTCTTCACTACGGGCGGCCAAAGTCAAATAGCGGACATCACGGGCCAGCATTTGCGCGCAGGCTGCGCCGATCGAACCGGTTGCACCCAGAATCAGCACATTCGCCTGATCGAGCGCCAGACCCATAATCTCGGCGGCCTTCTTCGCGCCCTCAATCGCGGTGGCGACCGTATAGCTATTGCCGGTGGTGACGGCTATATTCAGGTTTTTGGCAATTGTCACTCCGGCATCGCCCACTACAGAGGTGAACGCGCCCAGACCGACAATCTTGGCGCCCAGTTTCTCGGCAACCCTGCCTGCCTTAATAATCTTATTGATAACCACAGGCTCCGGCATGGTAATCATTTGCCGGCTGGTGAGAGGGCAGCCGACAAACCAGCCCTCGCTGGCAGCGTGCCCGGATTCAATGCCGGCAATATGAGAGACCTTGAAGGGAGGTATGTATTTTATCAACTTCTCGACAAAACTGTCCGACCAGTTTTGGGCAAAGGGAAATTTGCGTGCAAAATCATTTGCGACAATGGGATGAACGATAAAAGCAAATCGTTCCATTCGTATACACTCCTCTCAATCCCCCAAGAAACTAACCCGAGGTTTTATATCTATACTTTGTAATAGCCGGCCATATTCATCCTGTGTCATCATTTCCGGCGACTTCCCCGCCAGCGCAACCGCAACGGCTTCCAGTACATTGGTGCCAAACGAACGTCCGCCCAGTTCCGGCGAAGTAGTCACCAGCATGCGAACACCGCATTTTTGCAGCTGGTCGGCATCTTCACTGGTAACCGTGTTGGTTATTACAATCTTCCCGGGAAGCTCCGGCGGCATATAGCGATGAATAAAATGAAAGTCTCCGGCAATAATGTCGGCCTCCTGAAAATAGCGGCTGAAGCGGGGCGTAGTCTGCATTTGCTTGCTGCCGGTAGGGTAAAACCAGCTTACCGGCAATTGGGTAATCGCCGGCGCCACAATCCGGGCCAGACGCCGCAAGCCCTCGGGACTGCGGATCGGCAGCGGCAAGCCCAAGCCAAACATGAGATCACCGCAGGTTAGCCGGCAGCCGGCTTGAAACAGCGCCTCCGCCAATCCAAAACGGTCAACGGCGCAAACCAGCAGGACCTTGCGGGTCTGCAGCGATAAACCGTACTGATCGCGCAAATGCGCGACCACCGTGCGCTCAAGCGTATTTTTCACCCCGCTGCCGTCAACAATCGGCGTCAAGCGGGCCGCGGCCGCAATTTTCATCGATTCCCGGAAGGCATAGCGCCTGCCGCCGGCATAAATGTATAAATCGGTGCCACCGAGGCCAAACGCGTCTACTTTGCCGTCAAGCTCTTTCAGCAGGCTGATCGCCTGTTTGACGCTGCCATCCGTTCCCCTTCGCTCGATTCGCACCAATTGGCCGTTAAATGTTTCCTCAGTCCAGTGATCACGCTTCGATGACCCTAAACTGACGCTGACAACCCTTTTCATGTCGTCCTCTTCCCTGCCATTACCGGATGGCGCGAATGATTTCCCGCACCAGCGCCGGGTCAACATATTTATCCTCGGCAATCGGCGACTCGCCGATCTGGATGCCGATTACCTCTTTATCCAGCATTGCTTCAATTAACGTAATTCGTGTATTTGAGGCCAGAATAATAACGGTATCATTGCTGCGTACCTCGGCAATGATCCGCATCAAGGAATTAAACAGCTCCACGCCCGAATTATCCTGTAAAAACTGCCACCGCTGCCGTTCTGTCAGCAGCAGGCAATAATCAATGCCTTCCTGACGGGCAAGCTGTTCCAGCTCTTCACAGTTGCAGATGGGAAAGCCTAGCAAAGCCAACGATTTGCCTTTGCGGACCTCACCCATGTTTTCCAGCCGTGAGATAACAGTCCGGTCAACGCCGACCTGTTTAGCCGTCTCCTGCTGCGACAAGCCCTGACACCGTAAACTAAGAATCCGCTCTATCGTACGGTATATCTTTTGCCGGTTAACGAGTTTGTCGCCAATCCGCAGCAGCATATTCATCTTCTCCCGCCTCTAAGGCACCACTGTTTCCATGAAGCAAGCAGCGGTTTCCTAATCGTTGTGCACAAAGCTGTGTACATAGATTAGTATAACACGTTCTCTAGTATTCTCAACTATTTTCCATTTTATTCCCCGGCCGCGGCACGATCAAAAGCTGCCCGGCCGGGGCAAGAAAAAGCGATTGCTGCCGGGAACGATCAGCCTGATATCTCCTCTGGCGGCGCCACCTGCCGCAGCGCGGCAAACACATCCAGAAAATCGGCTCGGGTCTCGGCGCTGTTAAAACGCAGCCGCAGCTCGGCAGCATGTTTTAACCCCTTGGTGTACCAGGCGGCGTGCCGGCGCATTTCCCGGATAGCGGTATACTCGCCGGAATAGGCAATCGCCATGTCAAGATGGCGGCCGAGTATCTGGATACGTTCATCCAAAGACGGCGGCGGCGGCACCACACCGGTTTTTAGATAAGCGGCAATCTGGCGAAACAGCCAGGGGTTGCCCTGAGCGCCGCGTCCTACCATTACCGCATCACAGCCGGTTTCGTCCAACATCCGGACCGCATCGGCAGCGGAACGGATATCGCCGTTGCCAATAACCGGGATCGTTACCCGTTCTTTGACAGCCCGAATCAGCGACCAGTCAGCCGTGCCGGCATAAAACTGTTCCCTGGTGCGGCCATGCACGGCAATGGCCGCTACCCCGGCCTTTTCAGCTAAGACGGCGATTTCCGGCGCATTAATAGAAGCAGCGTCCCAGCCGCTGCGGATCTTGACTGTGACCGGAATATCGACGGCCGCCACGACGCTGGCTAAAATAGCGTAAACCAGCCCCGGCTGCCGCAGCAGCGCCGCCCCCTCGCCGTTCTTAGTGATCTTCGGTGCCGGGCAGCCCATATTGACATCGATGCTGTCGGCACCGGCAGCTGCCGTCAGCTTGGCAGCTGCCGCCAGCGTTTCCGGCTCAGAGCCAAACAACTGCACAGCCACCGGCCGTTCCGCATCAGCAATGCGCAGCATATCCAGTGTATGGCAATTGTGAAACAGAAGCCCCTTGCTGCTGATCATTTCGCTATAGACCAGCCCGCAGCCCATTTCCTTAACCAGCAATCGGAAAGGTTGGTCGGTTACTCCGGCCATAGGGGCCAAAACAACGGGCGGATCAATGAGAACAGAACCGATTTTCACCAGACTCACCTCCAGTTGCCAGTGCCTTATTAACACGCAAACACAATTTATCGTACAATTTCACAACTTCCTCCGCCAAAAAAGAGGACAGCCGTTAAGCCGTCCTGCCTGATGGATACATAGCGTTATGCGTCCGCAGCCGTCACGCCTGATTGCGTTCATACAGAATGCGCAACCCTTCCAGGGTCAGGAAGGGCTCCACTGCCTGGATGGTTTTCGACTCTTGCGCCATCAGGTTGGCTAAGCCGCCGGTGGCGACAACAAACGGTTTTTGCCCCAGCTCGGCTTCCATCCGGCGAACAATTTCATCTACCTGTCCAACAAAGCCGAAGATAATGCCGGACTGCATGCTGGTAATCGTATTGCGGCAGATAACGGTACGCGGCTTGGCCAGTTCGATGCGAGGCAGCTTAGCCGCCCGCTGGAACAAGGCTTCTGTGGAAATACCGATGCCGGGAGCAATCGCACCGCCCAAATAATCGCCATTGGCGGCAATCGCGCAGAAGGTGGTCGCGGTACCGAAATCAACAATAATTAACGGTCCGCCATATTTGGCATAGGCGGACACGGCGTTGACAATGCGGTCGGCGCCGACTTCCCGCGGATTTTCGTATTTAATGCTCATACCGGTTTTGGTCCCCGGCCCGACCACCAGCGGTTCCAGACCAAAATAACGTTGTGACATCCGCGACAGCGGCACCGTCAATGGCGGTACCACCGACGATATTGCCACCGCTCTGATTTGGTCAATGTCAATACCGGAGAAACGGAATAACTCGTTAATCAGCATCGCATACTCATCGCTGGTTTTTTGGCGGTCGGTGGATACCCGCCAATGATTCCGCAGCTCGGTTCCTTCATAAACGCCCAGTACAATATTTGTGTTGCCAATATCAAATACCAGAAGCATATCCACAACCCTTTCTTTTCAGCGCTGCGCAATGTCTGCACGAAACAGCGCACATCTATAGCAACTAACGCTGCGGTTTCGCCCGTAATGAGACATCACCGGCGATCACACGCTCAATGCCATCACCAGTCTGTACAAGCAGCGCCCCTTCCGAGTCAATATCAATCGCCTGGCCGCTGAAACTGCGATTAATGCCAAAAATATCGACCGTTTGTCCCAGTGTCACCGATAAAGCGCGCCACTCTTTCAGAATGGCGTCAAAGCCTTCCCGGCAAGCCTGCACATACAGGGACTCCAGTTCACGCAGCAAATCGACCAAAAGCTGCGTCCGCGACACTGCCTGTCCGCGAATCGAGGCCAGCGACGCGGCAATTTCACGCAATTCCGGCGGAAAATCCTCGCTGGCCGTATTGACGTTGATGCCCATGCCAATAACAACATAGTTGATGGCATCCATCTCCGCGCTCATTTCCGTCAGTATCCCTACTAGTTTTTTCCCTTGCCAGAGAATATCATTCGGCCATTTAATGCCACAATCCACGCCAGCAGCCCGAATTGCCCGGGCAATTGCCACTGCCGCCAGCAGCGTACATTTGGGCGCCTCCTGCGGCGGAAACGGCGGACGCAGGACAACGGAGCACCAAATGCCTTTGGCATACGGTGAAAACCAGCCGCGCGCCAACCTGCCCCGGCCGGCCTTCTGTTCCTCCGTCAGGATCAGGGAGCCGTCGGCACAGCCTTCGTTAGCCAGACGTTTCGCCTCATTATTGGTAGAACTGATACTTGTATAATAATAAACAGAATGGCCGACGAATTCGGTTTCCAGCCGCGGGCAAACCTCGTCAGGCAGCAGCAAGTCGGGAACTGTCCGCAGACAATAGCCCTGCCGCGGATGCGAATCAATTTCATAGCCCTCTTCCCGCAGCGCCTGCATGTGTTTCCAAATCGCCGTCCGCGATACCTTCAGGGATTTGGATACTTCCTCGCCGGAAATGTATTGGCCGGCGTTTTGTTTCAGTACCCTCAAAATTTCCGCCCTCATGACAATTCCTCCTCTGGTGGCAGCCCAGCCGTCCGGCATCCGCCCCCTCCGGGGCACAGACCGGCAAAGCCGTACCGCCGGCGCTACCGAAAAATGCCTCCCTTCCGCGAAAGGAGGCAGGCCGGTTCGCCGCTTGCATGACGCCACACCGCAGACCGCGGCAAGTGGCACAACGTCAGCCCAGCCGACTGCATGCGACCATTCCGATAAACTGCCGGAATGCCACGCTCATCTTATCATGTTGTAAAATCAAATTGCAAGTAATTTTTACATAAAACCGCATTCCGCTTCGTCCTCTCTTCGTGAACGCGTCCGCTCCGGTGACAACCGCCGGGGACCACGGAGCCAAGCCAGGCAGCAAGCTGACTTTGTGGCAAGGAAGACCAAAAATAATTCGTGCAAAATGGGCAGGCGCTCCTGCTAACGGACAAATACAGGGCTGCCGTCAAACGCGGCTCAACGCGTTGACAACAGCCCCTTTGACTTAGCGAATATAGACAATCTTTGGCGTTGTTTCCGACGCGTCCGGCGGCGTCGGCTCCGGCAAATCATTCAACGGCACGGCCGGAGCGGACGAATCATTGTCGCCCGCAGCCGCAGTCTCGGTAATCTTACCGCCCTGCAGCAACTGATTCAGCTGCTCGGCTTCCAGGGTTTCCTGCTGCAGCAGCGCCTCGGCAATCAAGTGCAGCTTATCAATATTGGTTCTAAGCATTTCTTCCGTCTTCTGATAGGCGTCCTCAATCATACGGCGGACTTCCTTGTCGATCGCCGCCGCCACTTCTTCACTGTAATTGCGGTCGCGGGAAATATCCCTGCCTAAAAAGACCTGTTCCTGACGGCGGCCAAAGGTAATCGGCCCCAGCACTTCACTCATGCCGTACTCGGTGATCATCTTCCGCGCCAGGTCTGTCGCCCGCTCCAGATCATTTTGGGCGCCGGTGGAAATCTCGTTTAGAATCAACGCTTCGGCGACACGGCCGCCAAGCAGGGTTTTAATTTGATCCTGCAGTTCCGATCTGGTTGCATAATAGCGGTCTTCCTTTGGCAGCATCAGCGTATAGCCGCCGGCCCGGCCGCGAGGGATAATCGATACTTTATGCACCGGGTCGGTATGCGTCAGCAGCATGCCCACCAGCGCGTGCCCGGCCTCATGATAGGCGGTAAGCTTTTTCTCCTTGTCGCTGATGACCTTGCTCTTGCGCTCCGGTCCGGCGACGACCCGTTCAACCGCCTCTTCCAGTTCATTCATTTCGATTTTCTTTTTGTTGCGTCGCGCCGCCAGCAGCGCTGCCTCATTCACCAGATTGCTGAGATCAGCCCCGGTAAAGCCGGGGGTGCGGCGGGCAAGAACTTCCAGATTAGCACCTGTAGCCAGCGGTTTGCCACGGACATGAACTTTCAGGATATCTGCCCTGCCTTTTACATCCGGCCGGTCAACGACAACCTGACGGTCAAAGCGGCCTGGACGCAGCAGCGCCGGATCAAGAATATCGGGGCGGTTGGTAGCGGCAATAATAATAATGCCCTCGTTGACACCAAACCCGTCCATTTCCACCAGCAGCTGATTCAGCGTCTGTTCACGCTCGTCGTGACCGCCGCCCAGACCGGCGCCGCGCTGCCGGCCAACGGCGTCAATCTCGTCAATAAACACAATGCAAGGCGCGTTCTTCTTAGCCTGCTCAAACAAATCGCGGACACGGGAAGCGCCAACGCCAACAAACATCTCCACAAAATCCGAGCCGCTGATGCTGAAGAAGGGCACGCCGGCCTCGCCGGCCACGGCCCGGGCCAGCAGGGTCTTGCCGGTGCCGGGAGGTCCAAACAGCAAAACGCCTTTAGGAATGCGCGCGCCAAGATCATTAAATTTCTTCGGATGCTTCAGAAACTCGACGACCTCCTGCAGTTCCTCCTTCGCCTCATCGGCTCCGGCTACGTCGGAGAAGGTCACCTTAATCTTATCCTCGCCGTGCAGTTTTGCCCGCGACTTGCCGAAGGACATTACCCGGTTTCCGCCGCCCTGGGTTTGCTGCATAATGAAAAACCAGACACCGATTAGCAGCAGCATGGGCAGCAGCGAAGAAAACACTGTTGTCCACCAAGGTGGCTGCGGCGGCTGTTCGGCCTTAATCTCAACCTCTTTGGCCCGCAGCGTTTCAATCAGCGTAGGGTCGTCAGGCGTAACCGTCGTGAACTCGGGGCCCTCTTTCTGTTTGCCGCGAATCGTATTTTCAACAATCGTAACATTTTCAACCTTTTTTTCTTCCACCAGGCGAATAAACTGCGTATATGTAATTTCCTGCTTGGTGGTCGTTCGCGAGGAATAATAATCAATAATCGAAATCGCAATAATAATAATCAGCAAATAAAAACTGACATTCCGGAAAAATTTATTCAAGCAATAGCCTCCTCTCGCTGGACGACAGACAGATGTTCACAGAATAGTATTATAGCACAATTTTTTTTCAATTTACAAGCGGCAACCATATTTAGTATTCGTCAGACGCTAAATTGTATGCGGCGGTCAGCCGCCGTAAGCCTCCGGCTTAAGAATCCCAATAAAAGGAAGGTTGCGATATTTCTCCGCGAAATCGAGTCCGTAGCCGACCACAAAATAATCAGGAATAGTAAAACCGTTATAGTCAACATGGACCGGCGCCTTACGGCGGCTGGGCTTGTTCAGCAGTGTACACAGCCGGACACTGGCTGGCTGGCGCGATTTCAAATTATCCACCAGATAGTTCAACGTCAGCCCTGAATCGATAATATCTTCAACAATCAGGACATGTTTGCCGGCTAAGTCCTCGTCAAGATCCTTTAAAATACGGACAATGCCGCTGGAGGAGGTCGACGCCCCGTAACTGGAGACGGCCATAAAATCGAGAGCCACCGGCAGCGAAATCGCCCGCGCCAGATCAGCCATAAAGACAACGGCACCGCGCAGGACACCGATCATCAATATTTCTTTGCCGGCGTAATCGGCGGAAATCTCTTCGCCCAGCTCCCGAACCCGCTCAGCCAACTGGTCCTTGTCAATCAATATTTCCTTAATGTCGTTCATCATACTCACAATAGTGCCTCCTGTATTTGGATAATTTCGAGGACCAGATACGTGGTTGTCGCGTCCGTAATCCTTCCCTGGCGCGCGGTCCGCAGGCCGCCCAGCCAAAAGATGACGCCGCGGCTGTCGCAAAACAGCGGCACCTGTTCGCGAAGGCTGCGCGGTATCTTTTGGTCGATAAGAAATTTCTTCACTTTTTTTGCTCCCGGCATGCCGGCTGGCAAGAAACGGTCGCCCGGCTGACGGCTCCTGACAAACAGCGGCGGCTTCAGCTCGCCCGCATCAAAAAAAGCGGCAGCGGCAGCGCTGGCTGGAGGCTGGGACTGCAGCGACGCCCTGACCCGGATGCCCAGTGGTGCGATCTCGGTCTCGCCGGGAAGGAGCAGACGGACACCGGGCGCAGCGATTCCCGCCACTTGAACCGCCCGGCCGCGGCGGCTGATCCGGATTGTATCATAGCCCCGCTCGGCCTGCCAGCCGCCGGGAAGATCGGACCGGCTTCCCACCCGCCAGGTATCTGCCATTTCTATCAACGTTTCCACATGCCGAAAGCTTATTCCTGTCAGGCTGCCGCGTTTTTTTTCGATTACTTGTCGAAATAGCAATCTTTTTAGCGCAATATGTAGTTTTGACAAGGATGAGATGCAAACAAGCGTCGCTTCCTCCGTCTCCCGGATCAGCTGCGGCCACAGTGCCTTCACTGCCTGCCGCAGGCAATCCTGCTCGTCGGCAATCAGCTGCCCGGTACGGCACAACGGTTCACGCACATTGCCGCCTATGGCAGCCTCCAATTGCGGTATGAGCTGCAGCCGGAACTTATTACGCAGATAGGCAGGCGTCAAATTCGAGGCATCCTGGCGCGGCTGCAGCTGCCACTGGCGGCAGTACGCATCAATCTCACTGCGGTTCAATGCCAGCAGCGGCCGGATCAGCTTGCCGCTCTGCGGCCGCATGCCGCCGAGTCCCGCACCACCGGATCCCCGCAGCAAGTGCAGCAAAATCGTCTCTGCCTGGTCGTCGCGGTGGTGACCAGTGGCAATTTTGGCGTTGCCCCAGGCTTGCGCAGTCTCCGCTAAATAGGCATATCGAAGCTGCCGGCTGACATTTTGCGATGAACCGCCATAGTCCCGCAGATAATCCGGGACATTGATCGCCGTACTGAAGCAGGCAAGCCCGTGCCGGAGGCAGAACTCCTTGACGAACCGGGCGTCAGCCGCTGACGCCTCGCCCCTGAACATATGATCAACATGCGCCGCCGCCAGTTGAAAACCGATTTCATCCCGCAGCCGGACAAGCATGTCGAGCAAGGCCAGCGAATCCGGTCCGCCGGAGCAGGCGGCCAAAACGCGGTCGCCTGCCAGGATCAGCCGGTGTTTGATAATAAAATCTTTTACTTTTGCGATCATGCCATAATCCTGCCTTTTAGTAGCTGCAGCGGCTGATTCGGCAAACCCGCCAGCATACGGCGTCAGCGCTTTCGACAAAACGCTTCCGGCCGGATTTCGCCCGCATTTCTCAACCCTTGCCGCTTTAACCGCCATAAACCCAACTGCTGATCCGGTAAATAGTACGTTGGCACAATTATATCTTAGCGTTAGCATCTGCCAGAACAACAACGGCTTCAGCTACGGCAGACTGCTTCCGGTCCGCGCCGCCGGTACTTCCGGGTCTGTTATCGTCTGGCAGGCCCCAACCCTAACCTCTAATTGTGTCAAAGTACTAGTACCCTTTTTCCCCTAAAGGACGGGATATATTCGCAAGGATTTCCCGGCGGCGCGGCGGAGAAGTATCGCAGACGCCTACAGGCTTCGCCGGCGCTTTCTTGATCGCTGCTATACTTTCCCGCCGGAAAACTTATCCCCTGCATAATACCCGTTTATAGTAATTCGGCTTCTGCTGCGGCTTCTCCTGCTGCCCCTACAGAACGCCGCCTGCCCCTTGACCGGGGTATATTCGGCCTATAGGGAAACGGCTGCATAATCGTAAAAAACCGCGCGTTGACGGCTGCCAAAGCGGCCGGCCAACAGGCGCGGTCAACCACTGATCAATTCGCACAGCGCAGCCTGACAGACCTTTTTCCGCCTGCCTGCGCTATTCCCGCAGTCTTGCTGCCTGACCGGCAAAAAACCGCTCATAGTCAAACAGGCAACTCCCGCACCTTAAGCACCAGCACGGTCATATCATCGCGAACTGCGGCTCCCGCCAGTTTCTGCGCCTGTGCAATAATGAGACCGGCTAATTGCTGGGGGTCGTCATCAGGCGCCATGCGCAGAAAATTTGCCACCCAGTCGCGCCGCGGCCGCTGCCGGTCGGCCTCGGCAATACCGTCGCTGACCATAACGACGGTGTCACCGGCGGCAAGGCGGCGGCGTTGCGGCTCAACCTCTACCTGCTCGACAATCCCGACCGGCAGCGACGAGCTCTGGACAACAGAGACTTCCCTTACCCGCTTGATATAGCTGACAGCGGAGCCGGTTTTTAAAAACTCCGCCTCGCCGTTAAGCAGATCAAAAACCATGACGTCAACCGTTGCGTAGCATTCTCCCGGCGTCCGCAGCAGCAGCATGGCATTAACCGATTTAGCGGCCGCCGTGATCGAGAAATCAGCAGCCAGCAGCTTTTCCAGAATGCGTATCGCCGCCTGGCTTTCGCGGGCTGCGGCGCTGCCACTGCCCATCCCGTCGCTGATCATGGCCGCAATCCGCCCCTGTCCAGCCTCCGTCACCGCGCAGGTATCGCCGCATACCTGCGGATCCTTTGATAGGGAAGCCGCGCCGACATCGATTGTATAGCGGGGTGAAGCGCAAAATACCAGTCTGCACTTACGCTGCAGCGCCCGGCTGCCACATTTTCCGCTGACGGTCAGACGCCGCCCCAGCTCGCCGCAAACCAGCGGCAGCAGCGTATTTTGGCAAGCCTGATCGCCGCTGCACGGCTGCTTGCGGCCGCTGACCCGCAGTCCGGCTCCCTGTCCGGCAAATTCAACAGACTCCAGCTCAGAGCCGGCCGCAGCAGCCGCGGCAGCCAGACACAGCTCCGCCTGATGTTGCCGAAATGATGACTGCCGGATATCGGACGCCAGCGCATCAATAATGCCGGCTGCCGACCGCATTTGCTCCACCAGCATCGCTCTCTGCTCCGCCACCCGCTGCCGCCAGCACAGGCCCGCCTGATTGCGATCAATAATTTCACCCGCCGCAGTCAACAAGGCCTGACGGTTCCGGCATTCCCGCAGTGCCGGCGGCAGGCCGCCGCGCTTCGCGTCCGGTGCCGCCGACAACAGCTCAATAAACCCCTGATAGGTATTGTAAAAACGCGTTTCCCAGCACGCCTGGCGCTGGCCGCAGTCTTTGCAGACCTGTTCCCCCAGCCTGTCGACAATCTGGCGGATATCGGCAGGTTCGGACGCTGTAGTCTCACCGCCAAAGGCATCAGCCAAATCACCGAAGAGCTCTGATACCCGGCTGAGTTTAAGCAGCGCGGCCGATACTGCCAGCTCCTGCGCCGGCACTGCCTCAGACGGCACCGGCTTCTTCCGCCAGCCGAACGACCAGGTGACAGGAACCGCCAGGAACACGGCTGACGCGGCCACGGTTTCCCCCAATACGGTTGTAATCTGGTCATTGGCGGTTAAATAAGCGACGGAAAGCATGCAGCCGGTTATGTACCCCAGCGCGATTGCTGCTTTGCCCCAGGCGGCAAAAATACCGCCAAGCAGGGACGCCAGTGCGTAATAGGCCACTCCGGCCGCGGCATTGCCGCTATTGAGCCCGCTGACGAGTCCGATGGCAGTGCCGGCGGAAATGCCAATGCCGGGACCGCCCCGCAGTGTAAGCGTCATAATCAGAAAGCCGCTGAGCATATTACGCAAGCCGTAGCCGAATAGCTGCGCCTGACCAATGCCGGCGATAGCGGCTGCCAGCAGAACAGCCAGACATACAGCCTGCTCGTCGCTTTCCTGCTGCTGTGACGGAAGCAGCAGCGGCAGGGCAGCGGCAAAGACCGCTTTTAAAGGCGCTACGACCGCAATCGTAAACAAGAGCAGCAGCAGTTGGTATAAGCTGATCATCTGCCACAGCAGCAAGGTAATGCCGCCAAGTGCTCCGGCGGCAGCAAGCAGTGCCGGCACTGCCCAGCGCGGCTGCTGCGGCTTGTCCACGGCGGTCAGACGCAGATAGACCAGCATTGCCCCCAGGTAGCAGGCCGTCTCAGCACCAAAGCCAAGCGACAGCGATCCGGCCAGAGTCGAAAGGCCCACAGTGGCAGCCAAGGTACGTTGTTTAACGGCGACAGCCAGAAACAATGCCAGCCCAAACGGCATTAATTCGCCCAGAACGACAATCCTGCCCAGCAAAAATGCCAGCAGATTCAGCAGCACCAGTTCCCTGCGGCAACATAACGTCAGCCCGCTTCGAACCGCGGCCGCCGCCCCGGCGAATACCGGACGCCTTGAGTCCGCAGCCAGCAGCGCTTCCCGTGTCAAGACTGCGTCAGTAGCTTTAGACATAATCCCACTCTCCTTTTATCGTCAATCTTTATTCTACACAAAGGAGAGAAAGGGTTTTGTCTAAAGAAAGCCGCCGTCCTTGCCTAATTGGAACATTTTAATTACACAATTTGGCAAAAATCCGGCTGCCCTTTACCTCTTTAGTACAGCAGCCACGGCAATATGGCCCTGACAGCGGCGAATAGGTAGGGATTATGGCGGATCATAAAAAAGACCGAAGCCGTAACCGGCCTCGGTTTCTTCTTATTCTGCCTTGCGCGCGCCGCCTCTGCCGCCGCCGCCACGTTTGGAGTCCGTGTTCCGCTTCAGATCGGTCAGACGCTCGTCACTGTCTTTTAAGAACTTGCTCAGCTTATCCTCAAAGGAAACGGCGCCAACCCGATGCATCGGGCGCCTGAAATCGTTGGCAGGTCTTCTGGGGGCAGGAGGCTGAAGCTGTTTAATCGACAAGCCGATTTTGCCGCGGTCGTCTATGGATAAGACTTTAACTTTGACGCGATCTTGTTCCTTTAAAAAATCTTTTACGTCACGGACGTAAACATCGGCCACTTCTGAAATATGGATCAGACCGACCTTTCCACCCGGCAGTTCGATAAACGCTCCGAAGTTCGTGATGCCTGTCACTACTCCCTCAACAATACTGCCAACTTCAATGGACATGCTAATCAAAAGTCCTCCCTTAAATATGTGTTATGCATCCATATTATACCCTTCGACTGTAAATTGTGTCAAGAATCTTAATCTGTTTACTTTTTTCCGTTTACTTTTTACCGGCCGGAACGTACGGAACTTCGCCCGGCTTTACCAGACCAAGCTGCTCGCGGGCAAGTTTCTCCACATAGTCCGGCAGCAGCAGCAGTTCCTTCTCGGCTTGCAGCTGTTGATTCCGGTTCTTCGCCTGCTCCAGCTGCTGCCGGACGGCGGCGGTTTCACGCCGGATCGACGCCAGTTCCAGATAGCGATCAGTAACCAGGTAACAGAAATACAGGCTCAGCAGCGCCAATGCCAGATTAAGCCATTTGATCTTATATCGCTTAGGCAGAGACATGCCTCTTCCTCCTTGTCAGGTACCGGCTATCCTGTTGCATTCTCCGCCTGGGGCCTAAACTCCTTTTTCCCGATTAGAGATCAGGTGGATTTCCCGGCTTGGCGCCGAAACGCCGCCGCCAGATAGCGCCGACGGCGGCAGCGCGCCGGAATAGCCAGCGCAAAGGCAGCAGCAGCGGCCGGATCAGCAGAAACCGCAGCACCGCACCGGCCATGCGCAGCAATCTGGCAGCGACGACCAGCGCTTTGGCGAGCAAATGCATGACGTAAGCGCTGAGAAAGCGATAATAAAGCCCGGCGCCTGAGGCCAGCGCCAAAAAGACATAAAAACGGATTTCACCCCAGTTTCCTTTTAGCAGAGCGCCGAATACGGTCACCGCCGCCAGCAGCCAATACAGCAAATCGCCCAGCGCAGTGGCAAGGGCTCGCCAGCGCAGCGCGATACGGACGGCCCGATAGCAGTCAAAAGCAAGCGCCAGAGCCGCTCCGGTCGCCGTCAGCAGGCAGAAGGTATAGAGTTGTTCCTCCATGGCCTATTTCAGCAGACGGCCCAGCAGTCCCTTTTTGCCGCGTGATTCGTCATCATAGGAGATCAGTTTGATCAACCCTTCAATGACGATACTGCCTTTATCCAGATTCAACTGCTTAATATCCAGTTCCTCGCCCCTGATCAACAACGCCCCCTGCTCGGTTTCCATGGCGATTTCCCGTTCGTCAAAACTGCCTAAACCGAGTACGCCGTCAACCTGCATAACCTCGCGATCGGTAAGCACAATCTGATGACGCCACTGCGGGTTTTTATCGTCAGCCGGCATGTCTTCTCCTCCTATCAGCTTGTTACATATCTATATGCCGTGACGGCCAAAAGTAGTCCATGCCAATAAAAAAACCGCTGGAGGAACCGCCGCATGGCAAAGGCAAGCGCCGCCAGGCGGCGCTTGCCTTTGCAACTCTATCCGCTGTTCCCTTATCCCCGCTGCCGTGCCAGGCAAACTTATTGCCAGCGTTTTTCGACCGTTACATCCTTGAAATAATGGCGGATGATATCCTCGGGACTCTTACCGTCGACCGCCATTTTATTCGCGCCCCACTGCGACATGCCAACCCCGTGTCCATAGCCTTTACCGCGGAAACTTACATGGTCTTCACTTACGTCCACAGAATCCAACAGCAGCGATTTTAGCTTGGTGCTGTCAAGCGCTACCCGCAGCGGCGGTGCGGCAGTAGTCGCGCCATTGATGTTAAATACCGTCGTCCGTCCGGACGGCCCTTTTTCGGCAATACTCATACTGGCAATATCATTAACCTGCTTGCCGCTTTTCTGCAAGGCGGCGATCACTTCCTCCTTGGTAAAGCGGGCTTCCCAATTTTTTATATCCGCAGGAGCCAGATCATCCGGCGACTGCACCGGCCGGATATACGGCGGTTCGGCTTCATTGTACGCCAGCCCCTCCTTAGCCGACGCCGTCTGTCCGCCGGCGCTGGCATGGAACCAGGCCTTGATCGGTTTGCCCTGATAAACCGCAACCATGCCGCGCGTCATCTCCACAGCTTTGCGGATATTATCATTGACAGCCTTGCCGTTATAAGCCTGAAACTCTTTAATATCGGTCGAAGCCTGCGTGCCGCGCTCCTTGACGCCACCCTTTGTCTCAATTGCTTCCAGGGTAAAGGTTCTGGCGATAATTGCCTGAGCCGCCAGCGCCGTTACCGGCCAGTCAGGCTTCATTTCACCGGCGACTACGCCGGCAATGTAGTCCTCCATTTTCATTGTCTTTTTTTCGCCGGTTTCATGCATGTAGACAGTAATATCCGGCTCCTTTGCCTGTGCTTCCTGCTGCGGCTGCGGCGTCAGCGGCTTCTGCTGCGGTGATTTGAATAAATTGCAGCCGCTCAGGCCCAACGACAGCATAACAAGAACGGCGATTACCAGTCGCCATCTCATCAAACGCATATCCATTCCCCCATCCGTTTTTACTAGTATGGCGGAAAAAGGGCCGGCTCATGCGCAGCGGGCGCAGGCCAAACAAAACAAGACGCTTGCGCGTCTGCAGGCCGTTGATAAAGCCCCACTTACGTTGTTGCCTCGGCAATCCCATTGCTAGCGTACCTTTCCGTACGCGTTGCTGCTGGGCTCGCGAGTCCGCCTAGTATCCGGGGCTTTCTGAACGGCCTGAAAATAAGGTTTCAACAAAACAAGACGCTTGCGCGTCTGTAAGGATCAGGCGATATGATAGCAGCTCTGCCAGGTCAGCTTGCACTCCTTCTTGACCAGGCTGGCGGCTTCGCCAATCTGCAGATGGCTGGTAAAGCGATTGCGACGGCCGGTAACCACACCGATTGAGATCGAAATCAAAGGGAACTGTTCGTCACTGCCATGCCGGTTCTTGGAGATAACAAATCCCTGCTCACGGTCTCGCTCACTGTAAAAAGCGCCTATCTGGCGGTCAAATGCGGCAATAATCGCTTCACATAAGCCGGCTGCGTTATCATTCTTGATTACAGCAACAAAATCATCGCCGCCGATATGGCCCAAAAAAGCCCCGGACGGCTGATATTGGTCCAGGCCGGCTTGAATTGTCTGCGCTGTAAAGATAAGAATTTTATCACCATTCTCAAATCCATATAGGTCATTATAGGCCTTGAAATTATCCAGGTCAAAATACAGCACCGCATAATCCTGACCGTCGCAGACAGCCCGCTTCAATTCCTGCTCAATCAGAAAGTTGCCTGGCAGCCCGGTCAGGGGATTTGCGTATTTCGCCCGGGTAACTTCTAACTGAGTGGTTTTTTCCAGCAGCGCTTTTACGGTGGTTATGCCGTAATAGGCGTTATCCTGGGTGACAATGATATAATCATACAGGCGTTCGTCCGAACGGGCCACGGCAAATGTGCTCACCTGCTCCAGCGGCGTACTCCAGTCGACAATCAACGGATTTTTATCCATCAGAAGATGTACCGGGCGGTTCATATAAATGGCGACACCGTATTGCGTAGCCAGGTGGCCAAGAAACTTATGCTTTGATAATAATCCCAGCGGCCTGCCGTTCTCAACAATCGGAATTCCCTGTACCGCCGGATTGCGATTAAAATAAGCAATCATTTCCTGGCCCGACGCCTGCGGCGGAAACGAGGGATCACGGCGGGCGATCTCACCGATAGGAACAGATAGAGTCGGACAGAACATTTGCCTTTGCTTTGCGTCATTCCGCTCGCGGATATGCAGTACCATAGCCGCATTGAGAGCAATAGGTCCGGCGGCCGGCCGCTGCAGAAAAAAGCCCTGACCATAATGAACACCGATGTCGATCAGGCACTCCAGCTCGTTGACAGTCTCAATGCCTTCGGCGATCAGCTTAATATTGCTGGCGTCGGCAAACTGGCACAGAGAGCGGATCAGGGCCTGCTTCAGCGAATCCTTGTCAATATGCCTGACCAGCTCCATATCCAGCTTGACATACTGCGGCCGAGTCTCTGCCAGCAAGGTGAGGCCGGAATAACCGGAACCGGTATCATCAAGCGCAATCTGATAGCCCTGACTGGTATAATTGTCGAGAATGCGGCGAAATGCTTTATAATCCTGCACCGCCGTCTTCTCGGTGATTTCAAAGACAATGCCCAGAATATCATGCGCGGCGGCGTTTAAATAGCCGCGGGTCAAGCCTTTCTGAAACCGCGGGTCATTGATGATCTTGGGGTCGACATTGATGAACAGCAGATAGTTTTCCAGCAGGCCGTTGGCCGTCTCCAACGCCCGGAAGCGGCATAAGAGATCCAGTTCCCACAGCAGGTCCAAAGCGGCGGCAGCGGCAAACAGACGGTCGGGCTGCTCCAGCGACGAACCCGCAGGGCCGCGGCTTAACGCTTCGTAGCCGATAATCGTGGCGTCAGTCAGCGAAACAATCGGCTGAAACACGGTATAAATATCGCGATTGGCGATAATTGACCGTAGTTCAGCCTCCACGGAATCCGTGTGCGAATCAGGGTCAGGTATTGTAAAATCGCCAGGCATATTTCTCTCTCCTGTCAACGGCCGCCGCCCATGCGGCGCCGCATCAATTCAGCAGGCACAGTCAGTGCGAGATTAAACAGCAGCACTACAATAATCAGCAGTGCGCCAATGCCGTTGGCGATATCCAGCCGGTCAGGCACCAGGCCTAGCGCCATGACATACCACATATGCACAGCCAGCGTCTCGCCCGAGGCTAGCAGGTCGATATCAGGCAAATTGCGCGACACGGTGGTGCCGGCGGTAAAAATAAGAATGGCGGTTTCGCCCAGGGCCCTGCCGGCAGTCAGGGTTACACCGGTAATAATTCCCGGCAGGGCATTAGGCAGAATGACACGCCAGATGGTTTGCCACTTGGTCGCCCCCAGCGCCAGGCTGGCTTCACGGAAAGAAGCCGGAACCGTCCGCAGCGATTCTTCCGTTACCCGTACCAGTACCGGCAGGTTTAACAGCATCAGTGACAGCGAGCCGGCAATAATGCTGATACCAAAGCCGGCTATATTGACAAATACGATCATTCCGAACAGACCGAGTACGATGGACGGAACGGTAGCCAGGCTTTCCGTGCTGAGCCGGACCAGATTGGTCAGCCAGTTGTCCGAGGCGTATTCAGCCAGATAAATGCCGGCACCGACAGCCACAGGAATGGCAAACGCCAGCGATAGGATCAGGATATAAAACGAATTGAACAGCTGCGGACCGACGCCGCCGCCGGCCTGAGTATCGCTCGACATGCCGAAAATGAAATTCCAGGACAGAACCGGCAGGCCTTGGATCAGCATATACCCCAAAAAGCAGAACAGGATGCCAAGAATCAGCAACGCCGCAAGCCACATGACTGCAGTTGCTAATTTATCGCTAAACCGAGGCGACATCAGGCAAACCTCCTCTTGCCGATATGACGGATGCACACAATCATCAATAAGGAAATAGCCAGCAGGACCAGCGCCATTAAGAACAGGGAGTTGCCCCAGGTCGACCCAAACGGCGTATTGCCCATCTCAACAACAATTTCACTGGTAAGGGTTGCGGTCGGTGTCAGCAGCGACTTGGGCAGCAGCGGCGTGTTGCCGATTACCATCTGCACCGCCATTGTTTCGCCAATCGCCCTGGCCATAGCCAGGATAATCGCCGTTAGAATGCCGGGAGCCGCCGCCGGCAGCAGGACGCGGCGAACAGTCTGCCAGCGGGTAGCGCCGAGAGCCAGCGACGCTTCCTCCAGATTTGCCGGCACAGAACGAATGGCGTCCTCGGAAATAGTAATAACGGTCGGCAGAATCATAACCGCCAGTATCAGCGATGCTGCCAGCAGTCCAAATCCCGATCCGGCGTCAAAATGCACGCGGATAAACGGAATAAGAACGGTAAGCCCGATATAGCCGTAAACAACTGACGGCACGGCTACATATAAATCCGTTGCCGGGCGCATGAACCGTCTGACGCTCTGGGGAGCGATCTTAGCCAGGAAAACCGCTCCCGCCAGTCCCAGCGGCGCACCGATGAGCACGGCGAGAAAGGTCGTACAGATTGAGCCGAGAATAAAGCTTAAGGCGCCGTAACGGCCGTCAGTCGGGTCCCATTTTGCTGACAGGAAAAACTCCAGCGGCGTGACTTCTTTAAAGGTCAGCAGCCCCTGCTGGCCGATAAACAAAATGATCGCAAAAATAATCACTGCCATTAACGCAGCGGAAGCCACAAACAGCATCCGGATATAGTTGTCATACATCAGCTTCAGTTTGTGGCTGCTTCCCTGATCGATTGCCGGCATTAAATGTTCACATCCTTATTCGCATTGACACAAGCGCAAGGTCAGCACTGATTAAGTCACGCAGCCCAAGCTGGCGGAGCTGTTGCCGTCTGGCTGCGTCAGCAAGACCTTGAAAGAGCTGCTCTTCCTGCGCTCTCGCTTCCTTGCCAGGTGAAAAAATTTTCGCCTGCCTGACCGGTTCATTTAATCATCGCTTACCAAGACTCTTCACAAGAATTATAATGGACAACAATTCCGATTCTATTAATTTCATGTTAATTTTTTGTTAAGATTCGGCCGGCGGTTCACTATCGAAGCTGCGGTGAAGCCGGGTTCGCTCGAGCACCTGGCCGACCGGCTGCTCCAGACCATACAGGCTCAGCTTGCCTCCCAGCGCCTCCAAGCGCTGCTGGACGCTGACCAGAACGCCGATTCCGGTGGCATTGATCAGGCTGACGCCACTCAGATCGATCACAACATGACGATGGCCATCCTGCAGGCATGCGAGCAGCGCGTCGCGCACGTCAGCGGCGTTTTTTCCCTGAAACTCGCCGGCTATGCGCATGACTGCCCGGCCGTCTTCTACGGTTACATCCATCGTTAAGCCTCCTGTTCTGTCTGGAAATAGCCAATCTCTGAACGCAGACCGGCCGCCAGCGAATTGGATTCCTCCGCCGCCGCGGTCAGCGAAGCCATTATGGTCGAGGTCTGCTGCGCAGCCGCAGTTACCTGCCGGGCATTGGTCGCTGTGCTTTCAATAATCGTCGCCAGCGAATCGATGAGTTCGATGATACGCTCCGATTGAGCCACATCTTCCTGCGTTACTTCCAGAACGCCGTTGATTTCCCGGCTGCTGGCGCCAACGGTTTGCACAATATGATCAAGCCGGCCGCCGGCCGCGGCCGCCAGTTCCACGCCCTCAGCCGCCAGCTGGCGGCTTTCATCGATGCCGCAGACAACGGCGGCGGTTCCCTGCGAAATTTTTTCCACCAGTTCGGAAACCTGTCTAGCCCCGCTGCGGGATTGCTCGGCAAGGCTCGTCACCTCGCGGGCGACAACGGCAAAGCCGCGGCCGGCCTCCCCTGCTCGCGCCGCCTCGATCGCCGCGTTAAGTGCCAGTAGATTTGTCTGGGCGGCAATCCCGGTAATGGTCTGGTTAATCAGCGCAATCTGGCGGGAGTACTCTTCCAGGGTCTGTATGCGGCTTTCGGTATCAACTGTTTTCCGTTCGATTTCCTGCATCCGCATAACAGTCGCAGCCACAGCGGTTTTGCCTTCCAGCGTGGCCTGTGTTGTCTCAACCGCCTTTTCAGCAGTCGATTCGGCGCGGATGCGGGCAATTTCCAGCAAGGAGGACAATTCAACCAGTACCTTTGCTACTTCCACAATTGAACCGCTGCCCTCATTGGCATGCCGGTGCAGTTGCCGGCTGCCGTCAAGCAGGCCGGCTGCGGTCTGTTCCACGCCGCCGGCAGCGGCGACTGTCTCCGCCGAAGCCGCGGCAACCTTACCGGCCGAAAGCCGTACCTGCTCGACCAGCCGGTTAAGATTGCCCAGCATCGTATTGATAGCGGCTCCCAGGCGGCCGACCTCGTCGTTACTGACAACTTCCATCCGGTTGACTGCCAGGTTGCCGACAGCGATCTGTTCTACTGCCGTTACCATTTCCCGTATCGGCAGCAGCGTCAGCCGGATAACGGCAAGGGAAAAGCCAAGTGCCGGCACAAGTCCGGCGGCGACGAGGGCGATAAACAATCCCGCCTGCAGCCGGTAATGTTCCTGAGCAGCCTCGTAATCCTCACGCGCCGCCTGCAGCTCCCAGTCAATCAGGGCGGATATTTGCACCGAAATCGGTTCTATGCCCGAATACATGACATTAATCATAAAATCAGCCAGCGCATTCATATCCTGACTGCCGACAATCCGTTTAAGATTTTCTAACTCCGTGTTGGCAATACCAAACTGCATTTCAATCTGAGCGATTAACTGCCGCTCGCCGCTGCCGCCCTTTGCCTGATAGTTGGCCCAGTGCAGCTCGATCGCCCTGGTCGCAGCCTCCAGCCGTTCACCGGCAACCTGCCAGGTCATGTTGCCATTCCTAAGCTTGTGGGTAGTATCAATGATCATCACATAATTATCATTAACTGCCTTCAATTCGGTAAAAGGAACAATCCGCAGCTGGTAGGTCTCGCGCAGCCGGTCGTTAGCTGTCGCAATGCCCCGCAGGCCAACAATCGCCACACAAATAGAGACACAGGTAAGCAGACCGACAACCAGAAGCATCTTTTTTTGCAAACTAATCTTCGCCAATTGAAACACTGCCGGCGGGACAAGCCGCCACTGCCTTATCGTTAGCCAGGCTTGGTTTAGTTTACGGTTCATACGACACCTATTTTCTTGTTTATTCAAAAACACCACAGCCTCCGGCCCGTCGCCGTATACAGGTGTATGCGGGCAATTAGCCGGAGGCTGCTCAAGGCGGAAATCCTCTCCCTACGCAGGGAGCAAAAACACTATTTCATTTTCGTAACCGGAATAAAGCCGTTCTTTTCAGCAAAGGCTTCCTGGAATTCCTTGCTGGTCGCGTAATCGATAAACGCCTTCACCGCGCCTGCCGGCTGTCCTTTGGTAAACATGCGGCCAAAGGAGAATACCGGATACTTGCCGCCGGTAACGTTATCGATCGAATACTCCACACCATTGTATTTCAGGCCTTTTACAGTTTTATCCACGTAGGCGGCGTCAACGTAGCCGATAGAACCGGGAGTTGTGGCAACCGCGGTCCGGAGCGCGCCGTTGGAATCCTGAATGACAACATTATCGGTAATCGATTTGCCTTTGAGTACAACTTGCTCGATGGTCGCCCGCGAACCGGATGATTTAGCCCGGCTGAGGATCGTAATTTTCTCGTCTTTGCCGCCGACATCCTTCCAGTTGGTAATTTTACCGGTCAGGATATCCACATATTGCTGTTCGGTCAGCGAATCGACACTTACAGAAGGATTAGCAATAAAGACAAACGGAATACCGACCAGCTTATGTTCAATCAGGCCTTTGTCCTTCAGACTGTCCTGCAGGGCAACATCAGAGTTACCGATATCAACAGCGCCGGACGCTACCTGGTTTTGACCGGTAAACGAACCGCCGGCGGAAATATTAACCGTAACCTTGGCATTCTTTTTCTGAAAATCTTCCTGGGCGGCTTTTAGCAGCGGCAGCAGCGCGCTGGACCCGGATGCGGATACCTTGCCTTCAATACCCTGCGGCTGGGCTGCCTGTTTCGGCGCCTCCTTGGAGCCGCCGCAGCCGGCAATCAGACCGGCGGATAAAGCGGCAACCGCGGCGAAAGCAATAACTTTTTTGAAATTCATTAATGAACTCCTCCTATTTTTGCTTGTCTTGTCTTTCCAAGGTCTATATTACCGCATCGCCAATGCCGATATGTTAAGCGATTGTTACGTTTTTGTTAATAAAAACAGCCACGCGGTGCGGTTGCCGGCAATACCTGACGTATTACTAGGCAACAAAGACCGCGTGGCTGGGCATTCTCTGGCACATTTGCTGATAAAAACGCAGCAGCAGCCCCGCTGTTGTCCGCTGCGCCAGCGGCAGCAGGATCGCTGTCGCCGCCTGATAGGAGGCTTCGTCATGCTCACTGGCGACCTGGCTGAACAAATCGGCGCTGACCGCGGCATTGGCAAGCAGCAGGGATTCGGCACGGCCGGGGCGGTATATGCCGCCGCTGCCGGCAGCAAAGCGGCTGTAATGCCGTCCCGCCCAATCCTCATATTGTTTGTGGCCGCAGAACACTTTGCCTCTGGCATGATGCGGCACACACAGATCCTGCAGTAAATGCGCCGCCGCTCCAAGCAGAAAGCAGGCTCCGGCCGGATCGGCCCGCCGCATGCAGCGAATGCTGTGGTTAAAATAACGGTTGAATTCGGCAACAGCGGTGGAGAAATACCACAAGCCCTGACGTGAGTCGGGGGAAAAATAATGATTGACGTTCTTCCACCCCTGATCAGCCCAGGCTACGCCAGCGTTCAGCGCCTCAAGGTAGCGCAAGTAAAAAGCGGCGCTGTCATAAAAACCATCTGCCGACAGGATCGTTATTGCCTGACGGTTGCAGAACACATGTGTAACGCAGGGTTTATCAAACAATGTCTGCAGCGGTGCCGCTGTCGCCAGCAGCAGCTTGACGCCGCCGACCATGGAAGCCTCCGCGATCTCCTGCAGTTGCATACAGCCATCTCCTTTACGCTACATACCTGCGGCCTGCCCCGCTGGCAGCAGCCGGGCGGCGATAGCCGCCACAGCCGCTTTGGCAGAAGCGGGCCGGGCAATCCGGTTGATCGCGGCAAGAGCCTGGCGGCGCTCGCCGCTGTCTGTCAGAAGCCGGACGATCTGTTCCGCCCCGTCCGGCTCAAACCAGCCGGCAGCGCCCCGCTCAAGCAAGAAAGCAGCATTGTCCGTCTCCTGACCGGGAAAGGATTGAAACAACAGCATCGGCAGTCCTGCAGCCAGAGCTTCGCTGATTGTCAGCGCCCCCGGCTTGGTGATCAAAAGAGCGGCGGCTTGCATCAGTTCCCGCACATATGGCGTATAGCCGAAAACAGTGGTCTGATGGCGCAGCCCGGCAGCAGCCGCACTGAGTTCCTGCTGCAGGCCGGAATTATTGCCGGCGACAGCGGCAATCTGCAGCGGTACCGCAACTGAATCAAGTGCAAGCAGCACTTCCCGCAGCGGACCAAGGCCAAGACCGCCTCCCATCAGCATAACGACAGGCAATCCGGGCTGCAGCCCCAGCTTTTGATAATCGGCTGCTGCCGGCGGCAGCGGCGGCTGCACGGGGATGCCGCAGGCATCGATACGGTCGGCGGCGATGCCCCGCCCAACCAGCTCTGCTTTTAGCTCGTCGGCGGCTACCGTATATAAATCCGTCTCCGGGTAGATCCAGGTGCCATGAACGGCAAAATCGGTGATTACCCCGGCAAGGGGGGCGCTGATACGGTGGTGGCGTTTTAAATAAGCCATGGCCGCACAGGGGAATGGGTGGGTACAAATGACCAGGTCCGGCTGATGCCGGCTGTACAACTGCTGCATGGTCTTTTGCATAAACCAGGAAAACAGGCTTTGCCCGCGCGAACCCGGACTCAGCCCCTGGGAAAGATGGTACAGCGTGTCATAAAGAAACGGTGTTACGGCAATCATTTTGAGGTAGGTTTCCTTAAGCACATGCTGTACATAGGAACTGCCGCCATCCATGGAATCGGCGACAATGACTTCGTCCGCGGGAAAGGCCTCCCGCCAGGCGGTCTCGATCGCCTTCGCGGCCTGCATGTGGCCGGAACCGATCGAAGCCGACGCCAGCAATATGGTCCTACGTCGCTGCGACACAGTCTCACCCCTTTTGCTTTCGCTGACTTCAGTTTATCAACTATCCTGCAGGCGTTTGTTAACGCTATATTTTCATTTAGTTAAATCGCCGGGCAACAGGATATATTGTAGCAGCATCTTGTATTTCTGGCAAATATCCTCTACTGTTAAGATAATCGGACTCATTTGTTTATTGGAATAATGCTGAGCCGTGCTATCCGGAACAGGAAAAAGCTGTGCTGAACCAGAAGCAGTCCCTAGTGCATCTGTACAAGCAGGTGCGCCGCCAATGCGGAATGGCTGACTATAGTGTTTCCGGTTTACACATTTTCAACCTCACGCCTGTTTGCAGTTCAGAAGACTGTCATAAGCGACTGCCCTAAACAATACGAACTAAAGGAGCGGATTATGCTGACGCAAAGCATCAGAACCCGGTTAATCATTACACTGCTGCTGTTGACAGTGGGAGCGCTGGCAACGCTGGGCGCCTATATTCTCTGGTATTTTCACCGCACCAATGTCGCCAGCCTGACAACACAGCTGATCACACAGGCCCGCATCACCGAAGAGCTGGTCCGCGACTATTATCTATCACCGTTAAGCCGGCCGCAGCTGGATGAAAAAGTCAAGGAACTGCATCAGCAAATTCCGCTGCGGATCACGATCATTACCGCCGAAGGTCAGGTAATTGCCGACTCCTATGAACCGCCGGAAATCTTCGACAACCACCACGACCGGCCGGAGGTAGCCGCCGCCCTGTCGGGAAATACAGGCAGCTTCATCCGCTACAGCGCGACGCTGAGCGAGAACTTCCTTTATACCGCCGTACCGCTGCTGCAACAGGGCCGCGTGGCCGGCGTTGTCCGCGTCGCCAGCAGTCTGACGCCGCTGGAGGCCAGCTTTGCCAATATCCGCTCCGTGCTGCTGGCGGCGTTCGCGCTGACCTCGCTGCTGGCGGTCTTGATCAGTATCCGTCTGGCTGGAAAATTTACCTCGCCGCTGGAGGAGATCACCCGCGTTGCCCAGGAAATGGCCCAGGGACACCTTGATAAGCGGGTGCATATCCATACCGGCGATGAAATTGAGCTGCTGGCGCATACGTTGAATAAGCTGGCATCCAGTCTTGACGATACGGTAAACGAAACCCTGGCGGAAAAACGCAAGCTGGAGCTGATTCTGGCCCATATGGATAATGCCGTCATTTTGTTTGACCGCTATGGCCGGATGGAAACCTATAATGAAATGGCAGCTACCACCTTTGGCGTTACGCCTGCCATGCTCGGCAAGCACAATATCCAGATCATCGCCAATACGGCATTTGACCGTTCCCTGCAGGAGACCGTCGCCTCCAACAGGCATCAATCCATTGAAATGAAGAACGAATTGCGCGGCAAAAAACGGGTGTTCCAGATCGCACTGGCTCCCATCGCCGGCGAAACCGAAGCCAACGGTGTACTGTGCGTTTTTCATGATATTACCGCCTTGCAGGAAGTGCATGAGCGTCAGGTGGAATTCGTCGCCAACGCTTCGCATGAACTGGCAACGCCGCTTACGGCGATCAAGGGCTTTGCCGAAACACTGCTTGACGGGGCACTATCCGATCAGGAGCTTAGCCAAAAGTTTCTTCAGATTATTCATGCCGAAGCCGAACGGATGCAGCGGTTGGTAGGCGACCTGCTGCAGCTGGCCAAGCTGGATTCGAGCGACTACCGTCATCAGGTCCGGCTGGAGCCTGTCGAGCTGAACCGGTTTATTGACACGATTGTCCGGGAACTGGCGCCGCGCTGGCAGAGCAAGGGACTGGCACTGACAGTTGAGCCCGCCGGGGAACTAACCGTATTGGCCAATGCCGACTGGCTAAAGCAGGTGCTGCTGAACCTGCTGGACAATGCAATTAAATATACGCCAGCCGGCGGCAGCATAACCGTCCGCAGTCAGTTGGACGGCGAAACGGCCCAGGTCTCGGTCAGCGACACCGGCATCGGCATTCCCGCCGGCGACCTGCCGCTGATCTTTGAGCGCTTCTACCGGGTTGAGAAGGCGAGATCCCGTTCGGCCGGCGGAACCGGTCTCGGACTGGCTATCGTCCGGTTCATTGTCGAGGCGCTGGGCGGTCGCATCTGGGCCAAGAGCAAACTCAACGAAGGAACGACGTTTACCTTTACCCTGCCGCTGGCCAAACAGCAACAATAAGAAGAGGGCCCTGGATTGCTGGCAATCCAGGGCCCTCTTCTTAACCGGTTCAGTTGCCGGGTTTGCGCATACGCTGTCCGGTCGCCAGAAAAATCGTCCACTCGCAAATATTGGTCACATGATCGGCAATCCGCTCCAGATAACGGGCCACAAATAACAGCTGGGCGGCGTGAGAGATATTGCGCGGATCTTCCATCATATAGGTCAGCAGTTCACGGAATACATGCTCATAGAGCCTGTCGACCTCGTCGTCCGTGCGGCAGACTTGCTCGGCCAGCAGCGTGTCCAGCCGGACGTAGGCATCCAGCGCCTGACTGAGCATTTGCTGGGTCACTTCCGCCATCCGGGGTATGACGATAAACTTTTTCAGCGGCGGCTTATCCGCCAGCCGGCAGGCAACCTTGGCGATATCATAGGCGTGATCGCCCATCCGCTCAAGATCGGTGCTGATTTTCATCGCCGCGCCGATAATCCGCAAGTCACGCGCCAGCGGCTGCTGCGTGGCAATCAGTACCATGCATTTATCCTCAATGGCGATCTCCATATCATCAACCAGGTCGTCACCGGCAATAATCCGCTTGGCCAGATCGGTGTTCTGGCTGGTTAAAGCCTGCACCGCCTGCTGGATCGCGGTACCGACAACCGTGCCCATAGCCAACAGATCCTGGCGCAGCGATTCCAATTCATGATCATAACTTTGCCTCACACTCATAGTGATCACTCCTAGCCGAATCTGCCGGTAATATAATCTTCGGTACGCTTATCATGCGGCCTGGTGAACATCGAGTCGGTGCGGCCGCATTCCACTAAATCGCCATTCAGGAAAAAAGCTGTATGATCCGATACCCGGGCGGCCTGCTGCATATTGTGGGTAACCATGACAATCGTATACTTTTGTTTCAACTCTGTGACCAGTTCTTCAATCTTCATCGTCGAAATCGGATCAAGCGCCGAACACGGTTCGTCCATCAACAGGACTTCCGGCTCGACCGCCAGCAGCCGGGCGATGCACAACCGCTGCTGCTGACCGCCGGAAAGGCCCATTGCCGAACTGCGCAGGCGGTCCTTGACCTCATCCCAGATAGCCGCCGCAGTCAGGCTTTTTTCGACAATCTCGTCCAGTTTCTGCCGGGAGCTTTGGCCATGGATGCGGGGGCCATAAACCACATTTTCATAAATTGACATGGGAAACGGATTGGGGCGCTGAAAGACCATGCCGACGCGTTTGCGCAGCATAACCACATCCGTATTCGGATGGTAGACATTCTCGCCGTCAATCAGCACTTCGCCTTCGATCTTCACGCCTGGAATCAGGTCGTTCATCCGGTTCAGCGTGCGGAGAAACGTCGATTTGCCGCAGCCGGAAGGGCCGATCAGCGCCAGAACATGGTTTTTTTCCACATCCAGCGAAATTTTCTTCAGTGCGAGTGTTTCGCCATAATATAGTTTCAGTTTACTAGCCTGTATTTTTATGTCCATGCTGTTCCTCCTGCGGGGTCTCTGCAGGTACTATACCACGTTCGCCACCGCCGCATTGTTAACGCCAGGTTAAGTTTTTGTTAAAACTCCCGCATGCGGTAACCAACGCCGCGCACCGTCTCGATTGCCTCGGCGATTTCCGGCTCCTGCTCCAGTTTGGCCCGGATATGGCGGACATGGACATCGACAGTGCGGGTATCGCCAAAATATTCATAGCCCCAGATCTTTTCCAACAGTTTTTCACGGCTGAATACCCGGCCGCTATTGGTAACAAACAGCTTGAGCAGCTCGTATTCTTTTGGCGTCAGTTCCAGTTTTTCATTGCCGAGGAAAACCTCGTAACGGCTAAAATTCATCTTCAGCTTGCCAATGACCAGCTCCCCTTCCTGAGGGCTGCCCATCTGACTGCGACGAAGAACCGCTTTAACCCGGGCAACCAGCTCGCGTGGGCTGAACGGCTTGGTCAGGTAATCATCAGCGCCCATCTCCAGACCAATAATCTTGTCGATTTCCTCATTTTTGGCGGTCAGCATGATGATGGGGATTCCCGAGGTGTCGCGATGGCTTTTCAGCGTCCGGCAGACCTCAATGCCGTCAAGTCCGGGCAGCATCAGATCAAGCACCAGCAGTTCGGGAGCGTGCGATTTGACTAGTTGCAGGGCTTCATTGCCATCACCGCATTCAGCGACGGAAAACCCCGCCTTTTCCAGATTGAATTTAAGCAATTCGCGAATGGACGCCTCATCATCAACAATTAAAATTTTTCCCGGCATTTCCGTCCCCCCAACATGTACTGAAAGGCCAGGTTGAAATCAACCTGGCCTTGGTTTATCCATAAAAAGAATTAGTTGTTAATGGCATCCTTCAAGGCTTTGCCTGCTTTAAAGACCGGCGACTTGGAAGCTTCAATGGTGATTTCTTTACCGGTCTGCGGGTTGCGGCCGGTTCTGGCGGCGCGCTCTCTGGTCTCAAAGGTACCAAAGCCAATCAATTGAACTTTCTCGTTGTTGGCAAGCGCTTCCTGAATGCTGTCCAGGAATGCCGTAACCGTCTTTTCAGCGTCTTTCTTGGTAATACCCGCTTTTTCGGCAACGCTGGCCACTAATTCTGTCTTATTCATTAAAATTTGCCTCCTTGTGCTATTTGTTACGTTTAGCATAATTCGCTGCTTGTCTTTTTATTCCTTCCCCGTTGAAAAAAAAATCCCATTTTTCCGCGTTTTCTCGCCGTTTTGCCACCCTTGTCACTCTTTCAGCTTAGCTTCTTCCCATAATTTGTCAAGTTCAGCCAGACTGTAGTCCTGCCAAGCGCCGCCGCTGGCTTTGACCCTTTCTTCCAGGTAGCGGAACCGCCGGCTGAATTTCCGATTGGTGCGATTCAACGCGACCTCGCCGTCAATGTTGAATTTACGTGCGAGATTGATCACGGAGAACAGCACATCGCCCAGCTCCGCCTCGGATTGCTCAGAATCATTGGCTGCAAGCGCCTCCCGCAGTTCCGCCAGTTCTTCGTCAAGCTTCTTCCAGACAGGAGCTGCCTCCGGCCAGTCAAATCCCACCTTTGCCGCCTTCGCCTGCAGTTTGTAGGCCGCCATCAAACCGGGAAGGCCCTGGGGAACGCCGTCAAGCACGGAAGTTCGTTCGCCCCGCTTCTCCTGCTGCTTGATCTTGTCCCAGTTAACGACAACCTCAGCGGCATCGCGCACTGAAATCTCGCCAAACACGTGCGGATGGCGGCGAACCATCTTCTCAGTAACAGTATTGACAACATCCTGCATACTAAATACGCCACTTTCTTCCGCCATGCGGGCATGAAAAACAATTTGCAGCAAAAGATCGCCCAATTCCTCGCACAGCTTGTCCGCATCGGCCTCATCAATGGCCTCCAGAACCTCATAGACTTCTTCCACCAGATAGCGCCTGAGGCTGCGGTGGGTTTGCTCGATATCCCAGACACAGCCGCCTGGTGAACGCAGCCGCCGCATCACGGCCAGCAGCGGCGAAAGCGTGAAGGGGCGAGACCGGCAATACGGCGGCACATAGACACTGGTCAGATGGTCAATATCCGCCTGGCGGTCCAGCTCATACAGCGGCAACCGGCGGATACTCTCGCCGGCAAGTCCCAGCCGTGAGCAAAGCACGACCTCATGATCGTCAGGCAGCAGCTCCATCAACGACAGCTTTGCTTCCGATGCGACCTGGCGGTCGTACATCTGCGTAACAATCAAAGCCGCATCCGCCTTGGGCAGGCGCTCGATTTCGGCGGCGTCAATAATGGTCAGTCCGATTTGCGGATCGATCTCCAGCCTGGCATATAAGAGATCGAGAAAACTCATTGCCGGCAGTACTGTTACGGCAATCCCGGCGGCAGCCGCCAGCTCCTTAATCAGCGGCACCGTTCTCTCGGCCACCATCGGACTGCCGGGAACGGCAAAGACAAGCCGCTGCCGCTGCCTTGCCCGCTCAACCACCGCTTCGGCGATCGCCTGATAAACCGCATCAAAGGTGGGCAGGGATTCATACAGCTCATCAAAAGCCGTAAAGGTAATTCCCTGCGCTGTCAGATCTTCGGCGGCGGGATGACGCGCGGTGCGCAGCAGCAGCGCATCCGCGGCCTGTATCCGCGCCCAGGTGTCCAGGCTGACCAGAGACAACGGCCCCGGCCCCAGACCTGCAATTGTAATACCCATTTCTTATCGCCTCGACAATCCTAATATCCGGATGATTTTTGCCAGCATGCCCCCCAGTTTCGGTACCCGCTCGACATCGCGAGCGCTGATGCCGCCTAGCAGGAGCAGCACGATTCCATAGACGGCGCCGCCGGCGAGAATTGCCGCCAGTGTCGCCGCGGTGTTATAAAGAAACTGCACCATAACCAGATCATAGACGAGCAGCACCGCTCCGCCCATGGCCGCGGTTGCGGCGCCAATTTTCAATAAATCCCTGACGCCGACGCCAAAGCCGACATAACGGTAGACAAAATACACATTCAATGCGGCGGCAACACCAAAATCAGCGTTGGTCGCCCAGGCCGCCCCCATAATCCCCATTGCCGGCATTGCGGTCAGCACCCAGCTTAGCACCGTTTTTACCACCGCCGATATTATCATATTGACGACAGGAATCGCGGTGTGCCCCAGCCCCTGTAATACGCCGGTGGTCACCTGGTGCACGCCCAGCAGGAATATGCCCATAGACATGACGGCAATGGAAGGTCCGGCGTTCGGCGTGCCGTAGAGCATCTGCGAAATCGGTGTGGACAGCAGACATAAGCCGGCGAAGCTGGGGATGGTGATCAGATTGGCAATCCGCATCGCCGTCGAGGTACGCTGGTATATCGTTTGCCGGTCACCCAGCGTATGAGCCTCGGAAACTGCCGGCACCAGGCTGGCCGCCAGGGAAGAGGTTAAAATTGTCGCCATATTGACTAGCGGCACAGCCATACCGGTCAGATAGCCAAACAGCTCTGTCGCCTGCTCAACCGTATAGCCCGCCGCCTCCAGTCTGGCCGGGACAATGAACAAATCAATGTTCGAAACCACCGGTATCATAATATTTGAGAGCGAAACCGGCAGGGCGAGAATAACCATGCGCCGGATAATACTTAAGCTTGATTCCTGTCTGATGGCCGGTTGACAGGCAATCTGGCCTTTCAGTCGCGGACGGTAGCGCCAATAAAAAGCAATCAGCACCAGCAGCGCCGCCACTGCCCCCGGACCGGCGCCGAAGCTGGCCCCGGCCGCGGCAAATTCCAGCCCCCGCGGCAGTAGCAAATAGGCGAATAAAATCATGGTCGCCACCCGGAAAAGCTGTTCGGCAATCTGCGAGACTGCGGTCGGCGTCATCATCTGCATCCCCTGAAAATAACCGCGAAAACTGGACAGAACCGTAACGAAAAATATTGCCGGCGCCAGAGAGGCAATTGCGTAATAAGCGCGGGGATCGCGGACAAACTGGTGATCGATCAGCCAGGAAGCGCCGTTATACAGCAGCAGGGTGAAGCCAATGCCGGTGGCCGTAAGCAATGCCAGTGAAATCCGGAATACCCGATTGGCACCGCGATAGTCACGTAAGGCAATCTTTTCAGCGACAATAATCGAGATCGCAATCGGAATCCCCGCTGATGAAATGCTGAGCGCCAGCAGATAAATCGGATAGGCCATCTGGTAAAGGCCGATGCCTTCACCGCCCAAGAGACGCGACAACAAAATCCGGCTCACCGAGCCGATGATTTTGACGATGACACCGGCCGCAGTCAGGATCAGCGCTCCCTTTAAAAATGTATCCCTGCTCAATCGAGTCATCCTCTCCTTACAGTCGCCTGAGCCGGCCGGTAGCGTTGCAAGCGAACGGTACCGCCGCATTCAACTGATCGTTATTATTATAGCAGAATCCCAACAGCGTTTCCAACCTTTTCCCCCTGCCGGTCCAGTCCGGCCGGAGAACCGCCGTCAAGCGGCAGGAGCAGGGAGCCCAGGCACGAGACACGGAGGGCCGCCGAGGTTTTGCTTTATCTAAGAATTCCGTTCTCCTTCTGTGGCCTCCGTGTATCCTCCGTGTCCTTCGTGGAATCGTTCTTTTTCGCTTTGCCTTTTCCGCCCTCATGGCGGCAGCTCGCTGCCTCGCCCGTCTCCGTGGAATCGCCTCCTCCCGTTCCCTCTCCGGCCGCGAACAGGCGGCAGGGCGTGTCCGTCGCGGCAATAGAAAAGTAGCGAACGTGAGGTCCGCTACTTCTTCCTGTTACATCATTTCATCAGCATTTATTGAGCCATTTGTTTCGCCAGGAAACCGGCCGCGGTTTCAGCAAGTTTCTGTTCCATTTCGGCCATTTGCACATTGGACTCACGGGAACAAATAATAACCGCGCCAATAGCGTCTCCCTCAACGATGATCGGCGCCAAAACCTCAGCCGTAAACTTGCAGGGCTCATCGTCATCAGTGTCAATAATCGAACCGTTCTTGGCATTTTTGCGTTCGCCAGGATTGTTGATCAAAATTGCCTTACGGTCTTCCATCACCTTCTCGACCAATTGTCCAATCGGCTTGTTGAGAAATTCCTTTTTAGACGCACCAGCGACGGCGACTATATTGTCTCGGTCAGCAATCAGGATAATATGACCGACGGCTTCAAACAAGGAATCTGCGTACTCTTTGGCGAAATCGCCCAATTCTCCTACAGGCGAATACTTCTTGAGAATGACCTCACCTTCGCGATCCACATATATTTCCAAAGGATCGCCTTCGCGGATCCGCAGGGTGCGCCTAATCTCTTTCGGAATCACTACTCTGCCTAAATCATCGATTCTTCTCACAATTCCAGTCGCTTTCACCAGCATCCCCCCTTTTCTACAGTTTTTTACAGCTGTTCAGTGATAGTATATATCCCTGCGGAGGGTTTTATTCATTGGCTTATGGAATCGATTCAACCATTTCCTGGCGCGAATTGCCCATTGCCGCCAGTAGTTTTTCCAGCCAGGCAAGCACCGGCAGATTCAGTTTTAGCGTCTTCAAGCGGATAGCGGGCGGCGGTCCTGGCAAGAGATTAATTCGCCCGGGATAAGCGGCTTTCAGCTCCATAATTGCGTCTGGGTTAACATTAGGCTTGGCCGTAAATTGGATTTCCACACTGTCTCTGCGTTCAATCAATGAACGGACGCCGCAAAAACGGGCCCAATTTTTAATTCTGGCTACCGACAGCAGGTTCAGCACCGGCTGCGGCATATCGCCGAAACGGTCTACCAGTTCATCAACAAGATCGGCAACCTGTTCCTGCGTACGTACAGCGGCAATGCGCTGATATATTTCCATTTTATGCATGGGATCGGCAATATATTCGCCGCTCAGATAGGCCTCAGCGTTCAGTTCCAGAACCGGATCAGGCGGCTTTTCGGCTAGCGGGCCGCCTCCCTTCAATTCCTGTACCGTTTCTTCCAGCAGCCGGCAGTACAGTTCAAAACCGACGCTGGCAATATGCCCGTGCTGCTGCGCCCCCAGCAAATTGCCGGCGCCGCGGATTTCAAGATCGCGCATGGCAATTTTGAAGCCAGCCCCCAGCTCGGCAAACTCTTTAATCGCCTGCAGCCGCTTTTCCGCCACCTCGGTCAGAACCTTATCGCGGCGGTAGCTGAAGTAGGCAAAAGCCGTGCGGTGGGAGCGGCCAACGCGGCCGCGCATCTGATACAGCTGCGACAAACCGAAATAGTCGGCGTCATAAACAATAATCGTATTGGCATTGGCAACATCAAGACCATTTTCAATAATACTGGTACACAAAAGAATGTCAAATTCGCCTTCATAGAAATCGAACATAACCTGTTCCAGCAGTTCCTCTGGCATTTGCCCGTGCGCAGTGCGAATACGCGCATCCGGCAGCATCTGGCTCAATTGTTCGTGCATTTTATCAATTGTCTGTACCCGGTTATAGACAAAGTATGCCTGGCCGCCCCGTTTCAATTCACGGCGCAAAGCCTCACGAATAACCGATTCCTCGTACTCAAGCACATAGGTTTGCACCGGGAAGCGGTCCTCTGGCGGTGTCTCGATGATGCTCATATCCCGGGCGCCGGACAAGGACATATGCAGCGTACGGGGAATCGGCGTGGCTGTCAGTGTCAGCACATCGACATTGGCCCGCCAGCGCTTCAACTGTTCTTTCTGTGAAACGCCGAACCGCTGCTCCTCATCAACAATCAGCAGCCCCAAATCCTTAAACGTCACATCTGACTGTAAAATACGGTGGGTGCCGATCAGAATGTCAACCCGGCCGGCAGCCAGCTTGGCAATCGTCGCCTTTTGCTGTTTAACGCTGCGGAAACGGCTGATTACGTCTACAACCGGCCCGAAGCCGGCAAAGCGGGCGCTGAAGGTCTGAAAATGCTGCTGTGCCAGCACGGTAGTAGGCACAAGCACCGCCACCTGCTTACCGCCGACAACGGCTTTAAACGCAGCTCTGATTGCGACTTCGGTCTTGCCGAAGCCGACATCGCCGCACAACAGCCGGTCCATTGGCTGTGCCTTTTCCATATCGGCCTTGACTTCCGTCAGGGCCGTCAATTGGTCCGGCGTCTCCTCAAAGGCAAACGCATCCTCAAACTCTGCCTGCCATGGCGTATCCGGCTGAAAAGCAAAGCCCGCGGCCAGCTGCCGCTCGGCGTATAAAGCTAAAAGCTCTCTGGCAATATCAGCGACCGCCGCCTTGGCTCTGCTCTTGGCTTTCAGCCAGTCGCTGCCGCCCATCTTGCTCAAGCGGGGCGCTTCACCTTCAGAACCAATATATTTTTGCAGCAGATGCACCTGATCGGTCGGCAAGTAAAGCTTATCTTCCCCGGCATAGCGGATGAACAGGTAATCCTTATGAACACCGTCCACAACCAGTGTTTCTACACCGACATATCTGCCGATGCCATGATTAACGTGTACGACATAATCGCCCACACGAATATCGCGAAAATATTGAATCTGTCTGTCTTTGGCGACGCGCATGCGGCGCTTTTGTTTTTGGCGGCCAAAAATATCCTTTTCCGCCAGCCAGACCGCCTTCGCCTGCGGCAGTTCAAAGCCGCCGCTGATGCTGCCGGTCACAAGCAGAATAGATCCCGGCGCCGGCTTGGCGGCATCAACCGATGCGGTTAGCTCCTCTTCACCCAGAGACTGCCGAAAAGCAGCAGCCTTATCGGCTGAAGACAGAAAAACGGTTACGCTGACGCCTTTTTCCCGCCATTCCCGCAAATCCTCTGTAAGGAGGTCCAACTGACGGTGATAAGGGGCTACACTGCGCATCATAAAGCTGATAACTTCAGCCGGTTCAATGTGAGGCAATTTCTGTACCATGAGCGATAAATACAGCACATTATGCTTGCGGGCATCGCCAACCAGCCGCTGCCAGTCCCAGACCTGCCGTTTAATCGCCGGATTTTCGCGCTGCAGCCTCGACAACTGCTCACGGATCCTGGCCGGCTCATCGAATAAAACTGCCGACGGCTGCGGCAGATACGAAAACAGCGTAGTCAGTACGCCGCTCGGCTCCGGCTCAATGACCGGCAGGATTTCCACTCCGGTCAACGCCGCGATCGAGCGCTGGCTTTGCGGGTCAAACTCCCGCAGCGAATCGACCTCATCGCCGAACAGCTCCAGGCGCACCGGCCAGTCACGGTTTAAGGGAAAAATATCAATAATACCGCCGCGGGCGGCAAATTGACCGGCGGCGTTTACCTCATCAGTGCGTTCATAGCCAAAACTGACCAGTGTGGTCAGCAGCCTGTCGCGATCCAGCAGACCCTGGTCAGCCAAAAGCAGCCGGTTGTTTAAAAAATCGGCCAGCGGGATCAGCTTCTGCATCAACGCTTCACCGGTTGTCAACACAATAACCGGATCGCCGGAAGCAATCAGGCTTAGAACCCGCATCCGCCGCGCCGCGATCTCCTGACTTTTGGCATCGGCGGCAAACGTGACAATATCGGTTGCCGGCAGTTCCAGAACGGTTGTCTGGGGCAGCAGCGTCGCCAAATCCAGCCGGTATTGCTCCAGCGTTTCCTGCGAACCGGCAATCAACAAAGTAGCGCGCGGCTTGCGGTTAAAACCGCAAGCCAGCAGCGCGCTTTTGGGTGAACCGCTCAAACCGTAAACCAGCGTTTGCGAACATGCCGTTTCGTAAGCGGCTGCGGCCCTGGCAAAGGCATGGTCCTGAGCAAGATAATCAACTAAGTAGCACATATACACCTCAGTATTTTCAGGCAAGCAGAAATGACCGCCAAGCGATTGGCGGCGGCTCATCATCATCTATTGCTGTTATAGTCTATTCCTAACAATACCATGAAATACCCGTGACGGCAATACTGATTTAGTGGAGGACCCTTCCACGAAGGAAAAGGGAGAACTTTTCCACAGAGGACACCGAGGTTCGCAGAGGTCACAGAGAATTACGGAAAACGCTTGTTTTCCCGCTGTGCCCTCCGGAGTTCCTCCGGGTCCTCAGTGGAACCGTCTCCGCTTCTTTTCCCAGACGTGGTAAAAGCAGCAAACTCCGGCCGCTGCCTCCGTGTTGGCAGGCGCTGGGTCAGTGCAGCCAATGCCGCGCCGCCGGCGCTTCTTTTTCTTCTTCCAAGCCCAGTTCCTCGACACAACGGTCACACAGAGACTGCACAGTCAGACTGTTCTGCTGCGGGTCAAAATGCAGCAGCTGCCGCCGCTGCTCCGCGTCCAGGCTGTCAAAACCGAATGCCGATTCGTCAAGCTCGCGGACATAGAGGCGTTCAAACTCAGCGCCGCATTGCGAGCAAATATAAATCAGCCGCATGTCATCCTCCTTATTCTACCTTGCCGGCAGTCCATCGCAGCAGAATCGTATTCCACAGCAGATGGGCAATCATGCCTGCCGCCAGACCGACATAAATTCCCGCCGGTCCGGCGCACACCAGCGTAACCAGGCCAAACAATCCATGGCCGGCCACGCTCATGAGCGCGGCCGCAGCGGCGTTATTCCGGCTTTGCCGCCAGTCATAAACAGCCTCAATTACGCCAAATCCAAGATGACAGGATAGGATATCGGCGGCGGCATAAAACGCAGGCAGTGTTTTCAGCGTCTCCTCCACCAACGGACTAACGGTAACGATGACCTTCGCGCCCAGCCGCTCCAGCAGCAATCGGTTGAGCAGAAAAGCTCCCGCTGCTGCCAGACAGGCAATTACGTATGCCAAACCGTCTTCCTCCCGGCTTTTTACCTGATTATTGCCGTTTCAGCCGTAACCTATACGTTTAAACGCGCCACAGCCCCGGACGGCTGCTGTGGCAGACTCCGGGGCTGTGGATGCTTGCGTATCGAATTCTTTTCGTGGTGCTAGAAATCTGTATACCTAGTTAAGCACTGATTAATTTACGCAACGCAGCTTGACGGATCTTTTTCCGCCTGGCGGCGTCAGCCAGTCCTTGCAAGAGCGTTGCTATTCCTGCGGTCTGGCTTCTTCCTTGCCAGTCGAAAAAATCTCTCGTCAATCTGACGGGTTCATTTAATCAGCACTTACCTAGGCCCGCTTAATAAACAGCGGCGTGCGGTCATAGGTATGAATAGCGTCGATAAATCGCACGGTTCCTGAACTGTGGCGCATGACAATCGAGTGACTGCGGACGCCGCCGCCAAAATAGCGCAGCGGGTTCAACAAATCCCCCTGGGTGATGGCAGTGGCCGCAAAGATGACGTCCTGGCCGCTGACCAAATCATTAATCGTCAGAACCTTATTAATATCATGAATCCCCATCTTTTGGGCCCGTGCCGTATCGGCGTCGTTTTCCGGCCATAACTTACCCTGCATATCGCCGCCCAGGCACTTCAGCGCAGCGGCGGCAATAACGCCTTCCGGGGCGCCACCCACGCCCAGCATCATATGAATGCCGGTTCCCTCAATGCCGACATTGATCGCCGGCGACACATCACCATCTGAGATCAGTTTAATGCGGGCGCCGGCGTCGCGGACTTCCTGAATGATTCCCGCGTGCCGCGGACGGTCGAGAATAACGACGGTCAGATCCTCAACCCGGCGGTCGAGCGCGGATGCCACCGCTTTCAGATTGTCTTTAACCGGAGCGTCGATATGAACTTTTCCGGCCGCTTTCGGTCCAACGGCAATTTTATCCATATACATGTCGGGAGCGTGCAGCAAGCCGCCCTTGGGGGCAATCGCCAGCACCGCGATAGCACCCGGCAGCCCTTTGGCCACCAGATTAGTACCCTCAAGCGGGTCAACAGCGATATCAACCTCGAGGCCGCCGGCTCCGACCTGCTCACCGATATACAGCATAGGGGCCTCGTCCATTTCCCCCTCGCCGATAACGACAGTACCACTGATATTGACAGTATCGAACATGCTCCGCATCGCGTCAACGGCAGCCTGATCAGCAGCAATTTTATCGCCTTTTCCCATCCAGCGGCCGCAGGCAATAGCGGCTGCCTCGGTTACCCGGACAAACTCCATGGCTAACTCGCGATCTATATCCATTTTGCACCTCTACTCCCTATTCTCGGCAAATACAAAACTCAGCCAGCGGCGCTCTTCCAGTCATCATAAAACCGTTTTATCCCGGCATCGGTCAAGGGATGCGCCAGCAGTGACAGCAATACCGAGTAAGGAACTGTGGCGATATGGGCCCCGGCCAGAGCGGCCTGGGTCACATGCAGCGGATGCCTGACGCTGGCGGCAATAATTTCGGTTTCAATCGCATGGATTTGAAAGATATCGGCAATGCTGCCCACAAGCTGCACGCCATCCTCGCTGATATCATCCAGCCGGCCGATAAACGGACTGACAAAAGCGGCGCCGGCCCGCGCCGCCAATAGTGCCTGATTGGCGGAAAAAATCAGCGTGACATTGGTTTTAATCCCCTCGGCGCGAAGAGCGCTGACCGTCTTTAAGCCCTCGACGCCGATCGGCACCTTGATGACAATATTGTCGGCTAATTTAGCCAATTCACGGGCTTCCGGCAGCATCAGCTCATAACGGTCGCTGATCACCTCGGCGCTGACCGGACCGGGAACAATGCGGGCAATCTCTTTTACGACCGCCTTAATATCCTGCTTTTCCTTTGCGATCAGCGAAGGATTTGTCGTCACACCGTCAATGACACCAAGCTGGAACGCAGCCTCTACGTCTGCGATATTGGCGCTGTCGAGAAAAAACTTCATAAAAGCCCCTCCATTCTAAAATTCAGTCAATGAGTTCGCGAATGACAGGACCGGGATAAATCAATGGTTTTCATATCCGCCAGCCGCGCCAGATCCGTTTCATTGCGAGCCGCCAGGGTGGCAGCAGCACCGCAGGCGAGGCAGCGCAGTTCAATGCAGGCAGTCAGCACTCTGGCCCGGATCGCCGAGCTGCCGCAGCTGCAATGAACGCCGCCGTTTTCGGCAATATCATGGACTTTATTCAGTACGTCAAGCAGTACCTGCGAATTCTCGGACTCGGCTCCCGTCGGATCCTGGGAGGCATGATTAACCGCATAGCGATGCCGGTCCAGCGTCTGCTCAAGCAGTTGGCGTTCGCCGGCCAGCCCTAATTCCAGATTATTATCGGCACAATAAAGTTTGCGCGGTTCAACAGCGCCATTATGGCGGTAGCTGACGCACAAAACGTGCTGTTTGCGGCACAATTGACAATAAAGGGTGAGAAAAAACTGGCCATTACGGGCAGGAGCGACCCTGGCCTGCACATGACCACAGCTGCAGCATAACTCCGCCGTTTTTAAGGCGTGTAATTCGAAACGGCAAACCGTATGTAAATGGATTTTACCGCAATGCGAACAATAGAGCGCAAGAGTGGTAGTGGCAGCAAGCACCATAACCTGCCCTCCTTCCCAATAAACACATTCGCCGGCAGCTAGGAAATTCCTGCCGGCAGCCTTGACGGAACGCTTGGGCTTAACCGCTGCGCAGACGCAGCAGCGAGCTGTCCTTTACATTTTGTTCCACAAGCTGACATAGCGAGAGAATGTCGAACGGTTTAGTGATATAGGCGAGCGCTCCCAGTTCCTTCGCTTCATTAATCATGTCCAGTTCGCCGTAAGCGGTCATCATGATCACCTTGGAATCCAGACCGATCCGCCGCAATTCGCGCAAGGTTTCGATCCCGTCCAATCCCGGCATCTTCATATCCATCAGCAGCAGTTCCGGATTCACTTCCCGCGCTTTTTGCAGCCCTTCATAGCCATTGGCGGCAGTTTCGACAGCGTATCCGTTTTCAGATAGCACTTCCAACAACAGTCTCCTGATCCCGGGCTGGTCGTCAACAATTAGTATCGTTGCCTGTGAAAGCGACAATTTCGATCACTCCATATCGATATTGCTTTACTAAAAGCTTACTCCTCTATCAGCCGGATACACGGTGGCTTTACTATTCTACATATTCGGACTCTAACGCCATTTTCCTGCTGCACTATGGGAAAATTTGGTTCTTATTTTGTTTTTTGTAGATTGTTTTGCTATAATTCCAAAAAATCACCCGCTGGCGGGCAGCATACTGCCGCCCGCTGCCAGTCCGTTATTAGCATGCCCTGCGGCCACCGCTACTATAAAAAAATGCCAAAGCCCAAAGCTGCTACTGCCAACAGGAAAATGCCGGCAGGCAGGAAAATCGGCACGAGTAAAACCAGCGCCGCTTTTGCTGCCGTAAGTCCGTACCCCTGCCGCAGCGCCAGCAGGCTAAGCCGCAGCGACCAGCACAGCAGCAGAGCCGGGCCGGCAATAAAGCCAGCCATACGAGCCCCTGGCGGCAGGCCCCAGGCAAAGGCCGCCGCCGGAATGAGGAAGAACTGCGGCAGCAGGACATAACCCAGCGCGCACAGCAGAACAGAGGCATCGCCGCGTCCTCCGGCCAGCACCGCGGCCAGGTGCAGCAGGGCGGCAGCGGCAAACCAGAAGCCAATCGCCAGGACAATCCACAGCGGCAAAAGTGCGCCAGCCAAATCACTGCCCGTTCCGCCAACTGCGAAATACAAAGCCCAGGGCGGCAGAAGCCCGCTGATCAGGCTGAACAGCGCCGGACCTTTTCGCGGCGCAGCAGCCACAGAACGCATGGCCGCGGCAGGGTCGAACAGGACATCATACCAGATCTCCCAGATGAGAGTTTTTTTATCGGCTATCTCTGTCATCATTCCACCTGCCGCAGCGGTGAAACAGCCAACGGCGCCAAAAGGCTTTCCGTTTGCTGCCGCAGCAGCTGCCGCCAGTCAGAGCGGCTTTCAAACAGGGCCTCCCACGGAGTGCCGCGGCCAAACTCGATCAGCGGCGCATCGGCGTCCAGTCCCGCCAGTTCTCTGGCGCCGTCAATGGCATCATATAAATTCCCCAGTTCATCGACCAGACCGGCCGCTTTCGCCTGACTGCCGGTGTAAACACGGCCGTCAGCCAGCTTACGGACAGTTTCCTTATCCAGATTGCGGCCTTCGGCTACAACGGCGACAAATTGCTCATACAGCTCATCCACCATGGTCTGGATGATGTCCCGCTCCGCCGCGGTCAGGCCGCGGTCAGGCGACAAAATGTCCTTGTAAGGGCCGCTTTTGATTTTTTCCGAATGAACGCCGAGCTTATTCATTAACTGCTCCCAGTTTGTATAGGGAATATAAACGCCGATACTGCCGGTCAGCGAAGCGGGGTTGGCGTATATCTTGTCACTGACAGCCGCCAGCCAGTAACCGCCGGATGCGGCGACATCACCCATTGAGGCAACCACTGGTTTGCCCGCCTGGCGCAGCCGTTTAACTTCTTCGCCCACTTCCTGGGCTGCCGGAGCGCTGCCGCCCGGACTGTTGATCCGCAGTACGACCGCGCGGACCGAGGGATCGTCCTTAGCCTGCCGCAATTGTTTCATCAGGGCGTCGGTGCCGCCGCCATCGGCAAAGAGCGACGTTTGGCCACGGCCGCCGGCAATAACGCCCTCGACATAAATCAAGGCAATCTTGCCACCGGCGGCCTCCTGTCGGCCGGCCAGCAGGGACAGCGCCGCCAGCGACAGCGCGACCACGGCCAGAATGACAACCATGACTGCTTTTTTATACATCCGCTGCACCTCCTGTTAGCAATTCGGACTGTTGATTACTCAACAGTCCGAATACGTTAGCGTGATTGTAGTTTATTCACCGCGGCCATAATAAAGTCGCGGAATAAGGGATGCGGGTGAGTAGGCCGCGATTTAAACTCCGGATGGAACTGGGTGGCGACAAACCAGGGGTGATCGCGCAGTTCAACAATTTCCACCAGCCGGCCGTTAGGCAGCGTACCGCCAATCACCAGGCCAGCGTCGGTCAATTGCTGCCGGAAGGCGTTATTGAATTCAAAACGATGCCGGTGACGCTCATAGATGACCTCATCCTGGTAGGCCTTGCATGTCAGCGTGTCTTCCATTACCTTGCAGGGATAAACGCCCAGACGCATCGTGCCGCCCTTATCGACCACATTCGCCTGATCAGGCATAAGGTCAATAACCGGATAGCGGGTGGCGGGAGCGAATTCCGTACTGTTGGCATCAGCCAGGCCGCAGACATGACGCGCAAACTCGATAACCGCGCACTGCATCCCCAGACACAGGCCAAAGAAGGGAATTTTATGCTCACGGGCATAGCGGATGGCGGAAATTTTGCCTTCAATGCCGCGATCGCCAAAACCACCGGGTACCAAAATACCGTCTACATCGCGGAAGAATACATCCAGGTCGTCAGCATCCTCAATCTCCTCGGCATTAACCCATTTAATCGCAATCGCCGCCGAATTGGCAATGCCGGCGTGGCGCAGCGCCTCGGATACGCTGAGATAAGCGTCCTGCAGGGCTACATACTTGCCGACAATCGCAATCGTCACCTTAGTCGCCGGATTCATGATCTTATTGACCATTTCCCGCCAGCCGCTGATATCGCCGGCACCGTCTCCCAGTCCCAGCTTTTCCATGGCAATGCGATCCAATCCCTCTTCCGCCAGCATCAGCGGCACCTGATAGATACTGGCGGCATTTTTATTTTGAATGACCGCTTTAGCGTCAATGTCACAAAACAGCGCAATCTTGTCTTTCATGTCGGCAGAAATCTCCTGCTCAGAGCGACAGACAATAATATCGGGGTGAATACCGATGCTGCGTAATTCCTTGACACTGTGCTGCGTCGGCTTTGTCTTCAGTTCGCCGGCGGCGGCAATATAAGGAACCAGCGTCACGTGGATATAGAGCGTATCCTCGCGGCCGACCTCCTTGCGCACCTGACGAATCGCTTCCAGAAACGGCAAACTTTCGATATCGCCGACCGTACCGCCGATTTCGGTAATGACAATGTCGGCGTTATCTTCCTTGCCCACACGGTAAATCCGCTCTTTGATCTCATTGGTAATGTGGGGAATAACCTGAACTGTGCCGCCGAGATAATCACCGCGGCGCTCCTTGGTGATCACCGACAAATAGATCTTGCCGGCGGTTACACTGGAGCTTTTGCTCAAATTGATGTCAATAAACCGTTCATAATGGCCAAGATCCAGATCGGTCTCGCCGCCGTCCTCGGTAACGAAAACCTCACCGTGCTGATACGGGCTCATCGTGCCTGGGTCGACATTGATATAGGGATCAAATTTTTGAATGGTAACCTGGAAACCACGGCTTTTTAACAGCCGGCCCAGCGACGCTGCGGTGATGCCCTTTCCCAGTGATGACACAACTCCGCCGGTAACAAAAATATACTTAGCCATTTACTCCTCCTATAACCGGCTGCCGCCGGTTTTCTTTACGCGTATTTTGCCTGTCAGGGATTCTCATCCAGTTCTTCCGGTTCGGCCGGTACTTTCACATAATCCTGCTGAATTTCCTCCAACAGCTTCTCCCTGCGCAAATTCGTTTGATACGATTTATCGGCCGGTTCCTCAGACATACGGCCGGATACCCGCTGCGGCGTCCATTCCACCAGTCCCCATTCGCCTTTGCCAACATGAAAAAAGCGACTGTCAATATTTACCTGGGTGTGAACCTCCGCCATGGCATGTCCGCGCGAATAGACGGGACCGCCCTTCTCAACCAGAACCTGATTGATCAAATCGCGAAAATGCATCGGCGCGCCTGCCTGCCGCAGGATTTGGTAAGCGATATCGGCTTCTGATCCGATTTCCTTAGTAGACATGTAATTCCCTCCGCGAAATAATTAAACTGCGACTCACATTTTTTCGGGCGCGCTAACACCCAGAACCGCCAGCGAATGACGGATTGTCGACTGCACGGCTCCAACCAGCGCCAGGCGGGCGGCCTGCAGTTCGGGCTCAACGCCGATGATCCGGCATTGATTATAAAAGGTATGGAATAAACCGGCCAGTTCATGCGCAAACCGCGCGATACGGTGCGGAGCGCGCTCTTTGGCCGCAGCGGCAATCTCGCCGGGGTAGCTCCCCAGCTTTTTAATCAGATCGATTTCCGCTTCCTGTGTCAAAACCGCCAACGCTGCCGGACTTTCCGGCAGCGTTGCCGCAACGCCGGCTTCCGCCGCCTGGCGGAAGATGCTGGCAATGCGGGCATGCGCATATTGAATATAGTAGACCGGGTTCTCATTGGTGCGTGACTTCGCCAAATCCAGATCAAAGTCAAGCTGGCTGTCGGCTGAACGCATAATAAAGAAAAAACGGGCGGCGTCGACTCCGACCTCTTCCATTAGTTCAGTAAGCGTCACGCCCTGGCCGGTTCGCTTAGACATTTTTACCAGCTCACCGTTTTGGTAAAGGCTGACCATTTGCAGAATCAGGACTTCCAGACGCTGCGGGTCATAACCCATAGCCGCGATCGCGGCCCGGACCCGGGGAATATAGCCATGATGATCGGCTCCCCAGATATTGATAATCGTATCAAAACCGCGCTCCAGTTTATCACGATGATAGGCAATATCGGCAGCCAGATAGGTGGGAACGCCATTATCACGAATAACGACGCGATCCTTATCATCGCCATAGGCGGTCGACTTCAGCCAGAGAGCGCCGTCCTGCCGGTACATATCGCCTTTTTCCGTTAATAATTCACAGGTGGTGTCAATGGCGTTTTGCCGGTGCAGGCTGCGTTCGGAAAACCAGACGTCAAACGTTACTCTGAAAGCTTCCAGGTCTTCCCGCAGCGCCGCCAGCTTCTCCGTCAGCGCCAGTTCTTTAAACACAGCCATCCGTTCATCGTCGGCTGCCTTCAGATAACGGTCGCCATCACGGGTAATAATCCGCTTCGCCGTTTCAATAATATCGCCGCCGTGATAGCCATCCTCGGGAAACACAGCCGGCTGCCCCAGCAGTTCCAGGTAGCGGGTATTAACAGAAGCAGCCAAATTATCAATTTGGTTGCCGGCATCATTGATATAATACTCCGCTTCCACCGCGTGCCCCGCCGCCCGCAGCAAATTGACAAGTGCACTGCCCAGCGCCGCTCCCCGGCCATGCCCGACATGCAGCGGACCGGTCGGATTAGCGCTGACAAATTCGACCTGTATTTTCTGCGGTTGCTCGGCAGTCAGATTCCCCCACCCGTCACCCGCTTTGATCACGCGATCAAGCGTTTCATACAGCCAGTCGGGTTTTAAATAAAAATTCATGAATCCCGGTCCGGCAATTTCAATTTTTTCCAGCCATGGCTCCTGAAGCCTTGCGGCAATTGTCTGCGCCAGCACCCGTGGATTCATCCGGGCCGCTTTTGCCGTCTGCATCGCGAAATTAGTTGCGTAATCGCCGAATTCCTTTTGCGGCGGCACCTCCAACTGCACCGGCCCCAGTTCGTCCAGCTTCAGTTCACCGGCCTGTACGGCAGCCTCGGCGGCCGCCAGGACAGCCCCGGAGAGCAGGCCCTTCATATCCATGCTATTCTTCCTCTCATTCATGCCTTCGTAAAGGACAATCGCAGCGTATTGCTGCTCTGCCATTGTCCCTCCACTTCCAATTCGTAGTTAATCGCAACAGTCTGCCCGGCAGACGGATCATTCTCGTCAATCGGAGTGAACGCCAAGGATCGCGTGGTCACACCCAGCATCAGGCTGCCATGAGGCGTGACATAATTGCTGTAGGTCTTACGCCCGGGAATAAACTCCTGCTTCTGTTGATAAGCGCCCAGCCTGACGAGGCATATATGGTTCGGATACAGCTTCAGCAGGGTTGAAGCGCCGTCGAGTCCGGTCAACTCTTCCTTATAGGTAATATAGGTTGTCCCGTTTTGTCGCCGGCAGCTTCCTGTGGCGGTCAGCTCAATCGTTTCGATCTCGCCGTCGGCCCCTTGCTGGGTTCCCGTCACCTTGACAATAACAGCTTGCATGGCTTTCTCCCAATTAAGCGCGCCGAACCGGCGCGCAGCAATATACCAATATATTATAGCCGAATCAGGTCGAATTGCCAACATAGGTTGCCGTCAAAAACAGAGGATATTTCGCCAAAGTTTTTCAAGCCGCGGCAAAAGAAAAAAACATTCCGCCGGGATGGCGAAATGTTTTTTCTTTCTATTTCCAAAGGGGTTTAATTTCGGCTCCCGGATAATAGTGATTCAGCATCGCTTCCGCCTTTTTGCCTTGTTTGGCAAAGGTATAGGCGCCCCATTGGCAAAGTCCCACACCGTTGCCCCAGCCCAGGCCTGTGAAGTGGAAGCTGCCGTTGGCATAACGCATTTCCGTCACCAGCGTCGACTTCAGCCGGTCATAGCCGACAGCGCGGCGAAAATCTGATCCATACATCTTTTTATCGCCGGCGCCAATATAAAGGATGCGCCCGGACGGTCCTTTCTGCAGGATGCGGATATCGGCCGGATTTCCCCGGTAGCCGATGGCATTGGCTACCTGCGAAGCGGGGATAACCGCCGTCCAGCGTTGAATGTTAGCCGGCGCATATTGAAAACAGGTATCGGTTACAGGCTGAAAATAGGGCGTTTCATGCGGGATCTCGGTCGGAAAGCTTTCCTCTCTGGTGGCTGCGATCTGGCCATTACAAGAACTGTAAATGGAGTTAACCAAGCCGCCGGCGTACAGCAAAACCTGTCCCCGCGTCGCTCGTACCGCTTCCCTGACCGTGTCATTAACCTTTTCCGGCGCAAATGCCTGCAGCTCTTCCTTGGCTGTCGATACGTCAGTCTGGTGCAAGCGGCGGATGGTTCCCGCCTCCATGGCAATCAATGTCAGCGTCCGCGAGCAGATCGCCTGGGCCTTCAAGGCTTCCAGCGGCCAGTCTGGCTGCATCTCCTGAGCGATAACACCTTCAATATATTTTTCCAGCATCATTCTGTCGCGCTGCCCCTTATCCGCCAGCCAGACAGTCACGCTCGGCTCTGTCTTATATTTGGAAACATCTAACTGCGGTACCCCTTTTATCGGCTGCGGCGCCTGCTGCTTTTCAGGCCGGGACTGCTGCTGCTGTTGCGGCGGCTCAGGCGCCGGTGCCGGTTTAGGGGCGGGAGGGCGCAAGAGTGAATACAGTCCTGCAATGATCACCAAAACGATGGCAGCGATGACAACAGCGATAGTTGTTTGATTTTTACCGCGCACAATCCCACCTCCGGCAATAGTTTGCATAGCGTCGCGGTACTTTATGCAGGCCCAATGAAAAATAATTGCCTGCCGCCAGGATTGCCACGCACGTTGTAGAAAAAGATAAGCCCGGCAATACTAGGGTAAGCGCTGATTGAATGAAACGGACAAATTGACGCGGGATTTTTTTCCTGGCAAGTAAGCAAGACCGCAGCAATAGCAGCACTCTTGCAAGGACTGGCTGACGCGCTCAAACTGCGCGGCGGACATTAATCAGTGCTTATCCCAGCCGCTAACGCCGTTTACCGGCGGCAGGATTTTTCGCTTCAGGCGAGAACCTTTAGGACAGGGCCTCATGCGGCTGCATCCGGCCTGACGCCAACGAACACAGGAGGGACTATCATGGCCTATTGGCTGGCAAAAACCGAGCCGGACAGCTTCAGCTACGCTGATCTTGTGAAGCTTGGCAGAGATCGCTGGAATGGCGTGCGCAATTTTACCGCTTTGCGTCATATTGGCAATATGCATCCAGGCGACCAGGTGTTTATTTATCATACCGGCAAGGAAAAGGCGATTGTCGGCATTGCCGAAGTCGTTTCACAGCCTTATCCTGATCCCGAAGCCGAGGATTCCCGCTTTATTGTCGCCGATTTTATTCCCCGGCAGGCACTGCCGCGACCGGTCAGCTTAAAAGAAATAAAAGCCAATCGCCAATTTGACAACTGGGAACTGGTAACGCAGTCGCGGCTGTCGGTCATGCCGGTCTCCGCAACCGACTGGCAAACGATTTTAGACCTGGCGCAAAATTAAATCTTGCCGCACCACTACGGTATTCTGGATTTGAAGGGTGGCTCTTTTTTTGCCTATATGTCTCACCCCCTTGCAGGCACTGCTGTCGATGCAGTTTTTATCTGCCTTTGCAGACAATATGCTGCTGTTCATCGCGCAGGCGCTTATTCTCCGAGACCAGTATCCGGCTTACTACCTATCAATGGTGCAAAGCATGTATCTGCTCTCCTATATTTTGGCTTCCCCCTGGGTTGGCCTGTACGCCGACAGTGTTCCCAAAGCCCGCGTTCTGCTGACCGGCAACCTGATGAAGCTCGCAGCCCCCGTCCTGATGCTGCTGTCGGTCAATCCCGCCGCCGGCTACCTCTGCTTCGGGCTCGGCTCCGTCGTTTACAGTCCTGGTAAATACGGTATTCTGCCGGTGTTGACGACATCAGAGCGGGAACTGCTGAAAGCTAACAGCCATCTTGAGAGCACAACGATCATCGCCGTATTGGGCGGCTCTCTGGCCGGTGGCTGGTTGTCAGACCTGTCGGTGGGGATTGCGTCTTTAACCGCCGTCGCCATCTATTGTGTCTCCCTCCTGCTCAACCTGCAGATACCCGGTAATCCGGTCAAGCCGCAGGTGCCTTTTACGCAGGCAGGCAGCAGTTTCTTTAGCGATCTCCGTTTCTTCTTTTCACATCCCGCCGGCTGCTTTTCGGTTTTAGGCTCAGCTTATTTCTGGTCGGTCACATCGATTCTGCGGCTGGCGATCTTTATTTGGGCGCCACTGGCTCTGGGCCTGACCGGCAACACCCCTGTCAGCATGCTGATCGCCCTGATCGGGGTCGGCATTGCCATCGGCGCTTTCGCCGCGCCCCATGTCGTATCGATCGCAACCTATCGCCGCGCACTTTGGTTTGGCTCGGCCATCGGTATGATGATGATCCTGCTGGCCTTCACAACATCGCTGCCGCTTACGCTGCTGCTGATGCTGGCCAGCGGCGTATTGAGCGGATTGTATATTGTACCGGTAAATACGCTCAATGAGAGCGTTGGCGAGGCCAGTATCGGCGCCGGCCGTGGTATCGCCGTCCAAAACTTTGCCGAGAACAGCTGCATGCTGCTGGCGACCGGTATCTACTCGCTGGCCACCTGGGCCGCCGTTCCGGTCACCGCAATTATTATTGCTTCAGGCGTCGCTTTTTTGCTGCTGATGCTTCATCTCAGCCGTCTCACCCGTAATCGCGAGGTCCAGACCGGACAATAAAAAGCCGCTTTCAAGCCTGAGACCGGCGGATTTCCAATCCGGTCGCGTACTTGAAAGCGGCTCCAGCCCGCTTGATCGTAATCGTTCTACTTAATGCTAACCTTAGGAATATTCTTGCCGGAAAAGATTTCAAGCATTTCTTTCTTCAGCCGCTGCTTGATTTTCTTTTTCTCACCGGGCAGCAGTTCTTTTTTGGCAGTGCCAAACAAATAATTATCCAGGTCAAACTCTTTCAGCAGCATCTTGGTATGAAAGATATTCTCCTGATAGACATTGACATCAATCATTTGATACAGGTCACGGGTTTCACTGGCAATATAATTCTGGATTGAATTAATTTTGTGGTCAATAAAATACTTCTTGCCATCAACGTCACGGGTAAAGCCTCTGACCCGGTAATCGACAATCGCGATATCGGCGCTAAAGCTGGAAATCAAAAAGTTCAGCGCCTTCAGCGGTGAAATATGACCGCAGGTAGACACGTCGATATCGGCTCGAAACGTGCTGATGCCCTTGTCGGGATGGGTCTCGGGATAGGTGTGAACAGTAATGTGGCTTTTATCCAGATGGGCGACAACCGCATCGGGGTACATCTCACGACAGACAATACTGTCCTCGTTGTCGCCATGACATTCGATCGGTCCTTCCGATATCAGCATCGTTACACTGGCGCCCTGCGGATCGTAGTCCTGTTTGGCAATGTTTAAAACATTGGCGCCGATAATATCCGCCACTTTGGTCAGAATATCGGTCAACCGCTGCGCGTTGTATTCTTCGTCGATGTAGGCAATATATTCTTGGCCATGCTGAGGACTTTTCGCATAGCAAAGGTCATACATGTTAAAGCTCAGCGTCTTAGTCAGGTTGTTAAAGCCGTACAACTTCAATTTTTTAATTGCTTTTACTTCCATGTTCGTCTCCTTTAGCAACCGATTGCTGAACTGAAAATATATCAACAATACAATAGCAAAAAACGCTGCAGATAGCAATGGTGAAATTGAACAGGCAAAAAATAGCTTGTGGCACGCCTGTACCTTATTTTATTCCAGCCTGACAGAAAGGACGTGGTCGTCTGTATTGGTTTCTTATCCTGTTCTTTGCGGTTTACGGAACCGCCAATTACTATATCGGCCGGAGAGGCTGGCAAGCCTTCGGCCCCCTGCTGCCGGAGGGCTCCGTCTGGGTCTATGGCCTTGCCATCAGCTTTTGCGCACTTTCCTACCTGATAGCCCGGGCCAGCAAGCAGCTGCTGCCGGCGCCGGTCGACCTGACGCTGACTATGATCGGCGCGATTTGGATGGCCGTAGTCTATTACGGCTTTTTGCTGACAATGCTGATCGATATAGCCCGGCTGCTTGATCGGGCAATTCCCTTTCTGCCGTCAGTCCTGAAGCAGCAGCCGCATTGGGCCGGCCTGGCGGCAATACTGCTGGTAGGCGGCGTCCTTGCTTATGGCTTCTGGAATGCGCGCCACCCGGTTATCAACCGCTACGATATCCACATTGAAAAATCCGGCGGTCATTTTAAACAAGTACATGCCGTCGTTGTCTCCGACATTCATCTGGGAAACCTGATCGGCGCCAACCGCCTGGAGCAGCTGGTGACAACGGTCAACCGGCTGCAGCCTGATGTTGTCCTGCTGCCCGGCGACATCATTGACGCGGAACTGAAGCCGTTTCTGGATGAAAATATGGGCCCGGTGCTGCAACGGCTGCAGCCGCCGCTGGGAACCTATGCGGTTCTGGGCAATCATGAATATATCGGCGGTGAGACGGAGGGAATTATTGCCGCTTTACAGGAGGCGGGCGTCACCATTCTGCGCGATGACAAGGCAATAATTGCCGGCAGCCTGGTTATTGCCGGCCGCGACGACCGCTCCCGCCTTAATTACGGCGGCAGTGCCCGGTCGCCGCTGTCTGCCATCTTAGCCGGTGTCAATCCGGCCCTGCCGCTGATCCTGTTGGATCACCAGCCGCTTGATCTTGACGAATCGCGGCAAAACCGCGTTGACCTGCAGTTTTCCGGTCATACCCACCGCGGCCAGCTATTTCCCAACCAGCTGATTACCGCCGCCATGTTCGAAACCGACTGGGGTTACCTGCGTCAGGAGACATTCCAGCTCATTGTTTCCTGCGGCTATGGCACCTGGGGGCCGCCGTTCCGGATCGGCAACCGCCCGGAACTGCTGGATGTCTATATCACCTTTGGACACTAAAACCAGCTTGACGAGCCACGAGGACATAGGGACTTTTGCCACAGCGGACGCCGAGGGGCACAGAGGCACACAGAGGGTTCAAATTCCCTCTTTGCCTCCGTGCCCTCCGTGTGTCCTCTGTGTACTCCGTGGAATCGTCTTTCTCCCCGTCGCTCAAGGTTCCCGCCTGGAATGACGAACCACGGAGGGCACGGAGTTTCACGGCGGACACACGGGACTTTTTCCACAGAGGACGCCGAGGGGCACAGAGGTATACAGAGGGTTCAAATTCCCTCTTTTCCTCTGTGCCCTCCGTGTATCCTCTGTGTACTCCGTGGAATCGTCTTTCTCCCGTCGCTCAGGGCTTCCGCCCGCTCTGGCTTTCAGACCGGCAAGTGCGCTGCGGCGGCGGCATCCAGCAGCCACAAAACCTTTGCCGCCTTTACCCTGGCTGCCGGCAGGTCAGCACCGCCGGCAAGCGCAGCAATGATGGCCGCCTTGCCGCTGCCACTGGCCAAAAACAGTACTTGCCTTGCCGCGTTCAGCAGCGGCAAGGTCAGGGTGACCCGCGGACTGCCGTCCGGAGCGCGGCCGGCAGCGGTCCAGCGACGGATTTCCGCCAGCGCCTCATCGCCAGGGAATAGCGACGCCGTATGCCCGTCCGTTCCCACCCCCAGCAGAATGCAGTCAAAAACCGGCCAGTTGTCTTCTCTGTCCGCTGCGGCAAAGGCGCTGTCAATTACCGTTTCATACGCCCTCGCGGCAGTTGCCGGCGAGTCAAAAGCAGTGCTGATCGGATAAATTTCCGGTTTAACCGCTAATGCAGCCAATAGATTCTCCCTGACCATGCGAAAATTAGAGTCCGGATGATCCGGAGCCACGAACCGCTCATCACTCCAGAAGAGGCTCACTGACTGCCAGGGCAGCTGCTGATAAGACGGCCGGCTCAGTTCCCGCAGCAGCAGAACCGGTGTGCTGCCGCCGGCGAGCGCCAGACGGCAGCGGCCTCGCGCCGCCACTGCCGTCCTGATAGCGGCCGCCACCAGTTCGGCCGCGGCAACGGCCAGACTGTGCGGCGACGGCCAGACCCGGTAATCCATACTCATAACGGCCGCCACCTCCGTCCGTCCCGCGCCAGCAAGCCGTCGGCTGCCGCCGGCCCGTCGCCGCCGGCGGGGTAAAGCTGCAGCGGGCAATCATCTGCTGCAGCCAGCCAATTCGCCAATACCGGCTCCAGCACTTTCCAGGCTACTTCCGCGCCGTCATGGCGAACAAACAGCGTCTGATCACCGGCCATGCAGTCAAGCAGCAGCCGTTCATAGGCATTACCCGAACGCTCGCCAAATGCATCACGATAGGAAAAATTCAACGTCAGGCTGCTCATGCACATGCGCGGCCCCGGCCGCTTCGCTTCCATCGTCAGCGCAATCCCTTCCTCCGGCTGAATCTTCAGCGTCAGCACATTCGGCTGCAATTGTTCCGGCGCGATTTGAGCAAAAATCGAGTGCGGCACCGGTTTGAACGTAATGGCAATTTCACTGACCTGCTTGGCCAGACGCTTGCCGGAACGCAAGTAAAACGGCACGCCCTGCCAGCGCCAATTGTCAATCATGACCTTCATCGCTACATAGGTTTCAGTTAAGGAAGCCGGACTAACCCCTTTTTCCTGACGATAGGCCGGCAAAGGGCGGTCGCCGGCCACTCCCGCCGCATATTGTCCTCTGACCAGCCATTCCGCCAGATCGGTATCGGGAAAAGGCCGGATTGACCGCAGCAGCTTGACTTTCTCGTCGCGGTGACGGTCTGCCTCAAAGCTGGCCGGCGGCTCCATCGCCACCAGCGACAGCATTTCCAGCATATGATTTTGAAACATATCGCGCAGTGCGCCCGCCTGTTCATAATAGCCGGCGCGGTTTTCCACCCCCAGGGCTTCGGCAACCGTGATCTGAACGTGATCGATATAGCGGCGATTCCAGACCGGCTCAAATATGACATTGGCAAACCGCAGAATAAAAATATTCTGTACCGTTTCCTTGCCCAGGTAATGATCAATCCGATAAATCTGCTTCTCGCGCAGCCACTGATGCAGCGCGTCGTCCAATTGCCGGCTGCTGGCCAGATCATGGCCAAACGGCTTCTCCACCACCAGACGGGCCCAGCGCTGTCCCGTCTCGGCAGTCAGCCCGGCCCGTCCCAGGCCGGCGGCAATTGCGGTATACAGACTTGGCGGCGTTGCCAAATAATACAGGCAGTTGCCGGCGGTTCCCTCCTCGGCGGCCAGCTCCTCCAGTCTTGCCGCCAGCCGCCGGTACAAGGCTTCATCCTCATAGCTGCCGGACAGGTAATAGATATGGCCTAAAAACTCTGCCGCCGCGCCGCTCTCGTTTTCCCGGCTCCGTATATCCTGCAGGAAGCTGTCACGAAATTCCACTTCCGTTAATTCACTGCGGGCGCAGCCAAGAATAAAGAACGCTGGCGGCAGCAGCCGCCGCTGAAATTGTTCAAACAAGGCCGGAACCAGCTTGCGATGAGTCAAATCACCGGAGGCACCGAAAATGACAACGCCGCAGGGATCTGTTTTTGCCTCAATGCACAACTCTTCCCTGGCGTCATCACATACAAAAAAACGCGATAGCTCCTTCATTGTCAACACCCCCATCTAACTTGTTTGCCGTTGGCCGCGCCGGACTGACAGGCCGGCAGCCAGCAGCGAAAACAGAGACCCCAGCAGCAAGGCCGCCCGGTATCCGGCAACAACCGCGGCTTCGGCGTCCGCCCCTTGGCGCACACTCTCATAAGCCGTTACCGCGATCGCTGTTCCCAGCACCATTCCCAAATTGCGCACCAATGCATTGATGCCGCCGGCAACACCGACTTGATCCCGGGGCACGGCGCTCATCACACTGTTATTGTTCGGAGACTGAAACAAGCCGTTTCCCACCCCCAGCACTGCCTGACCCGCCGCAACCCGCCAAACGGATGCCTCTGCCGTCAGCCCTGCCTGCAGCCAGAGTCCGGCAGTCAGCACCAGTAAACCGGCGGTTGTCAGAAGGGCCGGCTTGCCTTTTTCCGACAGCCGGCCGCTGACCGGGGCGACGATAGCCATGGCCAGCGGAAACGGAGTCAGCAGCAGCCCAATTGTCGACGGATCCAGCCGCAGCACCAAATCGAGAAAAAACGGCAGCAAAAATACATTGGAGAATCCGGCCATAAACGAAAGCATCCCTGCCAGCAAACCGACCGTAAACAGCCGGTTTTGGAACAAGGACAGCGCCAGCAGCGGATAGCCGGCAGTCTGCTGCCGCCGGATAAACAGCCAGATCAGCGCGCCCGCCAGAGTCAGCCCGCCGCCAACCGGCAGCGACAGCCAGCCCAGACGGTGTCCCAGGCTGACCGCCAGCAGCAGCGCTGTCGTCGCCAGCGCGAATAAAGCCGCGCCGGCAGCGTCAAACGGTTCGCAGCGGCGTAAAGGCTCCGGCGGCAGCAGCAGCCAGGCCAGTAACGCGCCCGCCAGTCCAATCGGCAAATTGATCGTAAACACCGCTTCCCAGCCGAACATGCCGACCAGTACTCCGCCCAGGGCAGGTCCGGTCATGGAACCTAAGGAAACCACTGCTCCGGTCATGCCCAGAGCCCGGCCCCGTCCTGACGGCGGAAACGTCAGCGTTATAATCGCCGGAGCGCCAGCCATCAACATTGCCGCACCGGCGGCCTGCACCATGCGTGCAGCAACCAGGGAAGCGATACCGCCGGCAGCGGCGCACAACGCCGAGCCGGCGGTAAACACCAGAAATCCCAGCGCATACAGTGTACGCCGTCCAAGCATATCGCCCAGCCGGCCCAATGGCAGCAGCAAGGCGGTGATTGTCAGCAGATAGGCGGTAACGACCCATTGTGCCGTATCAATTCCTACCGCCAGCTCAGCGGCAAGTGACGGCATCGCCACATTAACAATGCTGCTGTCAAGCGTTGCCATGAAAGTCCCGACAGCCGTAATCGCAAATATCAGCCATCGCCGCCGGGCATTATCAGCCTGCTCCAAACGAAACCCTCCAGGAACGTAATAACTATAAACAAAATTCGTTATCCACTAGGAAAAGTCCTCTTAGTGTATGCGCAGCCGCCTGTTACTATGAGCCAGAGCAATCCTGTAAGCAGCTTCCACTGTGTCCCTCTGTGTCCCTCGGTGTCCTCTGGGGAGAGGTTCCCATCGGGAAAATGCCACTGCAGGCAGCGCTTTCCGCTCTTCTTGGCCCACACTCCATTACGTGAAGGGTACAACGCCAACAAAAAAGCAGGAGACTTGCAGGCTGACCTGCAAGTCTCTCTGCTTAAAACGGCAGCCGGGAAAACATTTCGTCCATGCCGGCTTCGATAGCGGCGCCAAGCGCGACCCGTTCGCTGACACCGGGGCCAAAGCGGGATGCCCGCAGTTTTTCCTCGCGTTCAATCCGCAAAGTAATAAAATTGTTGTCAGCCACCGACAACGCCTTTACATACATGCTGACGCCGCCAATGGTATAGGCATAAAACCAGGAAGAGCGGCGCCATGCCTGAATGCGGGTGAAATCAAACGCCAGCACCGCGTCGGCGCCGGTAGCGGCGGCAAGCGACTGCAGCAGTTCTTTCTCCGGCAGCAGCCGCAGCGGCAGACCGTAACCGCTGCGCCAGAGAAAATCAGCGACTTCCCCTGGCGGGACCTGCTCATAATAGCCGGAATGGAAATAGCCTTCCAGTTTGCTGCTAACAGTTGCGTCAACTACATTGCGGGTTTCACCCGAGGAATTAATATAGGGCACCACAGCGACTCGCAGCGGCGCAGCCGCTGCCGGACGCGGTCCGCTTAGCGCCAGGCCGGCGAACACGGCCAGCAGCAGCGCCAGTCTGAGCAGCCGCATTCCGCCAACCAATCGATCCAAAGCCATCGTTCCTTTCCGTGCCGATTCAGCTATTATGCCGCCAGGGAATCAGCTTTCTTTCAATCCAGTTCAGGCTGTGATTGAACAGCAGCCCCAGCAGGGAAAGACTAAATACGCCGGCCATCAGCTTAGTGGTTAACATTAAATCGCCATAATGCAAAATCATTGCGCCCAGCCCTTCTTTGGCTGCAATCATCTCTGCAGCCACCAGCAGCAGCAGTGAAGTGCCGGCCGCCAGTTTTAAACCGGCAAAAATCATCGGCAACGCTCCCGGCAGAATCACCTTGCGGATTAGATTGAGCCGGCTGGTCCGGAAACTGACCGCGACCTTTAGCAGCAGCGGATCGACATTCTTAACGCCGGAGTGCGTATTGATGACAACCGGAAAAAATACGCCAAGGCTGATAATGGTGATCTTAGAAAGCTCACCGATGCCGAGCCAGAGAATTATCAACGGCAGCAAAGCAATTTTTGGCACCGGGTAGAGAGCATGAATGACCGGTGTGCCTACCGCCTCGGCCAAACGGGAAAATCCGGTAGCCAGGCCAATTAAAATACCGGCGGCGCTGCCCAGAAACAGTCCGGCAACAATCCGCAACAGGCTGGCCTTGGCATTGACCAGCATCTCACCACTGCTGGTCATTTCAAACGCGGCGGCGACGACCGCCGACGGCGACGGCAAATACAGCGGCGAAACCAATCCACTGCGGCAAATGACTTCCCATAATGCCAGAATAGCGGCAATGGAAGCCGGCGCAACCCAAGCCGGCTGCGGCGCCGCCAAAAAAGCCAGCCGGTTGACGACGTTTCTGCGGTAGGTGTTTGTCTGCTGCATTAATTTAACTCCTCCCGCAGGGCGTCTTCGGCATCTTTACGAATCAGGCCCCAGATTTCATCGGCATAAGCGGCAAAACGGCCGCTGTGCACCGCCTGCCCCCGTTCCCGTTTCGGCAGCTCAATCGGTATAATGCGGCTGATGCGGCCGGGACGGCGCGACAGCACAACAACGCGGTCAGCCAGATAAACAGCCTCTTGAATGTTGTGGGTTACATACAGTGTACTAAGACGCGTTTTCTGCCAGATATCGAGCAGTTCCTCCTGCATCAGCGTCCGTGTTTGGGCGTCAAGCGCTGAAAACGGCTCATCCATCAGCAGTAAATCCGGTTCGATCGCCAGCGCCCGGGCAATACCGACCCGCTGCCGCATACCGCCGGAAAGCTGATGCGGATAGCTGCCGCCAAAGCCGTCAAGGCCGACGAGTGTCATATAGCGCTCCAGCCGGTCACGGCGCTCAGCCGCGGTCAGGTTTTGCTCCTCCAGGCCAAAAGAAATATTTTCAGCTATTGTTCGCCATGGCAGCAGGCCGATTTCCTGAAAGACGACGCCAATGGCAGGATCGCGGTCCCGGGTCAGCCCCTCGACATAAATCTGGCCGCTGCTGGGACTCAACAGTCCGCCCACCATATTCAGCAGTGTCGATTTACCGCAGCCGGAAGGGCCGACAAGAACGACGAACTCTTCCGGATTGATCGTAAGATTAATCGCCTCCAGCGCGACAAGCGTCCCGCCGCCGGCGTTATAGGTTTTTCCGACATTGTCTATAACAATTCTCATCACGCTTACCGCATTTGCCGCAGTGCTTCCTCAAACAGGGCGGTATTGGCAACCTGCTTGGCATCAACCGGCTTTTCAATCATTTTATGTTTAGCATACCAATCGATCTGAACAGCGATATCGTCTGCCAGCAGTTTACCGTCACGGTCCATGTACGGAAGACCTGCCTTGATATCCTCCACCGGCGCTCCCGTATACTTGGCAATGATCTGTACCGTCTCGTCAAAGTTTTTACCGGGCACCGGTTTGCCGTTCTCCCTGACCAGCGCGGCATCGTAATAGTAACGGCTGGCTTTAATATAGCCTTTCAGGAACCGGATAGCCGCATCCTGATCCTGCATCAGCTGCGGCGAAAAGAAAATCCCCGACGTCTGATAATCGATCACATCGCCGGCCTGGACCAGCACCTTGCCGTAACCGGCTTTTTCTACTTTAGTTATATTCGGTTCGTTGAGGATAACGGCGTCAACCTGTTTGCTTTCCAGCGCGGCCATCAGCGACCCGAGCTTGCCCAGCGGCACCAGTTCGACATCCTGCAGGGTCAGCCCCTTGCTCTCCAGCAAACGGCCAATCATATAATGGAAGGTTGAGCCGGTTTGGGTAATGCCGACCCGCTTGCCCTTCAGCTGGTCGATCGATTTGACGCCGCTTTGATACAACTCCGTGCCGACCAGTACCGCCGACGACGAATAACCTCTTTGTTCCCGGCCTTTATCGGCGACAATCGAAATCTGCTGGCCACCGGCCACCAGATTGAACAGGCTGGCGGTTATGCCGGTAGCGCCGATATCGACTTTATTCGAGGCGGTAGCCACCGCGATTGGGTGCGCCGCTTCAAACCATTGCACATCAAGCTCAAGCCCCTGTTCCTGAAAAAAGCCTTTTTCCAGACCAATGAACAACGGCGCTGAACTGGTCAGCTTCAGCATTGCCACACTAAGTTTCTTTGCCGCCGGCGCTTGCGGCGGCGCTTCCTGCCGGGCGCAGCCGGCAACCGCCAGCGCCGCCGTTAAAATTCCTGTTAACAGCCATATCCACTTTTTCATTTAAAACCCTCCTACTATTCTACATGGCTTGCCTGCCGCTATTGCCTACAGTATTCTAGACAAATTTGGCAAATTCCTTGTTAGTCCGGGACAGCCGCTCCCGCCATTTTCCGCTGAACCGGCCTTTCCGCTCTTTGGGTAAAGCCGGGTTAACTGAAATAAGCCACACCGGCGGCGAATAGGCGTTGATCCTTTTCTCCCGGTACATTTACACCGACATTCTGCCCCAGGCGCTCCGAATGTCCCATCTTGCCCAGCACCCTGCCGTCAGGGCTGGTCAAAGCCTCGACAGCAGCCATCGAGCCATTGGGATTAAATGCGCTGTCATGCGACGGATTGCCCGCAAAATCGACATATTGAGCCGCGACCTGGCCGGAACGCAAGAGCTGAGCCAGTTCCGCCTCCTCAGCGACAAAGCGGCCTTCGCCATGCGATACGGCAATGGCGTGGATATCGCTCGGCTGTGTATTTGCCAGCCAGGGAGACAAGGTCGACGTCACCCGTGTCCGCACCATGCGTGAAATATGGCGGCCAATCGTATTATAGGTCAGTGTCGGCATGCCGGCGCGGGGCTCGACAATATCGCCATAAGGCACCAGACCCAGCTTAATCAGGGCCTGAAACCCGTTGCAGATGCCCAGCATCAGGCCGTCACGCCGTTGCAGCAGTTCACGTACCGCTTCGGTAATTCGCGGGTTGCGGAACATGACAGCAATAAATTTGCCCGATCCTTCCGGTTCATCGCCGGCGCTGAAGCCGCCGGGCAGCATGATCGCCTGCGACCGGCCAATCGCTGCCGCCAGCCGGTTGACCGACTGCTCGACATCAGCCGGTGTCAGATTGCGGATAATAACGGTTTCCACCAAGCCGCCGGCTCTTTCAAAGGCCCGCGCCGAGTCAGTCTCGCAGTTGGTGCCTGGAAACACGGGAATTAAAATGCGCGGTTTTGCCACTTTTACCGCTTTCCGCCGGACGGCGGCAGCCGCCTGCGCAGTTGCCGCCACGCCCGCTACCGGGTCGGCGGCGACCGGAAACACCTCCGCCAGCGGTTTTGACCAGGCAAGGTAAGCGGTTTCCACTGCCAGCGTATCCGCTCCCATGCGAATAACCGGCTCCGCCGTTGTCCGGCCAAGCAAGCTGTAGCCTGCGTCGCCGAACAAGGCGGACAAGTCAGCGTCCTGCGGCAGCTCAAGCAGCAGCGAGCCATACGCAGGGCTGAGCAGTTCATCTGAACGCAGCGGCTGGGTAAAGCTGAACCCGAACCGGTTGCCAAAGCACATTTTGCTGACCGCAGCGGCAATGCCGCCGGTTCTGACAGTCTGAGCCGCCAGTACCAGCCCCCGGTTGATCAGTTCATGCGTCAATGCCAGATTACGGGCAAAAACGGCAAAGTCAGGCATAGCCGCTTCATCCCTCGACAGCGGCAGCAACACCACCTGGCTGCCGGCGGCTTTAAATTCCGGCGATACCACCTTCGCGGCATCGGCTACCGTCACGGCAAACGCAATCAGCGTCGGCGGCACATCGAGATCCAAAAAGGAACCGGACATGCTGTCCTTGCCGCCAATCGCCGCAATTTCCAGCCGCTTTTGCACATAGTAGGCGCCAAGCAGGGCGGCAAACGGCTTGCCCCAACGCAGCCGGTCCGCGCCCAGCTTTTCAAAATACTCCTGCAGCGTTAGGCGAATCCGCCGGTAGTCGCCGCCCATGGCCGCAATTTTGGCCACCGCTTCGACAACGGCGTACACCGCGCCATGAAACGGACTCCATTTGGCAATGCGGGGGTTATAGCCATAGCTCATCAGGCTGGCGGTGGACGTCTCACCGGCTTGAACCGGGATTTTAGCCGCCATGCCTTCGGCAGGCGTGTCCTGATAGCGTCCTCCCAGCGGCAGCAGTACACTGCCACCGCCAATCGTACTGTCGAAGCGTTCTATCATGCCGCGCTGGCTGCAGACATTCAGGTCGGCCAGGGTATCCTGCCAGGCCTGCCGCCAGGGTTTTCCAGCCTCAGACGCCGCTGCCGCCGCAAAATAATCCGCAGCCTGCGGCTGTGCCACCGTCACCCGGGCAGTCTGCCGTACGCCGCTGCTATCGAGAAAATCCCGGCTGACGTCGACAATCGGCTGACCGCGCCACCGCATGCGCAGCCGCCGGTCGCCGGTAACGGCGGCTATTGCCGTCGCCTCCAGATTCTCCTCAGCAGCATAACCGATAAACGCCTCAACATCGGCGGCTGCAACAACAACCGCCATCCGTTCCTGGGATTCGGAAATCGCCAGTTCGGTTCCATCCAGCCCCTCATATTTTTTGGGAACCGCATCAAGCTCAATTACCAGGCCGTCGGCCAGCTCGCCGACCGCAACCGACACGCCGCCGGCGCCAAAGTCATTGGACTTTTTAATTAGTGCGCTGACTGCCGGATTGCGGAACAAACGCTGAATTTTGCGTTCGGTGACGGGATTGCCTTTCTGCACCTCGGCGCCGCAAGCTTCCAGCGATTCTTCCGTATGCTCCTTGGACGAACCGGTCGCGCCGCCGCAGCCGTCGCGGCCGGTACGGCCGCCAACCAGCAGGATCGCATCCCCCGGCTGCGGCTGGCTGCGCCGGACATGAGAGCGGGGCGCAGCGCCAATAACAGCGCCGACTTCCATGCGTTTGGCAATAAAGCCTTCATCATAGACCTCCGCCACCTGACCGGTAGCGAGTCCAATCTGATTGCCGTAGGAACTGTAACCCGCCCAGGCGCCCAGGGTAATCTTGCGCTGGGGCAGCTTGCCCGGCAGAGTCGCTTCCAGCGGCGTGCGCGGATCGCCGCTGCCGCTTACACGCATCGCCTGATATACGTAAGAACGCCCTGACAGCGGATCACGGATTGCGCCGCCAAGACAGGTGGCCGCGCCGCCAAACGGTTCAATCTCGGTTGGATGGTTGTGTGTCTCATTTTTAAACATGATCAGCCAGGGCTCCTGCTGCGGGCCATTGCCATAGTCAACACTTATATCGGCCACAATGCTGCAGGCATTAATCTCATCCGATTCATCAAGATCGTCGAGTTTCCCGGCCCGCTTCAGCTCCTTCATCGCCATAACGGCGACATCCATCAGGCTGACCGCCCGCTCCTCGCTGCCATAAACCGCCCGGCGGGCCTCAAGGTATTCCCGGTAGGCGGCCTGCATCGGCCGGCTGTAGGGCCCTTGCTCCATGACGACATCCTCAATTTCACTGAAGAAAGTGGTATGACGGCAATGATCCGACCAATAAGTATCAATAACCCTGATTTCCGTAATCGTCGGGTCGCGTTTTTCCGTAGCCGCAAAGTAGGTCTGGCAGAACCGCAGATCAGCTTCCGTCATCGCCAGCCCCAACTGGCGGTGCAGAGCGGCAAGAGCGTCGGCAGACAGGCCGCTAAAGCCGTCGAGCACTGCCACATCCGGCGGTGCCGGCGCTTCGGTTGCAAGGATTGCCGGCTTGTCCATAGAGGCTTCCCGCGATTCAACCGGATTGATGCAGTAGGCTTTGACAGCCGCCAGCTCCGCAGCCGATACATCCCCCTGCAGGACAACCACCTTCGCGGCCAACAGCAGCGGCCGTTCCCGCTGCGTCAGAATCTGCAGGCATTGTGCCGCCGAATCGGCCCGTTGATCATACTGGCCAGGCAGGTATTCCATGGCGAAAGCCTGCTCGCCGGCTGCCAGCGGCAATTCCTCCAGATACAGATTATCGACCGGCGGCTCGGAAAACACCGTCGTCAGGCTCAGCCGGTAGGCCTGCTCATCCAGGCCTGAGACATCATAGCGATTAATCACCCTGACTCCAGACAGGTTTTTCAGACCGAGATGTGAACGTAAATCCGCATAAAGCTGCTGCGCCTCGACAGCATAGCGGGACTTTTTTTCCGTATAAACGCGCCGTACTTGTTGCTCGAGCATTTATCTGCCTCCTGTTTTATGATTTCAGCAATTTTATATAAGCCCGAACCAGCGGGCAAATTCAGCATCAGACAAAACTGTTGCCGCCTGCCACTGCGACGGCACCGGCTGACTGGGATAGTGATAGTCGCTGTTGTGCAGCCTTAACCCCCGATAACCGTCCGCATCCAAAATCCGTTGATAGGACTCGCGGCCTGCATATTCCTGGGCGCCATTGCGGTACTCAATGCCGTCGACAATTGTTTTCAGTGAATAGTAAATGGCTTCACTGTAGCACATAGGGTGCGCCAGTACCGCGATACCTCCCTGGAAACGGATTTGCGCCGCTAAGTCATCCGGAGCCGTATATGGAGTATAAGCAAGCGGGGAATGCAGCCCCAAGGCCAGAATATGGACCCATTCGCTTTGAAAATAGAGCTCGCATTCACAGCCGGCTATCACCCGCAGCCGCGGTAAATTCGCCCGCGCGTAACAGCTGGCCCAGAGGCCGGATAAAGCCAGATCGTGATCGGTCACGGCAACGGCATCAAGGCCGCGTTCGACCGCCATATTGAGCACACTGATAATATCAGCCTGATCTTTCCGGGTCAATTCTTCCGGAGGCTGGCCATCATAATAATAGCGATGCGCCAGCGGATGAGTATGGCAATCGATTCGCATGGCATCCTCCTTTTTCTGTGACAAGCGGCAGCAGCGCTTGGGTCACGGATTGCGGAGGCATAGCGGAGGGCAACGAAAAGCAAAGTGTGTAAGTATGCTTCTCCAACAGCGAAGAAGACGCTCGCCCTCCGCAGCCTCCACAGGCTCTATTCGGTTTTGCTATTGTTGTTTCGGCATGGTTCCGGCAGATGCCTGCTTACAGTTCGCCGGCAGTCAGCAGCACCGGCTCTTTGCCAATGCGGGAAAAGTCAAAAGCGGCCACCAGCTCGGCGGCGTCCACCGGTTCATTGACGGCCATCAAACCGGATTTCCAGGCCAGGTAACCGATAATAGACTGCGGCGTAACGCCGCGCTTCCGCAATGCCGCCAGTGACAAATCCTGCTGCCGCTTCGACAGCCGCCGTCCGTCACCGCCGCAAAGCAGCGGCGGGTGCGCAAAGCGGGGCGGCGGCAGCTCCAGCAGTTCATATAAATAGAGTTGCCGCGGCGTTGACGGCAGCAGGTCGGCGCCGCGTACCACCTGATTCACTCCCATCAGCGCGTCGTCAACGACAACAGCGAGTTGATAGGCATGAACACCATCAGAACGCCGCACAACAAAATCGCCGGCATCACGCTGCAGATTTTGACTGTAACGGCCCTGAATCAGGTCAGTGACGGCAATATCACGATCGGGCACGCACAGCCGCAACTGCGGCTGCCTGCCTTGCTCCAGCCGCTGCCGGCGCTCCGCCGGGCTTAAGCGGCGGCAGCGGCCGGGGCAGCGCCATTCGCGTTCGCCGGCGTGCGGCGCCGTCGCGGCCTGCAGCTGCGCCCGGCTGCAAAAGCAGGGATACAATAAATCCCGCGCCGCTAACCGGTCAATTGCCTGTTGATAAAGCGTCCGGCGCTCATCCTGATAGTAAGGGCCGCAGGCGCCGCCGCGGCCGGGCCCCTCATCCCAGTCCAACCCCAGCCAAAGCAAATCAGCCATGATCTGCTCGCTATACTCGGGACGGGAACGGTCGGGATCCAGATCCTCTATCCGCAGAATGATTACACCGTTGTCATGGCGGACAGCCAGCCAGGCCAGCAGTGCCGTCCAGGCGTTGCCCAGATGCATCTCCCCGCTCGGGCTGGGAGCGAACCGCCCCCGCACTTGCCCCATGTCGCATCGCCTTCCATTATGTATCGGTTTAACTTATATCATAACAAGTATTGGGCCACTTTAGCCAGTGGTTTTTACAAAAAATCCGGATATCTGCCTTGCCGCGCAAGCTTCGTCATTTTCTGCAACCGGCCCGGGTAAACGTGCTATACTATTGTCTATACGGCCAATTACGCCAGCGAGGAGTGACAAAGATGCAGCAGTCAGCAGTTTTTCTTGACCGCGACGGCACGATTAATCAGGATCGCGGCTATATTGTCAACCGGGAAGATTTCATTTTCGAGGAAGGCGCTGTCGCCGCCATCAGCTTACTGAACCAGGCCGGCTTCCGCGTCATCGTCGTCTCTAACCAGGCTGGCATCGCCCACGGGCATTTCTCTCCGCAGGCTGTCGACAGCTTGCACCGCTGGGTCAATGAGCAGCTAGCCGCGGCAGGCGCTTATATTGATGCGTTTTACTACTGCCCGCATCACCCCGCCGGCCTTCCCCCCTACCGTCAAATATGCGATTGCCGTAAACCGGCGCCGGGCATGCTGCTAAAGGCGGCAGCCGACTTTTCCCTTGACCTTGAAGCCTGCTGGCTGGTGGGAGACCACCAGAGCGATATCGCCGCCGGCATTGCCGCCGGCGTCAGGCCGCTGTTTGTCCTTACCGGCCATGGACGCCACGAGCTGTCAAAAGTCGCTGCGACAACGCCGCGGGCAGCGAATCTTTATGAAGCCGTAACCCGGCATATCCTGTCGCCGGGCCAATAATTGCAAAGCCGCCGCCCCTTAAGGGGTCGGCGGCTTTATCCGGTATCTTAGCGCTTGTTGCGCTGATCCGCCCCGCGCATAAAGTCGGGGATATCAAGACCAAAACGCCGCACTGGCTCCAGCGGCAGCTTATCTTTCAGCGGATTAACCGGCGCGGCCGGTTTATGAACAGGCTCAGGCGCTGCGCCAAAGCCGGTTGCAATAACCGTTACCCGCAGCTCGTCCCCCAGCGTCTCATCAATAGCCGCACCGAAAATGATATTGGCCTCAGGATCGGCGGCATCGGTAATCCGGCCGGCCACCTCGTTCACTTCCATAATGCCCATCTGCAGACCGCCGGTGACGTTAATAAGGACACCGCGCGCCCCTTCCATCGACGCCTCCAGCAGCGGACTGCGGATAGCGGCCTCCGCCGCTTCCTCAACCCGGTTCTCGCCGGAGCCGCGGCCAATACTCATAATGGCTGAGCCGGTATTCTGCATGATTGTCCGCACATCGGCAAAATCACAATTGATCAAACCGGGAACGGCGATCAGGTCGGATATGCCCTGTACGCCCTGACGCAGTACATCATCGGCAATCGAAAACGCCTCAAGCATGGTTGTTTTTTTGCTGGCAATCTGTAGCAATTTATCATTGGGAATGGTGATCAGCGTGTCCACCGCTTCCCGCAGCCGTTCCATACCGCGAACAGCCTGCTGCTGCCGCTTGCGGCCCTCGAACGTAAAGGGCTTGGTAACGACGCCGACAGTCAACGCCCCGACATCGCGGGCACACTGAGCCACGACCGGAGCAGCGCCGGTACCTGTGCCGCCGCCCATGCCGGCGGTAATAAAGACCATATCGGCGCCTCTCACAGCCTTCATGATATCTTCACGGCTTTCCTCGGCCGCTTTTTCTCCAATGTCAGGATTCGCGCCCGCGCCTAATCCTTTGGTCAGTTTTTCACCGATCTGGATGCGATAGGCAGCCTGAGAAGATTGCAAAGCCTGCGCATCCGTGTTTACAACAATAAACTCAACGTTTTTTACGCCGGCGGCAATCATCCGGTTGACCGCGTTATTTCCCCCGCCGCCAACGCCGATTACTTTTATCACACAGAATGCGTTGTCTTGCACATCCAATTCCAGCATCAAACGCTCCTCCTTACTATTTATACGCAAAAAACAGACTAAATATTTTTTATTATACCATATTCACGATACTATATAAACCATCTTTACCGATATGGCCGGAGAGAAAACAGGACTTTTTTGCGGTAAAATCCGGTAAAAAAGAAAAAGGCGACCGCTTTGTCGCCTCTTCCCCCGCACGAATCAGCCGATAATTCCAATTGAATTCAAAAAGACAATAATCAAAAGCGCCGGCGTAATATAACGGATTATAAAAATAAAGCAGCTAATTAAACCGTCCTGCCGCAGCTGACCATCATTGGAAAACTCCTTGCGCAGTTGGTCGCGGTTGACGGAATAGCCGATCAGAACGGCAATCAGCAGTCCTCCCAGCGGCAGCATGATATTCGACGACAAATAATCGAACCAGTCAAAGAAACCGCGGCCGCCAACAGTCACATGTCCCAGCAGGCTCGCCTTGTCGGCGGAAAGCGAGGCCAGTATGCCGAAAGCGAAGATGATACAACCGTTAACAATAGCCGCCCGCTTGCGGCTATAGCCCTTTTCTTCGACAAAATAAGCCACTGGCACCTCAACCAGCGACAGCATCGCCGTGGTTGCCGCAATGGAGGTTAAAAAGAAAAACGCGATCAGCAATAAATTTCCCAGCGGCATTTGCGAAAAGACCAGTGGAATCGTCATAAACAGCAGTCCCGGTCCGGCCGCCGCTTCCATTCCAAACGAAAATACGGTCGGAAAAATAGCGATTCCCGCCAACAGGGAGACAAGCGTATCGGCCACAGCTACTTTTGCCGCGGTGCGCAGCATATTATTGTCGTGAGTAAAATAACTGGCATAGGTCGTCATGGTTCCCATGCCTAATGACAACTTAAAAAACGCCAGCCCTAAAGCAGTCAGGATAACCGGGGCGGTTAGCTTGCTAAAATCAACATGAAACAAGAACGCCAGCCCCTGGGCCGCCCCCGGCAGAGTGATAGCCCGCAAGTCACAAATCAGAATCAGCAGGAACAACAGCGGCATCAGCGTTTTCGTCATCTTCTCGATACCCTTTTTCACGCCTGCGGCTAAAATGGCGCAAACAACGCTCAGGACAACGAACTGCCAGACAATCGGCGCATACGGCCCAAGCACAGTTGCGCCGAACTCCGCTTTCGCTGTTTCCAGGGTGACGCCGATAAAGTCGCCCTTTAATGCCTTGAACAGGTAATAATAGACCCAGCCGGCCACGCAGCTGTAAAAGAACATGATAAAATAAGCACTGCCGACCCCAAGCGTGCCGATATGCTTCCAAACCGGCCCCGGCTTAATTTCCTGATAAGCGCCGAACGCATTTTTGCGGGTTCTGCGGCCGGCGTAAAACTCGCAGGCCATGACCGGAATACCAACCAGCAGAATACACAGAACATACACCAACAAAAAAGCACCGCCGCCGTTCTCGCCGGTTAGATAGGGAAATTTCCAGATATTCCCCAAACCAACAGCCGATCCCAGCGTGGCCAGAAAAACAGCCAGCCCTGATGAAAATGTCTCCCGCGGTTTCCCCTGCAAGTTCTCTCCTCCTTATTGCTTCGGCGATCAGAAATACTCGTTAATATAATTGTCGCAGCGGGGAAACAACCGCGCGAGCACGCCGACAGCGGCGTCCGATCCGGCCAGTTCGCCCTGATTGCATAATTCTTCAGCTGTCAGACGGCCAAATACCAATTGGGTAAAGGCACCGACAGTCATGGTTGCAGCGGCTTGGCGCTGGAGCGCCGTTACCTGCGCCCTTCCCTCCCTGACCTGCAGGGAAATTGCCCGGTTATTCCATGCCGCCAGTTCATCGCTCAACGCCAGATCAACCTCCCACAGGCCGTCCGGATAGTGTATTTGCCGCAATGCCTGCTCAATATCAGCCAGCCTGGCGGTCATAAACGGAAAGACTCTGATATCCTGCTTGGCTTCAAACAGCGTAAACAGCACTTTATCCGCCGGATCAAACGGCGCGTCCCATTCCACGCTTTGCGCGTGCGAACGGTGGTTATAAATAAAGTCCAGCAACGCCTGCTGCGCAGTAGTGTTAGCGTAAGCCATCTCCCGCACGGTGATTTTGCCATCGCGAAGCAGGTAAAGAATATAACCGGCCGGAAGACCGTCGAACTCCGCCAGATAACAGTAGCCGCCGTCGTTCTCGTGCTCGCCCAGCAGGTGCCGCCAATCGCCGGCGGCACGTACGACGTAGCCGTGACGGCCAGTGACAAAGCGCTGATAAACCGCTTCAAACGCAGCGATATCCGCGAGGCCAGCCGGCCGCAGATCACCGGCTGGCTTCGCTACCGGCCGCAGGTCTTCAAGCTGCAGGTTGTATTTCAGGTGATGATAGCACAGCCGCCAGTCATAAGGGTAATAAAAACCTGCTTTAAACGGCATTAAAATGGAAACCGGGCGACCGCGGCGGCGCATTTCCGCCAGTGCTTCAGCCAGCAGCGGACCGGTCAGTCCCGAGCGCCTGGCCACCGGATCGGTAGCTACCCCGACAATGTAAGAAGCGTCAATAACACTGCCGCGAAGATAAAGCTGATAAGGATGCATGTGCAGCACAGCCAGCAATTGGCCGTCCCGCCAGCAGCCCAGGGCATTGTCCGGATTGTAAAACCGGGAAAAATACCAGCTGGCAAAGGGCTCGTCGCCATTAAACGCGTAGGCCCACAGCCGTTTTACACTGTCAAAATCAGTCGCGGTCGCGATCCGGAACTCCATGTTGCTTCTCCCTCCTAAACGGCTAGAGACCGGCCGGAGCCAGTGCTGACGCAAGGTCCTAGGCTTTAACCGTAATATTGTATTTTTCAATCATACGGACTGGCATATACGATTCCTTCGCCCGGCGAATCCCCGCTATGCCCATATCCTCCTCGCGATTGACGAAGGGAACCTGGCTCCAGGTTTTTTCGCAAAATTCCTGATTAATCGCCTGATAAATACCGCGAATATCGGCGTTGCCTTTTTCCACATGAATGACAGCCGTATCGTCATTGAGCATCTCGCCAAAGGTAAATGCCTCAATCCGGCCATTAATCAGGATGACACCACCGCTGACGCCGAGAGTGTCCCAGTGCCGCATAACGTCAATAATGGCGTCGCGCTCACACAACAGCGAAGGATCCGGCTCGCCCTCCCGCTTGCCGTACCATTCCAGCTCATACTCAATGCAGGCTTCTGTCAAAGCAGTATCAATCGGCTTGTATTCATATTGACTGTACATTTTCCGGAACCGGTTGAGATGGTTTTTCTTGATATGGAATTTACGTCCCTGCAATTCAATCAGGTCCCGGGTCGAATAGACATAATCGTAATTATCGCGATCAGACTCAAACACAAAATAACCCGGTTTGGCAGCCTCGCACCACTCCACCATGTCGGTGGTAGCCGACTTCATGACAAATGGCAGGCCCGACTCCTGATAATGCTGTTCCAGCTTGGCAAGAGCCGACCGGAACCGCTCCTGGTCCGGTCCGAACGGGGGCAGGCTGTAAGTTGCACCGCCGTAGGTAACCTGCAGACACAGGCAATCGTCGACCACCGCCCAGACAATATTGTAGCAGCAGCGCCACATATACAAATTGGTAAAGGTACAGGAAGACTGCTCATAGCGTTTGGCGCGAAAAAAAGAATCAAACAGCGGCTTATCCGCAAGTGTAATCGGTTGAAAGGGAATCATTGTCCACCTCTGGATTCATCATTATTGAATTTCACTTCTACTATTGTACCCTGCCGCTGTCCGCAAGTCAAAACGGATTTCTCCGGGCCGGCGCGAAAACCGCCGTACAGGCAGCAGCAAAAATCTGCCAGACCGCAGATCCGGCATCACTGCAGCAGGAATCGAGAATGCCGCCAGCGAATCGTATTGCCACAGTCGTTTGTCCGGGCAATGCAGCCGGGCGAGATAACAAGGAGGAATGCCGCATGTCATCACTCTGGAAGATTGCCAGCTTCAATATTAATTCTGTTCGCATCCGCATGACAGACCTGCTGCAGTGGCTGGAGCGGGAAGCGCCCGCCATCGTCGGCCTGCAGGAAACCAAGGTTCAGGATGCCGACTTCCCGCTGGAGCCGCTGACGCAAGCCGGCTACCACGTTGCCTTTCGCGGTGAAAAGGGTAAGAATGGCGTCGCCATCCTCAGCCGCGAAAAGCCGCTGGCGATATCGTTCGGACTTGACGAATGGGGTCTTCCGGGCGAAGCCCGTCTAATTGCCGCCCGGTTTGCCGCTTTCTCGGTTATCAATACCTATGTACCGCAGGGCCGGGAGCCTGGAACTGATTATTTTCAATACAAATTGCAATGGCTGCGGCACATGAAGGACTATTGCAGCCGCCACTATCAGCCGGATCAGCCGCTCATCTGGCTGGGCGATTTCAATGTAGCGCCGCAGCCGCTGGATATATACGACCCGGACCGCCTGCTGGGACGGGTCGGTTACCACCCCGAGGAACATGCCGCTCTGGAGGAAGTAAAGGAATGGGGTTTTGTCGACGTTTTTCGGCGTCATGTTCCGGAAAAGGGCCATTACACCTTTTGGGATTACCGGGTAAAAAATGCGCTGGAACGGGGCCTGGGCTGGCGGATTGACCATATCTGGGCAACTGAGGCGTTAGCGGCCCGTTCCAGCGGTGCCGTGATCGATACTTCGCTGCGCCGCCTGCCCCGCCCTTCCGACCATACGCCGATCATGGCGACCTTTACCCTCGACTGACGACAAAAAAACGCCCGGGCGGGCGTTTTTTTCAGGCCGTTGATAAAGCCCTATCTACGTTGTTCCCCGCAAGGGGGATGCCGTCAACACTAAGGCGCTAAAGCGCCAAGAGTTGCGCAACGGACTCGCGATCCCTTGGCTAGCGTGCCTTTTCGTACGCGTCGCTGCTGGGCTCACGAGTCCGCCTAGTATCTAGCGCTTTCTGAACGGCCTGCAATAAGGTTTTTCAGTTGTTATTGCAGGGTAATCTTTTTTATAACCACTTCTTCGACCGGCCGGTCCATAGGACCGGTTTTTACCTTGCCGATCGCTTCGACCACATCCATGCCTTCAATGACTTTGCCAAAAATGGCATGCCGGTTATCGAGCCAGGGAGTGGCTGCAAGGGTAATAAAGAACTGAGAGCCGCCGGTATTGGGCCCGGCGTTAGCCATCGACAAAATGCCGGGTTCGCTATGCTTCAGGGCAGGATGAAACTCATCGGGAATCGTATAGCCCGGGCCGCCGGTGCCGGTTCCCTTCGGATCGCCCCCCTGGATCATAAATCCGTCAATGACCCGGTGAAAAATAACGCCGTCATAAAACTTCTTGCCAACCAGTGAAATAAAATTGCCGGTGGTAATCGGCGCTTTGTCCTCAAACAATTCGACGCTAAATACGCCTTTCGAGGTTTCAAACTTGGCGATGCTGTTTTTCTTGTCCGCAGCAGCCTGATTTTGTCCTTCAGCCGGCGGTTCGGCAGGTTTGGCTTTTTCCGGAGCCGGACCGCCAGCGCAGCCGGTAGTCACTGAGAACAGGACCATGGAAATTAGCAGCAATAGTTTCTTCATTAGTCTCCTCCTATTATGCGAATATAGTTATATACTCCCCAAAAGCCGGCAATTCCTGCACTCATCGCGGGAAAAACTGCGTTGGCAGCGCTTAAAAATAGGCGTGCCCGCTTTCATAATCAAATAAATGTGCTTTAGCCATTTCAACTGTCAGCCCGATAACCGATCCGGCAGCGGGACGATAGTCGGGACTCACCCGGACCAAAAGCGGCTGACCGCCAGCCTTCAGGCTCAAAATATTTTCCGAGCCAAGCGGTTCGACAACTTCCACCAGCGCCCGGACCGTTCCCTCCGCCGCCGGGCAGGCATTCTCGGCCCGGACCCCCAGCGTGACCCGCTGCAGGCCGAGCGATCTGACCGTGGCCGCCCATTCGTCCGGAACCGGAATCGCGACATCATCGGCAGTCAGCACCAGACCCTCTCCCAATCCGGTTACCGACACGTCAAGAAAATTCATCGGCGGCGTACCGATAAAACCGGCGACAAAGCGGTTAACCGGTTTGTCATACAAGTCTTGCGGACTGGCAATCTGGTGGACAAAGCCGTCTTTCATGACAATGATGCGATCAGCCATTGTCATTGCCTCTGTCTGGTCATGCGTAACATAAATAGTGGATACACCAATCCGGCGATGCAGTTTTATTATTTCCGCCCGCATCTGGACCCGCAGCTTGGCATCAAGATTGGACAGCGGCTCGTCCATGAGAAATACGGATGGATTGCGCACAATCGCTCTGCCCAGCGCGACCCGCTGCCGCTGTCCGCCGGACAATTCCTTGGGCTTGCGCGCAAGATAGCCGCTGATTCCCAAAATATCGGCAGCTTCCCTTACCCGCTGTTCAATTTCCGATTTTGGCACCTGATTCAGTTTTAAACCAAACGCCATATTTTCATATACATTCATATGCGGATACAGGGCGTAATTCTGAAAAACCATGGCAATATTGCGATTCCGCGGCGGCTCGTCATTGACAAGCCGCCCCTGAATATAAATATTGCCGGCGGTGCGTTCCTCCAGTCCGGCAATCATCCGCAGCGTGGTTGACTTGCCGCAGCCCGACGGTCCGACGATGACAACAAACTCATTCTCGCCGAAATCAACATGAAAATCATCGACGGCAACAACGCCGCCGCTAAATTCCTTGCGCAGATGTTCACAAACCACTGTTCCCATTCGCTCAACTCCGTTCCTTCATTTTCACTGCTGGATTTTTTGAAAATACAGATGCGTCAGCCCTTAACGGCTCCCGCTGTCAGACCCTTGATAACATAGCGCTGGAACAGCATAGTCAGGATGATCGCAGGCGCAATTATGACAACGGCCGCAGCCATTACATTGCCCCATCCGACCTCTGCATAAGAGACAAAGTTAAAAATGGCGATCGGCAGCGTCTTCGTGTGTTGCGCGCTCAGCACCAGCGAGAACATAAAATTGTTCCAGGAAAACAGGAACGATAAGGTACTGGCCGTCAGGATGCCGGGGCCAGCCAGCGGCAGTACAATCCGAAAGAATGCGCCATGCAGGGTACAGCCGTCAACCTGCGCCGCTTCCTCCAATTCGTGAGGAAAATTGTCAAAGTAGTTGATCATAATCCAAACGATCAGTGGCAGCCCTACCATCATATGACTGGCGATCAGCGACGTAAATGTGTCAATAAGTCCCAGCCGGGAAAAGAGAATAAACCAGGGAATCAGAAAGGAAATGCCTGGCATAACCCGGGCCAGCAAAATAAAGACGCCAATGATCTTTTGGCCATAACGCGAGATGGAGTAGGCGGCCGGCAGACCGATCAGCAGAGACAGCAGCGTCGAGCCAACGGCAATGACCGCGCTGTTCCAGAGAAAGCGGCCGAACTGCTGATCAACAAAGACGTTGCGGTAATTTTCAAAGGTCGGGGTAAACAGCCATACCGGAGGCGAAGCGACAATCTGCGCCTGTGTCTTGAATGAGGAGGCGATGATCCAGACCAGTGGAAACACAAACGGAATCACAACCGCCAGAACCAGACCATACCAGATAAGTTTTGACAATCCATTCCGGTTATTCATAGCGTCACTTCCCTGCTTATTCAATAATCAAATCGGTTGCGCAGCCATAAAACCAGCAGACTGCCGCCAAGGACAACCGCCAGCAGTGCAACCAGAGCGGTTGAGGCCATGCCGAAGCGAAAATAGCCAAACCCCAGGTTGTAGGCGTATATATTCAGCGTCTCGGACGCAAACCCAGGTCCGCCCGCTGTCATCGTCAAAATAATATCAAAGGTCTTAAACGCGTCAATTCCCCGTAGGATTACCGCCACCAAAATGGTCGGCATCAGCATCGGCAATGTTACGAACCGAAAAACCTGCAAGGGAGTCGCGCCATCAACCATGGCTGCCTCAAAGGGATCATGCGGCAGCGAAGCCAAGCCAGCCATTACAATTAGCGCGATCATCGGCGTCCATTGCCAGATATCAACAATTGCCAGCGCCGGAATGACGGAAGACGGCGATGCCAGCCATCTTGAGGCAGGCAGCCCCAAGGAAGTCAAGGCATAGTTCGCCAAACCGATCGACGGTTCATAAAACAGCGTCCAGGCCAGTCCGATCGCGACCGGAGTAGCCACCATCGGCAGCAACAGCAGGCCCTTGACCAGGCTTTTCCCGGTGAACTCCCGGTTCAAAATCAGGGCCATGCCGACACCCAGGACGGTCTCGACCCCCACAGCCAGAACGGTAAAATACAAAGTCAGCCAAACCGCATTGTAGAAGCGGCTGTCCTGCAGCAAATCGCGATAATTGTTCAGTCCGATAAAGCGGGGATCGGCACCGCTGGTCATTGACCAGTCTGTCAGACTGACGCCGATTGTAAACAAAACCGGAAACGCCATCATCGCCATAATAAAAAGGACCGATGGCAGCGGGAAAATCCAGCGCAAGTGGCGTTCAATCATTCCATTCAAGCAATCAACCCCCATGTTGTGGTGTAGCGTCACAAAGGGTTACGGCTTGCCTGCCCTCAACTCGCCGTAACCCTCTGCCGCTTTACGCTCTTCCCCGGTAACCGCTGATTATGCACACAACATCCTGACTGGTCCATTTAATCAGCGGCCAGCCGGCGGCGCTGGCTATTACTTGCCTTCGCCGGCTTTATTCAACAATTCATCGACTTTGGCAGCGGCCTTATTCGCCAGGCCAGCCAGATCGGCCTTGCCGCCGGACTCTATCGATTTTACGATCACCTCGCCGATCGCATCGCGGGCCTCGACAACCGCTGTCATTGGCGGACGGTCATAAGGCGTGGCGATTGGGCCGACTTTCTTGAAATCGTCGGCTAAACCGGGGTACAACTTTTTCACAACCTCGGCATCACCCCAAATGGAGGTACGGGAGGTCGTATTGCCTGCCAATTGCGCTTTCACCATGATGTCCTTGCTTGAGGCCCATTGCAAAAATTCCCAGGCAGCGTCTTTTTGCTGCGACTGAGCACTGACTGCCATCGCCCAGGGTACAACCAGGAACGGATGGTTGCCGTTAGGTCCGGCCGGGAATTGTGCAATGCCGATTTTATCGGCAACCTGTGATTTGGCGGGATTGATCAGGCCTTCCAGCAGGGTGCTGGCGTCTGTCCACATAGCGGCCTTGCCGCTGGCCATCAGCGCCTGCGCTTGCGGCCAATGCATGTTTGTCACGCCGGGAGGGCCGTAATCATGCAGCAGGCGGCCGTAATAGGCGAACGCCTTTACCGCCTCCGGACTGTTGATGACGGCTTTGCCGTCCTTAATCCAGTCGCCGCCAAAATTGTACAGATAGCTTGATAACTGGGTAACCGCGTTGGCCCGCTGACCGCGGGATACGATACCGTAAACGCCGGCGGCGGGATTATGCAGCTTCTTAGCCGCCGCTTCCAGTTCATCCAGATTGGTAGGCGGCTTCAGGCCGGCCTGTTCGAATAAATCCTTACGATAAAAAAGCGTTTGCCATTCCGTGACAATCGGCACGGAATTGATGCTGCCGCCATAGGTCACCGCATCAACCGTGGACTTGGGAAAGTCTTTCCAGTCCCAGGCGGCCGCCTTTTCAATCCGCTCATTCAGCGGCTCATACCATTTATTCTTTGTGAACAACCGGCCTTCCTGAAGCGGCCGGGTCATAAACACATCCACAGTTGACTTGCCGGAGGTGAATTCGACCGTCAGCTTCTGCGTCAGTTGATCTTCGGTATAGCTTTCCAGATTGACTTTAGCGCCGGTTTTCTTTTCAAATTCGGCAATTAGCGGCTTAATCGCTTCCGGATAGGGATGATTGGCCATCAATACACGGATAGTCTTGCCGGCAAGCTTTTGATCGCCGGACGGCGCCGGTGCTTGCTTGCCGCCGCAGCCTGTCAGAATTGTCAACAGACCAAAAACGAGCATAACGGTCAGGAAACGACTGAATCGGCTCATACGTACCTCCTTAAATTAAGAAAATTCATTGTTTTCTCCTTATATTGTATACGCTATTTACGGCAAAATCCCTTTTCACTCTTAACATAAAATTCTGTATTTTTTATATCAGGCCATATTTTCCTGTCAGGGCCGCAAATAACATATACCAATACAGCGATCAGTCCATGCTGTCAGAAATCACTCTTGCCGCGTTCCGCCAGAAAAACTTTTCCCGCTCCGTTTCCGTCAAGCCCGCCTGCTCCAGTGCCCGCGCCAGCCTGCCAATCTGTCCGATATCGGCAAGCTCGCGAGGCGGCTCAATACCGTCGAAATCGGTCCCCAGCGCCGCGCAGTCGCTGCCGCCGGTATTGATGATGTGGCGCACATGGCTGACCATTGCGCCGATCCCGCTGTCGCCGCCTAAAAATTCGGGACATAAATTAAGTCCGACAACACCGCCGCTTCCGGCAATAATCCTGATCATTTCATCAGTCAAATTGCGGCTGTGAACAGCGATTGCCCGGGCATTGGAGTGAGAAGCGATAAACGGCCGTCGGCAAATGCGGGCCACGTCAAAAACACCCTGGTCGGAAAGATGAGAAACGTCAACTACCAGTCCCAGCCGATTCATTTCCTCAACAACATCCCGTCCAAACGCGGTCAGCCCCTGCCGGCTGTATTGCCACTCATGATTGGGGTAGCCAATCTCGTTAGGATAATTCCAGGTTAAGGTGATCAGTCTGACGCCCAGCTCACGGACAACCTGCAGGTTTTCCAGCCGGCCCGCCAGTGCCCCCCCCTCTTCCAACGTCAAAAAGCAGGATATCTTTCCCTGACGGCGGTTAGCCTCCATATCCGCGGCTGAGCCCGCCACCGCCAGACAATCGGCATTAGCGGCGACTTCGCCGGCGAACAGCGTCGCCATTGACTGCACCGCCGCCAGTGGGTCGGCATGCTGCTGCAGATCGATGAACAGGGCAAAGAATTGCGCCAGCGCACCGGCGCGAATCAGTTTGCCGGCATCAACACCAAGCCTGCTGCTGCGCAGTCTGCCGTTTTTTCGATCTTCCCAAAGTTTCAGCACCGTATCACAGTGCAGATCGATTATGCGCATTTTTCGTCGCCTCCATTTAACAATGCTGCCAGAGCCGGAGCAAAGCCCCTTTGTCATCAATATTCCTGTGCGGCGGATCTATGCCGCTTTAAGGCTGTTTAAACAGCCGGGTCGTCCGGGCGGACAGAAGAACAGCCGGCCTGAGCATGAACCGGAGTCATGATCAGGCCGGCTGTTCTTCTATTAGGGAACTACAGAGTGGAAAAATCCAGTGTCGCGAATAAATCCTCCAGCGTCTCGGCCCGGCGAATCAATTTCGTGCTGCCGTCAGGCCGAAGCAGCACTTCAGCGGAGCGCAGCTTGCCGTTGTAGTTAAAGCCCATGGCATGACCATGTGCGCCGGCATCATGAATCACCAGCAAATCGCCAATCATGATTTCCGGCAATTTGCGGTTAACGGCAAACTTGTCATTATTCTCGCACAAACCACCGGTCACGTCATAGACATGATCGAGCGGCGCCTGCTCCTTGCCGACAACAGTTATGTGATGATAGGCACCATATAAACCCGGCCGCATCAAATTAGCCATGCAGGCGTCAACGCCGATGTAATTCTTATAGATTTCTTTCTTATGCAAAACGCGTGTTGCCAGATAGCCGTAAGGACCGGTGATCATACGGCCGCATTCCAGCGCCAGCGTCAGCGGCGCCAGGCCGTTAGCGGCAATTTTCGCTTCATAGGCGGCTTTGACACCCTGGCCGACAGCCTCGAGGTCAACTGCCTCCTGCTCCGGCCGGTAGGGTATGCCGATACCGCCGCCAAAGTTAACCATTTCAATCCGGACGCCCAATTCACGTTTGATATCCAGAATTAAATCAAACATCATATTGGCGGTTTCAATAAAATAAGCCGGATTCAATTCGTTTGATATAATCATTGTGTGAATGCCGAAGCGCTTAACACCCTTATCGCGCAAGATACGATACCCCTCCATAATCTGGGGTCTGGTTAAGCCGTACTTCGCCTCTTCCGGGTTGCCGATAATGGAGTTGCCTCCTTCGCGCAGCGGACCGGGGTTATAACGAAACGAAAGATACTCCGGCAGGCCGGCATGCTCTTCCAGATAAGCGATCTGCGTAATGTCGTCCAGATTAACAATAGCTCCCAGTTCTCTGGCCTTCTGATATTCTGCGGCCGGTGTGTCGTTGGAAGTAAACATGATATTCTCACCGTGAATACCGCATTTCTCGGCTAATATCAGTTCGGCCATGGAACTGCAGTCAGCCCCCAGGCCTTCCTCGCGTAATAAGGCCAGAATATGCGGATTTGGTGTTGCCTTAACGGCAAAATACTCCTTAAACTGCGGCGCCCAGGCAAAGGCAGCCAGCAAACGCCTGGCATTGGCCCGGATCGCCTGTTCATCATAAATATGCAAAGGGGTCGGATACTGTTGAATAATCGATTCGAGTTGCGATTGGGTAAAAGGCAGCTTTTTTTCAGCCATTGTGCGTTCCTCCCGGAGTTTTTTCAATCGCGCCAGCCACGCCATAAAAAGAAGACGGCTGCAAGCACTACTCGCAGCCGCCAGGAAATACAATCAATTCAGCTTGCAAGATAGCACTCCACCTGCGGTTCAGGTGACAGTCTTATGCCTGTTCGGCATAAGCCCAGCATTGCCCCTTGCCAAAGGACATCTGCTTCGGCGATAACCCCTTTCTGCGCCAATCCTGGCTGGCGGCTCCTGACGCCTACTCATGGTCTTCGCTCCTCTATCCAGGCATTATCAAATTTTGTATTTATCATACAGTAATCGCCTGCGAGTGTCAATAGCGGCGAACCCTGCCGCCGGAACAAACTCCACTGTTATTTTCTCCCTCTTTGCAAAAAGGAATTTGCACCGGCAGCGAAGAAGGTGTAATAAGCGAATATTCTTCCTCAGAGAAAGGACGTAAATGATGTCTTTGCCAACGCTGGAGTGGCGGCAGCGTAATTTGCTTGTCGCCGATTTCGAGTTTACCACCTTTAGCGGCTCTTACGGACGGCCACGGGCATTCTTTCCGGAGATTATCGAAGCCGGCGCGATTTTGCTCACACCTCCCGCCTATGCGTACAGCAACCCTTATCAAGTATTTGTCAAACCGCGTTTTTTCCCCAGGCTGACAGAGGAATGCCGCAATATCACCCTGATTAAACAGCAGGACGTGGACGGCGGCATTTCCTTTGAGGACATGTTGACCGCCCTGCTGGCTTATTACAAACCGGGTGCGACCTTTTTCGCCGCCTGGGGCAACGCCGACCGTGACGTAATTCAGAATGCCTGTACCCGCTATAAGCTAACTTGTCCGTTCGATTGGAACGATTATATCGATTTGGCGGAAGAGTATAAGGCCTTTTATCAGTTAGAACGCCGCCATTCGTTAAAGCATGCTCTGGAAGAACGCTGTATTGAACAAAAAGGCCTTAGTCATTTGGCGCTTGACGATGCGATCAATGCCGCTCAGGTCATGCTGCGTATGATCGAGGAAGGCTGGGTTCCCGGCCGCCGCGGCCAAACAGAATAAGAATAAGCCGGGGCTTTTGCCCCGGCTTATTCTTATTCTGCCGAACTGGTTTTACGCTTCCGGTAGGATTGAAAATCCACCAGTTTCCGTTTTTCCCTGGCTACCGCTTTTGCTGCCGCGTCCAGCCCCGGCAAATCCGGATTCTGCTGGCGGGCCCGGTTCAGCTCCGTTTCGGCAGCGGCAAACTCGCCCTGCGAAGCCAGGCAGCGGACAACCCCCAGAATAAAATCGGCATCAGCGGGAAACCGTTCAATTCCATCTTTATACAGTTCCAGTGCTTTGCCTGTTTTGCCGCACTGCTCCAGAATCGAGGCAGCATAGTAAAAATCATCGCTATTGCCGTCGGGCAGCCGGCGGGCCGCTGTATAGGCCCGTTCGGCTGCCTCTTCTTTATTCTCCAGAGACAAATAGGCGTCCGCCTGATCAAGCAGTTGATAAGCGTCCTTCGTCGATACCGCCGTAATCTGCCGCAGAACCTGCCAGTACAATTCCTCCATGCCATAATCCCGCAGCATGTCAGCCGTATCCCATAGCAGGGCGGTGTCGTCCTGCTCAGCTGTCAGCAGCGCCGCTAAGGCCTGCTGCCCCTTATCATTATCGCCGCAGCCAAAAAAATAGTCGGTCAGCCAGAACAATGCGTCCGGCCCCTCGTAACCGAATTCAATAATCCGTTGCGCATAAGCGGCGGCCAGCTCCCAGTTTTCCAGATGCAGCGCGCACGACAAGGCCGTAACCAGCAGGTCCTCGCCGGTCTCGCCATCGGCAATCAGTTTGTGCAATAACGGCAATGCCTCGCCGTAACGGCCTTCCTCCACGAGATGGCAGGCGTGAAGATAGGTTGTCTGTTTAAACAGGTCAAAACCCAGCATAGCGTACTCCTTGCCGATATCCCTGTTTGCACACAGCCGTTCAGACAGGCAAGAGCGCCGTCAGCGGGACATCTATTATAGCATATCTATTCTACAACGTAACAGCCGTCGCCGCAACATTCCCGGCATAATTCTCAGGGCAATCGCTTACCAAAGTAAGCAAGAGTGTCCGTGATATTTCGTCCAGTTCCCGAATTTCGGACTTCGTATTCCCGTGCCCCGTTGCGGGAGGGAGACGGGCCGCAGGCCGGAG
>UQPB01000010.1 GCA_900542835.1 uncultured Pelosinus sp. | reverse complement strand
GCTTTCATCTTTTCCGCCTGTTCGGCGGTCAGCTTGCCGGCTGTTACCGCCTCGTTAAGGCGTTTGCCGTGCTGCTCGATCAGCGCCGCCTTCAGCGCTTGCTCCGGCACGCCGCGCTCAGCGGCAATAGCTGCCAGCGTCTTGCCGGCCTTGAGTTCACTTTGCAGCGTTTCCTTATCGATATTTAACAGGCTCAGCAGCGCCGGATCCGCCATCCCCTGGTGACGCCCTCCCGGGCCTCTATGCATCGGTGCTTCACCGTTAATTACAGCGGTTACGTGCTTATCAAGATCGGCTTTCATTTTCTTGGCCTGTTCAGTTGTCAGCTTACCGGCCTTTTCAGCTGCTTCAACGCGTTGCGTCATTTGCTTTTTTATTAATTGCCGCAGCTTTTTTTCCGATACATCATGTTCTTTGGCAATATCGAGCAGGGTTTTACCGGCTCCTGTTTCGGCGCGGAATGTTTGCGCATCAATCTTCAACAAGGCAAGCAGCTCTTTATTCTCCGGCCGTTCGCCATGCTGCCTGAAGCCGTGGCCGCGGGGCTTTTCCGGCGCTTCCGGCGCATCTGCCGCCGTTGCTGCCATGACCAGGCCGTTTGCCGATATCACGCTTACTACCCCAAGCGCTAAAAACCATTTTGTCTGTTTACTCATCATACTAATCATCCTCTCTGGCTTTATTGATCCATGTCTGTAGTATGACGCAACCATTTTAGAATAACTTTAGAATAAATTGGTTTTTACTCACTTTTTTACGCCAAAATTATTTTTTCTTCAATGTATATTTATATAAAAACCTTAATATTCGTATATCATTTTATGCGTTTCCATGATATACATATGCGTAAAAAACAGGATTAACCGCGCATTTATCGAATATGTATTAGCAACAGCTTTGGCTGCAAATTTAGTAGGAGAGGTTGAAACACCAATGATAACTGCCTGTAAGAAGAAGTTTATTTCCGGCCTAATGGCCTTTTCGCTGCTGTCAACATCATTCGGAGGCGCCTTTGCGGCTTCAGTGTATGCAGATTCAGCTGAGACCGTCGCCGAAAGCGAGCAGGAGACTGTTTCCGGTAAAAATATCCTGGTTGGTCTTGCCGCCATCGGGCTGATCGCGGCGCTTGCCAACAGCAGCGATGACGACAAAGCGCCGGCCGCGTCTTCCGGCTCCGGCAGCTCAAACACGGGCGGTTCCAGCAGCAGCGGTACTACAGTGCTCACTGCCCAGGAGCAGGAAGCGTTCACGCTGCTGAATAATGACCGCGCCAAGAATGGCCTCAGCGCCCTGAAAGTCAACAGCCAGTTGACCAAAGTGGCTGAGAGCCATGCCAAAGATATGATTGCCCGCGGCTATTTCGCTCATAACACACCGGAAGGCACGACTCCGTTCGACCGGATGAAGCAGGCGGGTATCAGCTACCGTACCGCCGGCGAAAATCTGGCTATCAACAGCAGCGTCGCTGCAGCCGAAACTGCCTTCATGAACAGTTCAGGCCATCGTGCCAACATCCTGAATAGCGACTATACCGATGTCGGCATCGGCGTAGTGCAAAACAGTAAAGGTCAATTGTATGTTGTGCAAGAATTTATTGGTCAATAAGCCAGGCAAACAAAAGGGAACTGTCCGTATCGGACAGTTCCCTTTTGTTTGCCTCAGGCCGTTGATAAAGCCCCATCTACGTTGTTCCCCGCAAGGGGGATGCGCCAACACTAAGGCGCTAAAGCGCCAAAGAGCTGCGCAATGGCCTCGCGATCTCATTGCTAACGTACCTTTCCGTACGCGTCGCTGCTGGGCTCGCGGGTCGCCTAGTATCCGGGGGCTTTCTGAACGGCCTGAAAATAAAGTTTTTCAACAAGCTGCCTGATCAACCGCCATCCTGGGCTGATCAGCAGTTAATTTTAGTTGTCCTTTTGCAGTTTGCCGACAGGCAGGGATACTTTAAATACGGAGCCGACGCCCGGTTGGCTGGCAACGTTAATTCGCCCCTCATGGGTATCGACAATCCACTTGGCGATCGCCAGCCCCAGACCAATGCCGCCTTTATCCCGCGACCGGGCTTTATCCTCACGGAAAAAGCGGTCGAAAATATGCGGCAGGTTTTCCGGTTTTATGCCGCAGCCGCTGTCCCGGACACTGAAAACAACGTTTTTATCCTGTCTTTCCGCAGCAATTTCGATCAAACCGCCTTTGGGAGTATATTTAAACGCATTGTCAATGAGAATGACCAACAGTTGATGCAGCCGGTCACGGTCTCCAGTCAGCTTCACATCCGGGCCAACCGCTACTGCCAGCCGCTTCTGTTCCAATTCCTCAAGCGGGCGGAAATGCTCGGCCACCAGTTCGATCAGCTCGCCCAAATCGACCTGGGAAAGCTGCAGTTCGGTTTGATTGGCATCAAACCGGGCCAGAGTGAGCAGGCTGGTAATTAATTTGGTCATCCGACTGACTTCCTTCATAATCGTATGCAGCCGGTTGCTTTCCTGCTCCACGGTATTGCCAGGATGCCGCAGCATGAGTTCAGCGTTTCCCTGTATGCCAGTCAGCGGCGATCGCAGCTCGTGTGAAGCATCGGCGACAAACCGCTGCTGTTTCTCCCAGGCGGCTTCAATCGGGATCATCGCCCGTTTTGCCAGATAATAGCCGGCGGCAATAATCGCCGCCATGCCGGTAAGCAGGCCGCCGGCGATTATCCACAGCAGATTATTCAATAGGTCGATCTCCGGGTCAACAATGCTGACGGCAATCACATCTTTAATGATAAAATCGTGTTCATTGCGCAGCAGTTTTTCCTCATACAGGTACGGAAGGCATAAAACCCGGTAGACATGCGTTTCATATTCCTTCATTTCAATGCGGCCCGGCCGGCTCTGAATGGCGATTTCGGCCAGATTGGCGTTATCCTCGTTGCGGAACGAGGCCAGATTGGCGATGCGGCCGTCTTCGCTGCGCAGCAGCAAAAAAATACGGGGATCAAATATCGGCCGGCCCCGCATCGGCATATTACGTTCGCCAACCAGCCGGAATGATTGCGCCCGCATTGCCAGCGCCTCATCGATCTTATCGAATTGCCGCACGGCAATATAGCCGTAAATTGTAGATGCAAAAACCATAAAGATCAGCAGAAAAACCAACGAGATCAGCAAAGTCAGACGGCGAAGCGTTCGCTGAAACATGATTATTTGGCCTTCAGCATAAAGCCGGCGCCGCGGATAGTCCGGATATAGGCATCAAGGCCGGACGGAGCCAGTTTCTTACGCAGATAATGAATATACAAATCAACAATGCTGATCGTCGTGTCGGAGTCAAAACCCCAGATGCGGTCAAAAATCTGTTCTCTGGTGACAATCTGCTGGTTATTGGCGACAAGAAATTCCAGCAGATCATATTCCTTTGTCGACAGCCCCAGCGGGCTGCCGTCGGCAAAACCGTCACGCACCCGGCTGTTAAGCGATATGCCGCCGTAGGCCGGCTCACCATCCAGGCCCTGGTTGCTTTTGCGTCGAATCTGGGCTTTGATGCGGGCCAACAGCTCCCGGCCGGCAAAAGGCTTGACCAAATAGTCGTCAGCGCCGGCTTCGAGACCGGCCACCCTGTCGTCAACGCTGTCGCGCGCCGTCAGCAGCAAAATCGGCGCTGTCTTGCCCTTGGTCCGCAGTGTCTTTACAATATCGAGGCCGTTAACTTCCGGCAGCATAATATCAAGCACAATCAAATCGTAGATATCCTGTTCGGCCATATAGAGGCCTTCATCGCCGCTGGCCGCTTCATCAACCAGATAGGTCTCCTCCCGCAGCAGCGTCACTACCGCCTCTCTGAGCACACTGTCATCTTCTACAACCAGAATACGCATATCAACACCTCTTTTCATGCCGGCTTCAGTTTACAGGCGCAGCCGCCAGCGGCAGGAGGACGGTAAACTCCGCGCCCTGTCCGTATTGGCTCGTCACTTTAATTTTCCCCGCATGGCTCTCAACAATCCATTTGGCAATCGCCAAGCCCAAGCCGGCGCCGCCGGTTGAACGCGATGCGTCAGACTGATAGAATCGCAAGAATATCTTTTCCATTTCCGCCGGCAAAATTCCTTCACCGCTGTCTTTAACCGACAGGGCAAGCTGCTGCCGGGGGGCAACCGACAAGGACACCGCAATCCGGCCGCCAGCCGGGGTATGCCGAATGGCGTTATCCAGTAAAATAGCAATCGTCTGCTTCAGTTTTGCCTCGTCGCCATAACAAAAAATATCCTGGCCGATTTGCGTGACCAGTTGGATTTGCTTGGCGGCAGCCAGCGGCAGAAACAGCCCGGTTGCAGCCAAGACCGCCTGATCCATAGCAAACAGCTCTTTTTTCACTAATTGCTGCCGGGAATCCGCCTGCGACAGAAACAGCAGCGACTCTACCATCTGTGTCATCTGCTTGACTTCTTCATCAATATTGTCCAGCCATTGGTACTGGCTGTCCACGGTTTCCGACGGTGCGTCACGGATCACGTCCAGATTTGTCCGGATAACCGCCAGCGGGGTGCGCAGCTCATGCGAGGCGTCAGCCAGAAAATCGCGCTGCTGCTGCCAGGCCTGCTGGATGGGGGCCATGGCCCGGTTCGCCATAAAATAGCTGCCCGCCAGCGATAAGATCATGCAGGCAACGGCAACCAGCGCCAGGGTTGACAGCAGCAGATGCAGGGTTTCCTGATCGCGCTGATAGTCATGAAAAACAAACAGCATACCGGCATGATCAGGCAGCGGAAGCTTTAAAAAAGCGTAAGCAGACTGATTATCCAGTGTCAGCGTCGCACCGGGGGCGCTGACTTCGGCCAGGCGGATTGCCTGCATGAGCTGTCGGAAGGACAGCGGCACATAAGGGGAGGTATCGGTTAACACCCCTGCGGTATTGACGGTGGCAAAAAACAGCAGCGGCCCTCGCCAGGGCGGCGCCCCCGGCGGCGGTGGCTGCGGCGGCCCTTCCCGCCGGCCGCTTAAGACCTCCTCCGCCAGCCGGTTCATCATATGGGTTCTGCCTTCGGTCATCCGCTCCTGCACAAACCAATAAGTACCGCTGGTCAGCAGGCAGAACAAAATAAAGATCACACCTAAGTTAACCAGCATCAGCCGCAGCCGCAGTCTACGAAACATGTTCATCCGCCTTAAGGCAATAGCCAACGCCGCGAACGGTCCGTATGTAAGAGGTATCCAGTTTTTTGCGCAGATAGTGAATATACAACTCTACATTGGAGGGGTCGATCTCACTGCAGTACCCCCAAACCTTTTCCAGGATGCGTTCTTTACTCACAACCAAACCGTAATTGCGCATCAGCAATTCCAGCAGCAGCGATTCTTTGCCGGTCAGTTTAATGGTTTGTCCGCCGCTTTTTACCAGGTTTTGCAGCGGATCAAACTCCCAGCCGGCGGCGGTTAGAATATCCTGTGTCAAAGCTTTGCTCTTGCGCCGTGCCAGGGCCCGCAGCCGCGCCAGCAGTTCCTCAATAACAAAAGGCTTGACCAGATAATCATCGGCGCCCGCATCGAGTCCTTCCACCCTGTCGCCGGGGTTGTCGCGGGCGGTCAGAAACAATACCGGCGTTTCAAAACCCAAGCCGCGATATTCTTTTAGGATGGATAGCCCGTCCCGTCCCGGCAGCATCCGGTCCAGAACAAGAATATCGTAAATGCCGCCGGCGGCCATCTCCATGCCGCTGTCACCGTCAGCGGCAGAATCGACCGCATAGCCCTTTTTCTTCAACATATGGGTCAGCGCTTCCCGCAGCCGCATCTCGTCCTCCACAAGCAATATCCGCATCTGATCACCGCCTTTAAACTTACCTGTTACCACTCCTATTGTAAAACAGAAATCTTTGAAATTCATTTAAATTCAAATGAATTTCAAAGAAAAGCCACCCACCGGGCCCTGCCAACGGCTACGCCTGCGGTCAGGCGGCATTCGGCTGGTCCGGGAGCATTTTTTACACTGCCAACGCAGGATAATGCGGCCCCACTGACGAAAGACTATTTTTTTAACTGTAATAATTATGCATGTGTTTTATCAGGCCGGGGGGCAACAGCGACGCTGTTGCCAGCTTATTTCTCCGGCCGGCTGCGCACAGCCGCGCAAGCTTCTGGAGGTGTTAGCATGTCCCGGCAGCGTCTGGCGATCGTTGGCCCGACCGATTCCGTCAACCTGATTTATGCGGCGGCAGAAAAACGCACCAGTTCCCTGGCTCCGTTGCCGGTTATCTACCGCGACGCGTCCGAAGTTCCGGCCATTTTGCGGTCAATGCAGTCCGAAGCCGATATCTGGCTGTTTTCCGGCGTCGTTCCCTACCGGCATGCCCTTACGGTGCCACGCTGGAATAAACCGCTCTTATACATCCCCCATGCCGGCTCCAGCCTGTATCGGGCTTTTTTGCAAATTACGCAAACCGCCGGCATGACACTGCAGCATATCAGCTTTGACACCTATCACCGCGATGAGATTGAGGAAGTTTACCGCGACTTGGATTTTCCGCTGCCACCGATTCATTTGCGCTATTATGAAGGGACGATTTGCGCCGAAGAGCTCACTGAATTTCATCATCAGCTATGGCGGCAGAATAAAACCCAGGTCGCCGTCACCTGCTTTCTAAAAACCGCCGTACAGCTAAAAGCGTTGGGAGTCCCCACCTTTCGCATCTGGCCAACGCCCAATAATATCCGTACGGCGCTTGATACGGCCAGCCGGCTGGCAGAGGCGATGTGCTACAGTGAATCACAAATCGCCGTTTCCCACATCGAGATTGACAATTATGCTTTACTTGTCCGCAACGCCAACTCCAGCTACGATGTCAGCCGCCTGGAGATAGGGCTGCATGAGCTGCTGATCGACTTTGCCCAACAGGTTGGCGGCTCACTGATTCCGCAAGGCAAAGGCAGCTATATTATCTTTACCACCCGCGGCCGGATCGCCGCAATCACCGGCGATTTTACGATTCTGCCGCTGTTAAACGCAATTAGGGACGATCTTCATATCCATGTCAGCGGCGGCATTGGCTTCGGCACCACGGCCTATCAGGCGGAAGAGAATGCCCATATCGCCCATGGCCTGGCCAAACGGCTGGGACCGGGACAATGGCTGATCGTAACCGATGATCAGCGAACCCTGGGACCGTTAAGCGCCGATGAAGGCGGCAGGCGCTTTAACGGCGAGCAGCAGCGGCTGCTGGCCAAGCGCCTGCAAATCAGCCTGCTGACACTGAATCAGCTTGCCGAGCTGGTGGCGGAATCCAAAGATGTCGCCATCAGTATTAACGACCTGGCTGCCCGCCTTGCGCTTACGCCGCGCAGCGCCCGCCGTATTATGAGCGCATTGCGCGAGGCCGGCTTCGCCTGTGTAAGCGGAGAAGATGCCGCCGGTAAAGGCCGACCGCGAAAGTTGTACCGCTTTACCGGCGACAATCTGCTAGATAAGCAATGAAAGATTACTATCCTTTATACCAGTAGCTGTGGTGTCGCAAGGGCTGTCCTGTGGAAAAATAGATATGCAGGAGCTGAGTCTTATTTACAACAATAAACTGTTTAAATCCGTGAGTAACTCTGGCACAGGTGAGGTTTCACCGGAAACCGTTTTTCATTATCACCAGAAAGGGAATATTGTTTGGGCTACATACAAAGGCGGTTCAATCCTGTTGGGAAATTTAATTGCTAAAGCTGATGAAAACGGATATTTAACGATGCGCTACCAACATCTTAATAGCCAGCAGGAGTTTATGACTGGCATTTGTACTTCCCGGCCCGAAATAATGGCAAACGGGAAAATCAGGCTATATGAGGAATGGCAGTGGACCAGCGGCGATTACTCAAGGGGAAGTTCGATTATAGAAGAAGTTGATAGTGAAGCTGCTAAGTAGGCACTAAATAATTCAGACAGCGAAGCCTGACCGATTGTTCCGCCTGTCTGCGTCAGCCAGGCAAAAATCGCTCGCAGCTTAACCGGTTCTTTTAATCAGCGGTTAGCTAGTGTAGCTATTCAGGTCCATAACCTAATTTCCCGGCAGCCAGGAACAAATAATTATGCAGCCGCTCCGTTACCGGAATGGCTGCTGTTTTTTTGCGTCAAATTAATAACTCCCCGGTTATATTGATCAAAAAGCGGATTGTTACGGCCGCAATCAAAAATAAACATTTGCATTTTATTTCACTTATACTGCATTTTTATTTTTATTTGTCACATGTAATCTTTCCGTATTAGGACCAGAATGATTCGTGTTAAAATATCCATATCATTAATCGCACACAAAGACACTCGTCCATTCAATACAAACAAAGGAGGTAGGCATCTTGACCACTACAGCAATACAGCCGCAAGCACTGGCAAGAATGGTGGCCTGGCGCCGGCACCTGCATACACATCCCGAGCTCAGCGGCCAGGAATACGAAACGCGGGAATTTTTGCTTAGTCAGTTAGCGTCTATGGGCATTGCCGCAAAGACTTTTTCCTCTCATGCCGGTATAGTCGCCACGATTGACGGGGGCGGCCCGGGGCGGAGCATCGCGTTGCGCGCCGATATGGACGCGCTGCCGATTCAAGAGGCGAATGAGGTCAGCTACCGGTCGCAGCGTGACGGCGTCATGCACGCCTGCGGACACGACAGCCATATGGCGATTTTGCTGGGAGCGGCTCTGGCGCTGCAGCAGAGCCGCGAAAAATGGGCCGGAACAGTCCGGCTGCTGTTTCAGCCGTCGGAGGAAGACGCGCCTCGCGGCGGTGCGCCCAAGATGATTGCCGATGGCGCGCTGACAGGGGTGGAGGCGATCTTCGGCCTGCATGTCTGGCCCGAGCTGCCCTATGGCGATATCGGCATCACCAGGGGGCCGCTGATGGCATCTTCCGATCCGTTCAGCCTGACGCTGACAGGGGCAAGCGCCCACGCCGGTGCGCCGCACCAGGGAACGGACGCTATCATGATGTCAGCGGACGTTCTGACGGCACTGAGCCGGATTATCCACCGTCGCGTCGACCCGCGGGAAACAGCCACCATCGCTGTCGGCACTATTCACGGCGGCGAGCGTTACAACGTCGTCGCCAAAGAAGTCGTGCTCAACGGTACGGTAAGAACGCTTAACGAAGCGATCCGCGGCCAGATCCCGGTCGCGATCCGGCAAATGACTGAAGGCATTTGCGCCGGCTACGGCGGCAGCTGCAAACTGGATTATCAGTGGGGCTATCCCAGCCTGATCAATAGCGCGGCCGAGGCCGGCGCCGTTATTCTGACCGCCAGCCGCTTTTTGGGTCCGGAGCATGTCAGAACTGATATCAAACCGGCTCTTGGCGCGGAAGACTTTGCCTTTTATACACAAAAGATTCCCGGTGCCTTTTTCTTTCTCGGCTGCGCCGCCAAGGACGGACCGTTGCGGCCGCTTCATAACGACTGCTTCGATCTTGACGAACGCGCCATGTATATCGGCGCGCAAATTCTCGAGGAAACCGCACTGACCGCTTTATCAATGCATTCGGACGCAAAGGAGGGAAAGCCGGCAAATTTGCACATGCCCATTCATTATTAAAAAGTGGATAAGGAGGATATTTATGCAGCCCCAAACGACAAACAACCTTCCGCCGTCCCCGGGATTTTTCCAGCGGTTGCTGGACTGTATCGAGCTGGTCGGAAACAAACTGCCTTCACCGTTTATTTTGTTCTCGCTGCTGGCGGTTGCCGCACTGCTGCTGTCCGCCGTATTTGAGGGAACAGCGGTTAGCTTTGTCGGCAAGGATGCCAAGCAGACAACGGTGAAAGTGCTGAGCTTGCTGAATGCGGACGGCTTCCGCTATATCCTGACCAGCATGGTGCCAAACTTTATTAATTTTCCGCCTCTGGGCCTGGTCGTGGTGATGATGCTGGCGATGGGCCTGGCGGAAAATACAGGCCTTGTCAGTGCCTTTGTCCGCAAGGTCATGCTGGGTGCGCCCCCCTGGGCTGTCAGCGGCATTATCATGTTTTTAGGTCTGAACGGCAATCTCGCCTCCGATGCGGCAATGGTATTCATGCCGGCGGCGGCCGCCGCCGTGTACGCCGGCATGGGCCGCAATCCGATCTTAGGGATGGCAATCGCCTTTGCCGCTACGGCCGCCGGCTTTAGCGCCAATATCCTGCCCGCCGGCACCGACGCGCTGATTGCCGGCATCACCGCGACCGCGGTCAAGGTTATTCCCCAGACGGCCAACTCACCGGTGCATATGCTGATTAATTATTACTTTATGTCCTCCTCGGTAATTGTCCTCACTATTGTGGGTACAATTGTCGCCGAGAAAGTCGTCGGCCCCCGGCTTGACCGGATCTTCCCCTCACTCAGCGTCGACGAGAACGCCCGCAAGGAGCACCTGCTGACGGCCGAGGAAAATCGCGGCCTCAGATGGGCCGGCTGGACGGCACTGGCCTATATCCTGCTGCTGCTGGTGCTGGCGGTGCCTGAAACCGGTCTGCTGCGCGATCCAAAGACCCACTCGATCGTACCGTCTTCACCGCTGCTAAGCGGCATTATTCCGATTCTATTTTTCTTCTTTATGAGCGTCGGCCTGGCTTTTGGCCTGGGCAAAGGCGTTATCGCCAAAGAATCGGATGTGCCTAAATTCATGGCCAGCGGCCTGCAGGGCATGACCGGCTTCCTTGTTACCGCCTTCGCGGCGGCCCAGTTTATCGCCTGGTTTACCAAAAGCAACCTTGCCACCATTCTGGCGGTTCGCGGCGCCGAATTTCTCAGCCACACCGGTTTTACCGGCATCCCGCTTATTCTCGGCTTCATCCTGTTATCCGGCTTTGTCGATATGTTCATGATGTCCGGTTCGGCCAAATGGCTGATCATGGCGCCGATTTTCGTTCCGATGTTCGGCTTGCTGGGCTTTGAACCGGCGCTTACCCAAGTCGCATACCGGATTGGCGAGAGCGTTACCAATCCGATTTCGCCGCTGCAGTATTATGTGCCGGTTATGCTCGGCATCATGTCCCGCTATGTCAAAGACGACACCCGTACCGGTATGGGAACACTAATGGCGACGCAAATGCCGTTCGCCGTCTGGTTCTTAATCGCCTGGACGGCTTGGCTGCTGGTATTTGTGTTGCTGAATCTGCCGCTGGGACCGGGAGCGAAGATTTTTCTTTAGTACTCCCCGGGGTTTGCGCCAGACTGCCGCAGGGCTGGCTCTGGTTATGTCACCGAAGCATACAACAGGCAGGCACGGTCGCCCTTGCGGCGTTCGGGCCTGCCTGCTCGCTTTATCGGCAGAAAAAACCGGTGCTGCACACCCTGAAAGCAAAGCAGGGACTGTCAGGTAGCACCAGCCGGCGTTGTCAGCCTGTTTTGCCTTATTCCTCGCCGGCTGCCAAAAAGCTTGATACAATCTAGTCCCTGACGGCATGCGTCTGACGCAGCGCTCCCGGTCCGTCCTGCGCCACTGCCACCGCCGCCTCGCCAAAGGTTTTCATATCTGATAAGACATGTAAAGCCGCGTCGAGCAGCCGAAAGCCGAAAACAGCGCCCGTTCCGTCGCCAAGGACCAGCTCCAGCTCCAGATGCGGTCGCAGCGACAGCTTATCAAGAGCGGCGAGTTGTACCGGATCTACACCGCAGTGGGAGGCAATCAGGTAGGCTTTAACGTCCGGGTCAACCGCTGCCGCCAGCCAGGCGGCGGCAACGGTTTCCAGGTTATCCAGCACCACCGCGGCACCGGCTGACGCCGTGCCCAGTATCGCACCAGCGAGACCGGCAAGCAGCGGGCTTCCCGTTTTCGCCAGCATGGGCAGCAATACATCGGCGCTGTGGACCTCCAGTGTCAGCGCGGTTTGCAAGAAAATCTCGGTGCTGCCGCGGTCCGGCAAGCCCGCTGCCCCCAGCCCCACCACCTGTACACCGGACAGGACCAGAGAGCGGGCCGCGGCTTCGCCGGCCCGCATTGCGCGGAGCAGCGTCGGCTGTGTCAGCTCCGCGTCTGGCGAACCGGCGACAGCAGCGGCGATATCGAGCCGCCGCACGCCGGCGGCGGCATGGGAGGCGAAGGCATTGACAACCATTTCGCCGCAGTCGCCGTCAGTCACAGTCAAGATCGCCTTGCGCAAACGGTTGGGACGGGGATTGGCTGTAATTCCCGCCAACTGGCGGGCTAAGTCCTCAAACGCGTTCAAGCTGGCAAGAGGCTTGGTCAAGTTGTCCAGCCGCAGCTGGCAGGCTTCCATAGCCGCCAGATCCAGCGGCCGGATTGTTGGCACGGGGAGAGTCGCCGGCAGCGGTCCGGGGCTAGTCTTCTCCATTGCAACCGTCCCCGCGGTGCCCTGACGTTCCAGTTCCGGCAAGGCGGCGGTAACCGCTCGCAGCATGTCGACAACAACTGAGGCGCCGATCGCCTCTCCCAGACGCACGCCCATATCGACGCAGGGCTTCAGGTCCAGCAAGGCCAGCGCGTGGCGGTGAGCCGGCTCGCCCGACAAATGCGAGGCGAATAAATACTGCTTGCACAGCGGCTGCATAGCCGCCGCCAGCAAGGCTGCCGCCGTGGTGTTTGATCCATCAATAATCACGGCGCAGTTATGAGCGGCTGCTCCCAAAACGACGCCGGCCAGTGTTCCCATCTCAAAACCGCCGACTTTGGTCAGCACATCCAATCCGTCGCCGGGATCAGGACGATTGACGGCAAGGCCCTGGCGAATCACTTCAATCTTCACCTGCATCCGGCTGTCCGAGATGCCGGTGCCGCGTCCGGCCACCGTCTCGGCGTCAAGCCCGGTGAAGGCGGCCACAATCGCCGCACTTGAAGTCGTATTGCCAATGCCCATTTCACCAAGACTAAAACAGTTGTAGCCTTGTCTGACCCGGTCTTCGACAATTTCCAGACCGATGCGGAGAGACTGCAGCGCCTGTTGCCGCGTCATCGCCGGCCCTTTGGTAAAATCAGCGGTTCCGTAGGCAATATTACGGTGCCAGAGGCCGGGAACATGCGACAAGTCACCGGCTACGCCGGCATCGACCACCACCATGTCGGAACCGGAGAAGTTGGCAAATGCGTTGGCGCTGCCGCCTTTGGAAATCAGATAGTTGGCCGTCATCTGCAAGGTTGTTTCAATCGGATAAGCGCTGATCGAGTGCGCTGCTACGCCGTGGTCGGCGCAGGCCACCACCATGCACGCCCGCGGCGGCGGCGGCGGCAGCTGGCCGCATATCGCGGTATAACGGCCAAACATCGTTTCGATGCGGCCAAGCGAACCGGCGGTTAAATGCTGAACCCGGCACCGCATCCGTTCGCCTGTTTGCTGTGCTGGAGCCTTAATGCGATCTATAGTTTGCTGCAATTGATTCATGATATCCTCTTCCTCTCTTGTACGCTTCGTAAAAAAAAGGGCTTTTTTGGTCTAACCAAAAAAGCCCTTTTTATCCATAAGGGTCTTGACGGCAGGGCAGGTCTCCTGGCTCCCGGTTCATCAATATCCTGCGCCTTCCCCTTGCGAGTGGCATTGCAAGCTCTTCCCGGTACAGTGGTGGGCCCGCGCCTACGCATGTCGCCATGCTCAGACTTCCCTATTCTCCTCATTGCGAGGCACCCTTGCCGCAACAGTATTAAATTCGCCTATAGTATAACAAAAGCCGACAGTCAGCGTCAAGCCCCTTTGGCTTCGCAATTAACCGCTGTAAGTTAATTAACCGCCTGCGCTGCCGGGTTATTGGCGAAAGTAGCTTTGAAGCAGCGGCCAAAACGCCTGGTCCTCTTCTCCCAGTTTCCATAACGCAATGCCGGCAAGGTCGTACTTGTTGACCAAATCCAGCTTAAAGCGCAGGCTGTGACTGTTCTCAAACCAGACGGTATGGGAGCTTCCATTCGCATCGGTATAGGCAAAATGCGGCGACTTTGTAGCGTCATCCCATTGAACAGACGGTTTGTAACGACTGACCAAAGCCTGAACCGCGGAATACTCCAGGCTCTCCACACCTTTATCCGACCAGTCATAGCCGTAGCCGGGAACGCCGAGGTACAGCTTGTTCTTGGGGATAAAACGCAACGCATACTGTAAGTCGCGTTCCACTGCCGCGATATCGGCGACCGCGCCCGGACCGCTCCAGGCACCGTGGTAATCATAGGTCATCAACATGATCTTATCGGCAATTGCCGCCAGTTTGGCATAATCATACGCCCTGGCGATATCCGCCTCCTCGTTATGCTTGGGAAATACGTCAATTGTCACCAGATATCCCTGCGGTTTCAGGCGATCAGCCAGCTCGCGCATAAATGCGGTCAGATGATCACGGTCGCCGCCGGGAACTTCCTCAAAATCAATATTGATCCCGTCAAGTCGGTACTGCTTGATATAAGCCTCCAGATTGTCAATCGCCTTTTTCCGCAGCGCCGGACTTGACAACACCGTATGGACAGGCTTGACCGTGCCTGTGCCTTTTTCGTTGTTCACTAATAGCAGCGTCTGGATGCCGTTGGCCCTGGCATAGCTAACAACCGCGGCATGATCGTTGCCGCCGCGGTCACTGACCGTGGCGTCGCGGTTCAGTGTCGCCCAGAACGGCGCGATTGTGCCAATAGCCCCCTTGTGTTTTACCATATCATTATAAGAGGAAGTGTCATTCCCCCACCACTCCGCATAAAAGCCGATGACTTCCTTGCCTGAGGCCGGACGTGGGCTCGCCGCCGGCGCCGGGATGACGGCAGCCGGTTCCGCCGGCTTGATATTCAGCAAGCCGTTAACAATGTCGCCGAAAAAAGCCATCACTGACGTAACCAGCCCCGTGCCTGAACTGCCGGCGGCGGTGGCAGCCATAGCCTGAGCGGGAAGCAGCAACGCGCTAAACAGCGCCAACAGCAATAGCAGCACCATATACTTGGAATTCACAGCAACTCCTCCTCTCCTGACCGGCGCCACAGTCAAGCAGGCTGCTCCGCATTAGCGCCGGTCGACATTATGTTAACATAATTCGAGTTATTCTGCAAATCGGCAGGTCTAAGGCCCTTATTGGCAATAGGACCGCGGGAGGAGAGGGAGCATGAAGCAAGATTTGCCGGCAGGAAAATGACTTACCGCGTTGAAAACTACAATACCAGCAACGTACCAAGTAAAGGAGGCAAAGGCAATGGCTACCATCCAGACCCGCTATCTGGGTAATCTACGCACCGAATCGGTTCACCTGCAGTCAGGCTGCAGTCTGGTCACCGACGCGCCGACCGATAATCAGGGCAGAGGCGAGGCGTTCTCACCAACCGATCTGGTCGCAACCGCTCTTGGCGCCTGCATGTTCACCATTATGGGCATCGCCGCCAGGACGCACGGCTTCGACATTGACGGCGCCAGCATCGAGAACAGCAAAATCATGGGGACCCATCCCCGCCGGATTGTTGAAATCAGTATTAAGATCACCCTGCCGCACAATAACTACAGCGCCAAAGAAAAAAAGATTATTGAATTGGCGGCAAAAGAATGCCCCGTCTACAACAGCCTGCATCCGGACCTGAAAAAGACGCTGACCTTCGTCTATCCGGACTGAACCGCCGCCCGCTTCCGAAAACTACATAAAAAACGGGGAAGATCGCCGCACAGCGTGTGCAGCAATCTTCCCCGTTTTATCTTGGAGCTAAAAGGGATTAGAACTTATACGTTACTGTAGTGCGGAGAGAGGTATATTTATCGGAGCTGTTGAGAACCTCATTGTCCTTGTACAGCAGGTTGAATGAGGTCGTGCTGTCAAAGTTGTGATTATAAATGTAATAGAAGCCTTTTTCGCCGCTATCCCAATCGGTCAGGACATCTGCCAAGCTTTCTGTTTTATGATTGTAGACGGACAGCGTGTTTTTATCGTCAAAGGCATAGTCGACGCCGATAACTCTGGCAGTGTCATCCGAACTGCTGTTTGAGTTCAGGTAATCAATGATGAAATTGGCTTTGCCGCTGGCGTAGGCAACATCAACGCCCCAGAAGTTGCGGTCGCTGGCATTCTTTTCAACAAAGCGGGCCAACGTGCCGCCAACAGTCCAGTTTTCGGCCGGGCTGTAGGAGCCGTGAACCGAATACAGGGCATCGCTATTACTTTCCCGGGAGTGATCAAGATTGCCGGCGACAAGCTGCAGGTCGGTAACACCGGAGGTACCGGTGGCCACTACGCCATTGAGGAAGTCAACATCTTTGCCGATATAGCTGCCGCTGCTCACCAAAGCGGCGGTAGGGGTAATCGCCAAATCCTGGCGGCCGATCTTGTAACTCCAGCCGGCGTTGTCATAGATAAAGCCGTACTGGTCGATGGTGGCGACATCACTGCCATAGCGATCAGTGTTAAAATCGGCGCCAATTTTAGCACCAGTCAGAGTTTGGGCCGCGAACCGGGCATAGGCGGTTACATGCTCATCCAACGCGGTTTTGGCGTTCAACCGGACGGTAAACTTGCCGCCTTCCTGGTCAGGTTGATAGTTATAGGTTTGCCAGCGGTAATGGGCCTTGATGTCACCGTCGAATTCCACCGGGGCGGCCAGAGCGGCGCCGCTGGTCAACAGCAGCGCCGCCACACAGGCGGCAGTTGTCTTTTTCATACAGAATCCCTCCAATAAAATAATCCCCCTGCCGCTCTTTGCCTCGCGATAAGTGTCCACGTTTCCTTACCTGTCGGCGTCAAGCAGTGCAGTCCTTGCCTCATAGAAAGAATCTGCACACAAGGAGTAGTTTTGTTAATTCTATGTAAAATCGCAAATTCCTGCTTACTTATACACTTTTTCCATATATTTATCCAATATTTTTTACTTTTCTGTTTACTAGCTTTGCAAGCAGAGGACAAACTAACACTGCCAGGAGGTGATTGATTTGGTTAAATACCGTGATAACCAGTGTGTCAACTGCGCCGAGCAAAAGTACAGCAACGAAGCCTTTGACGCCGCCAATAAGGCGGCGCTGCTCAAGTCCAAAAAAGCGGCTGACTTCGAGCCCGAACGCGACGGTCAGCCCCGGCGGTAACACTAACGGCAGCCGGCTGAATCAGCCGGCTGCCGTTGCCAAAGGGGGCCTTGTTGTTTGCGCCCAAGCCATGAACGGCACTGCCGCGTTATTCGCCTGCCGTCACGGCGGCGCAGGCAGAGGCATTCGCCTGCAGCAGTTGTCTGAAAGCGTCGCCGCTGAGGGTCTCGGCTTCGGACAGGCTGACCGCAATCCGGTCAAAGGCCGGCCGCTGGGCCGCCAGCAGCGCCGCTGTACGGACACGAACCGTCTCAATAATGTCACTGATGGTATCATGCAGAACCTGCTGCGGCAGATCCGCCGGCGAGACCACCCCCAGCTCCGACATACCGGCCATGACAATTTGTTTCGCCAGATCGGCCGCTTGTTGAAAATCACTGGCGGCGCCGGTGCTGCGATCGCCGAATACCGCCTCTTCCGCCAGTGCTCCCGCCAGCGCCACGCCGATATTTTGTTCCAGCCGCGCACGGGTATACAGGTAGCAATCCTCCGCTTCCGTCTGCCGTACATAGCCCAAGGCATTACTGCGGGGTGTCACCGTTATAACCGCAACCGAGCCGGGACGGGTTAACTCGCCGATGAGGGCATGACCGGTTTCATGGACCACAATCCGCTGCCGTTCCTGCGGCGACGGCACCCGGTCAAGTTTTTCACCCAGAATGACTTTGTCAATCGCCGACCGGAAATGCTCCATGCCGATTTCCACAGCGCCTTGCCGCAACGCCAGAATCGCCGCCTCGTTCGTAAGGCTTTCTAAATGGGCGCCGGAGAAGCCAAAGCTGTCGCGAGCCAGCTCATCCAGCGAAACGTCCGCTGCCAGCGGTTTATTCTGGGTGTGGAGAGCAAGAATGCTGCGGCGTCCAAGCCGGTCAGGCAGATCGACCCTCACCTGCCGGTCAAAGCGGCCGGGGCGAAGCAGCGCCGGATCAAGGCAATCCAGACGGTTAGTGGCCGCAATAACCAGACAGAGGACACTGTCGTCACCGGACATGCCATCCATTTGCACCAGCAGCTCGTTTAGTGTCTGGTCATACTCCATATTGCTGTTGCTCTGGCCGCGTTTACCGCCCAGCACCTCAAGCTCATCAATAAAAATAACCGCGCTGTCCTGCCGCTGCTCGCGGGCCAGGCTGCGGGCCTGCTTGAATAGCTGCCGCACCCGCTGCGCGCCGACACCGACATACATTTCGACAAATTCAGAACCGCTGGCGGCGACAAAAGCGGAATTAGTATAGCTTGCCGCGGCTTTGGCCAGCAAGGTCTTGCCGGTGCCGGGAGGACCGCTAAGCAGAATGCCTTTAATCGGTCTGATCCCCAGCTGCCTGATGCGTCGTCTATCCATGATAAAATCAAGTGATTCCCTAAGCTCTTGTTTGGCGATATCCTGTCCGCCAATATCCTCAAAGGCAATCGCCGCTTGGCCACCTCCATCCCTGCCGGCAACGGCGAATGACTTGCCGCCTGTGCGCAATTGGCCGCCGTACAACAGCAGCAGCGCCAGTCCAGCGAAGAAAAGCAGCGGCAGCAGGTTTACTCCCCGCCACAGCAAGAAAATGATCACACCGCCGCCGATACCGAGCGCGACCTCCTTTCGCCGCATTATCTCACCTCCGCATTCATTCTGGGAATAACGCTATAGAGCTCCGCCCCCTCTTTGGCAAGCTGCAGATAGACGTAGCGGGCGTCAACATACACCGCTCCGGTTACCGCCGCCGCGTCGCAGCTTTGCCGGATCCGGCCGGGCAGGTCGCCAAAGCGGCCGGTGGCAATCGCTTCCTGGATCGGAAACTGCAGTTCCTGATAAAGCCGTGTCAGTTCCGGAGTGCGATTATCCTCTATCCTCAGTTCAAAGGGCGCCTTGCCCAGTATCTCTTTAGCCTGTTCTTCAAGCCCGGTATAGGTCGCCTGAATATTGGCGGCGCGGGCCAGCGTCACCTGCAAAACAACGGGATCCTTCTCCAGCCTGACAACCGCCTGAACGCCGTCAAGCTCCGCAAAGGCTGTATCCAGAGGCTTAGCGACGGCAAAGGTATACCAGATTGCCTGGCCGGCAAACAGCAGCAGCATAGTCGCCACCAGCGCGGCTATCCCTGTCAGCCAGGGCTTGTGTCTATCGCGCATAAGCTTCCTCCCTGCTATTCAGTTTACATAATAACATTATTATAACATTATCAGCGAATTTTGCAAGGCAAGCAATCCGGCTGGCCGCAAAAAAACCGCGCCAGCATCAGGCGCGGTTCAGGTCAGGCATTTATTCAATCGCATAGTCGGGAGAAAACTCCTGATAATAATATAGCCAGCTAAGATCGGCAAACATAAACGTAGTTAGCGGCGACATATTATCACTCCTTTCTGGCAAAATGCAAAAAGCCGCTGCTTGTTATCAAGCAGCGGCATCATTGCCGAAGAATACTTCGATTGATTTGAGTATAGCATAGGCAAAGGCCAATTGCCAGCACTTTCACCGGTAAATTGTAAAAATTTTTAGAAATCAGTTTCAGGCATCGCAGCCAGCTCTTCACTGACCACCCCGGCGACATGGCCGGCGGCGGCGGCAATCCCTCTGGCATAGGCATCCTCTTCCTGACCGGCCGTTCCGGCCAGACCGCTTAACTCCTGGACGACCGTCTGCAGTTCAACGTCACTCTTGGCTGCATCCAATTTATCAATGGCAGTCGATATTCCTTCGACAATTCCGGCGTCAAACTGGCTGCCGCTTTTAAGCGATGCCAGCGTTCTCTCCGCTTCATATTGTTCCAGGGTCTCCACCATCTGGCCCAACACCGCTTGATCTGTTTTGCGTTTGCTCATAGCCACCTCCGCCGCTGTATTCGCAATCTGCTTGTTTGGCGCCAAGCCACAGATATAGTATAAGCAAAGCACGCCGTTTATTTGCAAAACAATCATTACCATTCAACGGTGCGGTCAAATCAAAGCCGCGCATCTCCCGCGATGCGCGGCCATTATCTATTCAGGAAAATTCTGCTGATCACGGAGAAGAATCATCGCCATTGTTTCCAGCACTTTTTCGCGGTAATCTTCCAGCGTCCCATCGTTAATAATTGTATAATCAAAGCCATAATCATCCAAAGCCGTTTCACTGATATGGTCGCGGTTGGCGGTAATCGCATGCCCTGGCCGCTCGATTCGCACCGTAACCACAGTCGCTTTGCCCAGCCCCGGCCAGTTTTTAACGCCTGCCAGCTCATTCGGATAGCGGCAATCGGTAAAACAGACAATATCGGCCCCATGGCTATAGTCGCGCAAACTCTCAAGACTCTTGTCCACCCATAAGTCGGCGCGATAACGGCGGCCGGCCTCGCCGATATCCTGCAGCAGGCGTCTTCCTGCCGCATCTTTATGCCCGTCCCAATTCATTTCAAACGCAATCCGTTTCAAAGCATCGGCGAAAGCAATGCGCCGGATATTCCCTTTGGCGTAGCGTTCAGCTGTCATCTCGAAAAAGGTGTCTTTACCGGATTCAGCTTTACCGCTCAATAGTATCACGATCAACTGCGATTCACTCCCTATATTGTTATGCTCTAATCATAGCACCAATCAGACCGGTTTTGGAAGCCGCTGCTGTAGAAAAAAGCTGTAAATAGCAAATGCAGACGGAAATCCGCCTGCATTTGCCGGGGAAACCTTAAGTAACAAGCTCAGCAAACGGAGCTATCATCATCAAAGCAGCAAAACAGCAGCAGCAGTATGATAATGATGATGAAGCCGCCACCACCAAAGCCATTGCCAAAACCAAATCCGCCACAGCGACCCATAAGTACACCTCCTATTTCATCTATGGTGTATTATATGACAGCAACGGCAATCGGTTACTGACAGCGCAAAACAGCGACAGCCGGCGGAAAGGCAGCCTCGCCCGCCAATAGCGCCCAGCGGCTGTCCCGATCACCATGCCCGGCATCAGCTCTGCTCCGCTTGCACTCGAGTGCGATGCCGGAGTACTTGCCAGAATGCAGATTAATGCCGCCAGTCGTGCTGCCGTTCAGCAAGGATAGATCTGCGCTAGCGTTGACAATAAATTGTACAATTATTAAGATTTTGTTAAATTTTTCTTGTTTATACATAAAGTAAAGCCTATAATGAGAAGGTCAACTGGTACAATTTTCTAAGAAAGGGTGTTATTAATGAAAAAAGTGTTAGGCTGTCTTGCGCTTTCCATGGTTTTCTCCAGCGCAGTCGCTCTAGGTGCGCCGCAAACCGACTTTGAGCAGGGAAAAACGTCTGTCGATCTTGGATTTGTCCGTACCGAGGTTGATGGTCTCGACAAGAAAACCGGCCTTGATTTTGGAGTAACAACCGGGTTAAATGAAAAATTCGCACTTCAATATAAGTTTCAAAAATTAGAGGGTGATTGGAGCGACAGCTTTGAAAAGCTGGACAGCGATAATAAGGTTCACGAGCTAAACGTTTTGTATAAGCTTGATCCCAATGTTTATGCCTTCGCAGGCATCCAACGATTATCCGGCGATATTACAGCAACAGTATATGGCTCTGGCAGTGGCACCGACAAAATCGATTCCAAAACAGTTGCGCAGATCGGTGTGACGGGAGTGGCTCAATTAGCGGATAAGCTTAATGGCTGGGCCACCGCAGCTATCGGCAACGACAACTATTCGTATGAGATAGGACTGGGCTATGAAATTGCCAAAAATGCTGACCTGAATTTATTTTACCGCTATAAAAAATTCAACGATGTCGAATTCAAAGGTATCGGGCAATCTGTAGACGCTAAAAGCAAAGGCTTTGGCGCCGGCGTAACTTTTAAATTCTAAGCTTAATAGCCGGTTGACAAACAACGAGACGGCACACTATGCCGTCTCGTTGTGTTTCTATCACGCTGCGTTGTCATACCAGTTGCTGATAAATTACGTTTGCTGCCCGCGTCACTATGTTGTACTGCTGACTGGAAAACGCATAGATAGTCAAAAAGCAGTCAACGATCAATAGATTTTGCAGGCAGACAAAATAAAAAAGGCCCGTAGGCCTTGAAAACTGGCGCGCCTGGTACGATTCGAACGTACGACCAACGGATTAGAAGGTGTGAAAAAGTCTTTTTCTTGCATTTGTCTTTGTTGATAATCCCTTTATTTTATTGGGTTTATTGGCTATTTTATTTGATAGAATTTGTTCACATTTGGAGTGTTTATAAAAAATAAACACTAAATAAACACCACAATAAACATTAACCCCTTGCACGATCGGGAATACCTAAACACGATGACAGCCAAACAACAAAAACTCCCGGCCAGCACAATGGCAGCCGGGGCGGTACAGAGTTCTGATTGACACCCTTGCTGTGATTGTGGGCTGTGCAAATTGGTCCATCGGCAGTTTGCATAACCTGAGCAAAGTCATCTAGCCGAAGCCATGAGCATATTTTAGAACCCTCTTTTTATCTTTTTTATCTTATTGACATTAATTATTTTATGCTTAAACGCTTCCGTATCTTTATTCAAAACTTCCGCCCTAGCTAGTTCACAGATATAAAATTCATTGATACGATTGGCAGCAGTAGGCAGCGGGAGTATCACATTATCATCCGTCCTAAAAAAAGATGAAAGCATATCTTTCATTTCTACGTCTTTATAGAAAACTTTATAAGTAATCATTTTTAATATGCAAAATTTTTCATAAAACTCTTTCCATGAAATATAGTCATCTTCTCTTAATTCAGATATTTCCATTTTTACAGACAAATCAAGATCATTCTTATATAAAAAAATGGTTTTGTCTTCGTTAGATATCCACTCTTTCCCTAATGGACTTTCAATAATTTCCCTTACGTCAGATTCCTTCACTTTCATCGTCCCTTCCTAATGTCGCGGTCTGTAACATCATTAATAAAGGTTACGCACAAAAAAACAAAAGTCCTCCTTAAAAAATTCCACTCACTATTTCATAATAGCATGTTTTATCTGTCGAATTTTGTAAAAAACGGCCAAATAAACCACTCAGCACACGCCAGCCGGGGTTAAGTCATCAAGTCACCTACCTGCACCTGCTCTTGCAAGGATATCCTCCTTCAGAAACAGCCGATCCTTCTGCATTTCCTTGACAGGCTGCAGTTTCCCTCTCTTAACCAGGTCCGCGATATTCTGTCGACTGCAGCCTAACAATTCCGCAGCTTCCGCAGTGTTTACAATTTTCTCAGCAATAAACGCCCGTAATTCTTCGTTTGTCACACTATCCACCCCTTATCCGATTGACCGTAAAGCAGATTAAATAACCGACCATGACACTGCCAGCAACCCAATTCAGCGCCGTCATATTATTGAAGTCGACCGTGCCCAGCCAAAGCACAAACAGAGTCAATAACGCCCAGTCTATCCATTTGATTTTTTTCATCGTCTTTGTTACAATGTGATTGAAAAGTTTGGGGGAGTTTCCTCCCCCGAGGACATTTAGCGCTTTCTTTGCTTACGAGGCCGAGAGCGCTTTTTGTTTATCGACCTGGCATATTCGGTGTACCACTTCCATAGTGTGTATCCCGTTATTGCTAGGTCTTTTACTATGTCCAGCCACTCAATCACATTGTTTCCACCTCCTTTCTATGTCTTAATTATAGCATTTTACTTGTCGTATGTCAATATAAACGTTATACGTTTTTTCCTATTTTTATGAAATGTCTACACAAATAAAAAGGCCGTACCCCGGGCAGGATACGGCTAAGACAATTGCCACAAAACGAAGTCCATTTTTGTTGATTAAACCTGCCTTATTCTCCTTAACTCACATTTTCTCTTAATACACGATAATTGCCTTCTCCAATTAAATACTTAAGTTTTTGCTTACTCCGATAAAAGGAACCATCTACAAAATCTGGCGACACATAAATTAAAAGTAATGTAATTTTCTGCAAAAACGTTACGATTCTTTTAGTAATTTGCTTGATAGTCTGATCATTCATGTCATCATTTGATAAAATATCTTGGTAATGCTCCGCGATTGACAAACCAGCTCGCTGGTTACTATGAACAAAATCACAGCATCCGGAATACTCGCCCTCAATAAAGTTTATAATTTCAATAGTTTCTGGTGAAATAGAAAATTTTTCTTTGAACAAATCAAAAATTTTCCTAACTCCTGTCCCATCTACATCATCTAATTCCAAGGCAAACCGAACAAAATTTTCAATTGCAGATCTATAAAGATTATAAACATTACGCTTTGAATTCTGTTTTAATGCGTGCATTAAAGAGAGAAGATCATATATTAAAAATTTAGGATAATGATCCTTTGAACTTCGCGAAACAACTGTTTTTAAGAATAAAAGTCGTTTAGTTATATTGCGGATATCGTTCTCGATTGACGTATTGGCAATGTTTAACATGCTCGTATAAGATTCTATTTCTTCCTTTAAATCGTTGCATAAATCGAACTTTTCCATATAACTACAATCCTTCTAGCCAAGTATTTAACTTATCATTTTCATTTCGTTTTCTACCTGTTTTTTGAAATGCAGCATTTTCTATATGAAAATAGTTAATTAACTTTGGTAAAACATCTACTATAACACTTTCATCTGAAAAATATAAGTGCCGAGTTATTTTAGCTACTATTAAAGTTCTCGATCTTATTACATATTTAGGATAACTAATTTTAAAATTATCTTCAATAAATTCAGCAACGTTTAAGTTTCTAGGAAATATATCTTTTGAATAAATTAAAAAAGAGATTACTCCCATCAGAATGCATAAGTCTACTCTACTCATATTTAGCTTTTTTATAATCTCAATATATTTTTGTTTATCATTTATCTCATCTATATTAATCATCTGCTACCTATCCTCTCTATAAATTCTTCACACAGGGCATGAATATCTTCCCTGGACTTCTTATACATAGATGAAATGTTTCCCTTAAACCCAAAAAGCAAATTGTTTACATGGGTAGTAGTAGAACTGAATAATCCTATGTTTTGAACTATCGTACTTTGCTCAAAATTTTCTTTAAGAATATTACTTTTTTGTGTTGATCTTCTTAACATTGTGTAAACAATACCTACAGGCTTAATGCCAAGTTCTTCTTCGTATGAAAGCCTATCAATGACTTGTTTTAAAAGCGCTATTCCCAAAATCGAATATCTATCCATTCTATTAGGAACCAAATAGAAATCCGAAGCAATCAACGCAGCATCCGTATATATTGATATAGTCGGAGGGCAATCTATAAATATAAAATCATAATTGTCTCTTAAATTGTTCTCGTTTATAAATTTCCTCATTCGTTTTGCCTTTGCTCCGTCCTTGTTACCATCTTCAAAAATCAGATTTATAGTTCCTGCAATTAGGTCAATTTTGTCATCTAATTTAATAATTACCTCTTCCTTATCGGGCAACTTAGGTTTTTCAGTTATTTTAGTGGGGCTTTCAAATATTTTCTTTATAGTTTTATTATTTACGCTAAAATCATTCAGATATGTATCTTCTAAGTCAAATAAATTCATTAATGACTGAGTTGTATTAAATTGAGGATCAAGGTCTATAAACAAGATCTTTTTGTCAAAGTTATGTGCCAAGTATTCACCCATACCAATGCAAAGAGTTGTTTTTCCAACTCCACCCTTCATATTTATAAATGATATTACTTTGCCTGACATAGAAGAACCTCCCCAACCCCTATTATGGATGTTCACCAGACATTATCTAAAAACACTATACAATAATATACATTACACCTTTATTTAGTTATTCCTGCCAAGTAATTAAAAATGCCGCTCCCAAAGGAGCGGCAAATCTCAATGGTTAGAGCAGACTATAGCCCCAACACCAACAATCCAGAGCAGCCGTTCACGCTTTCGGGCGCGCTGCTCTTTTTTAATGTTATCATAGTCCAAAACACTCCGCAGGGAGCCTCGCGGAACCCAAACCGAGGCTGGCCGGCTGCCCTTGACACAGATTGATCTTTGGCAAATAAAAAAGAGCCGCCCCACCCGAAGGTAGAGCGGCAAAACAAAGAACTACTTCAGTTCTTTCACATCAAAGCTAATAACTTTATCAAATAGCAGATACTCCTTGCTGTCAGTCGTAATCTTGGTGAGCGGGTACGCGGTAGTGCCGGTGTTTACCTCGCGATTCATCCAAGCAACGAAGCCGTCTGCTTCCTCTTTAGACACGCGATACTCCCGTTCACTGGAGTCAATCATAGTCACGCGCAACAATGCTTCCCTTTTTAATGGAGTAGCTGACGCCTCGTTAGAATTATCACTTTCCTCATCACCCAGCACGGCGGAAACTACATAGTAATAGGTAGCGCCATTCTCGACATTGGTGTCTACATAGCTTGTACCAGGAACATTGTTAGCGATCGTCGTATATGGACCGCCGGCAGTGGTAGCCCGTTTAACATTGTAGCCGGTTGCACCCGTAACGGAATCCCATTGAAGGAGTATTTGAGAATTACCTGCTACTGCTGTTAGATTTAACGATACAGGAAAAATTAAATATCCAGTATCGTCTATATCGATAGCATCAAAATCAAATCGTATACCATCTAAACTTCTTATCTCTACACTATGCTCACCATATTCCAAATCTAATTTTTCTATTGCTAATATTTGATTGACATAAGAGCCGGTCAAATTAACAATGCCGATTGATGCTCCATCTATTTTATAATTGAGGGCTGTAGAATGTTGAGATGCTTTAGCCTGTATAAATCTTATTTTTGATCCAAAAAAATTAAACTTTATTGAACTATTATTAATTATTTCAGGTGGAGTTCCTTCAGGTATATACCTAGTTGTATTACCCCATTTCCCAGATTCCGGTGCACTAACCCATGTACCAGTATATAAGATCCTGCTATCAGTATCGTCATATCTTTTCCATCCCGCCTCCGGCGCCGTTAATTGTTGTCCTACTACTGCCATTTTACATTCCTCCATTTTTCATTTAGAATCCCACGAATATTCATTGCTTCTTACTCTTTATCCGTACACCCAACAGCCAAAAAGTATTGGTTCTACCACTGCACCGCCTTCCACCTAAGCCGGTAATCCTGATCCCCATGCCGGTCCATACCGGCATCGACGCCGATCCGCTTGTGTTGGAGCGTAATGCCGGAGTATTTGCCAAAAAAAAGATCAATGCCGCCTGTCTTGGTGTTGTCAACAATCTGCGGCTCCACTGACAAATGAATATCAATCTGACTGTTCTGCCGCAGGCTGACCTTACCCTGGTCGAATTTCTGTTCTTCCCCCTGCAGCAGCCTGAACTGATACGGCTGGCCGTTCAATTTGACATTGACGGCCGGTTGCTCTATTACCGCCTCCACATCGATTTTTTCGGTTTCGCCGGTGTCTGGATCCAGTTCCTTGGCAACATACTGGATCTGTGTTACTGTGTTGGTCTTGATGACCTCTTTAATCACAGGAACTTCCCGCTCGATCACTTTCTCCGTGTAGTGATGCTGGGTCAGCGCCGGTGCCAGCCAGTAGACACCGGCGGCAGCGCCTACGGCTAGGCAGACGATGCAGAGGACGGCGACGGTTGATTTGTTCATCGCAGCACCACCGCCAAGAGCAATACCGCAGCAACAGTGCCGACAGCTGCGCCTATAGCCAAGCCTCTCCTAAAATCCGGCGAGCAGACAATGGCGTCAATCCACTGCAGGCCTGCAATAACTTTCTTTAACACAATTACCTACCCCCTATAAATCTTATTAATGCTACGGTTAATATAGCAATAACGACAAGCAAAACAAGCACAACGCCCTTTAATGCGCTGTGCTTGTATCTGGCAAGCCAATTTCCGCTCGAAAAGAACATCCAGACTGCAAACCCAATGAGGCCGATAACCCCGACCAGAGAATCCTTAACTTTTTTGAGCATCAGGTGTTACCTCCATGCTGTTGATACCAAATTGCCTTGCCGCGGATCACCGGCAACAGGTCATACAGCGCCTGCCCGGGGCAGGCCGTTGCATCCTGGTCCCGATGGCCTACAATCGCCTCATGCGGCTCTAAACCGTAGGACAGACATAGATCTGCGCAGAGCATGGATAACGACTCAATCTGCGCCGACGTGGGCGATTCCAGTTCAAAGTTGCCGCAGACGTGGATACCGATGCTGTTATGGTTGCCAGGCACAGAATGCGCCCCGCGTGACCACAGCGGCCGGCCGGCTTCGATGCTGCCGTCCTTGCGGATAATCAAATGATAGCCAACCCCAGCCCAGCCCAGCCGCTGGTGCATGGCGTGCAGCTCCGCGGCGCTGTAATCGTCGCCGGCGTTGCCGCCGGTGTGATGCACAACCAGATAGCGGGTAGACTGGCGGGCTGACAGCGAGTCAAATTGCAGATTTGTCGCCTTAATATTGATCATCACTTTAGCCCTCCCAGCTTCGACCGGATAAATGCCAGCAACGGATCGAGACTCTGAACTCCGGCGTCCCGCAGGTTTTCGACTATGCTGATGGCCTCTGTCGCCGCCAGGTAGTACCAGGAGGCCTTTACAAAAACGCCTGCACTGCCGGACATCGCATCAACCTGCGATGCGGCAGCTACCAAGATCATATACAGAATAAGCTTGCCGGCGAACTTCGTCTTCATCAGTTCAGATTTGATATACCCGTCCTTGAATGCAGCGTAAATCCCGATAAAGCACCGCCAAAGCCCGGCGGGCAGACTATGATCAGTCAAGCGTTTTGCAGATAAAGACAAATACTTGGTTAACAGATCAATAAGGATCAAGGTCACAAACGCTGCCAACGCCGTGCCATGTCCGCCGGTCGTAAAGGCAAGGGCGCCGGCTGCTGTTGCTTTTACCGGCGCCACATCCATAATGGATACGGCAGCCGCTTTGGCTGCCGTAATGACATGATCAAATATCTCCCTCAATGGTTACCCCTCCCAGTAAAAAAAATAGAGACTTACGCCTCTTGCTGCCACTCTTGCAACAAATGATCCACCATCGCGACCGCCGCCTCATCCTCTGCCTGGTCAAGCTGCTCTTTAAGCGCCCGCGCCCGGACATGCTGCTCATTGCTATGCGCGGCTAGGGCCATTGACAGGGCCATAAAGCCGGCCGCATCCAGCGCCATTGTCGTATTGTCCGCAGCCGTCCAGTCTACTGTAAACGGCGATTCGGTCAACACAGCCGCCACCGCCGTATTTACAGCGGCATTAATCCTGATGACGCTGGTCGCATCGCTGTCAAATCGCTTGCCCTCGTACTCAAACCCGCCCTGCTCCCGCCGGTCACGCTCGGCATTGATTGCGGCGCGGAGCGCTGCCTTGCGGGTGGACATTGACATCCCCAAATGGGATGCAACCTCTTCGCTTGTCGCCTCACGAGATCCTGCAGTCATATCTCCGTTATACAAAAATCCATTTCGATGCATGTAAAATTTGCTCATAGTGCCCTCCTAGTAAAAAATCCGGAATACGTAACGCCAGTTTGCAAGAGTAGCCTTGAAATGTGCGCCGCTATTTTTACTCGCCATAATTATCCCGTTAGTCGTAGCTGATGTATAGTCGCCGGTATTATATTGTATTGTTGTATCGGTTAATAAAGGTACAGGGATAATTTGCGATCCGTTACCAGAGGCGTTACTAGTCGATGACCAGCCTATAGCGTAATCTCCAACAGCATAGCCCCCGTCCGCAGTTACGCACTTTAGAAGTACTTCGCCTCTGGCATAGAGTAGGTTTAAGCCAGATATGCCATGAGTTACAATTGTTGGAGTATTTACGATCGGAATGTATTCTCCCGATTTCCATACCCGAGTTCCCTCTATGCCAGAAACCGCCCCCTGCACAAACTCCGTGTTGGCAATCTGCTTGGTGCTGGCCCCGGCCGCAGCTGTCGGTGCGGTCGGTGTGCCGGTGAATGCAGGAGATTCTAGTTTGGCGATAATGGTATCTAATGTTGCATTAAAAGGCAATTTAATTGTCCTTTTGGTTCCGTCCGGGAGTTTAAAACTAAGATGGATTTCGTTCGCCGCAGATAACACTATATTCATGCAGCTATTAGGGACCGAATCCCAACCTCCGGCCAATGTACCTACGCCGATTACGGTTGATCCGGTTGTGCTTAGATTTAATTTCGGTGCTTTTCCCGCCTCCAATTCCGCAATGCTTTTAACTGGTGCGTCGTACCAGTTAGTAGCGCCGGTAATTGCCTTGATGCGACCGGCCATCCATGACAGAAGTTGCGTGAGCGTGCCGGTATTGCCTGGACCGGCCAGCGCCTGGTTGACGGTGCGGTTACCGATGACCGCATCAGTGGCGGCGCCCGCTGCCAGTCCCGCATCGGTCAGTTTTGGCCCCTGCCCAGCTGTGCCATTGTGATTGTGCCCGGACGTGCCGAAGCGCGTTGCCAATTCATGCGCGTCGGAATCGGTGTTGTGCTCGGTTACCGCTTCCGATGCAGCGTCTTCCGCAGTTTTTTGGATTGCAGCCCCAATCGCTGCTGTAATCCCGGGGATATCATTGTCCATACAATCATAGCCCTGCTCGACTATAAAATCAGCAATGGCCTTTGCCATTGCTGTAGATTGCCGGTACAGTTTGTTGTGCAGCCGGCTGAGCGCCATACCGGGGATAACGCCGCCTTGCCGCTGGGTTGCAACGTTATACTCGGCATCGCTGAATGTCCTGTCCGGGCTAAGTTCTTCATTAAATACTTTGAAATTGGTTTCCGCCATCACGTTTCCTCCTTACGTCCAATATCCCTGGTTGTAGCCAAACATGCGCTGTTCATCATTGTCGGTGTCATAGGCAAACGAATCGACCGGATTCGGATTCATCCAGTCAGCGTGGTCATATCCCTTAATGGATGCAGTCTCCATGTCATAGCCGAAAACAGCTTCATCAGCAAATGCGTAGTTGACGCCAACGCTTTGCGGCTTCGGGACAATCAGGCCATTAAGAATCATGTCCTTAACAATTTGATCAAATAGGCCGACTACAACAACATCAATGGTCATATCCTGATTGTCCTGAATGATGATTGGTTTACCGAAAAGAGTCAGCCAAGTCTCCTTCAGGTCCTCGACGCGGCCCTTCCATGTGTTTTTGGCTATTTTGGCTTTAAGCAGTTGTCGGTACGCATAATTGTCTAATACCGGCGAGAGTCCTCTTGCGGGTTGAAATGGCAGCGTCCGCTCCTGTCCTACGATATGGCCAAGAATATCCTGTTGCTTGCCCACTGCGTTATCGATGTCGAATTCATCGTCCAGATAAACCCCCACGGCAAAAATATCCTCGCTCGGCTGCATGAGCGCGGATAGCATCGCCATATACTTTGGCTTATCGCGGTGCTGGCTGCTGATTAGATTCAGATATCGATCTTTAAGCGCCACGGCTACCCCTCCCTGACATCAATCGTGCCGACTTCGCCGACTTCCTTAAAGATAATTGGGATATCCTCGTTAGCTAGCGTATCGCCCTGGCGGCCAATGTTAAGCGAGACGACAGAGAATGCTGGTTTAGACCAATTATCAATGACCGACAGCACTGCCGCTGAAATACCGGTTATCGTAATGGCTGTACCAATATCCAGCGCCTCCAGATATGCCTTGATCGCCTTTTCAATTCGCTCCTTAATCTCAGAGGTATAGCCGGCATTCTTCTTAATTACCAGTTCAACGACTGCGGCTACATACTCCGGCCGGAAAAACCGGATAATTGTGGTCAGGCCATCCGAATTTATATACTCGACGCTGACATCACCATAGGTACCGCCGCCCGGGCCTTTGCGTAGATAAATTTGCTCGGCTACTTCATCATCCAGGCCACCTTCCACCACCGCGGCGATGGTATGGCCGGGAATGCCATGTTCATCAGTGATATTGCTATCGTTGTCATAAATCTTATATCGCTTGACGCCGTCAACCGATGCAATGCCGGCAATGGTTCCGTCCAACATATTCTGGCTGGGGATGGCGACACTGAGAGACTGCCGCCGGCGCAGCTCCTCATCAGACTCTACCGGCGCGCCAGTCACCGCTGCTGCTTCATTGGTTACCGCCAACCAACCTTGTGTTGGCGTGACGATTTTGGTAATGCTGCCCGGCGCCGCCTCGATAGCGCCGATTTCTGCACAAACCGCGCTGACCTGGCGCGTGGATCCCGACAAGGTAACCGCTGCCGGCAAGGTCCATTGTACGCCTGCGTCATCCGCAGTCACGCCGTTTATAATTGTGGTTCCCGGCGTACCGGTGAGCGTCAGCACGCAGGTGCTATAACTGGATGCCTTACGCTTAATGCCATTCAGTTTTACGATGCCGTCCATGGCACTGCCGACCGCTGTTTTGGGACTGCGGTTGTTGTAAATGATCTGCAATAGCTGCATGGTGTCGTAAGTCTTAAGCGCAAAAGCAGATATCATTTGATAGTCCTGGCTTTCATTGTCCAGGTAGATATCCTGGCCATAGATCTGCTTAAACTGATCAATCAAGTCCTCACGAATATCGATGTACGTCGGTATGTGCAGCCCCGCGTCATCAATATAAGGGGCAAAATAGGCCATCAGGCAATCACCTCGCTTATCTCTGTCTGGCCAAATTCAGTATCAATAACAGCCTGAATGCCCAGCATTCTCTTTTCATTGTCCCAGGTCACCGTAAACGCTAAGAGGCTTCTCACATGCTTGGTTTGCTGAATGCGCTCCCGGATAATTCGCTCGGCCTCCTGCTTGTTACGATTGCCCAGTATCCGCTGCCAGACCGGTATACCGTCCTCCAAGTCCTCCCACCATTCATAGATAAGCTGGCGCAGCCGGGTAACGACGGCCTGGTTGACAGCTGCCGCAGCGCTGATATAGTTGTTTCGATTGCGGCCGAACACATAATCCCCCGCTTCGTCAAGCTTGCGATAGATCATCCGTTAACACCCCCTGTATTGCCGTTGCCGGGGTCCACACCGTTATGTGTATGGCTCTTAAAATGGACACCGTCAATAACCGTACTGCCTCCGCCGTCAACATTAGAATGGCTTGCCTGTACGGTATAGTTATCGGCCTGAATATTTACATTCGCACCCTTGATATTGATGTCACTGCCAGCAATTTCAATGTACGCAGTTCCAGCTGCATTGCGCAGCTGTGCTGTGCCGGGGGAGTAGTTGCGAACCGTGTTCGGCTGGCTGCGAAAGCCGACAATTGCAAAGCCGTCCGAAAGGTCATGTCGGCGGCGCTCAATCTGGTTTTGCACTCCTCCCGACTGCCACCAGGCATCCATACACCGGTCGCCAAACACAACCAGGCATTCGTCACCGGGCTGTACTGGCAGGGTTAAGCAATAGCCGCCGCCGGAATAGATAAATAACGGCACATCCAGCAACGGCGGAATTTCCACCCACTCCAGATTGCCGTTAAAGTTAAGCTGTTCTCGAATGGACAATTGCACGGTAACGGTGCCCTTATCGTAGTTAACCGCCTGAATGATCCCTGGCGCCGCCACTTTGATACCGGCCAGTATCGCATCCCGGAACCGCTGATACAGTTCAACCGGATCCAGCGTCCGTTCGTTGAGTTTTGGCATCTCATCCCTCCTAACGCTCAGTTTGTGAAGCGGTGGTGAGTAGACCGCCGCGGCCATGCCGGCCAATGCCGACAACTTCGGTTACCCAGGTATCGCCATGCGTATCCCCTGCATGGACAAGCTTAAAGACCTGGTATTCGCCGTCCTCGTCAAACTGGTTTTGCTGCGGCAGGTTGTTGCCGCCAAGGGTTAAGTCAATTAACGACCGGCGGATCAGTTCATTGTCAATCTGGATGAGCGACATCAACTTAACGCGGCAGTCCAGCAGCAATTTGATGTGGATGCCATCATCGCTGTATTGCGGCGTCCCCACCAGACCGGTGGCACGGGCACCTTCTGCTTTTTTATCTTTGCTCGGATCTCCTGGCGACAAAATTAATACTTGATCCGCCGGAATCGTATCTGCAATTTTTTTAACAATCAGTTTGCCGTCCTCGCCGGACCAGAAATAGGCATCGTTACCGATTGCCAGATCGCGCAGGTATTGGCTTGGTGTCCCAAACAGCACTTTACCGCGTGGCAGCGCCTGCGCAGATAGGTTGTCGCTGATCTCGCCGACAACAATGGGCAATCTGGCGCTGCGGGCAATGGCGTTAATGACGTCTCTTGGCTTGCTACCGGCGGCAATGCTACTAGCGGTATGATTGAGGTCAAGCACTCCACTGCCTCTTAGTGCCAGGATCTCCAGTTTATAATCGACGCCGTTTTCCCGGTTGCGGATGACCTGGACAATATCACCAGTAAAGACCTCGCCGTACTGGCCTTCTGCATAGCCGGCCTCGATCGACACCTGGAATCCTTCCCGAATGATGGCACCTTCTGCCGCCGCAGTCATATTATAAACTTCCAGTGTACAGACAGCCGTCTGCGTTTCGATCTGTTCCTCGATCCGGAAGACACAGCGCAGCAGGGAGACGTCCACGGCGGTGGACTGGCCGACATCGCGTTCAGCCATACTGACCCGGCCGCCGCCGACCAAGGTTACTGCTGTCTCATTTTTGTACGCCGGCTTATAAATAGTCACCTTCCATTTGCGCCCGTAAAGCCGGCCGTTGCGGCTATCCGCCATCCACATCGCCTCCGTCGGTATCGCCCCAGACCAGATACCAGTCGCTGCCCAGCGTCTCCAGCGACGGCCATTGTTCACGGACCGTTTGTGCCGGCACGATATAGGCGCTGCCAATCCCCAGATATGCGTACTGCTCCAAAAGGTTTTGCGCCGGAATGACCGGCAAGCTGGTTATCAGGTCATTGCCGGATGCGTCACGGACCGTAGCCAGCCAATACCCTGCCAGCTCGTTATACTGCAATTCAAACTGCAGTGTCAGACTCTGGCCGTCGACCTGAATTTTGCTGCTGAAGGTATAGTTTTGCACCGGCTGAATGGATACAATTGATAACATCAGCCCAGCCCCTTCCTAATTGCATCATGGATCGCCTTGGAGGATGTCTTATCAACAGGCAGTTCCTGCGCTGGTGCCTGGCCGCCTTTCGTTTGTTTATACGCAGCCACCCGGGCACTGCTTTTTGTCTCTGCGACATTGGCAACGATAACCTCCCGCAACCGGACAGTGGCTTTGAGGGCATTCAGCGTTTTGACATCGTCCGGTGCTGTCAGTTCCTCAATCAGCATGTTTTTATAGGTCTGCAACCGCGTTTCAACGACGATCGGCAGCCGCGACAATTGCATTGCTTTTAAGGTCACCCATGTCTTTACCGATCTCCCCGCGCCGCTGCCGACATCGCGCTCGACAGGCAGGTAGTTTGAATAGAGAATGATGTCCTGCATCGACTGGTAAACACTGTCCAGGAAGAGATTGTTCGTTACAAATGAAGGTGTGTGGCAGTCTGTCATCATTACTTCAATGGTGAGCTCTGCCGGCTCGATAATGGCATGGTCAGTCATGGTAACGCCGGTTTGCACGGGATACTGTGTCGGCCGGACACGGCTGACATGCTCGGTGCGCATGATGCCGTCGAAATAGACGCCGCCGATCGGCCACTTGGGAGTGCGAAATAAAAAGGTATCCAGGTTGGTTATCCCGGATACCATGTTAATTAGTTCGTATTTGCCTGTCAGCTTGGCGATCTGCTGCGAGAAGTCCATCCAGCCTGGTTGCTTCTTACCGGTCAGGATATCGGAGAAGTAGTTATAGCCATCGACGGACAGGCCATTTTTAGCGGCGATGGGAAACACCTCCTTTACAGGATATTACAGAATATTTGTCGAAATCATGATTGCCCGGCTTGAAAGGAGTAGCAATGTCACAGCATTTAGATATTACAAAAGAAATTGTATTAAGTTTAATTGATCATAAATACATCGCAGTACCACGTGGAGCAGATGGCAACGTACAGACTAGCAAACTATTTATAAAAAGTGTTTGCGAAGCCTTCGAAACAGTATATCAGACTGTTTCAACTGTCGAATCAAAAGAGGCCTAACTATCGTGTCGATTAAATAAAATCAAGCAATAGCCGGGCATTTTCTCTTATCTCGTGCAATACGACAGGGTCTACCTCAGATATATGCTGCTGAGATGTTTGTTCAATTAATCGCGCATTCATTTCGGCTATATCTAACACTATCTTCCTTTTCAAGTCTGTGAATTCTTTAACACCCATTTTTATTCCCTCCATCCTGATATTCTTGTAAGATTTTGTTATACTAAAACTCAAGGAGCGTGATACCATGAAAAAACTTTTGACTGCGTTACTGGTTGTGCTATTGGTGTTTGCGTTAAGCACTGGAAGTGCGTTTGCCGCAGCGCAGCAGGATTCTAAGAAATCGGATTGGCACTATGTCATCACGAGAAATAATATATCTTATAGCGTGGACATGAATAGCATTAAATTTATAGCTAACAATATGCTGATTTTTAATGTTATGTTTGACAATCCTGACTCTGACGAATTAATATTTGTTCCTACCGCCGTCAATGCAAGCGAGAAAACATACCGTTATGAATCAGTTTATATTTTAGATAGAAAAATGAATAACCTTAAATCTAAGGATACCACCCCCACTAAGTGGTTTGAGATTAAAGAAAACTCTCCAATAAGCCATATAGTTAACTATATCGTTGATAATCATCCAGATACAAAACCTGATACTTCAAAATAACAGAAAAAACGAGTTGTTTTATACTCGTTTTTTCTGTTATCCACTCCTTACAACTTAGATAGCAATGCTTTATGATTGTACCCCATTCAATACCCGGTTCATTTTGAAATACTCGGCCCGGCCATGAATACTGGAAGCAGTTTTATTGCCAACCTCTTTACCGATATCTTCGGCAGAAGCGTTGGTACTTTTTACCTCAACGCCGCCGACTTCAACTTGGTAGGTGATATTAGTAACACTTCCACCCAACCCCTGCGCGTATGCAGGAGAACTGCCACGCATTAAACTGTTTACTATCATGGGATCAGTGTTTGTAAAAGCGTTTGCGAGGAAGGACGTTGGACGGACAAAATTTGCGGCTGTCTCAGAATCTTGTGGCGCAGAAGGTCTTAGGATTTCCCCTAACCATTCTTGCCATCTATCCACCCATGTTAGGTCACGCATACCGTCGGGCGGCTTTTGAAATGAATCTCCTGACGGCGCATTTGCTGGTGACGAAGTATATGTTGTCCTGTTTCGGTAGTCTTCTGCAAAACTCAGTACCTTAGGAACATAGTTTCGTGTTTCTTCGTAGGGTGGTATCGTGTATTTGTAATCCTTTACAGCCCCCGGCCCAGCATTATAAGCAGCCAACGCTAATTCAACATTTCCGTTAAAAGTATCTAGCTGCTCCCTTAGATACATAGCTCCGCCCCGAATATTGTCGCGGGGATCATCTATGTTCACGCCTAGTCCTTTTGCAGTTTCAGGCATTAACTGCGCGTACCCACGAGCCCCCACAGGCGAACCAGCATCCGGGTCAAAACTAGATTCTGCTTTAACCAGTCCTCTTAGCAAATTGGGATCAAGATTAAACTCTTTGGCTGCTTCCTGAATATACGGCTCGGCCGCCGCTTCCGCTTCGCTTAAGCCATCAACGCGACCGCCCTGCCAGCTCGACCTGCCCGCAGCCTCAGCCGGTCGCTCGTCGTCGAAATAAGAGCCAACGATGCTGCCGACATCGCCAATGAGCGACCGGCTGATCGTGCCGGCTTTTTTAAATTCGCCGTTCATGACTGCCCAGTTCAGCTGCACCAGTTTGGCCATCAGTGATCCAAAATTGGCCAGCCGCTTCAGGTTCCGACTGAGTTCGTCACCGAACCAAGACCAAAAGCTTTTATAGCGCGAATCACTCGACAGCAGCCCGAGTTGCTTCATGATTCCGGTCAGCCCGACCAGGACATCATCTGAGGCAACGCCGATATCATAAAACATGTCCTTAAACTCAGCCAGAACACCGTTTTTAGCCGTTGCCTCGCCGATCTGCGTAAAGGCAACAGAGGAAAGATCGATCAGCGTTGTCAGCGTCTCTTCGGTTAGCGTAAGCAGATCGGTGATAAGCTTTAGCGATAGCGCATGCCCTTCCGACTGCTCAAACTCCGCCCAGAGAATCCGCAATTCGCCCCGCGCATCGTGGATGCCAACCTTCAACCTGCCGGTGTGCTTTTCGCTTTCTGCCAGAGACTGGTTTAGTTTATCCCAGAGCGGCCCCATGGCGGCTTCTTTGCCTTCCATGTAGCCATAGTAATCGTCAACCAGCAGCAGCATGGCGCCGATCAGCGCGGCGAAGCGGCCGACTGGCGATGCCTTAATAAATAGAGCCAAAGCGGTCAAAGCTGCAATCGCCACTTTTACGCCGGCGGGGAAGGAATCCCACATCGCATATGAGGCTTTGCCGATGGCTTTGAGCAGCATTAAATAGTGCTTGCCGATATTAACGACATAAACCAATGCCCGCGCGGCCTTTTCTGTCCACGCGGGCATATTTTTGATTAGATCGTCATTAAAGGATTTGAAATTTGCCTTGGCATCTCGAAGCGGATTGCCCAGATGCTTAGCCAGATAATACCCCACCCACTGCAGGGCATAATTGGCTTCCTGCTTCAGGCGGGTAAATTCAAAAACAATGTCCCGCAGCTCGCGCATGGCCCCGTCGTAGTCGCCGCCCACTTTCATGTTCCGGCCATCGGCCACCAGTGCCCGGTAACGCCCCAGCAGCTCCGGCGTGAGCTGCACATCCTGAATTGACTCATCCAGCGCATCCAGGGCCATCTTCATTTCGGCAGCGGCGTCTTTTGACACCAGCATGCTGCGGGCGTATTTCTCCATGGCCAAATCCTGTTTGGCAGCCGCAGTCATCACACCGGCAACAGATGCGGTCACACCGGCCAGCGCCGTGCCGATAAGCGTACCGGCCTTGATAAAATCCTTGGCCCAGCTCGCTGCGGAAAACGCCACCGCTTTATCGGTCTGGTTCAGCGTTGCCTGCATCTGATTAAACCCCGGCTTGTCGACCTGCACCCCGAGGCTGACCAGGTATTCTTTTATCACTTCGCCAATCACGGGTTCAACCTCCTCTGCCGCTCCGCGTATTCCTCAGCCCGGCGCTGGTTTTCCTGTTTTACGGCCAGAATCTCGTGCGCGTCAGCCAGATCATCCAGTGTGTAGGTGCCATCCCAGACTTCATGCTGCCGCCACATGCCGGCCGCTACCGGCGCATACGCGTAACTGCTCAGGTTGGCGTATTCGCAGAGATGGTATCCGCAAGGGCCGCTTTCAATTCCTGCAGGCCCGCGCCGCCGAAAAAACCGGCAATGTTAAATGCCAGCGCGTGGATGGTCAAAAGCAGGACCAGGCGCGTATCCTTTGCAATATCATTGACACCCCAGCCGCCATTCTCAGCAATAACCGGGCGGGCGCCGGCCGGCAGCATTTCGCTGACAACCGACAGGCAGTCTTTCTGCAGTTCGGTAAATTCCTGGCGGGAGAGAGACGTGCGCCCCCGGGGCATGGCGGTAAGGCCTGCTTCCCGTTCCACCGCGGCCGGCAGAAATTTCTCCGCCAGGATAAAGGCGATATAGCTGCCAGTCAAGGCGTCAAATTTTTCAATTTTGAATTTCCGTTCGCCAAGAGTAATGATTTTTTCCGTTTCCCGTTTTTGCATAGTGCTTCCTCCTTAAATCGGCAGTCGCTGGATATCGGCAAAGAGGATCGGCCAGGGCACAAGCTGCCCCTGCGCCTGGAACGGCTCATCCGGCTCTTTGACAAAAGCGCCGCCGGTGCAGTAGTAGGTTTTCTGCATCTTCGGCGCGCGCACCGTCAGGCTGATCTGGTCCCATTCATCCGTATTGGCGCTCCACAGGTAGTTAAACATGCCCTGCAGAAAGTTGTGCAGGGAAGAGGTCTGCTGTGCGTTAATGGTTACCGTACCGTTGTTGCCGGCGATTTTGGAGGTCATCACACTGCCGTCGGCGGCAATATTCTGCACGGAGCGATCGGTCAGTTTGGACACGGTCAGGTCGCCGATCCCCTCGCCCTGAATGCTGTAAGCGCCATAGGACGGATGCGAAATCGTGGCAGTAAGGTCGGTAAAGCTGTAGGTACTGTGTTTCATGCCGTTCGGCCTCCTTTCTTATCGGTTGACGTCAACCTGAACAGTGACGTGGTGGATCGCGCCGGCAAGCTTCAGTGACACATAGAGCGGCGGCGACTTACGGGCATCCCGGTCAGCTTGGGATTGGTCGTCAACCGGCTCCGATTGAATAAAATAGCCGCTCGGCAGGGTATCGCCTTTTTTGAGGTTCAAAAGGTCCGCCGCCTTCCAAACACCGGACTCAATAAAGCCAACGCGATTCATATCCACGCAGACGGTTTTAACCGCATCGATCAGCTGCGTAACACCGGGCTCGGTTTGTGAAACCTTATTATTCTGCACCAACACATCCATCAGCGCCAGCTGCATGTCGTTCTGGTATTTGTCCAGGAAAATCATTTCATCAAACCAGGTGCCGTCGGCCATGGTGCCTTCTTCAAAGATGTCGTAGTAGCTGCCGCGGTTGATATAGACATTGCCATTGTTATCTTTGATCGCCTCCACCGCGCCGGAGGGAAACACGCTAGACGAATTTTCGGTTTCCACACCAACCTCAGTTTTATAAGCCAGGGTATAGGCGCTGCCGGCAGTGCCGGTCATCGCGCCCATGGCCCAGCCGGCAATAGCGCAGATGGCGTCGGGATGTTTGCTTGAATACTGACCAAAGCTGCGGCGGTAGTTCTTTGCTTTCATTGCCGCAAAAATATTGCCGTCGGCGTTAGTCGTTACCGAAACATCGCTGGTGGTATAAACATACAGAGTATTGGGCTTGATCGCCTCAATATACTCGGCGATAGCCAGATGCTCGTCCTTAGTGGCATCAGCACAGTAGACACCAACATACCACTCGCCATTCGCTTCCCGGCAGGCCCGCACGGTTTCGACCGGTGTCTCCGACCGGGTAACAGGTTCGCCTTCAATGTCTTCCGTAACGGTGCCGATGCAACCGATCGCCACCCGCTGTGGCTTTTTAGCCTGGCCAAAGATTAAAGCTGCCGCTTTATACAAGCGATCGTTAAGGGTAAAGCCATCTTCCAGCATCTCGCTGATGCCCGAATAGACTTTGACGCGCTCTGTCGGCGTAATGACTGTTGTTTCGCCGATTAGCAGCGCCAGGTCAAAAGCTTTGCGCACGGCCGACCGGGCAGCCAGATTGACAATAATATTTACCACTGGTTCCAGCGGTAAGGTTTTTAAAGCCATTGTGTTACCTCCTATCTGTATGGGTTTTAATGCTTACCGATTCAATGCGGCCGACATCTTCATCAGGCAACCGGTGCAGCTCATTAAAATACAGGCGGCCGTCCCAGCGGTTCCACCACTGGCCGGCGAACAGTTCCGGAACCCGGCGGCAGGGTGGCAGGTTGGGAATTAAAAAGACGGAGTTCGCCGACAGCAGTCGTTTAATGTCCTGCCGGAAAACGCCGTCCTTGATTTGAGTTACCGCCGTTTGCGCGTCCGGTCCGTAAGCAACAAATTGCACATCCCAGACGCGGGTTCTGGCTGATTGCTTGATGACCGTACCGGGTTCCGGCTTATAAATGCTGTCGATCTGCCGGGCATAATCATCGTCTTCATGGAGAATCAAGCGGATGAAAACAACGTTCTCCGTGATTTTCCATGCCGGCGCGCCGGTTGTCGGCCAGGATACACGCACCGGCATGCACGCCGGCGGGTTGTCGGGATCGTTGAAGGCGGCAGGGTCATAACCCAATAGTTGCATGGTAAGCTGCCAGAAAAAATCCTCTGCCTGGGTTGTCTCAAACAAGTCAATCACCTGCAATTCGCTCGGCCAGCGCTTTATAGAAACCATAGTCGGCATAGGGCCATAACTGAAACAGACGGTAGCGCTCGCCTCGCCAGGATAGTTCATCGGCAGTGCCGGTTTCGTTTGATAGCCGCAGCTCCTCAGTGTCATAGACGGCGATAATCCCCTTGACCCGGTCGCCCTCCGGGACCTGCAGCAGGTCTTTAGTGGTTGCGGCAGTGATGACGCCCCGGCGCGACACTGCTTGTTCCTGCGTTTTGGCGCGGCCGCCAACCCATACGGAAGATTTGCGGTAAAGCGTGAACGGCTGACAAAAGTCCGGATCGTGGATCAATTCCGCAACGTTGATCATTTACTCACGCTCCTTGACCACATAGGTGATGGCGGCACGCAGACTACCGGTATCCATCAGCGGCCGGTCGCTGCCTTTGGCTTTTATCGTCGCCGGACTGTTTTCTGGCCAGCCGTTATCCGGATCAGTGAAAAACTCCTTAACCTCGCCAGCTGCATATTGCCCAACCGCGTGCAATTGCCTTTGCGCCCCTTGAACATCGCCATTCATCCCTGCTTGCACAGCAACCTTTAATTCCGCCGCAATCTCGTCTTTCCGTTTCTCAATTGCCGGCTCGACGATTGGCCGCGGCGGCGATTGCCATAATGGGGAACCGTGAGACTGCACATATAATTCATAGGCCTCGGAATAGGGCTTACCGTCGTCCATTGCCGGCTGCATGTCTTTTCGCATCTGGCTGTCCCGGATACCGTGGGTGTGGATATAGGACAGCTCGGCATTGTTAATCTCCTCATTGCCGCGGCTGGCCGCTTCCTCCGGAATGCCGACATAGACTTCCAGCTTATCAACAGCTGCCATGATCTTCCCCAGGATGCCGGCACCGCCTCCGCTCTTAACGCTGACGGTTCCTTTCACCATACATACATGCCGCCTTTACCGATCATGCGGGCCAGTGTTGCATACTGCTGGCCAAATGTCGTCAGATTCCATGCAGCCCAGCCATCTAGGCCTTGAGCAACAGTAGAGAAGTCATAGCTCACGGAAACATCCCCAACCGCTTTACTCGCTACTAAACCTCGCGTCTGACCGGCAGCGACCACCTGAGCGGCCGTACTGCCGGTGTCGGTCAGGCTCTGCAGGTACAGCGTCAGAAAATGGGCCACAAATAGCCCTATGGCCAGTTTCCAATGTCGCCGCCACCGTGACTCTTTGACTACGGCAGCAGCCAGGCTGATGTACATACCCACAATGCCGGGATCCACCAGGTAAGCAGTCTCCGGCGGCATCTCCGGATCTGGGGACGGTGTTTCGCGGGGAGCATAAGCAGGATAGAGAGCGTAAAAATCCTCGATTGTGTACGGCGGATTGTCGCCACTGCGCAAATTGGAAGCGGCAGCGATGATTCTGGCACTGCCGCTGTCATAGGGAATCATGGCTATTTGGCGGCGCGGCTAGTCTTTTTACCGCGAGCCTCGTCCTGCGCCGTTTCCGGTTCGTCAGCAGCTTTCTCAATAGCTGCCTCATCCTGCGCCGTTTCCGCGATAGTAATATCCCCGTCTTTAACGCCCCAGGCAAATACCGGGTCCTCTCGCGCCCAGTCAGGTACGTCGGCAAATTCAAGCGGCCGGGTTCTCACTTTTTCCCCGGCCGCGACGTTTTTGAACTCAAATGATTTTTTAGTAAATATCCGCATACAGTCCTCCTTAAATGCCATCCGCATAACGGATCGGCTGATAATACATCACCTGGACCTGCCCGACGTTGCCCACATAGAGGCTGTCATAGCTGGCGGTTGATACATTCGGCTGTGTCATCACCCGCGACAGAGGAACCGGCACCGGCATGTTGATAAAGCGGCTGTCATTAACGTAGGCAGCCATCCGGTTAGTGCCGCCGGTACCGGTTCCGATGCAGAAGCGGCATTCGCCGATGAACAGGTTGACGCCTTTTTGCTTGGCGATGTTGTTTTCCAGCAAAAATGTCAGGATGGTTTTATCTGCGGCCTGGGAGACCTTAGTGGCAGCAATGTAGGCATAGTTGGCCGGGTCAATCAAGATGTGATTGGGAACGGCCGACTGGTCATACTGCGCAGCCGCCCAGGCCGCCACAATCACGGCATTAACATCGTTCAGAATTTCATCCGGTGTCTTCTGCTTCCAGAGTGTTGAAGTACCATCAGCGTTCTGGGCAACCGAACCCGCAGTTACATTCGGGTTGTTTAGCAAGCCAGGAGTGCCGTAAGCCGCCTGTCCCTGGTAGGTATTGATATCCAGGTATTTGTCCCAGTCAAGGCGGATTCCCTTGTCATAGATTTGTTCAAGACTCCGCCCAGTGACCTGGCCACGTTCCATGTCAACGAATTTAATCTTCATGGCCACTTCATAAGGGAATACCTTGAACAGGTCTTTATCCAGATTTGCCTGGATCAGCCGCACATTGTTTTGTACGCCGCCAACCGCGTCGGCCTGGCCGCCGGAAACAGCGTAATCGACGTTAACCACAGACGTGGTTTCTACCCAGCCGCCACCGCTTTCGATGGGAATATCCCGCGGGTATGTGGTGGAAGACAGTGGTTCGCGCAGCGTGGGGTCCAGTTTCTCTAATTCGCTCGATAGAAAAGCATTGCCGCCAGCAATAGCGGCAGCGTCCATAGTCATCGGTCGGGCGGCAAAACCGCGGGGAATGCCGGCAGCGCCGTCAAGCGTGTATGTTTTTTTCATCGTTGTTCCTCCTTATACGCCCTGCCGGGTCAGAATTGTCAGTTCCGCTACACCATTTACGTCTTGCAGCGTGGCCCACTTGGCATTTGTAAGCTGAACTGTGTTGGTTCCGTCCGCCTCAGCTTCGAACCCGCCGACTACGCCAGCGGGGACGCTGGCATTGGCAGCAATACGGATATAGACAGGGCCGCCAATGGTCGGCGTTCCTGCATACACATTAACGCTTACGCCGCCCCGCTCTAAAGTGTCAACCGGCTCCTGGCCAGTGTAGAAGGCGCGGTTTTGTGACAGATACTGCGTAGCGCCTTTTGTCTTTCGCATGGCGACGCCAGCAAACTGTGCGGCAGTATTTGCTGCGCCAAACTTCTGCACAGTTCCGTCAGTATTAATGATGACCGGATCGCCGAAATAGATATCAGCGCTGCCAGCTTTCAGTGGCCGGGTACGGCTAATCTCATCTCCCAGCCGCGCGACCGTACCAGGGTACCCGTGGTTAAAACTAATTCCAATTGCTTTTCCAGGCATTATTTACCCTCCTTCTTTAGGTGCGGATTGCGCTGGGCGCAGTTTTTACCAAAGGCGGCCGGATCGCCCGCCTTAGCATCCGCGGCTTGTTTCCGTTGCAGAATTTGAGCATAGGCGTCTTTGGTTTTATCCGGCGCCGGTTTTTCCAGTGCCGCCCGCAGTTCCTTGCTCAGGGCATCGCTAGCCTTTTTGCGATCTGCGGCCGGCAGACCGGCGATAATCGGTTTAACGGCTTTAATGGCAGCCAGAACGGCCGTCTTGTCCATTACCTTGGAGCCATCTTCGTTTTTCATTTCCTCTGCAGGGACCGTAACGCTTTTTTCCTGGTCCTCATCTTCTGTAGGCTCATCCACTTTACCATTGGTCATTTCTTCTTCCAGTTCCGAGAGTGCGTCCGTGGCTTCCGGCTCAGCCTTGCCGGCTTTCAGTTCAGCCACATCAGCCTGCAGAGCCTTAATAGCAGCCAGGAGCTGCGCGTTAAAGGTTTCCTCCTTTTCTTCGCTGTGCATTTCTTCGTCGGCAGTCATTTGTTTACTACCCAGCATCGCATGGGCAGCCGCCACTTCCTCCGGCTCGGCATCCTGGGAAAATACCTTCAGGATTCTTCCGAGGAGTGTGTTTTTGTCTAATTTCGGCATCGTTTTTCCTCCTTGCGCATTTGGTTTTGCATCTTTGATGGCAATACGGCCACCGGCTCGACCTTTTTTGACGATAGCGACATGATTGCCGCGGATCGTCTGTTGTTCGTACCGGGTGCCGGTATCCACATAGTCACAGTCATACCCGCAGGACACTTCCCGTTTACCGGCATCGATTTCAGCAATTAGTACAGGATCAGTGATGACCAGATCGGCCAGCAGCGTGTCAGCTGCGTTGCCGGTGCCGCGGCGGACATTTTGCGCATGCCCTTTGCCGTACGCCGCAATATTATCCGGACGCACTTCCTGCGTCGGGTGGTCATCGGTTACCGGTTTTCCTTCAAAGCTGGCAATCGTAGCTGGCGAGAAGACTTCTTCATCCGGCCGGTACACGGATACAAAGCTGTCGCCGCCGGAGAGGCCGATCTCCTGCGGCAGGTAATCCTGCCAGCCGGTTCGGGCAATGGGGACATTGTGACAAATCAAGTATCCCTCTGGCGTTTTTGTCATATTGGGACTGAATCGAGTCCCGTAAAACGCTCGCATGATTCACCTCCTTTCAGGCATAAAAATAGCCGCGGTTATGCGGCTATTTGCTGAAATTGTTCTCTGCTCATCCGGACGATGCGGCCGCCGTAATATACCCGGTGCGGCCAGGTAACATAGTCGATGAAGATGACCGGCTTTGGATAGCAGCGGCAGTTGGGGGCTTCACCCGCGTTATACTGGCCAAGCGCCGACCGGATCCCGGCCAGTTGTTCCGGCGCCGGCGGCGTATCAAACCGAATCAGCACACCGTCCATATGGGCGTGACTGCTACGCACACGGCCGTCTTTACTAGTACGCCACTCGTACCAGTAGGCGCCTATGCTGCCAGAACGCACCTGTATAAGCGCAGTATGCGCTTTACTGGATTCTGTACGTGCGATTAATGCCGCCTTTGATGCCGCCAGGCGCGGAAATTGGCTGAGAAGCTCGCGGGCGATCTGGTCGTGACGCTTACCCTTCAGGGTTTCTGCGTGAATATATTGGGTTACCTGATCGGCCAGGCTGATCGGCAGGCTGCGGATAATGCCAGCGTTCCGCGCAATTAACTGCTGCACCTCAGCGCCAACCGGCCCCTGCAGCTCATTGCGCATCGCCTGTAGTATCAGCCTGCCCTGGGATCCTTCCTGCGCCGCCTGACGCCAAGTCGCGGCCGTATCGTAAAAGGTCTGCGTGACCATCCGCCGGGCGAGGGCAGCTGAAAACTGCTGAAAGGACCCAGTTCCAGATAGCCGTTCCAAACGGCGAACCAGGTCCCAGGGATTCATCAATTCCGGATCATAGCCGATAATCTGCCAGGACCGCTGGAGCAGGCGCCGCAGAGCCCGATCGTACTCGCTTTCAATATGGCGCTTGGCTTGCCAGTTATCTGGTTTCATCGGCATTTTCTGCTAACTGCAGTACCTCTGAACCCGGCAGCAGTTCCCCCTGGCTGGTTGAGTCGTCGGCCCTTTCAATATCGGCGTCAGTAATATTGCTCCATAATCCAGTTTCCTCGGACATCTGCCGCAATTCCTTTAGCATTGTCTTTTGGCTGATGCCTCCGGAAAGGTACACCTCTTTGACCGCTGTGGTGCGGGTGCTGGCCAGATCGGTGCTTTCTTTTGCGCGCGGCTTGCGAACGTTGTTAAAGATATAGTCGAGGTCATCAGGCAAAGCGCCAAATTCAGACATAAACATGACGGGTAGTACGCGGTCAAGCGGCGGGCGCAGATGGCTTTCTTGTTTTTCTTCAATGCTGTCGTCATAGTTCTGCGTGTCGCTTTCGCCAGTTGCGTTCATCCCTGCAGGGCTGCGGCCGAACAGCTTTGTTACCGGTGTTTCAGCCGCTCCGGCCAGATCCAGCATAAAGTTTTCATAGACCTTATCCAGGCCGCTGAAGGCATACTGGAAGGTCTGGAAATCATCCGACGCCCCCAGTAACTGGGTTCCCGTGTTGGACATCAGCCAGTTCTGAGCCTGCAGGACGTTGTACAGATCCTTTACGGCTTGTTCATCCAGTGTGGTGAAAATTTGCTCCAGGTCCTTCATTTTCAGCACGCGCAAATTTGCATTGAACACCAGGCTGGCAATATTCCAACTCGTATTGTCCCGTTTCCGAAGTTCGTCAAAGACATGCTCGACCTCTGACGCGCCCCAGTACATTTCCTGCTGTTTTTCCCAATAAGGCAGGTCGCGACCGGTGAACCGCACCAGGCGGCTATGATGTACTTCCACGCCTCGGCTAAGTGTATCAGTGGATATCATGTAACGCTCCGGCAGGCCAAAGTCGGGATCATTCAGATCTGTGACAAGCTCCGTAGATAGTGGCTGAATGCCTGACCAGCGGTCAAGTATCAACAGCCCTTTGAAAGTTCCCGGCATCACAGCATCAAGCTCCAGCGGCTCGTGCAGCACATCACCGTGGCCTTCCAGCAGCATGACGCCGGCGGCGCCACCGTAAAGCCGGCCCCAGCGCAGGCCTTCCAGCAACCGCTTTTTTATTTGCGTCGTCCTGACCAGTTTATCAAATCGCTTTAGCGCATCAGGCGGCATTTGGCTGGTTATTTTAATCCAATTGCGCAGCATGTCACCGGGAACAACATCAACGATCCGGCGTATGATCCAATGCTGCCGGTACAAGCTGTTGAGCAACTGCCAGTTCTGCGTTAGCCGGGTAAGCGGATATTCAGTTGCTTCTAAGAGGTTAGGCGTTCCAAACCCTAACCGTGCCGGCTGATTCCGGAAGCCGTCTTTTGTCTGTACCGCATCAGCCGTACGGCGCTTTCTTTTACTCATGCAGCTAACCTCCTGGCTGTGATCATGGTTTTTACCACATACCGGAGCGCGTCCGGTGCATGGTCATTGACCTTTACGGGTTTCTCTTTACCGGTTTTCTCTATGGCTTTATCGTCCCAAACATAGGACAGCATCTGCTTGATAAGCACCGGGCACCGTTCTTTATGAATACGGATCTTCCGCTGCGCCAGCATAGAGGAAACAACGCGGATCCCGTCAACAACAACGTGATCGGCGTTAATCAGCTCATCAGTTTCCCTGATTCGCAGGTGGCGGGTTCGTAGCTCCGCCTTGAAACTGGCTGCAGCCGGGTCGATGATCAGGAAGGACGGCGCAATGCCTTCTTCACCGACAAACGCCTCCATGTCATCGGCGTACTCACCGTCTGTTTTCTGGCGACAGCCGGTTTTCTCATCGCGGCTATCCCAGCAATACTCATTGACAAACCACAGGATTCTGCCGTCATCAATAACATCAAGGAAGACGGTCGCATTGGCCGTGCCATAGTCAATGCCGATGTAGCGGCGATAGGCGGGATTATTGCTCAGCCCCGGCTCCGCGTCAGCATCGGTGAATAGCAACTCATCAGACCAGCAGTCGCGGTATATAGCGCCCTGAGCTACTACCCATAATCCTAGAATGAAGCGTTGAAAGAATACGCCGGTGTACATGGATTTGTATCTGGACTTGGTTTCTGCGTCCAGGCTGGGATTGTCGTCCATGACGAAATGCAGGTGCAGCAGTTTCTTCTCAGCTGCCTTGTCCAGCCACTGCAGTTTGAACCAGTGCATCGGCCCATCGGGATTGCAGTTGAACCAGAACTTCGCTCCGGTGACCGAGCAGCGGCCGGTCCCCTGATTCACAAAGCTTTCCGGCATTAAGGCGACCTCATCGAAAAGAATCCCCGCCAGAGTTATGCCCTGAATCAGGTCCTGGCTTCGCTCATCCTTGCCGCCAAAGATATAAAAGTAATTCACGCGACCGCTGCGCTGGATAACGATGTGTTTTTCCGGCCCGGTTCGGACTTCTTCAATACTGTAGCCTCTGGCTTTTAATGCCGGCTTAAGCCAGCTCCACACGTTGCGGTGAAAGCTGCCAATGGACTTGCCGCACATGCCGAAGTTCTGGCCGTCAAATTCGGCCATGGCCCAAAATACGAACGATAGAGCCATCGGCACCGTTTTACCGGCGCGAATGGCTCCGTCAGCGATAATGCCGCTATACCCCTTATAAGGGCTGACTCTCATCCACCAGGTCAGGATCTGCAGCTGCTTAATGCTAAAGGCGACAAACTGAATAGCGGCCTTGGCTTTTACGCGGATGCGCTCCATTATGGACACGGCTTTTCACCGCCCCACACTTGCGCAGCTTTGGCTTCAAGCGCTTCCAGGAACCCATCATCGGGGATGTCTTCACCACCGCCGCCGGCTTTCGCCTCCAGGATGGCCAGCTTCTGGCGCTCGATCTGTAGGCGCTCACGTTCGATCTCGCGTTTATCGTTCAGTTCCGGATTCAGCCGCTTCATATCAAAAAACAGTTTTATCGCGGCGGTGTTGCCTAAGTTGCACTGCCGCACAAGCGCTTTCCAGACATTCGGCAGCTCCGCACTGGTAAATTGATCAACCAGGCTGTTGACGTAGGCAATATACCGCTCATCCTTCATCCAGCGGTAGAAGGTTCGCTCTGTCAGTCCTGCCGCTTTGATCTTCTCGCCTTTTGTGCGCTTATCGTCAGGATTGACAAGCATTTCTGCCATAGCGGCCAGTTGCGCGCTAGGTCGCCATTTTCTGCCGCTTTCTGCCGCCCTTTTGCTTGGTTTTTTCCTCTGCATCATCACCACCTGCCAGTATGTCGAGTACATCATTGCCGAACGCATTCCAGCGCAGGCCGTACCGGGTAATTATCGTTTCAAATTCTTCGATGTCATGCGGTTCGAGCCGCAGGCCTTTCGGGCCAATGCCGATGTGCTTCAGCTCATGCAGCATCAGGACTTTTTTCTGATTGTCCGTCATGTAAGCCATGTTAGGCTCATAGAAGGTCACGATAAAGTCAAACGGCAGGTATGCCTGATACGGCCCGGTAACCTTCCGGCAATCGGCTGCTACGATCTTGCTGCTTGATTTTTTGGATTCATAGCTCAGGACAAAGCCGACGCGGATATCATAGGTCGAGATATACGCCAGCTCAGGCATGCCGGCAATAACGGCCTCGCCCAGTTTCTGCAGCTCTGGCGACACCTCGCAATCGAATACGCCGATCTGCCTGGTGTATTCCCGGATCATGACCGCCTTGGTTTCTCTGTCCTGCTCCTGACCAATTTTATAAAGGGCCTCCAAGGCCGCGCAGGCGGTTTTCTCTTTCTTGCAAATAGCCTTGCGCAGGCATTGTTCGCATATCGGATTCATCGCCCATACCGCTTCAATCTGCCCTTCTCTCGGTGGCAGATCCCGGCATTAGGTCGCATCAGATCCCGGTAATCCTCATCGCGTGGCCTATGCCGGAACGTAACACAGACACGATCAACATAGAAAACGTCATCAGCGCTGCAGGTCTGATTTGCTACGTAAAACAGGCATTGCTCGTTATTGCAGTGTACCGCCATTGCTGCACCTCCTAAAAATGGGCATAAGAAAAAGCCGTCCAAAACTGAACGGCTTAAAAATCGTTATCGGCCCCTAGGCAGACTATACAATTGTCTATAATATACCATTTTGTCAAATCCGTGTCAAGTCTGCTTAAATAATTGATTGTACAGCATTTGGGTGGTCTTTTTATTCTCGCCTCCCGGGAGCCTTCCGGACGGATCCGCTCCTCCTTGTACCTTAACCCCTTCTGGCAAACTGCAAGACCGGTATTTCTGATTCAAGTACTGCTGCTCTTGCCAGTTTGCCACGAATCGCCCGTCCCGATCCGGCCAGACCTCGTTTTCGCACTCCGGGCAGCGAAAATATCCGTCCATCGCTTTCATCGGTATGATATTGCCACTGGTCAGGCAGATATTGCAGATTATTTGTTTAGACATTGGTGACCTCCCTTGACTGTCTCGGATAATCAAAACGGAAAGCCCATACCTCGACGCAACGCTTTTCAGTGGGCTGATACTCAAACCACCACCCCACGCAGGGCTCGTGGTCTTCGTTGATTCCTGCTCTCCACTTTACATGTGTGGTTTCGACCACAAACGGCTTGTCTAAAATATTGTATTCGTCCTGATAAATCTTGATCGCTTCTGCCTTGTCAGGATTTTTCAGTTCGCGGGATAAATCTCCGCGGGATACTTTGATTTCAAAGCCTATGATCGACAGCCCGCGGCTGGGGTACATGTTCATCGCCAGCGCATCAGCATGCCGGCGGCAGTTTCCGCCAGTCCCGTTACCAACCTCGAAGAACAGTGACCATTCCGGTTGTGTGTATCGTTCGCGCAGAGCCGCGCAGATGTCGCTTGATGTCATTCTCAAATCCATCACCTTCCCGTTATACTTCGCGGAACCGAATGGCGGGATATCGCATCAAAAACAGTTTCCGTTTCAGCAAATACTCCTTGGTTCGGTACCCTTTGGCATCCTCGACCACAACGTCGCCAGTTTTATTATCGACGTACTGAAAATCCCCGCGGTATGTAATAGCCTGCACTCTCTTACCTTCGGCCGTGAACGCCGGTTGCAGCTCGAATGCCGGCTGTAATTCCAAGTCCCGGATAAAGCCTGCCCGTTGCAAAAGCTTTAGTTCCTGGTAGCGTTCGGCCTCGCGGCGACTGTCAAAGGTGACGCCGTCTGCGACTGTCTTTTTATTGCCGTATTTATTTCTCATGTTGCCGCCTCCCGCAGGCTTTCGCCTTTGAAGTTAACCACCTTCGATGTGGCCTTTAGCCGGTCGATAATCCGCTCAGCGTATTTCCCCTTCAGGCCGGCTTGAGACAGGTTGGTTGTCACGATGATCGGCCGCATGCGGTTATAGCGATCGGTGATAATCGAATCCACTTTTGATAATACCCATTCCTGGTGATATTCAGCGCCCAGATCATCAAGAATCAGGATGCTCGTGCCGCGGATTCGCTCTTCATAGCGCAGCCACTCCTCCCGGTTCCGCTCCTTCATTGTGAACAGATTATCCAGCATGCTGGCCATGGGGACGAATAAGCCGCTGCCGCCCTGCTGAATATGCCTTTGCAGCACGGCGACCGCCAGACTGGTCTTCATCGTCCCGACCGGTCCCTTGAGGATCAGGCCAATTCCCGCTTCCACATTTTCTCGCAGGCCATCGGCATATTCCCTGACCTGGGCATATTCGCCCCGCACCTGCGCCGGGACGCCGCACTTTTCGATATCTTCAAAGGTGCAACGCCAGTACCTGCGGAAAATCCCGCATTTCTCCAGGGAAGCGCTATTCGGTTCAGAGGTGGTCTGGCTCGTTGCTCCAGTCGGTTTGATCTGGTTTTGTTCGTGGGCTTGCCTTATTCGAGCGACTGCGGCCGCTACTGCTGTATTGATCACTTCGGTGTGCCTCCCATGGTTGTTGATTAATGGCAAAGCCGTCCGCTTTCCAGCCGGCCAGGACAGCTAAGATATACGCCATGCTGCGTTTACCCTGCAGCGCCGCCCGTTGAATGGCGTAATACACCCACCAGGGGGAATAGTCGTCTATGGCCGCGTTTAACTTATCTGCCATAATCGGACTTAAAACGCCAACTTCCTGTTGGAATAATTTACAAACTTCCTTGCGCGTGCACGCAGAGGTAGTAGAAGATATATTCTCTTTACTTTCCTTTCCTTTACTTTCCCCCGTTAACTGTCCGTTTTCCGCCGGGTTTTCCTCGCAGTTTTCCTCCGTGTTTTCCGCTGGGATTCCTGTCGGTTTTTCCTCTGTGTTCACCTTGGCTTTACGCCATTTATCGCGCAGTTTTTGTACCTCTCTAGCCCTCTTTTTAATCCCGTGACTGGTAAGGATTTGGGATTGCTCATAGATGTCCCGATCAAGGCATTCAAGATCAAAAGCCGTGTCCAGCATCTTCTCGAACTTCTCCCGCGACACGCCGATTTTGGCAATCAGAGCGGCAAGTACGGCCGGCTTGGATACGTCCATTTCAGCATTAGGGACGCGATAAATGCGCTCCAAAAGGATGAAATAGAAAGCATAGCCATCGTTGCCATACAAAGCCCGCAACGCCTCTATTTTCTCATCGTTTGATGCATCAGTATCATGGGGAAAGTAGTCCATCCCTTCTTTAGTTGGTCTTGCCACTGTTTCACCTCCCCGCCAAGGGCGGCCACTTAGACCGCCCCATTCATACAACACCCTCAAATAAATCGATCTGCCGATTGACGTACGGCACAAACTCGTCCTCCCACTTGATGCCGATATAGTCAAGCACCTGGCCCCATCCCATGTCATACATCCAAAAACGCCACTCTTTATAGTTATCCTCTCGGAGCCGGTCAAAGCGGTGCGGGCGGGCTTCGATGTGGATACCAAAGCCGCACATGGAGCACCCGGTCCGCTGCGCTCTAGTAGTGTAGAGAGTACCGTCCGACTTGCGTTTAATCTCGCCATAAATAGCCGGCACGGGAACATTTAGGTCGATCGCCAGTTGAAGGAGGTCCTGCCGTTCAAAAATAGCAAACGGGCAGGAGCGAGTTACCGTTTTCCCGTAATAATTACAACCATGCTTGACCAGGGCGAAACGCCTCTGCCCACCCTCTGATGCCATCAGGCCCATATACGGTTTTCTGCCTGTTGACTTGGCGTAATCATCGGCCGGCTTTTCTTTCATCCAATAGCAGCACTCCTCGCTAACCTTGAAAGGTGCTGTCTTGTAACGGGTTCCATATTTCTCATTCTCAGGTCCGCCAAACAGGTTCAGCCACTTTTGCGGCAACTGCATGCGGCTGCCGGTTTCCTTGGTCTTATAACCGCCATATTCGCCAGTTTCTCCTGTCATAATTGCATGGCGTACGGTTGCATTTTGCTCTGTCGGATTTTGCAGCGCCCGGATTTTACCGGCCTTTTCCTTCGAAATGACCGGATAACCGTGCTCCCGGATCACTTGCACCTTTGACTTTAATGGCTTTAGAAATACGAAGTTTTCAAATGTCCGATGGATTTTTTGAATACTCCGGTCCTCTAAAATCGAAACACTTACGCCCGGAATATTTTGATCCACGGTTTTGCGTAAAAAAGTCAACAGTGTGATGCTGTCCAGCCCGCCAACAGAACAAAAAACTTGCGCATCGAGTCGATCATAAAACTCGCGTGCCCTGATCTCGGCATGCCTAATTTTGGCTTCGTAGGGCAAGCTCTGTTTCTGCAGAAATTCAGACGGCGTCATCAGCCTGCCTCCGTATCAATAAAATCGAACAGTGTCGGCTCGCCCCGGCGCTCCTCTGTCAGTTTCAGGTATCCCAGCCCATCCCGGAAATAGTCGGAATTGAGCTCGATTCCATAGCCACGGCGCCCCTTCTTAACGGCTACCATCGGCACTGTCATCAGGCCGCCAAACGGATCGAACACTACGTCGTCAGGATTACTGTACCGATTTATCAACCTCTCCACGATATCAATCTGCAAGGGACACACATGCTTCTCCCGTCGCTGCTGAGACTGGTTGGTGTTCAACGTCTTCATCCGGTTAATATCGTCCCAAACCGCATCCGTCCAGGACCCGGGGGCCACGACCATAAACGAGGCCGGCAATTTGTCCTCCGCGTCCAGTTTTTTCGCCAGCGCCACATGCTCCGCATAGTCATAGACTGTTTCCCGCGAGTATTGACGGTAAACTGCCTGCAGTTGATCCACCGGCACAGCCGCCAGTTCCGCCTTGGTCAGGTGCCGGTTGCCGGAGGATCGCCAGAAGCCGTGGGCATCAATCTGCCACTGGGCCCGGCTGTATTCGGTCTTGCTTTTAACCACCGGTACGTCGGCGTAGGCCTTACTGGTATCAGTCGGCAGTTTCCGGAACAGCAAGATATACTCGGGGCAGCCTACACCCATTTTTGAACCATCTTTGCATTGCTCTGACCAGCCTAGGCGGTAGGTTTGGTTGTTTTCCCTGACCACATCGGTTACGACGGTAATCATGCCGAAATACTGAAAGCCATGGCGCATGTAATGAGAGATGCAAAGGGCGTGAAAGGGTTCAATTGTCGGCATACCGGTGCCGGTTGCATTGCCAAACAACACACGATCTTTTACATGGCAGGCAAAGACACGGCCAGGCCGCAGAATCCGCAGTAGATTTGGCGAAAGGTAATCCATCTGTTCAAAGAACTGTTCGGTATCTTTGTTATGGCCAAAATCGTTATAGCTCGGCGTATATTCGTAGTGGTTGGAGAACGGTATCGATGTCACAATCAAATCAATGCTGTTTTCCTGCATCTGCTCTGTCTCCAGAATGCAGTCATTATTGACAAGGGTATAGTTCGGCCCCTCGATCTTCACACGCTCCACTCCTATGCTTCTAGCCATTTTTTCCTGCAAACCGGTTTGCGACAGGCCATGTTTTTTGACAATACCGATCATCTTTTCGACCATGTAATCATGTTGTCGCCACTTTGCTAAGAGCACGTCCAGTATGCGCTGTTCATTCTTGGTGTAGATAAGGTCGATGACAACTTGCTGGGTCTGTAGAAAGCGATAGATCCGATGAACAGCCTGGATAAAGTCATTGAATTCGTAATCAATGCCCAGAAAGATCGCCCGGTGGCAGTGTCGCTGGAAGTTGCAGCCCTGGCCAGACAATTCTTTCTTCGTGGCAAACAGCCGGGTTCTTCCGTCAGAGAAATCGATGACTCTTTGTTCGCGAATGTCATAATCCTGGCTGCCGTAGATATCGACAACCTCCGGCAAGGCTTGTTTAATGGCATGCCGCTCAGCCTCGAGATCATGCCAGAGAATGAAATGATCCTCCGGGCTGGCGTTGACAATCTCGGCCAGTTTCCTGACCCGCAGCGTAATGCTCTCCCGTTTTTCCCGGGTCGCATCCGGCAAGGAGACGGCTTCGCTGCGGATAAGGTTCATGCGTCCGTCGCGATCAACACCGGCCGGAAGATGGTCAGTGGATACTTCGTGGTACTGGATCTGCAGCGGCGGCAGGACATAACCAGCATCGTCATAGCCCAGATCAGACGGGCTGGTAATGAACAGCGCCCAACTTGACAGCCACAGCCAGAACTCAGCTTCCTTGTGCGGATACAGGGTCAGGTTGTTGGCTTTGGTGCTGTCTCGCTGGAAGAAGCGTGTCAGTGCCTGACCCGTGTCCATAATCTGCAGGAAACCGGCGTAATGGATCAGTTCCTTGTACCGGTTGGGCGACGGCGTGGCCGTGGCCACCAACTTATAGGGGACACCCTTGAATTTATCTAAAAAGGTTTGGTAGGTCTTACTGCCAAAGCTGCGAAGCACGGAAGCCTCGTCCAGGCAAGCGGCAGTGAAGTAGGTGGGATCAATGTCGCCGTCGCGGACCCGCTCGTAATTGGTCAGGACAATGCTGGTTTTGGCCGCCTTCGCCTCGGCCAGGGTCCGGACATATGCCGGCGGCTCCATGCCTAGGAGTTGGGTGGCGTCTCGGGTAAATTCCTGCTTAACGCCCAGCGGCAGGACGATCAGGGCCTTACCGCCTACATGGGAAACGATAATCCGGCACCATTCCAGTTCCTGCACCGTCTTGCCCAGGCCAAAACTTTCAAACAGCGCCCGCCGGCCGCCTTTGACCGCCCAGCTGACAGCATCCCGCTGGTGCGGCTTCAAAGCCGGGTTGATGGCGGCCGGATCCACATCAAAGCCGCTATCCGGTGCCAGTTCCATTTTGCTGCGCAAAAACTCAAGATACCGCATCAGCCGGCCTCCGTTGCTGCCGCCCGCAATACCGGCGTAAAGACGTAGACAAAGCTGGCGTCATTTTCAGGCACAAGCATGGCCGGTTTATTCGGCGCTACAATATGGATAGCAATTCGGTCGGCAGTAAGGGCTTTCAGGCACTCGATAATGTTGGTCCCGTTAAAGGTGGCCTGGATATCCGGTCCCGTCACATCCGCCGCGACTTCTTCATGGGCCTGCACCTTTTCCTGGGACGAGCCGCGAATGCTGATGCGGCCAGCCTGGACAGCAACCAGGATATCATTGGCTAAATAATTCTTTTCCTTATGTGAGCTGACCAGCGCCAGTCTTTCCAGAGACGTCAGCATCTGCTCCCGCTTAACAACGGCCGCGGTAAAGGCGTCGCGGGGGATGATGCGCTCGAAATCCGGTGATCGCCCGGTAATTAACCGGGCAGTAAAGTGGGTTTCCGGCGTTGAAAATGCAATTTTGCCGGTACTCACAGCAAGGTCAACGAGGTCAGCGGGATCGAAGATGGCAGCCACGTCAGCTAGCGCTTTAACCGGGATAATGATATTGGCTTCAGTAGCATCAGACTCGCGGCGGAAGCGCTTAATCGCAAGGCGATGGGAATCGGTGGCGAATGCGCTGCATTGTCCGTTTTTGAGCAAGAGGTGTATACCGGTGAACATCGGTTTGCCTGACTTTTCGTCATCAACGGCAAAAGCGGTGTGCTTATAGATGTCTCGCAACTCGGCAGCAGTCATGGTCATCTTGGTTTCGGCTGCAACCCGGTCAATTCCGGGAAACTCTTCCACTTTCATTGTCAGGATATTGTAGGAGGCGCCAGCGCTGCTCACGGTCAGGGTATTGGTGTCGACATTGAGGGCAAGGGTAACGTTGCCGGCCGGAATGCGCTTGATCAGATCGCCAAACAGTTTCCCCGGGACCAGCGCTGCTCCGGGCTGGATAATCCGCTCTGCGTCCAGTTCAACACCATGCTCAATGGCGATATCGTAATTGTTTGCCGCCAAAGAAAGACGCCGTTCTGCTGCGGTGATCAAGATGCCGGACAGTGCCGACAGGAATGGTTTCACCGCGGTCGCCCGGATTACAGTCTGGACAGCTTTATCCAGTTCTTTTTGATCGATCACAACTCGCACCGGCTACCTCCCCGGCAGCACGATAATGGTCGCGCAGCCTTTGCCTGCGTATTTCCTGGTACCGGCAGTGACGCTGTATTCGTCATCGCTGCAGGTTTGGAAGGTGATGGCTTCCGGGATTTTTTCTTCGATTTCGCGCACCAGATCGGCAGCGCCAAGTGCGGCACTGTCGCCAGCAATATAACCGATATCTTTCAGGTACTGTACGATGTCTTCTGTTTCAAACTCGTCCAGTCCGATTTCAACTGTTGGCGCTCCACCTACTGTCAGTAAGCTCATTTGCACTCCTCCATATCTTATTACCGGCCGGATCCGGCTGGTGTGGTCCGCTCCGGCCGGCACTTTAGTCCAAGCATCCTCGTTTGAAAATAATTCTGCATGCCTCGGCATGCTGCTCACTTAGCGACTTCCCCTGAAATCGCCGGGGTATCGGCTTTTCAAAGTCCAACTCCATCTGCACACCGTATTCTGCTGGCATTGCGCCATGCTTGACAAAGCAAACCGGACCGAAGCCGTTGGCAATGGATACCGGATCTTTCAATTGACGGTGGCAACGGCGGCAACGGTCCATATTGGCACTCCTCTAAAAGGGAATTTCTTCCTCTGGCGGGAACACGTCCCGGCCGCCAAAGGCCTTGGCCGCATCGGTACCGCCGCGGCTGTCGTCCTTGCGGCTTTCGCAGTATTCGAAACTGCGAACCAGGCAGAAGTCCGTCCGGCGCTTGTCGCCGTTTTTGGTTTCCCAACTGCGCTGACGCCACTCGCCCATGACCAGGATCTTACGGCCTTTGTCCAGGGTATTACCGATTGTCTCGGCCGTTTTCTCCCAGGCATGGCAGGGGATATAGGATGTTTCTTTTTTCTCGCCGTAGCCGTTGGATACTGCCAGTGTGAAATTGGCAACGGCTTTGCCGGTCTGCGTATAACGGACTTCCGGATCAGCGGTCAGCCGACCGGTTAGGTTCACTTGATTCATTTTGTTCACCTACGCCATACTTAGATTTTTCTTGGTCAGCTTGTATTTCTTACCGATTTCCGCTGTCAGTGCTATCGGCACAAGGTGCAAGTCATCTATGAGCCAGGATTGGCCTTTCGTATGCGCTGCCGTGTGATGCTCCCGGCAGAGCGAAATAACCCGCATGCCGATCTGGTAAATCTGGTCCCGGTCGCGGCCCATGCCGATCGCATCAAAATGGTGTAGATCGGCTTTCTGGCCGCAGACGCAGCAGACCTTGCGCATCAGGCAGGCATACACGTATTTGTTGATATCCTCGCAAAGTTCGTAAAGCGGTGTCCGGCTCGGCACTTCATGTTCAACCATGAAGTCGATCAGGAAGGTAATGAATTCACGGGCTGTGGTCACGTCGCAGTCAGACAGGCTGAAGATCTGTTTTTGTAAGGACTGCAGCCTGGTGGTTACGAACTCGATCTTCATGAGCCGCTTGACGAATTCGGGTAACTCGCCCATCCATTCCCCAATCTCATGCATCAGCGCGTAGGCTTTGCGGCGTTGATCGGGCGAGATGGTCCTGCCGTCGGGCAGGCCAACCTGCACCTCGCTGTATTGGCGCAGGATGGCACGGTCGACGTTTTGGTAAGGCAGGTAAATGGTTATCCCGTTTGCGTCGATGTCGGTAATTTTACCGCGGGCAATTTCCATGCTACCTTGACCGCCACATTTCGCGGTAGACCTCCAGCAGGCCGTTGCCGCGCAGATAGGTTAAAAAGTCTTGGATCAGCGGCTGGATCGGCTTGACTTCGTCCCGGCGATAAGTTTCCAGGTAGGCATTGCGCCCGTTTGATACGGCATAAATAAAGCGGCTGGCTTCGGGGATGAGCTCCAGGTACATGGGGTGCTGGGTGCTGGCAATGTATTTGCCGACAGCGTAACTCCCGGTGTATTTGATGTCATAAACAGTCCCGGCTTTTAGGCAGTCGATGCGGCCGTATAACAGCAAGTCCATGCCATCGATCGTGACCGTCTTCATCGCTACCAGTTGCCGCTGGCCGCCGCGGACGCTGTCAGCAATATAGGCCGCCGCATCGTACCACTGGTGAGAGGAATCGGCCTTGCAATCGCAAACGTCATAGACCAGTTGTTCAAATTCGTTGCCTCTCTGCATCGCCTCGGAGGCTTCCCGCGGTTCCCGCCGCAGCACCGCGAGAAAATCTGCCTTGGCTTTTTCGGCGTAATCTTCATAGGCATCGAATTGATAAAGCCACGAAGATAACAGCGAGTGCGTCATTAACCAGCGCATTGGTATCCCCTCGTTTTCCCATCCCAAACATAGCCAAGCGTTTTAGCCTTGTTGACCAGCATCGCCTTGGCTTCCCGTTCGCTGGTGAGGATATGGGCCAAGGCCGTAATTTGCTTAACAGCGTCTGTCGCTGCCTCCGGGGTCGCAACGGCGTCAACGATATCGCGCGCCTCGGCCATAACCGCTTCGTACTGCTGCTGTTCTGCCAGAATCTGCTCAGCCTCAGTGGCGATATTGCTATTCACCTCGGCAAACAGCCGGGTTAAAAAGTCGTTGGGCTTGTCTGGCTTTAATTCCGGCAGGTTCATGACGCCGCTGATGCCGTGCGTTCCCTTGGCATAATAGCGTTCGCAGTTGGCAAAGCCGATTGTGCGTTTGCTGCCGTTCATTTCCATGTAGCCGCCTAAGTCCATCGGCTGCCAGACATTGTCCTTGGTTTGGCCTTCGACAAGCAGCCGCAGGCGGGTATTGTCGCCGTCCTTTTCTTCCTTGGCATGGAACAGCACGACAATATGCTTGTTGAGGTCGTAGTAGCAATAGTTCATGAGGCGCTCAAACTCCCGGCCGACGGCGCCATAGCCTTTAAGGGATAAGGAGCCGTCTTTCTGGCCGTTCTGCGCCGCTTGCCGGATCGCCCAGGCGCCAATCAGTTTGATCAGTTGGCCGCCGGTGTCAAAAACAAGTGTGTCAAAGTCGCGCAGGTTGTCCGGAACCAGGTCTTCTTTTAGCTCATCGTAGCTGAGTGGCTGGATAAAGGGCTTGCGGTGGATCGCGCTGACACGGTCTATGCCGCGGTCTACGTCAATGTGCAGCGGATTCGGCGCCGACAGCGCCAGTGTAGATTTGCCAATGCCGGGATAACCGGCGATGAGGATGCGGATTTTCTTGGTTTTATTGATAAGAGCCATCGGCTGTTGAATTGCCATTTGCTTCATTCTCCTTTTGCTGATAGATTTCGCATTGCTCATTGCCGCACGTGCATCTGCCGTATAGTTGGCACTGGGTCTGGCGGCAGGCATAGCTGCAAAGGTAGGTCTTGGTATAGCCGCAGAGGATGTGATGTTTGCAGGTCATGGCACCGGTACACTGTCCAGCGCTGCCAGTTCCGCTAAGAGCAGTTGCCGGCGCGAATCAGTGATCATCTTGTCCCAGTTGCCGCTTACTATGCCAGGATGCAGGTGTATGCCGTTTCTTGCGTTAAAGTCATAGATCCAGATCTTCCAGCCTTGCGAGTCTGCTTCTGACATAATCGTTACCGATCGGTAGCCGGCCTTCTTCCATTCCTCAAGAGCATTGATAAGTGTGGCCGGAATACTGTCTAACTCATATCGCATCGTTCAACCACCTCCAAACGATTGGTAGCAAATCCGCCAGATTTACCGTCAAGCAAAACGACTTGACTGCCGCATACTTCCCACGGCTCGCTGCGGGTTGTCCAAATCCGGTCGCCATATTTGTCAGCTTCGGAGCAATCGACCATACGCACCCTTGTACCAACTGGCCAATTGACCTGTCTATTTTTTCGCATCAGCCTTACCTCCTCGCCAGGATCACGGCGGCAGCCGCCATGCCTAAATCGTGCGATGTGCCGCAATCGGTGTGCGCTTGCGCAAGTTTCAGGAGACCTGTTGCTGACAGGCTATTTAGAATCGGGCTACGCCGGCCGGTGTTAAACCCTGCCCGCCAATCCGCAAAGTTAATTTTCATGTTTGTCGTCCTCGCATAATCCGCATAATTGCGGGTTATATTTGATATACGGGGGATTCTGTGCTAAAATCGGAATGAAGATTTTTTAATTGGCCGCTTTGTAGCGGCTCTTTTTATTGGCCCGAATCAGGTGGCCTATCCTGATCAGATTGAATGGCCTATGGCCTATGTACCAATTAACCAGATATACCAGCCCCATTACCACTGCCAAGGCAACAATGTCCACGCTGCTCCCTCCTTCCTAGCACTATTGCCCTAGCCGACCAGTACCGGTACCGGCGGCCGTAGTAAATGCGGTCTTGCCGGGTTCGACTGGTCCGGCAGAACAGGTCATACAGAACGGCCATTTTGCGGGCTGTTTCCAGCAGCGATTGCATCCTGCAGTACCTCCTCCCAGTTTGAGTATTTGCGGCAACTGGAGCAGACCGGGTGCTCCAATGATTTTGGATCGTGCCTGCAGTTGTAGCAGAGTTTGAGCGCCGGCGTGATCCGGGGGACTGCTGTTACTCGCATGGGATCACCTCGCCATCATTTTTCTGCGGCCAGTCAGGTCAAACAGGCTCTGCAGTACTGTCGGCGGCAATGTCCGGGTATTCGTCCGCATCATGCGCCGGTAGTCCGGGCTGACGTTGCGCCGCCGCGACGACTGACGCTGCTTTTTGCTGATCATTAAAAAGCACCTCCTTTCAGTTAATCCGACGTATTTTGCTAATTGGCTGCGCTGATTGGGCGATGTGGTTCTCAATATCAACGATGCGAATCAAATATCTGTTGCCCGCGACGTAGACCGGGATTTTTCCCTCCCGAACCATGTTGTACAGGGCTGAATAGCTTTTGAATAGCTTTGGCAGGTGATTATCCTTGGCGAAGGCGTTGACTTCCCGTATGCTCATGTAGGAGTGTTTATCCACCGGCAGCACCTCGATTTCTGACGGTCGATTCACGCCCCATACTTAATCGCCATTTCCTTGATAATCGCCACATAACCCTCGATCAGCTTCTTGTCATCGCCGATTACGTCGAGTTGATTAAGCTTGTCCCGCTTCGATTTGCAAACACCTTCGTCTGCCATGCGCCGGCGCTTATTGGTAAGCCTGGTCTGCAGGTCAACGCCAAAGCGCTCGTCCAACAGTTTATAAGACTCGGCGCGGATGTCTCTGAGATGCTCATACCCGCCAGCACTTAGCGCCATTTTATTGAGCAGAGCCGCTGAGTCTTGCCGCCAGGAGTTTGGACTGAGTGCGACCACATCGCGGATGCCTTGAAGCTGTTCAGCATGGTTGGCCTGGGTAGCTGCAATTTCTTTTAACTGCTGCTCTTGCTCGGCGGCAGTTTGGGCAATCGCCGCAATTATTTGTATTTGGCTCATTTGCGGCAAAGAAGTTATCTGTTTTTCCATCTCGTTAAATGCCTGTATGTACTTGATTTTCCATTCCATTGCAGTTGATCCGGTAAAGCCCATTGCCAGCAGGGTAAAGCCGTCGCGGTTCATGAGATATTCGGGGTACTCTTGTTTGTTTTGCGGGTGAATATAGGTTGTTTCGTAATACATGGGGGTTGCGGAATTTTCCGCAGACCCTATAATCTCTCTGATTGCTTCTAAAACATCGCGGTGATTTTTGCTGAAGTTCTCGGCTACCTGCCGACTTGATACTACGGCTTGACCGTTTTGGATTGTGATTAAATTACTCACTTGCTATAACCCTCCATTTTGCTTCTGCAGGCGCTGCAGTATTTTCAACTGGCGTTTAAGCCTGGTTGCCTTTTGTTTGATGGCTTGTGCTTGCTCGGTAAGCTGGTTAATCTCGCAAACGATCTGTACAGCGGTTGGCTCTGTATCTTGGTCCTCTAAAAGCAAATCATCTACAGGCGTTCCAAAATATTGAGCAACTTTTAATACCTTATCGATTGAAGGTGAACTCCGATCCCATTTGTAGACCGCGCCTCTACTTAATCCCAACTTTTTCTCTAGCTGTAGGATAGAGATATCTTGGTACTGACAAAGATTTTGAATTTTACTAACTAGAGACATAAAAATACGCAAACCTCCTTTCTTTTATGAAAAAGTATGCGCAGACCCATTGACACAGAGTAGAAAATATTCTACTATAAAAGAAATTGAGCAACATAATAAGAAATCGTCGGGAAGCGATTTTTAATAAGGTTTTTATGAAAACCTCTTTTTCTTTGTTGCCTTTTCTGTCTGTTCTGCGATTAATGCCAGTATAGTGCTAAATTTACTACTTGTCAATAGCCAAAATAGTAAATTTAGCACTATAGCGCAAAAAAGGAGCATCCCTCTATGTCTATAGTTAAAAGAATTCAAAATTTGTGCAGTAGAAAAAACACTACTCTAATAGGCTTAGAGCGCGAAATCGGCCTTGGGCGAGGAACGATCCGTAACTGGGATAAAAACTCACCGTCCAATGACAAACTTCAGAAAGTCGCAATTTATTTCAAGGTATCGCTCGATTACATAACCTATGGATACGAATACACTCAGCTGCGAGATCTCATTGAAATTGTTCAAAACGGCAGAACTGAAGAACAGTTTGCTAAAGACACTGGTCTTGACGAGAACTGGCTTTTTAATTTTCTTATGGGTATATCTGTCGAGCGTCCATCGGTCGATACACTGAAGCGAATCGCCAGCAGTAACCCTGTTGAATACCTTGTTACTCTGGAAGATCTGCTCGAAGCTGCTGGTTATAAGGATGAAAATGCTAAAACAGATCTCCCCACTCTCACCCCCAAAGACGAGCGAGAAATAGCCCGCGATCTCGAAGCCATGATCAACGCCCTGGACAACAAATCTGGCATGGCGGCCTTTAACGAGTCTGACGATCAGGAGGACCAAGAATTATTAAAAGCGAGCCTCCTTACATCAATGAGACTCGCTAAGCAGATTGCCAAGAAAAAATATACTCCGAAAAAGTACCGCAAGGAGTAGGTTACCATGGATATCAAAAAGATTGTTGAAAGACTGACCGGTAAGCACCGTTCAAGAGACCCTTTCACGATTGCTAGAAACCTCGGCATTATTTTGCTTTACCCGGACACGACAGAGACTCTCGGTTTTTTCAGCTGCTATAAACGCAGCAGATTTATCCATATTAGCAATAACGCGCCGCGTAAATTGCGCAATTTTATCTGCGGGCATGAGCTTGCGCACGCGCTCTTCCATCCTTACGAAAATACGCCTTTCCTAAAAACAAAAACACTGCTCTCAACCGACCGGATCGAGCGCGAAGCTAACACCTTCGCGGTTGAGCTGCTTTTGCCAGATGAACTGCTCCGGGAGTATCCCGATCACTCCATCTACGCGATAGCCGCAAAACAAGGCGTTCCCGAAAAGTTAATACGGTTAAAAAATTTTACCCGTTAACCAGAACATACGTACGATAAACGAGGTGAATTCTTATGGCCGGTAGGAGACAATACCCCGGAGTCACCCCGGTAACAAAGAATACTTTTAAACTCACGATCACCGACGGCTACGCTGAGGTAACTGACGAACAAGGTAATCCTGTCACTGATGAGCAAGGCAAAGTAAAAAAGCAGCAGAAACGCTATTTTAAGACTGTCACAGCCAAGTCTGCCAAAGAAGCTTCTGACCTCCGTGCGCAGTGGATCACTGAGATCAAGGGCGGTGCAGTTCTTACTAATAACAGAATGACTCTTCAAGAGTTTTATGATTATTTTAAGAACCACGCAGAGAAATTGGCACCGAAGACTTTGCTGGCCTACGATGGCTTGTTTATCCGGGTTAAGGATGCTTTAGGCCATAAAAAACTTAATGACATCACACCTAATCATATTCGTACCTTTGTACAAAATCTCAGCGAGGAAGGTATATATGCAGGCAGGAAGAAAGGACAGAGCACCTTGTCAAGTGCAACTATCCAGAAGCACTACAAGCTATTAAATTTGCTTTTTAACCGAGCTATTAAGTGGGGCTTGTGCTCTGCAAACCCCTGCAAACGCACTGATACACCGAAAGCAGCATCCCCGCATATTTCAGTGTATGATGAAAACACGCTATCTGAGTTTATCGCTAAAATTGATACCGAAGAGACCAAATACCAAGCTTTAATATTCTTGGCGCTATCAACTGGTATAAGACGCGGTGAATTATTTGCTCTAAAATGGGATTCTATAGATTTTGATCGAAATGTAATCGAAATACGCCACACCTTACAGTATGTCCCCGGCGAAGGCTTAACGCTAAAGGATCCAAAGACCGAGTTATCCAGTCGTAAGGTATCAGTCCCCTGTAGCGTAATGGCTATATTAAAAAGCCACAAAGCCGAGCAAGCCGCCAAAAGGCTGAAACTCGGTGGCCATATTAATCAAGAAGGCAGATGGGAAGGGGCAGAAGAATCGGAAAATGACTTTGTGTTCTGCACCTGGAACGGCAAAGCAATGCACCCCGACACGTTAAATAATTGGTTAACAAAGTTCACTAAGGCAAATGGACTGCCGCATATTAGCCCGCACTCATTCAGGCATATGGCCGCCAGCTTCTTGATCAAAAGTGGCGTAGATGTTCGCACAGTATCCGGTAAATTAGGCCATGCTCGAACGTCTACCACAACCGACATATATGCACATGTAATTCAATCAGCTGAGCAGCAGACCGCCGATATCATGGCAGGTATATTATCGGACAGTAAAACCAAAGGAAAAGAAATATTGGAGAAACAAAAAAAGCAGGCTGAGTAGCCTGCTAACTTTTTATATCTTTCGTTATCTTTGGTGTTTATTTAAGACTTCCTTAGAAAGTAAACACTAAATAAACACTAGCGCCAACATAGATAAAAAAATTCCGGAGCCATCAAGCCCCGGAATTACTGCGTTTCTAGTGGCGCGCCTGGTACGATTCGAACGTACGACCAACGGATTAGAAGTCCGTTGCTCTATCCCCTGAGCTACAGGCGCGTATTGGATAACCGGCACAGATCGCTCTGTGCCGGTTACACATTCATTGGAGCGGGTGATGGGAATCGAACCCACGTAGCTAGCTTGGAAGGCTAGTGCTCTACCATTGAGCTACACCCGCATACTCTGTGATCTGCTGGTCGGAGCGGCAGGATTTGAACCTGCGACCCCCTGGTCCCAAGCCAGGTGCTCTACCAAACTGAGCCACGCCCCGTAGTTGCACAATCACAAAGAGTATTATAGCCGATAACAACCCGTCATGTCAAGATTAGGAATAAAGTTTTTGGCGTTCCTGGCTGCGTTTGATACGGGCGGCGGTATTGGCTCTGACCGTCTCTGGATCAACGGTTATGCGGGCAACACCGGTTTCCATCGCCGCTTTGGCGACTGCGGCGGCCACCGCCGGCGCAACCCGGGGATCAAAGGCATTGGGAACAACATAATCCTCCCGCAGCTCTTCCGGCCGGATCAAATCGGCGATGGCATAAGTAGCCGCCAGTTTCATCGCCTCATTGATCTGTTTGGCCCGTACATCAATAGCCCCTCTGAATACCCCCGGGAATACGGTAACATTATTTACCTGATTGGGCGCATCGGAACGGCCGGTACCGACCACTCTGGCGCCGGCGTCTTTGGCATCCTGATAGGTGGTCTCCGGAACCGGATTAGCCATGCCAAAAACAATCGCATCCTGTCCCATTGAGGCTATGATCGCTTGCGTAAACAGGCCCGGTCCTGACACGCCCAGCAGCACATCGGCGCCTTTGGCAAAGTCAACCAGCGTGCCCTTCTGCTTTGCCGGGTTCGTGCTGTTCGCCAATTGCTCCTGAATACGGTTGAGTCCCGGCATGCCGGCATACAGAGCGCCGTTGATGTCGACTACAATCAGGTTTTCAGCGCCGGCACTGAGAATCAGCCTGGCAATAGCGCTGCCGGCAGCGCCGGCTCCATTGACAACGATCCTGGCGGTCCGGATGTCCTTTTTGACAAACCGCAGAGCGCCAATTAATGCCGACACGCAGGCAATCGCGGTACCATGCTGATCATCGTGCATGACCGGTATATCCATGATTTTCTTCAATTCATCTTCAATCTCATAACATTTCGGCGAAGACAGGTCCTCCAGATTAATGCCGGCAAACGTCGGCTGCAGCAGCCGCACAGTCTCAATAATCTTGGCCGGATCTTTCGTATCAAGACAAATTGGCACCGCGTCGATATCGCCAAAGACCTTGAACAGAACCGCTTTGCCTTCCATAACCGGCAGCGCGGCTTCCGGACCGATATCGCCCAACCCGAGAACGCGCGTGCCGTCACTGACCACTGCCACCATATTGCCGCGGCAGGTGAGTTCAAAGGAGCGGTCCTTTTCCTGTTGGATCAGCTTGCAGGGCTCGGCAACGCCTGGAGTGTAGATGACACTCAGGTCCTCGCGGTCAGCCAGTTTTGCCTTTGCCGCCACCTCCAGCATCCCCTGGTGTTCCTGGCGCAAAGAAATCGCTTTTCTGGCAATAGTCATAAACATCCTCCTCTGCAGTCGCATTAAATTAAATTAGCATACACCATTTTAAGAATATGTATGCTAATTATTCCATACTTTTTGCAAAAGCACAAGCATTATGTTAATTGTGTTCACATTTTCACATTCAAGACAGGCAATAGTCTATACCCATAGGGGGCTAGGCCGTCAGCGCAGCCTGGCCAACGGCAGCTACCAGCTGTGGTGCCTAGAATGCGATCAGCCGCGGCTCAATTCCGGCTTCGTCAATGACAACCAGACCGCAGCCGGCCGCAGAACCGCCGCGGGGATAGGCCGCGCTGCCAGGGTTAACGATCAGCACGTCCTGTTCCCAGGCAATGACGGGAATATGCGTATGGCCGTAAATGACAAGCCGGACGCCATATTGCCTGGCCCAGAATAATAATTCGGCGTGGCCTAGCTCAACCTGGCAGCGATGGCCATGCGTCAGCCAAACCGGGCAGCCGGCAAACTGCAAAAATTCATCGGGGCGCGCTTCGCCAGGCCGATCGCAATTACCGGCAACAGCGATTACCGGAACGCCGGTTAGCGCCGCCAACAGCCGGCTGTCGCGGCAATGATCGCCGGCATGCAGCCAGACATCAACCGGCCCGGCCAGGAGTGCTGCCCGCTCAATGCCGTGGCGATCGCCGTGAGTATCGCTGATAACGCCAATCTGCATCATTTTGTCTGCAGAAGGTTGACCAGCGCCCGCAGCGCGGCACCACGATGACTAAGCGCGTTCTTTTCCGCCAGCGTAATTTCCGCCAGGGTCTTGCCCAGCACCGGCAGATAGAACAACGGATCATAACCAAAGCCGCCATTGCCGCGCGGTTGTTCCAGAATCACGCCCTCACAGACCCCGTCGGCGGTCAGCATTTCGCCGCAAGGGTCAAAACAAACCAGAACGCAGCGAAAACGCGCTGTCCGCCGCTCCGGCGCAATTCCCGCCAGCAGGCGCAGCAGCTTGGCGTTATTAGCGGCATCGTCGGCTTCCGGACCGGCAAAGCGGGCTGAATAGACTCCCGGCGCACCGTCTAAAGCGTCTACCTCCAGTCCCGAATCATCGGCCAGACAGACGGTTCCGGTGGCAGCGGCATAATAACGCGCCTTGAGCTCAGCGTTGGCGGCAAACGTCGCTCCTGTCTCTTCCGGCTCGGCAAAATCGCCGCAGTCGCTGACGGGAATAACCGTAAACGGCAAGCTGCTGAACGCGGCCCTAATTTCAGCAATTTTGCCGGCATTTTTACTGGCTACAGTCAAGCTTCGCCGTTTGCTCATCTGCCAATCCTGCATGCAGCTTCACCCAGCACTTTCTTTTGATAGGCAATCAGCTGCCTCACGCCGGTTTCGCCCAGGGCCAGCATTTCGTCCAGCTGCTGACGGGAATAGCAGGTTTTCTCACCGGTCCCCTGGACTTCGATATAATTGCCGGCCCCGGTCATGACGACATTCAGATCAACACCGGCCCGGGAATCCTCCGCATAGCAAAGATCAAGCAGCACTTCACCATCAACGATGCCGACACTAACGGCCGCCAGATAATCGCCCACGGCAAAAGCCTGACCGGGCGGGCAAATGGCTGCCACCGCATCCACTAAGGCGACAAACGCGCCGGTAATCGCAGCGGTACGGGTACCGCCGTCGGCCTGAATCACGTCGCAATCAAGCGTGATTGTCCGCTCTCCCAGTGCCTTCATATGGCAAACCCCGCGCAGAGACCGGCCGATCAGACGCTGTATTTCCTGGGTACGGCCGGTGATTCTGCCCTTGGCGGCTTCCCGCTGATTGCGGCTCTGGGTGGAGCGCGGCAGCAATGAATACTCCGCCGTTACCCAGCCCTCGCCGCTTCCCTTTAAGAAGTGAGGCACCTTCTCCTCCACCGTTGCGCTGCAGATAACCTTGGTATCACCAAAAGCAACCAACACCGACCCCTCAGGGTATTTTAAATAGTTTCGCTCAATTGTAACCGGTCGCAGTTGTTCGCCAATGCGTCCATCGATTCTTGTCATCCTGTCGCCTCCTGTTATAGGGTCGCCGTTTTCAACCGCCGTTACGCCCGCAGCCCGCAGACGCAAGCCCGGGGCACGCCGGGCGGAGGAACAACCGCCCGTTGGATGCCATGCAGCCCCATATCCCTTTGACCGCAATGGCGGCCGGGCTATGGGGCTGCAGGAAACAGAGATCAGGCCTGATTTCGCTGAGCCGCTTCCACCAGAGCGTAATTTTTAATGATAACAATTGGCGTTTGCTGTGAAGCATTGCCAAACGGATTGTCAATCAGGATCTTCGCCAGCCGCTGCGGCTCAAGTCCGGCGGAGACGCCGACCACCAACGCCCGTTTCAAATCATTGACATCGGCGACAGCCGCCCCATGACAGCCGAACCGGGCCTGGATCTGAGCCGCAACCTCATTAGGCCTCTCCGGGCCGTATACCAGGCATTTATCAAACGGCGGCATGGTGCCGGTCACATCATCAATCAGTGCCGCCTGCCGGCCGGCCAATTGATAAAAGACACCGCTGCGGCCAACCAGTTTACCGAGTACACCCATCAAAAAGGCGAATATAACTCGCCCCTCTCCTTCTGCCAGCATCGCCGCTTCCATGCCATAGGTACTGGAAAGGCTGCCTTTCTGAGGCACAAACCGGCAAAGCAGACGTGCCGAAAAACGGGGCTGCATTTTTTCAATCTCGAGAATCCGGCCCTGCGTAATCGCCAGCACGCTTTCCGCTACCGATACGACGTCATAGGGCCCGATATCGGCGCCGGCATACTGTTCAATAATATCGACAATATTGTCTTTGGGCGTCATAATCCGGGTACGGACAGGAATGAGTTGCAAAACCGGTTCCGTCATTGTGCCGCCCCTCCTTTCGTCTGGCCTTCACTCAGCGCCGCCGTTATTTCCGACGCTTCCATAACCAGTCTGGCTTTATCCAGATACCAGCAGCTGCGAGCGACAACCTGATAGACAATATCGACCGGCATGTCCACCATTTCACGCAGCGCCGCCGCGATATCGCCGTTCCGGGCAGTCAGCTCCACACTGAGGAGAACGGCGTCACCTTTGCCGCGCTCAATGATGACCGCTTCCCAATAGCCGTCAGTTCGCGGCCGTGACGCAATCGTTGTCTTGGCCGACACATCGACACGGTCAAAATACTCATCAGGCAATAGCTGCCGCGGAAATACGTCTACGACGGTACCGTCCTGCCGCCCCCGGTTGACAAACGGGATTTGGCTGACAAAAACCGCCTTCGTCTCTGTAATTTCCCGCAATTCAAACGGAGTCCGGCTGTCTGTCAGGAAGAAAAATTCAGCGTCTCCCTGACGCAGTAAATACAGCCAGACAGCAATCGCAACCACTGCTGTCAAAGCGATGAGTAAGAGTAAAAAATTCACGACAAATCCCCCATTTACATTATTGGTTCCGTCAATGCGCTAGCAGCCAGCATGATTGCCTGGAACTCATTTTAGCAATAACCCAATCGCCGCCAATCAGGCTTCAGCCTGAAATCCGGCCTGCAGGCGATCGTAATAGGCAGGCGGCAGCCGGATAATCTTGCCGCTGCCGTCAGTAAATACATTTTGCGTGCGGCCGGTCGCCAATACAGTCAGATCCTTTTCTCTGACAATTTCATAAGTAAACGCCATTTTAGCCCGGCTCAAATCAGCCAGCTTGGCCCGGATCAGCAGCCAATCGTCAAAACGGGCCGAAGCCTTATACTGACAGCATACCTCTGTAATGGGAAACACAATATCCTCGGCCATCAGATCCAGCAGCAGGATTCCAGCCTGCCGCAAATACTCCACACGGGCCATTTCGAACCAACGGAAATGGTTGGAATGATGAACCACGCCCATCATGTCAGTTTCAACAAAGCGCACCTTTTCTCTAACTGTGATCAAGCATTCCCCTCCTCAACGATTTCCCCAATTCGGGCGACAGCCTCGCGGATAACAAGTCCCAGAGGCCGCGGTTCCAGTCCGATAATTTCCACGTGGCTCTGACTGACCGGCAGCAAGACCTTGCGGGCAGCGGCATCAGCCACGGCGGCAGCGACTTGCGGCGTAACTTCCCCCATCATGGAGTTGGCCATAATAATACCAATTGGTCCGGTGACAATATCGACTTTAGCCAAAGTAACCAGAATCGCGTTATCACCACTGGCACCACGACTGGCGCCGGCCCGGAGCATCGCATTGGTGGCCAAAGCGTTGGTCCCGAGGGCGATGACTTCCGCTTTCTGGCGCATCGGCGCAACCAAACTGGCGACAAGCTGAGCGCCCAGACCGCCTCCCATTCCATCGACGACGGCTATAATCATTGCACGTTCTATCCTCTCGCCTCAATATGTTTATCTCCAAAAAGTCTGCAAAACAGACCCATCGAACTGTAAAAAGGAGGAAATCCTATTCCTTGCTGCTGCAGCGAGCGCAGCCGCCTGTCCAAAAGCGCTACTCCGGCAGCCGCCATGATTGATCCCAGCTATTGCCGCAATCGCTTACACTGCCTGTACGTAATGGGATTGACAAAGCCCTGTCCATCGTGTAAGATCGTACTAATTGTACTTCTGTTTGGCAAATTTGTCAAAAAAACAGCGGTATTTGCAGCTTTGCCTATCGACGATTTTTTTGTTCATCAATATCTGTTGGACAATGCCTGATTCGTATGGTATAATATTTTTTGTGATTTGACTCATATGCGCCCGTAGCTCAGGGGATAGAGCACCGGTCTCCGGAACCGGGTGCGCAGGTTCGATTCCTGCCGGGCGCACCATAAAAAAGCCTTCCAGCCATTTGCTGGAAGGCTTTTTTCTATCACTTGCGGCGATTCAGTTTCAGTATTTACAGCAGTTTTTTATCAATAATGCCAATCAACTGTGCAATTTCCGGTTTGGTAATCTGTGCATAAGCCCCTAAGGCTTCTCCCTTTCTACGCATCTCTTCGTTAATGAGGGAAGAAAAAATAACAACCGGATAGTCTGCCAAATTTTTGTCTTCTTTAATTTTCTTTATTAAACTATGTCCATCCATTTGCGGCATTTCAATGTCTGTAATCAGCAATTGTGCCTGTTCCGCCAAACTATTGCCGCCGGCGGTAAATTGCTGTATTTTGTCCCAGGCTATCTGGCCATTCTCTGACGCGACGGTATGATAGCCCGCTTTATTTAAGGTTTGCACTAATAATTCCCGCAGCATCTGCGAATCTTCGGCAATTAAAATCGTCTTGGTCTCGCGGGCATGGACCAGTTGTTCGGTCGAGACAGGTATCGTCATAAGCTTCTTACTAATTTCCGGGTTTATTTCTGACAATATTTTTTCAAAATCCAAAAGAATAACCAAGCGCTTTTCCATCTTAACAATCCCGATAACGCGTTCCGAATCCGATACAGAGGGAGCCGGCTCCATCTCACGCCACGAAATCCGGTGAATTCTGGTGACATCATCGACTTTGAACCCGATAAAGCAGCCATTCATCTCGGCAACAATAATTTTGGCCTCAGTCCCTTTTGACTGGCCATTCAAGCATCTGGCCAGATTGACTAGAGGCATGATTTTGCCACGCAGGGCAAATATCCCGTCAACCCAAGGATGCGATTGCGGCATTTCTGTGACGGGAAGGTTATTGATGATTTCTCTTACCTTTGCCACATTGATGCCATAAAAAACATCGCCTACAGAGAATTCAATAATCTCAAATTCATTTGTACCTGACTCTAGTAAAATTCCCTTTTGCTCTTCCATAAAATCCATCCTCAGCATTTTATTATTTACCAATCTAATCCATACTTATATGCTTTTATCATTAGCAGTTAAAACAGCCTGTCCCGTTCATCCGGATATCTTTTCCAAGTACTTCCGCTGTCTTTGCGGCCAAGCGCTCACAGTCCCAGCTTCAAGCGCAGCCTTTCGCCAAAAAGATGAATGACCAAACCGGTCATGACTAAAAAAGCCCCCCATTTCTGCGCTGCGGATAGAAATTCGCCGAGCAGCAGGGCGGAACTGCTCATACCGATGACCGGCACCAACAGGGCAAACGGTGAAACAATCGCAGCCGGATAACGGGCCAGCAGCTTACCCCACAAAACATAACCGCCTAAGGTGGCTAAATACGCCAGGTATGCTACCGATGCGACTGTTGACCAGGTCGGTGCCTGCAAAGCCGTCTTCCAGGCGTCGGCTCCTTCCACATACCAGGATAGCAGCAGTAATGGCAGAATAGCAACAGCCCCCGCCCAGACGACTAAGGATACTATCGATAACTGCGGGACATCCTGGGTGGCGCGCCGCATAATAATGTTACCGATTCCCCAACTCGCTGCCGCAGCAATAGTCAGTGCAAATCCAAGCAGCACCAGGTTTGTGTCTTGTTGACTGCCAATAACGGTCATACCGCCGGCCGCCAGGGCCAGCCCCAGCGCATGATTCCAGCACCATCGCTCTCCCAGCAGCGTAACAGAGATGGCCAGAGTGAAGAAAACCTGCGCTTGCAGCACGAGCGACGCCAGGCCTGCCGGCATGCCCATTTTCATGCCGAGAAACAATAACGAAAATTGACCTACATTAAGTGTCAGCCCCAGGGAGATAAGCCATCGCCAGGCAATCGGCGGCCGTGGCAAAAAAAAGATGGCGGGGAAGGTCACGGCCAGGAAGCGTAAGGCACCTAACAGCAACGGTGGAACGTCTGTCAGACCGACTTTGATCGCAATAAAATTGAGACCCCATATAACAACAATAATTATCCCTAAGAAAATGTCGCGTCCGCTCACGCTATCCCTCCATTGATCAACTGCTGAAAAGGTTGGCGGAAAACAGGCCTGCTGCCAAGATCCGCCGGCAACGCCTCCTCCTAGTCAGATTTGATGTACTGTATATAGTATAAAGTTAAACTACTCAGTTTTACAAGAACTTGTATGCACAGATAAAATACGGCCCGGCAATAGCGCCAGAAGCCGGCTTGCTGAATTGGCAGTTATAGTCCCCGCCGCGTCTGCAAATAGGCCAGAATTTCGGCGGCGTTCGTATCCGGCTTAACCTTGGGCATAACCTGTTCAATCACACCAGCCTCGTCAATAATATAGGTGGCGCGAATCACGCCCATACTCGTCTTGCCGTAAAGCTTCTTTTCCTGCCACACATCATAAGCCTGAATCACAGCCAGTTCCGGATCGGCGAGCAGGATGAACGGCAGGTTGTTTTTTTCGACAAACTTCCGGTGCGAAACAACACTGTCCTTGCTGACGCCAATAACCGCCACGTTTTGCTCCTGGAACGCTTCGTACGCGCCGGCAAAGGCGCAAGCCTGACGGGTGCAGCCGGGGGTATTATCCCTGGGGTAAAAATAGAGTACGACTTTCCGGCCACGAAACGCAGCCAGGGATACAGGGGCGCCATTTTGATCCGGTAAAGTGAAATCCGGTGCTTTGCTACCGGCTTGCAGCATCTTTGCTTCCTCCTTTAATAAATACAAAGTTGGTGTACGTGGAAAGCGCTTTATGGTATGTATAGCCCAGGCGGTTAAAGCCCTTGATTTCCTCCGGCTCGGTTATCTGATATTCCGCCAGCCAGCGCACCATCTCGCCGCGGGCCATCTTACACAGGGTCCCTTTCTCGATAAGCCGGCCTGCCTTTAGCTCGCCAAAACTGCAGCTAAGGAAACGGACCGCTGCCGGCAACTGCGCCGAAACAACCTTACTGTATTCCTTGGACGCCAGATTTACAATCAAGCCGGTCTCCGAGCCCAGCTGCCGGGCCAGCTTATCTCCCCAGAAGCGGTAGAGGTCTTGCCTGCCGTCAACAGACAGCTTGGCCTGCATCTCCAGCCGATAGGGCATAATCCCGTCAAACGGGCGCAACAGGCCGTAAAGGCCTGACACGATACGCAGATGCCTGCTGCAGTATGCCAACTGGCTGTCGGTAAAAACGCCGGGAGCCATATAGCGGTACTGAATCCCCTCATAGGCCAGCAGCGCCGGGGACAGGCAATGCTGCAAATCCGGCTTGCGCAGCCGTTCGTAGTTGAGGATGGCGATGGAATCGCTGCAGCGCCACAACGCCTTCAGTCCGGCATAGTCCATGCCGCGCAAGCAGCGCAGCACTGCGTTCGCCTCGCGCCAAAACTGCGGCAGACACTCATAAGGCAGGCTGTCGGTCTCCCTATTCATTTTCTTGGCGGGGGAAATGATGATTCGCACAAGCTTCACTGTCCCTGATGAGTTTCCATCATCAGTTTAGCACGTTTAAAATGCTTCGTACAGTGCGGTGATTATCGTACTGTCTGTTGCCTGCCACTGAGCCGGCGCAGCCACAAGAGTAACCGCCCATCGAGAGTCCGGCAGCAGCCGGCTGCAGAAAAGCGGCGAATCGCTAAATTCGCCGCCGCGCAACGTTTCGCACAGACCGGGAAATACATCATATTTGCCCCGCTTAGCGAATGACTTCGCGTCCGACCATCAACCGGTCGATGGCCTTCTCGTCAACTTCGTAGCGTACAGCATTGGTTTCGCTGGGTACGACCAGCGTACAACGCGGTGTGATATTTACGTACGGGAGGGTAATGTCTTCGTTAAAATACCGGTTGCTTGCAGCAATATCATGCGCCAGCGTAGCGAAATTCGGCAAGCTGGCAAAAGAAATATTCTGTACCCGGCCGATTCCCAATTCGGTCATACCGCCAACCCAGATAGGAATACCGTGCCGCTGGCAAAGGTCGTGAATCTTAATTGCTTCGCACAGGCCGCCGCACCGGCTGGATTTAATATTAATGACCCGGCAGCTGCCCAGCTCAATCGCGTTGCGGGCGATATCCAGCGAGACAATACTCTCATCGAGGCAGACCGGCGTTTTGATCGCCTTTTGCAGCACAGCATGATCGACAATATCATCTTCGCCCAGCGGCTGCTCAATATACTGAAGGTTAAATTCATCCATGGCTTTAAACAGGTCGATATCCGCAAGCGTATAATCGGAATTAGCGTCTACGGTTAGCGTGATATCAGGGTAGTGCCGCCTGATTTCTTTTAATACCGCGATATCTTTTCCCGGCTTAATTTTTATTTTGGTACGGTGATAGCCTTCCGCCAGGTACTTCTCAATCTTGTTGAGCAAGGCCGCAGTCGTCGGCTCAATCCCCAAACTGACACCGACCTTGACTTCATCCTGCGTTCCACCCAGCAGCGTTTTGAGTGACTTGCCTTCCCGCTGCGCCTTCAACTCCCATAGTGCGTTTTCAATGCTTGCTTTAGCCAGACGATTGCCAACAACAAAAGAAACCGCGTTCATAAATTCCGCCGGTCCCTCAATGTCCTTATGCAGAATTGCCGGCGCAATAATATTTTTGATGATATGTAAACAGGTTCCGTTGTCTTCCGGATTATACAGCGGACCATAAAAGGCTTTGCACTCTCCGTAGCCAATCAAGCCTTCCGAATAGACTTTGATCAGCAAGGCGTCTCTTTCGACAAAACGGGTAAAGCTGGTTTCAAAGGGATGAACAAAAGGAACTTTTACGTTAATAATATCAATCCGGTCAATAATCAACTTCCATACATCCTTTCATAGGTCATTGCTTGCCAACAAACTTTCTTAGCAGCGCATCTGAGGATTTCTCAGTAATCAGCTGCCAGCGCTAACCATAGATAAGCGATGATTAAACGCCCCAGTCAGGCTGCGCTGCGGGCATTAATCTGTACTTATCGAGATAAAGAGATAGCCATTAAAGCAGCCGCTGCTTTAATGGCTTCCGTTGCCGCTCTGCACACTTGCGTCCCGATTGGCTTTGTATTTAAATATAACATGCCTGAACCAATCTTTAATAGATCCCTAATCCGACTTAAATTGCAAACTCCTTTTTACTTGCCGTAAAAAGTTACTTTCCGAAATCAATAGCCCGGTTAACGTAAGCGCGACTCCCCACACCGCCATAGCGGTAATTCGTTCCCGAAGCACAATAACGGAGGTAATTACCGTTATTACCGGCACCAGATAGATGTAGACACTGGTGTTTACGGCGCCCAATAACTTAACCGCCGAGTTCCAGGTCGCAAAGCAAAGCGCCGATGCCCCTATCCCCAAAAACAGTATGTTTACCAGGTAGACCGGCTGTACAAGCAGGTCCAGGCGGGGATTGAAACCAAAAATCCCCGCTGCCGGCAGCATAAACACCAGACCGTACAAGAATATTCTGCGCGTCGTCTGAATGGTGTTATACTGAAAGCCGCTTATTTTTCTGGTTAGCACAGAATAGGCAGCCCAGACAACGGAAGCCAGAACAGCCAGTATATCACCAACCGGGTTCAGTTCGATGCTGCTGCCGCTAAAACTGATCAAGCCAACTCCCGCGACCGCAACCGCGAAGCCTGCAAAAAATCTCCCCTGCAATTTCTCGCCATCAAGAAACCGGTGTGCGAAGATAGCGGTAAAAAACGGCGCGATGGTAATAATCACGCCCACATTGGAAGCCAAGGTGTAGGTCAGGGCAATGTTCTCCAGCAGATAGTATAACGTAATGCCGCATAAGCCGGCGGCAGCAAAATAGATCTCCTGTCTTTTTTCCTTGACGTTCAACCTGCGGGGATATGCTAAAAGCAGTACCAGGAAGCCGATCACAAAGCGTATAACCAGTATCTCGGTTGGCGAAACGGCGGTTAAGAGTACTTTGGTGGAAATGAATGTCGTACCCCAAATCAAAATAGTGATAAATGCCAGTACATGACCGGCAATGATTTTGTTCCTGTTCATGAAGATCCTTTCTATCCACAGAGATTAGAGCCTGTTTTTCATGCCGCCGCGATGGCGACCGCTGATAATACCGGCTGACGAAAAAGCGCCTCCGTTTCCACGTAATCAGGCCTGACGCGGTTAGCCGCGTGCATTCTGGAAAATATTCATATATTGCCTCGGGGTCAGTCCGATAAATTTCTTGAAAAAATTTGAGAAATGGCTTTGATCGGCAAATCCGGTCTGCAGCGCGACCTCCAGGGGCGACAGGCCCTGCTTAAGCAGTTTCTTGGCCTTATCAATCCGGATTGTTTCCAGATAGCTGTAGGGCGAGATGCCTTTCTGCCGTGTAAACGAACGCAGCAGATAGTATTTGCTTAATCCGGTTAACTCGCACAAATCGGCCAAAGAGATCGTTTTCATATAGTGCGTTTCCAGGAATGCGCAGATAGCGTTGACCGCCGCGCTTTGCGCCCCATATTCCGCCGCTTGTTCCGGCGCCGCGTACTCGTCAAGCAATTGCTTTAACAGAAAAAAGAATGCCTCTTCTTTCCGGAAGTCCGCTTCTTGCCGCATGATCATGCGGTGCAGCTCCCTCAGCCAGGAAACCAATTCGCTATGAAAGACAACCTGCGGCTTGAAGTATGGCAAATACGCCTGTCCGGTTATTTCCAAAACCACTTTGCGCATGCATTCCGGCTGGATATTGATGCAGCGATAATCCAGCGTTTGGCCGTCGATTTGCTCGCAGGCATGGTTATCGCGGGGATTAAACAGCAGCAGATCGCCCGGCGCGATGCTATAGCGTTTATTTTTGCAGGCTAAGCAGCGTTGCCCCTTTTCAATAAACCCAATCACATAATGCTCGTGAAAATGATTGGGGAACTTTTGCATAATCCCTTGAAAGTGGTACGCCTCAACCTTGAGCTTGGCATCATATTTTATTGTCCGGGTTTCTCTTTGCACCAACACACCTCCTTTACCCTTCTGGCATTTAGTGTAGCATAAGCCGCGATCCTATTCTTGTACGATATTGCTCTTTGGCTTTTCGCTCCAAGATTACCCCCTCACTAACCGCGCCGGCCGCCAGGGATACGCCTAAAAAAACACCTGCAGGCGGCGCCTGCAGGTGTTTCGCTTACTGCTTCAGCAGTTCTTCCGGTATGACTAAACCAATCGCTTGCGCCGCTTCCCGGTTGACAATGACCTTGACATCCGCCTGCGAGCCGATCGGCATAGCGGCTGGCTGGGCTTTGCCGTCGAGAATGTCAGCCGCCATTTCGCCGGCCTGGAAGCCGAGCTTATAGAAGTTCACCGAAATACCGGCCGTGCCGCCGGTCTTGACCATCGTTTCGTCGCCGACAAACACCGGCAGCTTTGCCGGCACTGCGACTTTGGCGATATTGGCCATCGCCGAAGCGATCGTATTATCGGTCGGGCAGTAGATGAAATCGACTTTGCCAATCAGGCTCTGCACCGCTTGCTGAATGTCGTTGACGCCTGTAACCGTAGCTTCGACAACGGTCAGCCCCTTTTCCGCGGCGTATTGTTTCATTGCCTTGACCTGTACCTGAGCGTTCAGTTCACTGGACGTATATAATGCGCCTACGGTTTTAGCTGCCGGCACCAGTTTAAGCGCCAAATCAATTTGCCGCTGCGGCGGATTGTAGTTTGTCGTCCCGGTAACATTGCCGCCTGGTTTCTCATTCGATTGAACCAGTTTCGCCGTCTGGTAATCGACAATAGCCGCTCCCACAATCGGAATCGTCTTGGTCTCATTGGCGACAACCTGCGCCGCCGGCGTCGCAATCGCATAGATCAAGTCCATTTTGTTATTAACAAACCGCTGGCTGATCGTCTTCAAATTGGCTTGGTCGCCCTGGGCGTTCTGCTGATCAATCTTTATCGTCTCGCCGTCCTTATAGCCCCTGGAAGCCAGGCCGTCGATAAAGCCTTTATTGGAATCATCGAGAGCGCCATGCTGCACCAGTTGCAGCACACCAATTCGTTTTACCGCGTCTGCCTTGGCTCCCGTTTGCTGCTTCTCCCCGCCGCAGCCGCCGACAAGGCCGGCCGCCAGCAGCACACTGGCAACTACCGCCAGGATCTTCCCTTTACGTAACATTTTGCTGCACATCCTTTTTCATAAAAAATCGTCCCGGACAAGGGACGACGGACGTGCATCGCGGTACCACCCTAGTTATCCGCCGAAAATAAAAAGGGTGCTACCGCAAGGGACGGAAATCTCCGCGGTACCACCCTAATAATCTCGAATCAGATCAACTCATAGCACAATAACGAATGCCACGCCGGCTCGGCCTACTGATCCTGTTCAGCCTCGCAGTTCAGGAACGAACTTCAATCTATACCGTCAGCTGATTTTCACCAACCATCAGCTCTCTGAATGACAAGCATACATTTACTTTTTTCCGTCTTCACTTTTAGGTATGCAGTTATTATTGACATCATACTAATTGCCTGCCGCTTTGTCAAGCAATTATTCGGCCGCCTTCAGCAGCTCCGCCGGTATCGTCAAACCAATCGCCTTTGCCGCCTCCTGGTTAATCACAACCTTGGCCTCTTTTTGCGCGGCGATCGGCATATCGGCCGGTTTGGCTTTGCCTGCCAGAATATCAGCCGCCATCTCACCCGACTGGAAGCCAAGCTGATAAAAATTCACCGACACGCCGGCTGTAGCGCCGCCGGTTTTCACCGGCGACTCATCGCCAATGAACACCGGCAGCTTTGCCGGCACCGCAATTTTAGCAATATTGGCCATCGCCGAAGCGATCGTATTATCGGTCGGGCAATAGATAAAATCAACCTTGCCGACCATGCTCTGCACCGCTTGCTGAATGTCGTTGACATTGGTAACAGCAACTTCAACAACCGCCAGGCCTTTTTCCACCGCATAGGCCTTCATCGCCTGGACCTGAACCTGTGAATTCGCTTCGCTGGATGTGTACAGCGCCCCTACCGTTTTCGCCTGCGGCAGCAGCTTTAACGCCAGGTCGATCTGCTGCTGCGGCGGAATATAGTCGGTGGTGCCGGTTACATTGCCGCCAGGCTTGGCATTGGCTTGCACCAGCTTCGCCTTCTCATAGTCGGTAATCGCCGACCCGACCACCGGGATCGTTTTCGTCTCATTGGCAACGGTTTGCGCCGCCGGCGTCGCAATCGCGTAGATGAGATCGACTTTATTATTGACAAACCGCTGGCTGATTGTCTTCAGGTTCGACTGGTCGCCCTGGGCATTCTGCTGGTCGAGCTTGACGTTTTCACCGTCCTTATAGCCTTTGGCGGCAAGCCCGTCGACAAAGCCCTTGTTAGCGGCGTCCAGCGCACCGTGCTGCACCAGCTGCAATACGCCGATCCGCTTCACCGCATCCTTCTTAGCTGCCGTTTCCTGCTTCTCCCCACCGCAGCCGGCAGCAACGCCGACCGCCAGTACTGCGCCTATCGCCAGCGCGATTAATTTTTTCTGATGCCATTTGTCTACCATACTACTCATCTCCTACAAAAAAAGTCGTCCCCCGCAAAGGGACGACGGACGTGCATCGTGGTACCACCCTGGTTATCCGGCCGGAAATAAAAAAGCGCTACCGCAAGGGACGGAAAACGTTCCGCGGTACCACCCTCATAATCCCGAATCAGATCACTCTCGGCACCATAACGCATGCCACGCCGGCTCAGCTTACTGCCAGCCGCTTGCGCACACTTCGCGCTCAGCAGCGGCTATTTTATCCCTCGCGGCAATAACAACGCCGCCGGGAGCAAAAGACCGCTAGTTAAGCCCAAAAGTAACGCAAGGCGCAGGTTCAGCCTCGCAGTTCAGGAAGGTACTTCGGTATATGTCGCCAACCGGTTTGCACCAGCCACCGGCTCTCTGAATAGCGGCCATAAACTTACTTTTTTCCGTCATAACTATTTGCAATTTGATGTTGATATGATTCTACCGGCAATAACCCGTTTTGTCAACAGGGAATAATCGTAAAAGCGCAGCAGCCGCCGGCCGTTTCAACTCAGCAGCATCCGGTCGCTGACATCTTCGCCGCCGCAATGTTCAAATGCGTCCAGCAGGTCGTGAACAGTCATCTTCGCCTTCTCCGCGCCATGAATGTCCAGCAGGATTTTGCCGTCATCCAGCATCAGCAGCCGGTTGCCGAAGCGCAGCGCATCCCGCATGTTATGGGTGATCATCAGTGTCGTCAGCCCGTTTTCAGCCACGATGCTCTGCGTCAGCGCCAGCACTTTTTCCGCCGTTTTGGGATCAAGCGCGGCGGTATGCTCGTCCAGCAGCAGCAGCTTGGGCTTGCGCAGAGTCGCCATCAGCAGGGTAATTGCCTGACGCTGTCCGCCTGACAGGGTCCCGATCCGGTTTTTCAAGCGGTCTTCCAGGCCGAGATCCAGTTTAGCCAGTTTCGTTTTAAATTCAGCAAATTCATTCTCGCGAAAACTCCAGCGCAACCCCAGACTTTTACCGCGCCTGGCGGCAATAGCCAGATTTTCCTCCACCATCATATCCGCAGCCGTCCCCAGCATCGGATCCTGAAAAACGCGGCCGATATAGGCGGCCCGTTTATGCTCCGGCATTTCGGTCACATCAATATCGTCAAGGTAAATTTTACCGCAATCGACCTTAAACACTCCGGCAATCGAGTTCATTAACGTACTCTTGCCCGCACCGTTGCCGCCGATGACGGTAATAAAATCGCCTGTTTGCATTTCCAGGCTGACATTCTTCAGCGCCAGCTTTTCATTCACCGTGCCGGCAAAAAAAGTTTTACTGATTCCCTCGACACGCAACATCTTACAGCCCCGCCTTTCTGCTGTCCCATTTTGTTTTCACCAACGGCAGCGAGAGCGCCATGGCAACCAGCAGCGCGGTGAACAGCTTCAGGTCGTTTGGCGGCATGCCCAGATAGAGGACCACGGCAATCACGATTCGATAAACGATAGAGCCAAGCACAACCGAAACCAACGCATTTTTCACGCTGCGCGAGCCAAACAGAACCTCGCCGATAATCACGGAAGCCAGCCCGATAACAATGGTGCCCACACCCATGCCGACATCAGCGAACCCGTTGCTTTGGGCGATGAAAGCACCTGAGACCGCTACCACGCCATTGCTGATCATCAGTCCCAGCAGAATCATCGTATCGGTATTTACGCCCATGGCCCGGATCATCTGCGGATTATTGCCGGTGGCCCGCAACGCCATGCCAATCTCGGTGCCAAAAAACAGATAAAGCAAAACCGGGCAGAAAAAAGCGACAATGAGGCCGACCGCGAAGGTGGTCAGATTGGGCGATAACTGCAGAAATTCCAACATCGTATAAATGGTATCGGTATTTAGCAGCGAAACGTTGGCCTTGCCCATTACCCGCAGGTTGACCGAATACAAGGCAATCATTGTTAAAATGCCGGCCAGTAACGCCGGTATCTTCAGCTTGGTGTGCAGCAGGCCGGTAGCCGCGCCCGCCAGCATGCCGGCAACGCCTGCCGCCAGAATCGCTGTCACAGGATTGCCGCCGCCTTCCAGCAGCACCGCGGCAACCGCGGCGCCCAGCGGAAAAGTGCCCTCAACGCTTAAATCGGCAATTTGCAGCGTACGAAACGTCAGATATACGCCGATAGCCATCACGGCCCAAAGCAGGCCCTGGGCTATAGTCGAAATGACCAAATCATTCATTCAGTATTTCCTCCCTATATTGCCGGCCGGACGCGCAGCTGCCGCTGCGGAAGCGGGCCGGACGCTTCCGCAGCGCAGTGTGTCCCTATTTCGCCTGTCGCAAAAGATCTTCCGGTATCGTCAGGCCAATCGCTTTCGCGGCCTCTGCGTTGACAATGAGCTTCGCTTCCTTCTGAACAGCGATTGGCATATCCGCCGGTTTGGCTTTGCCTGCCAGAATATCGGCCGCCATTTCGCCCGACTGGAAGCCAAGCTTATAGAAATCCACGGAAATACCCGCCGTGCCGCCAGTCCTGACCATCGTCTCGTCGCCGACAAACACCGGCAGCTTCGCCGGTATCGCAACCTTGGCGATATTGGCCATCGCCGAAGCGATCGTATTGTCGGTTGGACAGTAGATGAAGTCAACTTTGCCGATCAGGCTCTGAATCGCCTGCTGGATATCGTTGACGCTTGTGACTGTGGCCTCGACAACCGTCAGGCCCTTTTCCGCGGCATAGGCTTTCATCGCCTGGACCTGAACCTGCGAATTCGCCTCGCTGGACGTATACAGCGCTCCCACCGTTTTCGCCTGCGGCAGCAGCTTTAACGCCAGGTCGATCTGCTGCTGCTGCGGAATGTAGTCGGTGGTGCCGGTTACATTGCCGCCAGGCTTGGCATTGGTTTGCACCAGCTTCGCCTTCTCATAGTCGGTAATCGCCGATCCGACCACCGGGATCGTTTTCGTCTCATTGGCGACCGACTGCGCCGCCGGCGTCGCAATCGCGTAGATGAGATCCACTTTATTATTGACAAACCGCTGGCTGATCGTCTTCAGGTTCGACTGGTCGCCCTGGGCATTCTGCTGATCGATTTTGATGTTTTCGCCGTCTTTATAGCCTTTGGCGGCAAGCCCGTCGACAAAGCCCTTGTTGGCGGCGTCCAGCGCCCCGTGCTGCACCAGTTGCAATACACCGATCCGCTTCACCGCGTCCGCCTTTGCTGCCGTTTCCTGCTTGCCGCCGCAGCCGGCGACAACGCCAGCCGTCAGCAAGGCCCCCAGCGCCAAGGCGATCATTTTCTGCTGTCGCACATTTTTCATCATAGGTCTTACACATCCTTTTTCATAAAAAATCGTCCCGGCCAAGGGACGACGGACGTGCATCGCGGTACCACCCTAGTTATCCGTCAAAAATAAAAAGGGCGCTACCGCAAGGGACGGAAATCTCCGCGGTACCACCCTAATAATCTTCAATCAGATCAACTTCCGGCACAATAACGACTGCCACCCCGGCTCGGCCTACTGTTGTTTCAGCCTCGCAGTTCAGGAATGAACTTCAATCTATACCACCGGCTGATTTCCACCAACCATCAGCTCTCTGTACGGCAAGCATACATTTACTTTTTTCCATCTTCACTTTTGTCTATTCGGTTATTGCTGTTATTGTACTAATTGCCTGGCGCTTTGTCAATAACTTAAGCAAAATCAGCCAGACCAAGATTGCGTCCCGGCCCCGGACGCAGCAAGCCGGACCTGCTATTCGTGCTTCAAAGCGTCAATCGGGTTTAAGCAGGAGGCCTTATAGGCGGGATAATAGCCAAAGCCAATGCCGACGGCTGCGGAGAAGACAAAGGCCAGCACGATGGAAGAAACGGTAAATATCGGCGGGGCCTGGGTGAAGGCTGCCAGCATATAGCCGGCGGCAACGCCGATCAGAATGCCAAGCACGCCGCCCACCATCGCCAGCACAAACGCTTCTAGCAGGAACTGCAGCCGGATATCCTCCGCCCTGGCGCCGACAGCCATGCGGATGCCGATCTCACGGGTCCGCTCCGAAACCGATACCAGCATGATGTTCATGATGCCGATGCCGCCCACTACCAGCGAGATAACCGCGATCGAGCCCAGCAGCATCGACATGATCGTTGTCGTCTTGCGCCGCGCCTCCAGCATCTGGCTGATATTGCGGACGGCAAAGTCGTCCGCCTCGCCGGCCCTGATCTTATGGCGCTCGCGCAGCAGCGCCTCTGTCTCGTTCTGGATGTACTGCAGCGAATTCATAGATACGCCTTTAATGAAAATCATGCCGATTTTTCCCGGCGTGCTGGAACGGACCAGCCGGCTTTGCGCCGCTGTGGCCGGCACCAATACGAAATCGTCCTGATCATTGCCCATCGTATTTTGGCCTTTGGCGGCAAAAACACCGACAACGGTAAACGGTACTTTGTTAATCCTGACCGACTTTTCCAGCGGATCTTCGTTGAAAAACAATTTGTCGGCGACTGTCTGACCAATGATAGCCACCTTGGCGGCCTGGCGGACATCGCTGTCGATCAGGCCACGGCCTTTGGCAATGCTCCAGTCGTGGACGCTGGCGTAGGAGGGAGTGCTGCCGGTGACGCTGCTGCTCCAGTTGGTATTGCCGTAGATCAGTGTGGCGGATGCGTCGACAACCGGGGCAACCGCCTCAATGCCGGACACCTCGCGTTCAATCGCCTCCGCGTCGCCCATTGTAAGGTAGCGGGTGTTGCCGGTGGCAGACATGGCCGAGCGGTCGGGGAATACGATAATAAAGTTGCTGCCAAAGGAAGCGATCTGATCGTCAATGCTTTTATTGGCGCCCTGGCCGACGGCAAAAGCGGCGATAACGGCAGCCACACCGATAATAATCCCCAAAGCGGTCAGCATCGACCGGACCTTATTCCGGTATAAGGCCTTAATCGCGGCCCTGAAAATATCCGCTGCAGAAATCATTGCCTATCCGCCCTTTCATCTTTAATAATCCGGCCATCCTTAAAATGAATGAGGCGATCGGCATAAGCCGCTACATCCGGCTCATGGGTGACAAGAATAATGGTGATATGCATGTCCTTGTTCAGCCGGACAAACAGTTCCATGATTTCATCACTGGTTTTCGAATCAAGGTTTCCTGTCGGTTCATCCGCCATCAGGATCGGCGCTTTGTTGACAATGCCGCGGGCAATCGCCACCCGCTGCTGCTGCCCGCCCGACAGCTGGGACGGCTGGTGGTGCAATCTGGCCGCCAGGCCCATTGCCGTCAGCGCCTCTATCGCCCTGTCGCGACGCTCCTGGCGCGGCACACCGGCGTACAGCAGCGGCAATTCCACATTTTCCAGCGCGCTCGTTTTTGGCAACAGGTTAAAGCCCTGGAACACAAAGCCGATTTTGTGATTGCGGACGCCGGCCAGCTGCTGCGGCGTCAGGACTCCCGTATCCTCGCCATCCAGCCAATAGCTGCCGGCGGTGGGCTTATCCAGACAGCCCAGCAGGTTCATGGTGGTGGATTTGCCCGATCCGGACGGTCCCATCATGGCAATAAACTCGCCGCGTTCCACCGATAGGTTAATGCCATGGAGGATTTCCATTTCCTCCTCATCAACCATAAAGCTCTTGCGGATATCCTTTAGTACGACTAACGCCATATCACGTACCTTCTTTTGCGACCAGAATGCCGATAATCACCTGCTCCGCTTCCTCCAGACCGGAAACGACCTCGGTATTCTGTCCGTCGCTGATGCCCTTTTCCACCTGCCGCTGCAGCGGCGCCTTTTTATCCAGGATATAAACAGCCGGTGCCGTTACTTCAGCTACCGTCGCTTTGCCTGGCGGTCCCTGATCGACCAGGGCGGCGTTTGCGTCTACCGGCTTAAAGCGAAATGCCGAGTTAGGAACAAACAGAATGTTATCTTTTTGCTGCACAATCAGGGCGACATTGGCGGTCATTCCGGGCAGCAGGATTCCATCGGGATTGGCGACGGTCACAATGACGGTGTAGGTGACGACATTGTCGCTGGTGGTTGGCGAGAGTCGCACCTGGGTGACTTCGCCATAAAACTTTCTGTCAGCGTAAGCATCGACACTGAATTCCGCCTTCTGCCCCTGCTTAACGCCGCCAATATCGGCTTCATCGACGCTGACGGCAACCTGCATCTGTTTTAGGTCTCTGGCGATCTCGGCAATACTGGGCGTGGAATAGCTGGCCGCAACCGTCTGTCCTTTTTCGACGCTTTTAGCGACAACGACGCCGTCAACCGGTGAATAGATTTTGGTATAGCCTAAGTTCAGCTTTGCTTTTGCCAAAGCCGCTTCATACTGCTCAATCTTCGCCTGGGCCGATGCCGCCTGAGCCTCTGCCGTCAGGTAAGAGCTCTCATCGGCATCGACGTCGGCAGTGGCGACCAAATCCTTGGCCGCCAGCCGCCGCGTCCGGTTCAAGGCTTTGGCCGCCTTGTCCAGCACGGCTTCGGCATTGCGCAAATCCGCTTTGGCGGCAAGCAGATTAGCGCTGGCCTGCGCCACTTCCGTCTCCTGAGTGGCGGAGTCAATTTCCGCAATCAGCTGTCCCTGTTTGACAGCGCTGTTATAATCGATATAGATCTGGGCAATCGTGCCTGAAATCTGGGTACCGACATCTACCTTTTCCACCGCCTCCAGCGAGCCGGTGGCCTGAATGACGGCACGGATGCTGCCACGCTGCACCGCTGTCGTTTTATACTGAATTTCATTACTGTCGCGTTTAAGGCCGAAGTAACCGGCTGCCAGCAATACAGCCAGGCATAGCAGCAGCCATTTGTAGCGAAACAGCCGCTTACTGATCAAGTTCATCCGCTAATCCTCCCATTGCTTTCTCCAGTTCGAGCCGGGCCTGTTGATACTGATAGAGCGCGGAAACAGTCGCCGTCTGCGCCGTGGCGTAGGTCTCGACCGCATCCGATATTTCCAGGCTGTCGCCAACACCGGCCTGATAACGGGCATTGGCCAGGTCAAGGGTTTCCTGAGCCTCGGTCTCGGAAGCCAGCGCCGCCGTTAAGGCTTCCCGGGCGCTCTTAAGCGCTTCCCAGGTTTTGCGGACGGAAAGCCTGACCGCATTTTCCAGACTGCCCTGCTCGGCGGCAGCGGTAGCCAACTCCGCCGCCGCGCCGCTGATCTTGCTTTTCGTCAAGCCGCCGTCTCCCAGCGGAAAAGCCAGCGAGACGCCGGCGCTCCAGCCCCGGTCGTCAAACGGCGCCGATCCGGAAAAACCATAATCAGCACTGGTACTGACACTGCCGGCCATGCCCTTTTTCTGCAGTGCAAGATTCAACTGGGCATACTCGACATTCTTGCGGGAAGCTGTCAGTTCCGGACGCGTATCCAGCGCGCGCGCCAGCGCCTGTTCCAGTGTGATTTCATAAGCCTGATAAGCCAGAGCATCATCCACACTGTCAAGCCGCAGCAGCGGTTGTCCCATGGCCGACGCCAGTTCAGCCTCAGACGCCGCCACCTCAGACTGAGCCTTGACCAGATCCAGTTTGGCGTTAGCCAGGTCGGCCCGGGCCTTAGTTACTTCAATTCTGGCCTTAGTACCCGCCTCATAATAGGCCTCGGCCCATTCAAGCCGTTTACGGTAATTGTCATAACGGGTTGCCGCCACCCGGGTTTGCCGCACTGCCTGGTTCAGGCTGTAATAGGCCTCCCTGACATCGGCAATCACGGTATCCCTGGCGGTGAGATAGTCGGCAGCGGCTGCCTCCTGGCTGACTTCAGCCGCTTTCACTTTCAGCCCGCTTTTGCCAAAGTCATACAAAAGCTGTTCGGCCTTAAGCTTGTTGCTGTAGGCGCCGCCGGAGTCCTGGTCGCCGCCGCTGCGCGTATAGGACGACGACGCGGAAAACTGCCATTTCCGGTCTGCCTCGGCCTGACCGATCGCCGCCCGCTTGGCGTCAAGCCTGCCGGCAGCCGCGTTTAAATCGGGGTGCAGCGTCAACGCACTGTCAATGCACTCTTGCAGAGAAAGGGCATAGCTTTTTCCCGGTAACAGTAAATTAGACAATACGGCTAATGCAATAAGCAGGATTTTTATTCTCACTCTTCCGCCTCCCTGCCGCTCCGGCGATGGCGCAACACAATAACTGCCGGAATGCGGCGCATGTTTTTCACTATAGCATACTCACCTTGGAATTGGCTTTATATCTGCCGGGGCATCGACCGCCGTCGCAAAGCCGCGATGATATGAGAAGCATTCTCTATAGAATGCTTCTCCCTTGACCGCAATTTTTCCTCTCTCCGATCGTTACGCACCGCCGCCCTTCTGTACCACCGGCTGCCGTTTTTTGCTTTGCCGGCAGCGGCAGTGCCGCCGCCGCAAAGCAAAAAGCTGTTCCGCGCACAGAACAGCTTACACCCCTGGCACACACGGCCAGCCGGCAAATATTCATTATGAATTGTCCCGCCGTGCCTGCCTTGGGGTCAGGCCGGCTGTTCCGGGACAATTGTTTTAATCAGATGATACCACTTGCCGGCACTTTTATGGTTATGCGCAGGTTAAAACTATGTTAAAACAGCTTTTGACTATTTCTGCCCAACGGGCGTTTGACAGTCGGGGCATTCCGTCCATTCACGCTGCAGCGGCCGGCCGCAATTGCCGCAGCGCGGCTTAAGCGCATTACCGCAGGCAGAACAGTACTGGTCGGCTTCCCGCGACGGATTGCCGCACATCGGGCAGGTCATATCCGCCTCCGCCACCGCGGTGGCTTCCACATCGATCGTATTGGGATCCTGAAGCCGCTCCGGCTGCTCGCGTTTTGGCGCTTTACGCCCGAACAAGAGATACAACGGCAGGAAAATAAACAATACGGCAAACGTCCCCACGGCCCAGAGCAGGCAGTAAGACCGGCTGTTGCCGCGTGATTTCGCGTCAGTATATACCCAGTAGGCCGCAAATCCGGCAAGCAGGAGACCAATTGTCGAGCCCATCAAATCCCTCCTGATTCTAACATCATTATATAGTATACCAAACGCGCAGGCAGGGAACAAGCGGGGATCAAGCGTACCGCGTTCGCCATACTGTCGGTATGCCTCTCGCCGTCGCCTTGCCTGACAAAAAATTGTCTCGCCAGGCCATCAAGCGGCGCAGGAGCGGCTCGCCAATGGCCGCTTTTAGC